>NZ_ARWE01000001.1:0-600000 GCF_000384395.1 Geopsychrobacter electrodiphilus DSM 16401
CGGAGTCGGAGTCGGAACCGGTACTGGGGTCGGAGTCGGAGTCGGCACTGGCACTGGAGTCGGAGGAGTGGTCACCGCATCATCATCCTCATCATCATTACTACGTTGATGCCGATTGTATCGGTGGGACGTTTGGTTATGACTGTCGCCTTGATCACTCCGGCTGTAGCGTGAAGAACGGTCGTGTGAAGAACTGTCATGGCCATCATGGCCATCGTACGCAAAACTGACTGCAAGCAGACAGGGAACAAGCAACGCGGCCATCCCTAAAACGGCAATAACTTTTTTGAATTCACGTAACATTAAATTAATCTCCATTATTGATTAAGTAATTTAGTTCCAATGTTTGACACAGGCCCTGTTTGACTCAGGTCCTGTTCGACAAAGATCCTTCCTTGTAACTCCTAGACTTTCGGCGCGACAAACCTCCATTTCGCCTAAGGGTCTCGGTTTTTCCGTGTCCGGACACAAAAAAACCGGGACCGATTATCAGGAGATACTTCGGTAACCCGGCTGTCTCTGAGAGACCCTTGGCTTTCCGCCCCACCCTCGCGAGTGGTTTAGTATTGTCGTGTATCGTCAAAAATAGACGATGAGGGCACAAAAAAACCGGCTCATCGAATATCTAACGATATTTCGGTGAGCCGGCTGTCTCGGTGAGACCCTGTGGCTTTCTGCCCCATCCTCGCGGATGGTTTAGTATTATCGTAATCGTCAGGAACCAGGCGGTGTAGGCACAAAAAAACCGGCTCACCGAATATCTGGCGATATTTCGGCAACCCGGCTATCTCAGAGAGACCCTATAGGTTTTCCGCCCCACCCTTGCGAGTGGTTTAGTATTGTCGTTTATCTTCCCCGCTAAATTTTGTAGGACCATAAATTGAGGCAGGATTCATGTCAACAGTTTTTTTTGAATAAAAAGAATAAACTGGATAACTTGCTAAAATCACAAGAATAAAAAAACAAACCTGCAATTTATACAGTAATTAACTGCCAATAGTCGTTTTTACAATGATTAATAGCTCGACAACTAATAATTTATACTTATATAAAAGCTTAAGAACTTAAATAATAAAGCACGTTAAATATGTTGTTTTTTGTATTAGATGAATCTATCGCAGTGGGAAAATGGCGCGAGGCCTTTGTCCTGACCCTCCGAGGTAATGGTCGCCCTGCTTTAGTAGCGCCAGATTCCATGCAATTTGGCTGAGAGGACAAGATCTCATCGATCATAAATTGCGGGGCTATTAAGATTTCGCTCTCAGCTGCGATAAGAAGGGCAGCACCCCTGAAGCGGGAAGCAAGGCCGGGGAGGAACAATGATCGACTCCTATGTCAGGCCTCTGATAATTTCTTCTGTCGCATCGATTTTAGCGTAAGGGGCAGAAAGGGCGGCCATAAAAGAGGCGTGAACCTCTGATGCCTTTATGGTTTTCCCTTTAAAAAGCAGATCCCTTGTCGCACACGCATCCTCGGCAACGACACAGTTAAAACCAAGATCAAACGCCGCTCTGGTTGTTGCATCGATACACATGTGGCTCATCGCGCCGCAGATGATCAGGTTCTTAATTTTCTTATCTTTTAATATTTCCAGCAGGGAGGTCTCTCGAAAACTGTTGGGGTAGTTTTTCACCACTACCTTTTCTCCGGCTTGTGGTGCAACGATTTTATTTATTTCAGCCCCATGTGTTTCTGGTATGAAAAAGGTGGCGCCTGGTCGGGCTGAAATGTGCTGAATGTGAATGATTGGCAAATTTCCCCTTCTGAATTTATGCAAAAGCAACTGCGCATTTGCCGCTGCCTTTGCAGTACCGACAAGCTCCATAGTACCGCCGGGGAAATAGTCATTTTGCAGATCAACCAGGATGAGACAATCATTCATTTTTACTCATTCCTTCCGTCAGGATCAGGTCTTAAAATGTCAGGGATTGCAAATTATTCGGAAAAGCCACCCTTGGGACAAGCGCGCGTAGGGTCAGGAATTATTTTCCCTCTGGTTTAATGCCTTTCGCGCTTCGTTCACGACACGGTGAACGTCAGGGAGGCATCACCTGCCCTCGGGATGTTTTGTTGAGCACTGGCAGGCACCCTTTTGTTTTTCTGCAACGATCCTTTCGAGAGCTGACGATTGACCGTTGTTACGAACGACATCGTGGCAAATGTCACTTTCAGTGTAATTGAAGCAGTAGCAAATTTTCTTGTGCATATTGATTCTCTTGAAAGGTGTTGATTTTATTTCACGAAAGCACCCGGCCTTTTTCTTGCCGCTTGATTATGTGTTTAATGTGCCTCTAACAATTCTATTATTTCGTTAAAAACTACTTCCAGGCTCATATTTGATTTTTCAAAATAAATATTTCTGTCATTTTTACTGTTTTTGCTTTTGTTATATAAATTGATAAGGGTTTTTTGGGTCCATTTCTTTTTTATTGCAAGAGGTGATACGATTAATGGTTCGACGTTTAGAAACCAGCCTTCAACTTTTGAATCTATGGTTGAATAAATGTGATTTGGCTTAAGTTTGAAATTTTTCAATTGATTTTCAAAATCATCCAATGAAACAGCAACGATCAATTCGCCTTCAATGTCACAGATGATCGGAAATATTGGTTTTCTGAATAAGCATTGCATTGTCATATTTTTATTTCTTACCCCTGACGGGCGTGATAAACAGCGGGGACGCGACCTGAGACAGCTCCCGGAATGGAGAGTGCCCAGCTATTATTCGTCCGCTGGAACTGCTGTTTCGGTGATACTTGGTTCCATTTTTGCGAATAACGATTGCTTCAGACGCATTTTTTAGGCGAATGCAAAGTGGTAAACACATGCTGCACGCTTTTTTGTTATGGAAAGCCATTACATCTTGATGCATTTATTCCATCCTCATACCATGGGGATTTGTCAGCCCAGAAGATGTTCTTATCCGGTCGAATATTCGGGTCACAGTCAAGAGAGCCAGCAGGGATAAAAAGTGTCTTACCGCTTTCATTGAGAAATGGCAGGCGGGAACCACATTCATTGCAAAACACATTTGTGAAAGACCTGCCTCCAGGATAGTCAAAGCGTTTTATATTTTCATTTCCTGAAATCCACTTTATTTCAACTGGTTTAGCTAATATATTTGACGCAAAAGAAGAACCTGTTAACTTTCGACATTGCTCACAATGGCAAAAATAAAAATTATTTAGTTCCGTTGATATTGTATATTTCACTCTGCCACACAAGCAGCTTCCGTTGAGTTTCGTTTCATCCATTTTTAGCCCCTTTATTTTCTGTGTTATGTGTAGATAGCCCTTTTTCCGACAACCAAAAAATGCTTTTGTAATTCACTATAAATAGCTACATCTTTAAATCCGGCATTGATCATTTGTTGCTTAACATTTTCGGGCAAACATCTGATTTTTGTAGGCGGCCCCTCAGGCATATCTTCCTTTTTCCAATCGGCAATAAAGATTTTTCCATCTGGTTTCAAGATCCTGTAGGCTTCTTCAACTGACAATGAAGGGTTCTCTAATTCATGATGAAGGTTAATCATAAACACCAGGTCTGCAATTCCGTCTTCAAGTGGCACAGTATACTCTTCAGCCTTTACGGGAATAATAGCGGGATACTTCGAAGACACATTTTCCTTCATCCAGTTGATCATTACTTCGGATAGGTCACAAGCATATATGGTCGAAGGTTTAAATTTTTGAAGAAACGCAATACTGAAAAATGCTGTTCCAGCACCTATTTCAACAAAGATATCTGGTTTCTCCAGATGCAATTTTTCCCAAATATAATCAGGAGGAATATCTATCAACCTCTGGGGATCATTCAATTTGTGTAATTTTTTGGGATCAAATTTCTTTTCAATCATTGGTAAGACCTTTCTTACAGTCAACACAGCCAAGCAGCCAGGGCGTCGATCCCAGCCCCGGGCTCTCTAAGAACCGTGCGTGCGACTTTCACCGCCCACGGCTCAAGCCCTCGCTAAAGTCGTTTTGCGATCCGTTCGTAATGTTTCCAACCTTGGACAGCGCCACTATGCGTTACCCTGACAAACTTGTTGCATCAAAGAGCAGCTGGACAGAAACCGGAAGTATTCCGACCAGGCCAACCTCCCGTTTCGACATTAAATCGCTTGCGAGCTTTTTACAACCAGGGGATGTAGCGCTGGCGGGTTTTGGCGAATTTAAATAAGAACGCCTGCTTATGGCAGCGATGTGTGATGTGCCAAACGTAGCCCGGTACAAAATAGCGATTTGCTCTCGGCAGGAGATCTCCCCTCCATCCCGCCAACCTTTTACGATGAAATTATAAGTCTATTTTGACCCTTGAAAAATGAGCTATAAGCCGTTTTGAGGGTGACATGTTGTACGTACAGCTTGTTATTTACGGAGTTAGATTGGTCCGACCTCAACCGCCCAACTCAGTCCTAATCCAATGATGTGGCTCGCTGAGTTTCTGACGAAGCAGCGGCCTCCGCGAACCTGGCGGCGTCTTGAACGGCCGTTAAGTCCTCCGCCAAATGCAGCGCACTCCGCGCACGCTTCAGTGCCAGCCGCCCGTGATATTCGGCGGCATCTCGCATTTCCGCATCGCCGTTTGATGCGAGAGAATGAAGCGCCTTCTGTAGCCGCACTGACACCTCGACCACGCCAGCGCCGTCACGGGCGATCGCCGTGAAAGCGTCATCGAACATGTCCCGCACCGAGATTTCCGGCACTTCTACGCGGTCGAACTTCAGCGTACGTTTTTCTTCAGCGAGCTCAGACTTACTCCACAAAACAAGGAGCCGTAGCAGTGTCCCGATGATATCTATTGCCGTACCGGGATCATTGACGGCGGGCGACAAGGCGCGACCCGCGATTTCCGACAGCACCACTAAACCAAATCGTGGGTCGTCGTCGAAAAGACGATCGCCTCCAATATGGAACGAATCGACGACGCACTTGCAGTCAATCTCGGTCTGATCGTCTGGGCGGGTGCTGACGAACGCCAGTGCCCGGCCGGGGGCGGCAAACGTGCCCGGCAGAGCCGCGACTACCACCCGCACCTGGGCTTCCTCCGCCCACGTCTGGAGCGCGGCGATGTCGATGTGTTGCACGTAACCCACGCTCGTCGCGAACACTGCTCGTCCGTGCGGCTGGGACCGCGCCGGCAAACCGCGAAGGGTTGGTGCCTCCCGCCGCCGTTTCAGGGCCCTGGCGGTCGCCTGTTCAACCTTGTCGATCGTCGATCCCATGCGTCCGAGGCGGGCGATGCGGTCAACCCAGCGGACAAAAGTGATGATGACCGTGCCGAAAACGATCAACGTCTGGACGAAGAGGATAAAGAGGCCTGCCGTCTCGAAGTAGCCGTTCTTCGCCGCCGTGAGTGATACGATGCTGAAAATGAATGCACCAACAAAGGTAGAAAGGGCGTTCTGTGATACGTCGTCGGCTACGACCAAAGTGAATGACCGCGGAGTTGCCGTGCTGCCTGCCGAGGCGTAGGCCGACACCATGGCCGTCACCGAAAAGGTCGCAATTACCAGCATGCTGGCAGCCATGGTGGACAGCAGAGTCTCGATGGAGTCCGCTGAAATCACAGGCGCGAACTGCGCTAACGTAGTACCATCAGCGAGTTTTGCGACGAACGCTGCCACGATTGATACTAGGCAGACTGCCAATGGCTTCACCCAGAGCCGATCGCGAAGCCGATTGAGGAGAAACCTGACGCGGTCCGCCGAAACGATTGAGGCCATCTCAGTCTCCTTTGCGCCGTCTAGCGAGGCTGTAAACGTGATTTAGATGCCGCTCTCTACGCCAGGAATTAATCTTATCACCAGAACGATCACCTGCTACCGGCACCTTGCCTGAGCGGTACGCGGTCCACCACATTCAGAAGCGGGAATTCAGCGATCCTTTACGGGCTTTTTCCTTTTAGGCCATTCCAAATTGATGAATCTTGGTTAGATTTTGTCGCATGTTCATCAACTGCTACTGCTCGTTGCCCTTTTTCTTGCCACGCCGACTAAAGCGCTTTATGCCGATGGGATCATTGATATGACCTAAAACCGGTTCAACGAAGTGTGGGGCCGGGGTCGGACCAAACAAACATCCCATTTTTCAAAAATAAATATCCCATAATTGCAGGTTGTCGGGGGATAGGTCTATTTTCGACCTTTAACACAGCCCCTTAATTTTATTCGACATCCCGCAGCACAGACGCGCCATTGTTTTGAACAGGCTTGGGGCTGCGGCCTTAGAGGTTTATATGGGGCTTGTTTATGCCCAGGCTTTGAGAGTCTCTAAGCGAGAGTCAGTAATAAGATTGAGCAAACGGCCGCCGCAACTGCCGCAAACTTGCGCGGGGTAAAGCGTTCCATTCCAAGCGCTACCGACAAAATGAGAGCGAGGATAAAGCTCATATTGGCGATGGGGATAACCGTACTGGCCTGACCATGTTCGATGGCGAGCAGGAGAGAATTGACAATCAGAAAGACCAATACTCCGGAAATAAGCGAATAGGTCGCCTTGATGCGCGTCATCCGCAGACGTCCTTCTCGAAAAAATGCGTACCCTGCACCACCGACAACCCAGCTGAGCGCACCGAGAATCAGCATCGGTTGAAGGGACGCTCCATTGAGCAGGCCAGCCTTAGAGGTTACCCCGTAAAGTGCCCGAAACAGGGAAGCCACCACCGCAAGGGTGAAATAGAGCAAAAATGTTCGCTGCGTGACCTGGTGGCTATGCCCGTCCCGCCGATAGAGTAGAAAAACCGCCAGGATTCCTGCTGCGATGCCAACCCCTTTATAGAGCCCCAGTGATTCATTAAGGAACAGCAACGCCAATACCACTACGCCCATGGTATTGAGCCGATAGATGGTTGAACCAAGACTGGCGTCGATATGCGTCAGACTCTCAAGCAGCAGCAGGTTGGATGCCGTCAGGAACAAACCTGCGATCAACCCGTAAACCAACGTCACGCTGGCAAAATGAAACTCGACTCCGCCAGCTAATGCAGTGGGCAGCTGCAAAATGACCCAGATCAGTCCGATCCCGAAGACATAGGCACCGCGTGAGCGATCCTTTGCCGCATATCGCTTAAACACAACATCATTCACCCCAGCGAAAACAAGACTCAACAGTGCGTAAAGGATGGAAGATGGCATGTCGTTACCGTTCGCGAGAGAGCAACCGTTATGCTGGCTGCTTCGGGAATTCTCAGGTCCTGTGCCGGAGGATATCCTATCCCCAGGCGTTTCTGATTTTAATCGCAGCCCATTCCGCTCGCAATAGACTATAAAAAACAGTGTCCCGTCGGCGACCATGAGTCATAAGCGTATGGCTTCTCAAGATCCCTTCTTCCACCATTCCGATTCGGGTCAATGCTCTCCTTGCGGGTGCATTCAGGACATCAGTTTTAAATTCAACACGTTCAACATCTAAATCTTCGAAACAGTGCTTAATCATTAAGTATTTCGCTTGATCGTTCAATCCCTGACCTAGGTATTCCTGGCCAAGCCAGGTCCACCCGATCTCAATCCTTTGGTCACGACGTGAAATATTTCCGAAGCTTGTTGAACCCACAATCTTGCCTATTGACTTGTCGATAATTGAAAAGGCGAGCCTTGATTGTTCCTCCAATTGCTTTAACGCCGAATTGATCCACTCATCGAGTTCATTCTCAAGCGATAAATCACTCGTAAAATACGTCCACATGGGCTCTTCTCTTGTTAACGCTTTGAATGAGGCTGCGTCTTCACGTGAAATTGGCCTTAACAGGACATCTTCCGCCTGGAGTATTCGATTGAAATCAATCATCTGGGACCTCACAAACGTCAGGTATTGAACAAATTATTTTCCTGGGACTTCTTGAAGCACAATAGTGCGCGATAAGCGGCGGCGCTGCGAACTTACGAGACCCACTGAATTCTTCGTGAACCGCACCTGATTACTCCATCCGCTTGATTATAAGTGTTATTTGGCCTTTGCAAATGACCTGAGATCTTCGCCCGTTAAGCGATAAATAACCCACTCCTTTTGAGCTTTTGCACCAATTTTTTCGTAAAATTTGATAGCAGGTTCATTCCAATCCAAAACGCACCATTCAAAACGGCCACAGTCATTTGCAACCGCCAGCTGTGCCAAATGGTTCAGTAGAAATTTTCCGGCACCACAATTGCGGTGGTTTGGTGAAATGTAGAGATCTTCGAGATAAAGCCCGTTCTTTCCGAGCCAGGTAGAATAATTGTAAAAGTAGACCGCATAACCAATGGGTTTGTTGTGAAGAGAGCAAATGAGAGCTTTGGCAGTGGCGTTTTTTGAGAAGAGCGATTCAAGTATGCTTTCACGCGTGGCGAGAACCTGATGCTCTGCTTCTTCATACTTTGCCAGTTCGGCAATAAAATTCAGGATTAATTGAGCATCTTCGGGTCCGGCTTTTCTTACCGTAAAATTGTTCATTGCTCCCTCCATTTTTGCCATAAACCGGTTCGTGCCAGGCGGTGGCGACGCGAGGGTTGGGCCTGTTACGGCAATTTGATTTTGCTTTTCAATTTAGCGTAGAAGTATTTTTCGTCCGGTTGCTTAAGTTGTCAGCGTTTTTTCGGACTTTATTGCCACGATGAAACCATAAATCACAAGGCACAGGGAACATAGCTGTTGAATTGAAAGTATTGGTTTGCTCTGAATGAACATCAGGGTTGCCATGCTTCCATTCATCAGCATGAAGAATAACCACCCATAAGATCGATTCATCGCCAGGAAGTAGCTCCCCAATAAAAAACCGATCATAACGCCAATCTCCAGCAATTGTGGAATTGAATTGAGACCTCCGTTTTCAAACAAGCTGTATCCTACGCCCAGTGCAAGGGAAACGTAGGTTACCGCTTTAGCAAACAGATCCAAACGTGAGGTGGAAACTTCCATTTTTTTGTAGACATTGTAAAGTCCCAATAACATTGAGGGGACGCCACCAACTTCAATTGAGGCAGCTATCCAATTCTGTTTTGAAACCAAAATAATTACCCAGGCGGGTACACCGAGGATATAGATTAACCACCCGGTCAATTTGAGTGACCTTTTTGACTTTTGGGGTCTGCCCTCTGCGCTGGCAAGCAAAATTTTATTGGCAAGGTAAAAGCCGCCACCCCAAATTTGAAGCAAAAGATTCATGAAGTTATCTCTGAACGCTAACGGGTCGTGATAAGCGGCGGCGACGAGGGGCGGCGACCTGCCAGCCAAATTTTAGATTTTGTTTTTTTAGAAGCACACCGCTATTTCCCGTGCGCTTGATTTGATGGTGGGGCGTTTTTCTTTTCTTCATTTTTCTTGTGGGTGATATCCAAATACAAATTATAGCCAGACACGCCGCAAGGAAAGAGATACGCAAGAATGCCCACTGAGTCATTCTTGCCGAAAACGAAATAGAGCAGGCATAAAATGCTTCCAGCCATGCTGAGTATCCAGAATAGACGGGGAATCATTGGTCTGCCTGCTTTTTTGGATGCCCATAGCTGTAAAAACCAGCGAGAAGTGAAGAGGAAAACACCTGTATAACCGATGAGTTTCCAGGCTGTGACACGAATTCCTAAAAAGATTACAATTGTCTCGTTCATATTTACTCTTTCGCTTAAGCGCTAGTGATAAGGGGTGGCGACACGAACTTGCGTGACCACCCGCAATTTTAGATTTTGTTTTTCGGGGAGCACACGGCTATTTTACCTCTGCTTGATAATAGGGTTCGGTTTGGGTCTTGTTTATTTGGTTTTTTTGCTCTTTTCTTTTAAATATTTCTTTTCCATAAAGTTCCAAGTCACATGTCCAAACAAAACACCACCGATAGGAAAAACTACAATTGCAATTAAGAAATAGTTTAAAAAACGACTTCCTGATGTATATGACATCACCAGTGACCATAAAATTGCTGTTAATACCCCCCAATTTAAAACACCGCTTATGAGAACAAATCTCTTTTTACCCTTACTCCGGGTTGCCTCCCAATTTTTAATTTGTTTTTTATTCATTTATTACCTCTTTAATTTTTTTAAAATAGCGGTAGTGATACCCGGTGGCGACGCGATCTGGGAGAACCCCCCAGATTTGCCTTTCGGGGGTAGCACTCAGCCATCCCCCCTCCGTTTGATTATATAAGTTATGTGCCGTTTCAATACTTTCGTATAATTTCAGTAATTTGAACCTGATACGCCTTGTACCATTTGGATTTACCCAGCTCTTGTGCTTTTTGATGTTCCGGGTCGTTTTTCCATGCCTTTATTTGGTCCTGATTGTTCCAATATGATATCGCGATTTCCTGATTTCTTTCAGTCACGGCCCTGAATTCAACGCAGCCATATTTATTTATTGCCAGATCTCGCATACGAGAGGCCATTTCAAAATAGGCCTCATCGAGTCCTTTAATTTCTGCCCTAAATATTACCGCGTACATGTTTGAAGTTTATTCCTTTTTGAGGACATAACGGTCTTGATAGGCGGTGGCGATGCGAATTTGCGTGACCCACCGCAATTTAGATTTTGCTTTTCAAATTTAAACTGACGTATTTTCCGTCCGCGTTGATTTGATAAGGGTTCGGCGTCATTGTGACACAGGCCGAGTTGTTGTGTCTCAATGCGAACCTACACTGCCGGCAAGGTCCGCCTGCGCCCAAGACCCCAGATACTAAACAAGAGCAGAAATCCACCGAACCACTGCCAGGCCCCCAGTTGCTCACCTAGAAAGAGGGCCGCCAGCAACACTGCGGTGAGTGGTTCGACCAGGGTGGCAACCGTCAATGCTGTTGGGGATAGCCGCGCGGCACCCCAACTGAAGGCGAGCAGCGCAAGTGCGGCAGTCACCACACCAAGGTAAAGGAACCAGGCTTGGGGTGGAACGCCGGTTGGCCAGTAAATAGGCCGGTACAGCGAGGAGAGGCCCATGACCAAAGCTGCAACGACAGTCAAGCACGTGGTTGCCTGCCCGGCACCGAGCCGGGTAGAAAGACGGCCGCTGATGAGCGCAAAACCTGCATAGAGCATTGCAGATCCGAGAGAATACGAGACGCCAATGATCAGTTCGTGTTGATCTGTAGTGCCCGCTCCAGCGTCATGTCGCGACACGATTAAGATCGTACCAGTCAAGGCGGCCGCTAACACAGCAAAAAGTTGAACGTTAAGTGTTTCCTGACCCCGAACAAGCGCGAAGACTGTCACAAGGACTGGCGGTAGGCATAAGGCGATCAATGTTGGAATTGCGGCTCCAATGTGTTCAATTCCAAGAAACCAGCACAGAACGTATCCGGCCATGGCAGTGCCGGCGGCGAGCACTGTCATTATAAGAGGTCGCAGCTGTTGCCAATGAATACGTCTCCCGAATACCGCGAGCAGTATCACAGCACCAACAGCGAAGCGCCAGAATGAGATGTTCTCAGGCGTGAAACCATGTTTAGCGATGAGCACATTCACTACCACAGCACCAGTCCCCCAAAGGAAGCCCGCGGAACAGGCTGCACCGAGGGCAATGAACGATGGTGAAGATGCTCGGTTAGAGCTGTTGGATGAATTGGGCATGGCTTGTAACGCCTTACGGTCGTGATTAAGTGGCGACGCGAACTTGTGTGACTTGGCGCAAGTTTGGATTTTGTATCTCTGGAAACACCCAGCCCCATTCCATCCGCTTGATTTGCTTGTTAGATGCCTCTACAGCACCAATGCCAGTAAGATAGGGAGAACAACAATTAAGGCAAGAGATGAGATTTGCCAGATGATCAATGCCTTTGTTCGCGCTTTGCCAAACTCCTGGCTGTGTGTCGCGTAAAACGCCTTGTAGAAATCTTCCATCTTCCCGGTTACTGACATGATGATCGTATCTTTAAAGCTGACATCGGCCACACCGCGAGTTCGCAGATACCGGCAAAAATAGAGAAGCAGCCCACCGTGGCAGCAGAACAGAAACATTAATACTGCCGCAAGACTCCACATTATTTGATCATTATTCATGATTTAAGCTGCTATTCGTCCTCGTTGATTAAATTGTCATGCATTCCTGACACTATCCCCAGCCCCTGAACTTCGCAGCGAGCCATGGCGCAAGTGCCGTAACTATAAGAACAACCGGCCAAATATTGCCTCCCTTGAACATGTACGCCTCCAGCAATGTCTGCCAGGATTTACCTTGCGCAAGGCCAAAAGAGAACTCGAACACAATGGTAAGAGCGAACCAGCCAAGGCCAATGCCTAAGAACTCAGCGGAACGACGAGCGCCCAGCCAGGGCAACGAAATATAGGCAATCACAAAGATGAGCGCCGACAAGAGCACACCACTCAGCATAAAGCTGGTTACCGTCCCGAGTTGTGGAATAAGGATCGTCTCCCGTAGCGTGCCGTTAAGTACGGCCAACATCAGAATGCCTGCCCATATAGCCAACGATTTAAGTGCAACCACCACGGGCATAGATCTTTCCTGAAACGCCTAACGGGAGTGATAAACGGCGGCGATGCGAAGATTCGGCCTCCCACCGCAATATTAGGTTTTGTTTTGGGGGGGAATACACCTGCCTATTCAGTCCGCTTGATTTGCTTGTTATCAGGTTATTTTTTCTTGTCCTTCACATACATACCACTATTATCTTTTTTAATTTCTATTTCAAATAATTCACTAGCTCTTATGAGATCGCTAAGCTTTAAGTACCCATAGTTTACTGAAGAAAATGAGCTATTATTTGAAATATAACTACCCACTTGGCCTAAATGTGACCAGCCATCGTCGCCTGCTGTTTGTTCTACTGCTGTTCTTAGAAGGGTTACAAGCTCGGTATCACCACGAAGTTCATTTCGTGATTTTTTTGATTTATTACTGCCATTGTTCTTTTTTTCATCCAAGGACTTAGCTAAATTTTCGGTATAAATAAACTGAGAGCAGGCATTAACAAAAGGAAGTGGGGTTTTCTTTTCTCCAAAACCGAATACGGTAAATCCACTTTCGAGTAAACGCATTACTAATGGAGTGAAATCGCTATCGCTGGTCATTAGTGCAAAGGCGTCAACAGTTTTACTGTACAGCAAGTCCATTGCATCAATAATCATTGCAGAGTCAGTAGCATTTTTTCCGGTGGTGTACGCAAATTGCTGAAGCGGGCGTATAGCATTTGGATGTAATTTTTCGATCCACCCGGACAGGTGTTCGCTCTTCCAGTCACCGTGTGCATGACGCACAGTGACTTTCCCATATTTTGCGATTTCCTCTAGAACGCCTTCAATGGAGTTGTAGCTGACATTGTCGCAATCTATTAGCAATGCAATGCGTTGCGTATTATCCATCGCCTCCTCCAATTCATTCTTGCTTTTAATGGTTCGTGATAAGCGGCGGCGACGCGAAAATTCGACCACCATCGCAATTTTAGGTTTTACTTTTCAATTTTGCACAGACGCATTTTCCATCCGGTTGATTAAGGTGTTAGCTGTCATTTCTTTTTTGATTATTTATTAAACTATAGCGCCTGCTCTGTATTTTTTTGTTGGGTCGTGACCGGTTCGAAAAGCCTGATTGAAGCTCTTGGCAGGTCTTTTAGCGGTTGCCATTTCGTATCAAATGCCGATTCATCGACAATTTGCATTCGGTTGAGGGAGTCGAAGACTCGCTCTCCTGTAAAGTCGATCACGGCATTCATCTTCCTTGAAGTTACATCTACTAGGAGGGTGCCGAGATAGTGTATTTTTCCTGATGCTGCAAACAGGCGATATCCAGGGTAGGTAAATCCATTTACCCGCCAATATTTACCCCTGTCGCGCATAAACATCGGTTGTCCGACCGGACCCATTCCGCCAAACAGCACAGCGATTTCATAGTCCCCTTCCGGGAGCATCCAAGAGAACGTACCGTTAGAGTCGACCTTGGGGGTTTCGTAATACTGGCCGTTTGTTACTCGAAACAAACGCATGAGGGGTCTGTTGAAAAGGTTGTATTTTAATACTTCCCCATCGACGACAAACTGAACTTTTCCAGTCACAACGCCCTTGTCGGTAGGTGAAACTTTGGTTGCATCAATAGATCGGATGGTTCCGACATTTAAGCTGCACCCCGTGAACAACAACAAAGTCAATGGTACACATAGAAGACTCTTAATAAATCTCATACGGAATATCCATACGCAGCTAACGGTCGTGATAAGGGGCGGCAACGCGAACTTGCGTAACCACCCGCAATTTTAGATGTTGCTTTTTGGGAAGCGCACAGCTATTTTCCGTCCGCTTGATTGCATGGTTAGCCCTCACACAAATTTACCAATAATAGAACTGTAGTGTAGCAACCCCGTTTGGCGTGAACAGCCATGCAAACGCTCCGCAATTCAACAATACTGTTACCCAAAATACAGAGCGAAATGATTGTTTCTTGGATTTGTGACGCAACTTTTGCTGGGCGATGAGGGCACCTGGCCAACCTCCTGCTAATGACAGTAGGTGTAGGGTACTTTCTTCAGCTCGCCACGCCCCATTCTTGGCGGCCGATTTATCTAATGCGTAAATGATAAAGGTTAGTAGGCTAAGAACCATGTATAGCCCGAGAATGTAAGGCGGAATTTTGGATGAGAGAACAGAGATTCCAACAACGATGAGAAATAAAACAGCAACAACGATTGAAAGGGAACCGCTCTTCCGTTTTGTTTTCTCGGGGCGTCGATCACCAGGTAATGTGGCTTCTACAGCGCATGGTCTGCCTTGTTTGTCGGAAGAGAGTGCGTAAGTTACTATCTGACCAATCGCCGGACGTTGATTGCGGTTGCGGAATTCTTTGATATGAACAAAAATTCGTTTTCCGCCAGAAATAGGCGTAATAAATCCAAATCCCTTTGCTTCATTCCAAGAAGTTATTTTTCCTTTAGTTCGCATGTTTTTTCTATTTCTGGGCTAACGGTGATAATAAGCGGCGGCGACGCGACGGTTCGGCCCAGTAGCGGCCTATTCGGGAATCACACGTTTATTTCCGTCCGCTTGATGACGTGGTTAGATTTTGATCTTAATGTATAAAATTATTTATCAATATAAATACAAACAATCCAAAAATTACTGAAAATATATAAAACACGAAACCGATAACTTTTGTTGCTTTTCCGGTAATTACCTTACTTCCTATCAGTACCACCTCATTTTCTCTGAATGCTTTTCTTGCAGCATTAAAGCTACCGATTGAAGCCCAAGAAAATAGACCTATAAATAATATATATGGCAGCAGGAATACTAAGACTGTCATAAGACCTACCTTCTTGATTTATAAAATCTAACGGTTCATGATAACCGGCGGCGACGCGAAGTTCAGGTCACCACCGCAATTTGGATTTTGCTTTTCAATATACCGCAGACGTATTTTCCGTCCGGTTGATTGGGTTGTTATGCGTTTTTGACCACTTACCTTATTTTGTAATACGAAAAGGCAATTTCCCCATTATGCCAACTTTCGTATTGATTTTGATCAATTTGGTAAACGTCATAGCACCGTTCTTTGCCTTCAAAGGAGGTCTTCCAGATTACGCATGTTTGATCGTTTATGAATCGATGGGTTCCTGTGTCTATGCCTGATTTGATTCCATCGTTCCAGTAGAGTTCGCGAGTGCCGTTCTGAAATGCGACAACCATGAAATTGAAACCAATGCCTGGTTCTTTGGACACACCAGCGAGGACTTCGTACCCTTGAATTCTTTTGGTAAGTTGCTCACCGGTTAATTTGATTTTTTCATCTGCTTCGGCGGTGACCACAGAAATTGACAAAACGGCCAACACAAATAGAATACAAAATTTCATTTATCATCCCCCTTGGTTGGTATTCGATCTTTTAAATTTTTACGCATAACGGTTCGCGATAAGCGGTGGCGACGTGAAGAAACGGCCTACTACCGCAATTTGATTTTGTTTTTCGGGAAGCGCCCAGCCCCATTCCATCCGCTTGATTTGCTGGTTAGCACTCAATTTCTGCAAATAACTCATCAAGTAACGGATCCATAAAATCACGATAATAGTGATTGAATGCTTTTCCGGGAAGTTTGCCTCTATGTGTAAAGTTGGCTTCAGTGCTAAGCGGTACTGGGTACCGACCAATCCACTGAATACACACGGTTGAAAATGCCAATAACTCACGGGTGTCAGCATTTTCGTTTTGCTTGATAACACCGGCGACCTCAGCCAATTTTTCAAGATTATGTGTGTCGATTTGGGTATTACCGAGTTTTTTAATTTGTGCGCTGACAAATTCGCCAGTTCCATCAATAGTTGCAATTATTGATGTGGATTTTGGATCATTTTTTATAATGATGCCTTTCAATAAACATTCCGCGCATAATGAGTAAAAAAACTGACAATTTCGCAAAATGTTTACAGCGCTATCGAATTTATCTTCATCTTGTTTACGTGTTTCTTTGTCAATTGATTTCAGAAGCTCGGAAGTAAATATTTCCCATAAAGCATCAGCAGATTGACGAAGAGATTTCGCTTTTTTGCACCATGCTTTTGGGTCAGTTGCGGTATTGATAAATTCTTCAGTTTTCATAATTTATTTCTGGATGCTAGACAATATGGTTCACACCTAAAGAAGTGACCTGTCTCCTTGTTAACGTGGATTGCGTGTCAGACACGTAGAGCCACATGCTTAGCTATGCGCTTAAGCAACCTATCAAAGGAGACAGGTCATGGAAAATTTTAGCACAGCTTTCGTCGGCTTGGACGTCCACAAAAATTCTATCGATATCGCCATTGCCGAATTTGGTCGTACTGGCGAGGTTCGGCATTACGGTGCTGTCGGCGGCGATCTCGATGCTCTCGGCAAAGCGGTGCGCAAGCTGCGCTCGCGTCATTCCACTCTCCACTTTGCCTACGAAGCTGGCCCCTGTGGCTATGAGGTTTATCGCTACCTGCATGGACAAGGTCTCGACTGCGTGGTGATTGCCCCATCGCTGATTCCGAGGCGTCCCGGAGATCGTATCAAGACCGATCGTCGTGATGCCCTGCAACTTGCGCGTCTTCATCGCTCTGGGGAATTAACCCCGATCTATGTGCCGCATCCTGAGGATGAAGCGATTCGCGACCTGGTTCGCTGTCGTGAGGATGCCCGGATTGCCCGGCATAAATCTCGCCAGCAGTTGAAAGCGCTGCTGTTGCGCAACGGTATCCGCTACGAGGGTAAGTCCTCCTGGATTCCGGCCCACCTGCGCTGGTTGTCTGAACTGCGTTTGCCGCAACCAGCCCAGCAGATCGCCTTCCAAGAGTATCTCGATGCCACGAGCAACGCTCAAGAGCGGGTCGAGCGACTAGAGAGACAGATCAGTGTCCAGATCGATTCCTGGCGGATGAAACCGTTGATCGCTGCCTACCAGTCATTGCGCGGAGTGCAGTTGGTGGTGGCTGCTACCGTAGCTGCTGAATTGGGTGACCTGCGCCGCTTCGACAATCCCCGCCAACTGTCGGCCTATGTCGGTCTGGTCCCGAGTGAGCATTCCAGCGGGGCCAGTACAAGACGTGGAGGCATCACCAAAACCGGCAACGTCCATGTGCGTCGTATATTGGTCGAAGCCGCTTGGGCCTATCGCCTGCCGCCACGGGTGTCGCGCATCATCCGCTTGCGGCAGGAGAACCTGCCATCGGCGATCAACGAGATTTCCTGGCAGGCGCAACTGCGTCTCTGTGGGCGTTATCGGCGGCTTATGGCGTCCGGCAAGTGCAAGCAACAAACGGTCACCGCCATTGCTCGTGAACTTTTGGGCTACCTCTGGGCCATCGCGAAGGAGGTCAGGGTCGGCTAAGTAGTGTTATGACAACCTACATCCCCACTGGCATGGGGCGAGGTGCAGCCACGGTCAGGAGAACCCTCGGGAACCGTTATGGGCGCGACAGAAAAGGTCGAAATGCCCGATCCTAGAGTGAGGCAGCTCCGTGACGTAATACGGTCAGGTGGTAACCAACCCACGAATATCAGCAGGATCAACCGTCGCAAAGACGGCTCCACCTCGCTTCATGCCTTCGGGGATGTGCATAAAAGTAAAAGAGCAAAGCCAAGGGAGCAGTGTGCCTACTTGACAGATGTAAACCATATCAACGGTTTGAGATAAGCGGCGACGACGAACTGTTTACGCTAACACCACAATTTGATTTTGTTTTTCGTGAAGCACCCAGCTATTTTCCGTCCGCTTGATTTTCTGGTTAGCTGCGGTTTTTATTATTGTTGTGCATTACTGAGAATGCTTCTTTGTTAATTCTTTTATTCTCAATAAGGGTTACAAGCCCAGCGAAATTGAAACCTGCAACAGGAGCTAGAAGTTGTCCTCTGAGTCCACCAATCAGCCCGTTTATGTAGCTGAAATTTGTTTCATACGCAGACTGAAATGCAAGACAATCTGTAACATTAACCGTAGCAATAAGATCTGGTAATAGATTTGGGTCGTTTTTTTCAATGTAAGGAATGAATACCCACATTTTGTCGGTGGTAGCTGTAAAAGCATCAATTGCTAACTGAAGGCTTTTGGCTGCACCCCAGGTACTCATAAGAAACGAAATATGCTTGCTGGAGAGGCGGTGACAGTTGATTGATAATGCACTAAGCCTTTCTCGTGTTGATACAAATTTGGGAAGGTTCTCCATTATATGTTGAGCGTTAAATATTGTATTAGGAGTCTCCCCATTTTTTTGAATGTTATTTATTGAATCAATCACAGTCTCGATAAAAATATTTGTGTTTGTGAGAAGACCACATGCTTCTGCAAAAAATTCCTCAATTTCACCAGCAGCCGATATTTTTATTTGAGCATTTAACTGTTGTTTCCAGTTTGCTGTTGCTGTGTGAAACGCAAATAAAAATCCAAGAATAGTTAATAATGATGATGTTATAGCTATTTTATAATCGGTTGAAATATTGGCCAGCCAATCTATCAGTTCTTGTGGCGTAAACGGAGTTACTACACTATTTGAAAAAAGAAAAAAGTATATTGATGCAGACAATATGAGGACACCAATGAGGGTTGAGGTAAGAAACCTCCAGAAGTAACCTGAGATGACCAATACATAGAAAAGCCTGGTGGACAACCATGGTGGTATTTTAAATATAAGGTGCAATTCAGGGCTCCTAAATTTTTGGGCAGCTAACGGTTCGTGATAACCGGCGGCGGCGTGAAGGTTCGGCCCCCACCGCAATTTTAGATTTTTCTTTTTTGGCCAAAAACAGACGTGTTTTCCGTCCGGTTGATTAGTTTGTTAGGTTAATTTTGTTTGTTGCCTCAACCAGGGCTATTTGTAATACGCCTCCCAATTGGCATAATAACCTGTCAAATTCGCCGCACAGTTTTAGAATTTCAACTGGCTGTAAATTGAAGACTATTCTCAGTTGCTCATCTAGTTCGTTGTGACGATGGGCTGAGCATACAATTCTTATGTCTTTAAGTTGATGGTGATTTTCTTTTTTGAACTTATTTATTTCTTTTATTACTGGGTTTATTTCTTCCAATATTTGTTCTTCTGGAAACATCTTGAGAACCGATTCCCGAAATTCTTTATTTATTATTTTGGGCAGATCCTGTGATGCTTCATAGAGAATTACAGCTGCATGGCGTGCGTAAAATCTTTTTTGCCACATGTCGGGTTCGAACATGAGTTTTTCGCCAATGATTGCAAGGTCGAAAGAGCAAACATTTATATACCCAGATACGTTCCAAATTTTTTCTACGTCTGGGAGGGAAAGTTTCTCAGCTGTTTCTCGTCCACTCGCGATTACTTGGAGAGTTTTTTCAAGAGTTTCAAGTTTCCCCTTCCAGTCTTTCTTTAGCTTAGCTGCGTTTTGGTTGATTAGAGCATAAAGTTCATCTGCTTCGGTTGAATCAGGTCCGTATATTTTTTTCAGATCGAGCTTAATCGTCATTTTATTTTATAAACCTAACGGTTGAAATAAGCGGTGGTGACGTGCCCTGTGTGACCCACAGAGCTATTCGTGAACCGCACATGTATTTTCCATCCGCTTGATTGGATGGTTAGCAGGCTTTTTAGAATTACGCTGCCACTTCATAAGTGTATAAATTTTCACAATTTCTGAAATGAGGAATAGAAGGATCGCGGCAACAGGCGGCAGAAAATCTAAACGGCCCAGGATGACGAATGCGAAATAAATTGATGGTGTAACCATGACTACGCGAAATGGTGTTTGGCAATAAGCCATCCAAGCACCACTGGGTTTTCTTAAAACAAGCAGGATGCCTGAGAGCGGTATTGAGATGAAAAGGGCTAGACTTATGAAAGTAATTGCGGCAAATGACCACGAGCCGCCTAGAGTGTTCTCTATGTTTATCAATGCTTCTATCAAATTGGTGTAATAAGGAATTCCACCTTTCAAAGTAGAAGAAACTGCGTATATGACAAAAAATGTCAAATCGCAAACACCCCAAAAAACAACTGTTTTTTCAATTGGTTTCATTCAAGTTTTGCCTGCTAACGGTTCGCGATAAGCGGTGGCGACGCGAGGTGATGGCCTAACACCGCAATTTGATTTTATTTGTGGGGAGCACCTAGCCCCATTCCATCCGCTTGATTTGCTTGTTAGATCGCTCTTTTGTTTGCTTTTGCCCAGTCAGCGTGCAATTGAAAAAAGAGTCCAACCACCACCAAGGATACGAATACAACCGCAGAAAAAACATATAGATTTATGCCTTTTGGCAGGTTGTAAATAAAAACCGCAAATAAACAGATATCGATCAGTTGTAGAAAAAAGAAAAAGCCCCATTTGCCGTCAGGGTTCCTCTGAACTGCAGACCCTCCTGTGCCACCGAAGGCTCGCTTCAGTTCGAAGAAATATTTTTCTTTGAATGTATTTGGTTCAATATCCATTTGGCGATCTAACGGTTTGAGATAAGCGGTGGCGACGCGAAGGTTCAGCCTACTACCGCAATTTGGTTTTGTTTTTTGGGAAGCACCCAGCCCCATTCCATCCGCTTGATCAGCTTGTTATACGTAATTATTTCAAACCAAGTCGTTCAAACTCTTGGTTTACAAATTCAATTTTAAAACCAATGCCAATACCTGAATTGGCATTAGCTTCGATAACCTGTGACATTGCCCCAAACCCTTGAGCCATCATGTTTGCGAACCCACCAAAATCGATACCCATGATTTGAACAGAGCCACGATTCGCTATGCCTGCACATTGCTGAGAAAGTTGAGATACTTGCAGTCCTAACTGCTGGAGTGATTGCCCGCCAAGAAAACGCCGCTGTGTCACAATACCAATAATTCCGCCGGTATTAACGTCTACGATGGGTCCGCCAGAGTTGCCACCATTTACAGAACCATCTATATAGAAAGCATGATCGTTAACAGGCCCAGAAATAATTGCTTCATGAACTAATAAGTCATGTATGCCATGAGGAAACCCTGCAAAGGCTATTCGTTCACCACGACTTGTTGATTGATTTGGTTTCGGAAGCAATACATTACGACCAGCAGGTAAGGGACCCCGGATCTCCAAAATAGCAAAGTCATACTGACTTTTATCGGAGTGGCTCAGAAGTTTAGTTTGAAATTGTTGCCCACCTTCAGTTACGGCAATAATTGGTTGGCCTGCAACTAAATGTGCCTCAATAACATGATGGTTAGTAATAACGATGGCATCACTTCGGAAACTAAAGCCACTTCCTGAGCTTTGACCACATACTATTCTAAAGATTGAATCTGCAAGTCTTTGGTGCATATCAATTCCTTTTCTACGTATAACGATCGTGATAAGCGGCGGCGACAAAATTGTTCGACTTACTACCGCAATTTGATTTTGTTTTCGGACAGCACCAAGCTATTTTCCGTCCGCTTGATTGCATTGTTATGCATGGTTATTGTTTAGTTAGATGCCAACCTGACTGATGAGGGCACTCATAAATTTCTAAATGTATTCCCTTTTGTCTCATTATTATTTTAGCTCTGTTCTTTGCGCCATCTTTGGATAAATAAAGTTCTTTAGAATTCCCCTTACTGTCGGCACAATATTTACATGTTACGCTCGGAGTATGATTTGATTTTGGACTCAAATGAAAGTTACCGCATTGTTCACATTTATAAGGAACCTGTTCACCGTATGAAAGGCTCAGTTCTATCGCTGCGTCCTCTGCATGCATTAAATTAGAGTAAGAGACCCTCTTTTTACCAGTTTGCTTATTAATGCAATTGTCCCGGTTTTCTTCCCAAGTTTTTAGTTTTTTATAAATTGATTTATGATCTCTATTTTTATTGAAATATTCTTCGTGTCTGTCTAATATTGAGAATTCATCATCATTTGGGTTTTCAAAATCTACAAATTCCTGTTCTTCTATTATTTTAAGCGCAACGGGAATTAACTCGTTGAGTCTTTGCCCATTCTTGATTAGCTCAAAAACCTCGTCGCTAGCCATACCTCTATATCTCATAATTTTGTCCTGTAATTATTGTTGATGCATAACGGTTTGAGATAAGCGGTGGCGACGCGAAGAAACGACCTACTACCGCAATTTGATTTTGTTTTTCGGGAAGCACCCAACTATTTTCCATCCGCTTCATTTTCTTGTTAGGCAGCCTTTTTAAACATTAGATAGAATGCCAATATTTGGTTTCAGGGTAAGGCCTAGCTCTCGTGCAATTGCCCAGTAAAGGGCGGTGTCAGCTGCAACAATTGGGCGTTGGATCTTGGCTTCTAGTTCAGAAATAATGCCGAGAGTTCTAGCTCCTGCTCCTGTTACTACAATTGCTTCCGCGCTGGAAGCAGCCCCAGCAGAAAAAGTGATCGAATTGCTTGTCAGTTCATTTGTCATGGACCAGCCAAAATCTTCTATTTTTGTTTCTGGGCCAGCAACTCCTTGGTCTGAAAGCGACGAAACATGCACCACGTCAAAACCACACAGATTCATAAAATATGAGAAGCCGTCACGCCAAATATTGTCGTAATACGTACAATTTACAGCTACCTTACTTACGCCTAGCGCCCTTAGAGCGTCAACCATGGCTAAGCTAGTCATGAGGGCAGGGATTTCAGCAGCATTTATTATTGACTCATTTCTGTAACGTGCCTCTGCTTCTGACTGAACACAAGCCCAAGCAAATGGGCTACCAACCTGAGCAATGAGGTCGCAACCAATGGCCTTTATACTTCTTGCACATAAATTGAGTTCATTCTGAGTGTTTGCAATAGTCTCCAGCCGATAGTCAAATTCTGGAAGAAGAAGAGGTGCTTGCTGAGTTAGCACACATTCTTCAACCACTGTGGGGAACTCGGAAGGTGCCGGATCAAACCAAGCTGGTGGGCTAATAAAACCAATTTTTGGTTTGCTGTTCATATTTCAGATGCCTAACGGTCGTGATAAGCGGTGGCGACGCGAACTTGCGTGACCTACCGAAATTTTAGGCTTTGTTTTTCGGGGAGCACCCCGCCATTTTCCATCCGCTTGATTGCCTGGTTGTATTGCTGTTTCTACAGCGACGATCTGATTCAATTCTGACAGGATTGGGTTGAATACTTTTGATGCCTTTGACTGAAATTGCCTCTATTCAGCGTTTCAATTCGACACCTCAAATTCAGTCGGGCATATTCTGCTTCGGCAACCACTTCTGCTTGTTGATGCCTTTAATTCATTTTGCAATACAACGGTTCATGATAAGCGGTGGCGACGCGAACTTGCGTGACTTACCGCAATTTTAGATTTTGTTTTCGAGGAGCACCCAGCCCCATTCCATCCGCTTGATTTTTTTGTTAGGGATTTTTTAGTAGTTGGTCACTTTGAAAAAGAAGAATTAATTCTTCATAACTCAATGGTTCTTCGCTGGCTACATTTTCATGGTAATTTCTAAGCCAAGCACTCTTCTCCTTCAGTCGAGCGTCTGTCTCTGCCGCAATCTCTAAATTGATGACAGTTTGATTGTGCTTTGAAAAATATTTTGCAGAGCCTTCATCTTCATATATTATTTGATCCATTCCTTTTAGATAGTCTATGAAATATTCTCCATCTTTGTCTTGCGATACAAACCTTCTGTGATGATGCAGCCAAGAATCTTTATGTTCAGTATCTTTGAATATGTCCTTGTCGATAATAATTCTGGATGTTTTAGCTATTTTAGACTCTATATCGTAAGCACGATTGAGGGCCGGCCCAAAAAGAGTGTTTTTTTCCGCGTAGATTTCACCACAAGTCAAAGCGCCGCGTACGAGGACCCCTTGCTCTGCGAGACTGCCTTGTGCATACGCCAGCAGGAAAACTTCTGTACTCAGATCCCCTTCCCTTAAAAATAAGTCCGAGTCAGGGTCAACAAAGCGAGCACGTACTATTGAATCAGAAAACATCAAAACTCTTAAATCGCCAGGATTTGTTGTGTCTCCAAAACCACCAAGCTTATCTTTCGTGTGATAGTGGAATTTGGACAAAGATTCATAGACTTCCTCTGGGGGTGACTTATGGACTAACTGGCGAAATCCCAATATGTCTAGAAATGTGAAAATTGCTTTTTTATACATGGTCCCTAACGGTTCATGATAACCGGCGGCGGCGAAATGCTCGAACACCACCGCAATTTCAGATTTTGCTTTTCAATTTAGTGCAGACGTATTTTCCGTCCGGTTGATTGGTTTGTTAGGTGCATTTATTCGTTTGCTTAACGCCGAGCGTTTCTTCTTTCTTTTGCAAGTTCAA
This sequence comes from Geopsychrobacter electrodiphilus DSM 16401, assembly GCF_000384395.1. Lineage (NCBI taxonomy): Bacteria > Pseudomonadati > Thermodesulfobacteriota > Desulfuromonadia > Desulfuromonadales > Geopsychrobacteraceae > Geopsychrobacter > Geopsychrobacter electrodiphilus. Next base: position 24,632 of record NZ_ARWE01000001.1, read on the forward strand.
TTCGTTTTTGTTCTGTATAAATTCGTTCAAGGAGAACAAAGGTGAAATCAAGGATGTCGGCAGCGTCTTCTTCGCCTAAAGTGCCATCGTGTGCACCGTCGTTTCCATTGTCTTTTATGCATGTTGATAGTTCGCGAAGAGCCTCAGGGAGTAGCCCATTGTCAAAAAGCCAGGGCAGCCTCAAGCCAAGATTTCTTCTGGTGCTTCGATTCAGGCCTTCAACTTCTTCTACGGGGAGCATGTCTTTTGTTGCAAGGTCTATACAGAGCCTAAACATTGTTGCTGCTGCATTGTGGCAGGCGATTGCCATGCATGCTGCTCCCTCTCGGAAAGCTGCTTCAATTTGTTTAGGAAGGTGTTCTGGTGGCTGTTCTGCGGCAATGTCTTTGAGGGATATGTGGCCTTCAATTTTGACAATTTGATTGACTGCCCTACTGTAGCTTGAAAGACCATTTTTGATTTCCACCTTATCGTTTATGTCTCTTTGGCTTAAGACGAAAATAGTAGACCTGTTGCAGGCCCGACATACACAAAAAGCTTCAAACCAGTATTGCCATTTATATTTGACGTATAGAGGAATGTCTGTGAGCAGGTCAAAGGTAATTTCTTTGGCTTTGCACCGGGGACAAGTAGCTACTATTTCTGACACGAAACACCCTCCTTTGATTTTGCACCTAACGGTCGTGATAAGCGGTGGCGACGCGAACTTGCGTGACCTACCGACATTTTAGATTTTGTTTTTCGGGAAGCACCCAGCCCCATTCCATCCGCTTGATTGCATGGTTAGCTCTTTTTGAATATTGGTTTATTGAAATAGTCAGCAATGGAACTTCGACCCTCAATCACTGATTTGCAAATTGATTCCATTTCCTTGATTACCGTTTCTACGCGTGGATTGATTGGGTCTTCCTCCACTGAATTTGCCCAGAAAATGGCCTCTTGTTCTTCTACTCTCTTTTGATGGGCTGCCCGTTTCTCTGCAGTTATGAAGTGTTCTGTTGCCCACCACCTTGATAAATGTCGAGCTGAGTTCATAATTTCGTTGGTGATCTGCCTTAGGTCTTCAAATGGTTTTGCTTCATCTCTTCCAATTTGTGCCATAAATCTGTAACGCAAGGCATGTATTTTATTGAAAAGTTCTTGATATTGCTTATATCTGTAAAAAACTACGTTGGCATTTTTCCTGGCTTCCCAAGATGCCTTAGATTCCTTAGGCCCTTGTTCTATTTCTTCCTTTTCACTTGGGTATGAAAAAGGGTGCCTTAGGTAGGTAATGGCATCAGAAGCCTCATAAAAAGATGCCAAGGTATCTTCGGCTAACTCAATTTTTCTTTTCTCCATATGCTCTTTACGCCAAGCATTGATCCCAGATATAGCAACCCAAATACCTATGAGAATAGAAATGCTATGGAGTGCATCAGACCAATTCATGATGATTCTTTCTGAGAGCTAACGGTTGTGATAAGCGGTGGCAACGCGAACTTGCGTGTACCACTAAATTATTCGTAAACAACAACGCTATATTCCATCCGCTTCATTATATGGTTAGCAATATTCTTTAGTTCAGACGTAATTTGACCGCGTTTGTTTTCATTTCTTTCATTGGCTTTTCAAGTGCTTTTTTGCACCTTGGGATTGCCATGTAGCTTTCGAAATCAACACCTTTTTCGTACTGCTTAAATGTATTGTCTTTTGCAATTTCATTCATGGTGCAAAAGCACATAGTTGTTGCCAAATTATCCATGACTGGGGTTATGGCAACCATTTCATTTTTCAATTTTTCCAGATCTTGTTTTGCTTCAATTCCTTTTTTTTCATAAGCCTTAACTTGTGGATAAACAATCGACTCGCGACAATTTTCTACAGACTTATAGAAATTCATGTAATCCCAACCGCTTTTATATTCTGCAGAGTATGAAATTGAGAAGAAGGAACAAATCAATAGAACTACTAAAGCTGAAATCCTGATCACTTTTGTTCTCCTAAGTTAATTTAAAATGCTAACGGTAGTGATAAGCGGTGGCGACGCGAACTTGCGTGTACCACTGAATTATTCGTGAACAGCAAAGATATATTCCATCCGCTTCATTATATGGTTAGCTGTTTTTATACCTACTTACTTAGACATTTCTGGCAAATATAGTTCTTTGATGGTTTCTTAAATAAAATATAAATACTTAGGCAAACAACGAAGGTAAAGCCAACAACAGAAGGTTCATAAACGCCAGTTATAAAGATCAAAATGAGGGGTGCGATTGTTAATGTTGCCCACGCAATATTTTCATTTTTGATTTTCTCTTCCTGATGACCACATCTGGTGCAATTGATTTTTGCCATTATTCATTCTCGACAGCTAACGGTACATGATAACCGGCGGCGACGCGAACTTGCGTGACCTACCGCAATTTGGTTTTGCTTTTCAATTTAAAGCAGACGTATTTTCCGTCCGCGTTGATTTAGTTGTTATGTTGCATTTGTATTTTTTATTAGCTCTAGGATGTGCCACAAACAGTACGCTATCCCACCAGCTACTAACGTTCGAAGCTGCAAATGTCCGCACTTGCCAGCTTCGTCTGAATGTAACTTCTCTGCATTACTTACGATCTTTATTGCTTCTGCTTTTTCTATAGAATTGTTCGGTTGGTCAGGGTGAGTTCCATTTTCTAACTGAATTAGGCCAATACTTGAGTACAGTGTCATCGTGGTCCGTTGTCTATTTCTGCAACCGAACCAAAAGCTTAGACCCCAAAGAAACACCGCAATTCCGACGACGCTCATTGACCATGACAATTTCATGCCTGTAGTCGTTTTTATTGCGAATGCGATGGCTGCTGCGGAAACGGCAAGAAGGAAATAAGTGTATTTATGCTGTTCTTCTCTATGTCGTCTCTTCACTTCTAGTAATTCTTCACGTCTGTCCATATTTTCTTTCTTGAAACATAACAGGGATTAGGCGGTTACCAGAATATCGAATATACGGTAACCGGATATCGGTTGAAAATCTCAATAAATACAGTATCTTATTTTTACTGTATTTATAACCACATTTTACACTTGGAGGGGGGCATGTCGACATCTGTGGGGGATATCATCCTCAACGCTCAATTCTGGCAGTCATACGAAAACTGTCTCATCAAAAACGGTATCAAATCTCAACATATTCGCTGGTACGTTAACTGGTGCCAGCAGTTTGTCAAATTCATCGGCAAGCGCCCTTTGCTGGAGTGTCAGCCTGAACATGTTTCCGCCTTTTTGGATAATTTGCGTTTGAACTCTGCGGTTCTGGATTGGCAGTACTCTCAGGCCCGGGTAGCTCTGTGGCATCTGTTTCGTGATCATCTTAAAATTTCCTGGGCTGATGATACGGTCGTTCCGCAATCTGCTGTGACGATTAAAGGGGTTGAGCTGAGCTCGCCTTTGTCGGAGAGCCACCAGGCGACACTGGATAAATTGCGTAGCACCTTGATTGGGCGGCAGTATGCCAAACGCACCCAAGTTGCTTATCTGGATTGGGCCACCAGGTTTTTGCGGCATTATTCGCAGCGCAAAATTATTGATCTGGATGCAATTTCGGTTAAAGCCTATCTGACCTATCTGGCCGAAGAGCATAAGGTCGCGGTTAATACCCAGAAGCAGGCCCTGAATGCGTTGGTCTTTCTTTTTCAGCAAGCGGAAGGGCGTGAACTGGGCGACTTTTCAGATTTTTCTCGTGCTAAAAAACCGATCAAGGTTCCGGTTGTGCTTTCCCGTGCCGAGATGTCTGCTCTGTTAGGGCGGCTGGAACCCCCCTTTTCGCTGCTGGGCGGACTGCTCTACGGCTCGGGGTTGCGTCTGCTTGAAGCGGTTCGTCTGCGGATCAAGGATGTTGATTTTGCTAATAACCAGCTGGTTGTGCGTGACGGCAAGGGGCGTAAGGATCGGGTCACGGTGCTGCCGGCGATGTGTCTTGATCCCTTGAAAAATCAGATTGCCGAGGCGCGGCGCATTCATACCAACGACCTCAAGCGCGGCTACGGCGAGGTGTGGTTGCCCTCAGCCTTGCGCAAGAAGTATCCGGGCGCGGGTACGGACTGGCGTTGGCAGTATATCTTTGTGGCGACCAGAGTCAGCGTTGACCCGGAAAATGGCTTGATCCGGCGCCATCATTTTGATGCGTCTGCGGTGCAGCGTGCCATCAAACTTGCGGCGCGGCAATGCGGATTAAGCAAACCTGTCACCCCGCATACCCTGCGTCATTCCTTCGCAACCCATCTAGTAGGAGGCTATCGGACTATCCGTGAATCGACTGCAAAATCAGCTGATCGGCCCAGATTCCCGACAAATTTCGACAAATAGCCCTGCTATTCGCTCTCAATTTCTCGAAAATCTGGTCTCGAACATCCGCTTTTTCGTTTCGATCCAGATAGTCAGACAGACTCCTCGGAAGCGGTTCGGATATCCGCACGGTGCAGGAGTTACTCGGGCACAGCGACGTGTCAACAACCATGATTTATACCCATGTGCTGAACCGTCCGGGGTTGGCAGTGACAAGTCCGATCGATAAATTGTAAAAGAACATGGTGAGGCGTGAGGGTTGGGCGGGGGAGTTTACCCCCTTGATGAAACATAAAAAGCCGTCGGGGTGATTGTTGCAATCACTGGAACGGCTTAGATTGATATCATGTGGTTTTCCCCCTTGGAAGTACCCGTTTATAGCAAATTCTGTGGTATCTCTCTAGCTTTATTCTCATTAGGGGGTGAAAATTGTCGAGAGCGCGCGAGTTGGGAAGGGAATCTATGAACTACTGGTTGATGAAGTCGGAGCCCGAGGCGTTCAGTATTGATGATCTGGCGCAGCGCCCTGAGCAGACCGAGCACTGGGACGGGGTGCGTAACTATCAGGCGCGCAACATGATGCGCGATGAGATGAGGCTGGGGGATCAGGTCTTGTTTTATCATTCCAACTGCAAGCCGCCGGGGATCGTCGGCATCGCGCAGGTGCTGCGTGAGGGCTATCCCGATTTCACGGCGTTTGATCCGCGCGACAAGCATTTCGATGAAAAGAGCGATCCGCAACAGCCGCGCTGGTTCATGGTCGATGTGCAGCTGGTGCGCAAGCTTAAGCGCCTGATCAGCCTGGAGGAATTGAGGCTGCATGAACAACTGGAAGGGATGAAAATCCTGCAGCGCGGCAACCGCTTGTCGATCACGCCGGTGAGCAGAGCGCATTGGGAATTTATTCTGGGGCTGGAGGGCGAGAATTCTGTCTGACAGGCTTCTAAGGAGGCCGGGGTTAGAAGTCGATCTTGCCGCGCAGGGTCTTGGTCTGGCCATGCTTGGTCTTGCTGTCGAGGCGCCGGGTGCGGGCGCCCTTGCCGGGTTTGGTCGGGCGGCGTTTTTTGGGAACATGGCTCACTTTTTTGATCATCTCTTCTAGGCGCAACAGGGCATCGGCGCGGTTTTTCTCGAAACTGCGGTAATTTTGGGCCTTGATCACCACCACCCCGTCGCCGGTCACGCGCCGGTCATTCAACTGCAGCAGCCGCTGCTTGATCTCATCTTTTAGTGAAGACGCAGGGATGTCGAAGAACAGGGTCACCGCGCTGGAGACCTTGTTGACGTTCTGACCACCTGCACCCTGGGCGCGGATGGCGACAATGCGGATTTCATTTTCGGGGATCATGCTGTTATCACCAGAACTTTCCAAATCTTATCTCACCCCAGGGCCGCGAAGTCGCAGCGCGAAAGCACTCAACTGACTCGCCCTTTGGAGAGAGCAGACGAAAAGAGCGTTCTCCGCGTCTTTGCGCCTTACGTTGACCAAACTATAGCCCAGTTTCAGGCAAAAGCCCATTTCTCTCCCCGCCCGGCACAGAATCCAACCCGACATCTTGACCTTCAACCAATTGATATCACGGGAATTAACGCAGACATCTGCCCCAATTTCACCCGATGTCTAATGCTTTGAGCAAAAACTCCGAGTAGGCTGTGAATCACAGGCAAACGAAGAAAGTACCTTACTCGAACAGCAGGAGGAACATATGCGCAACTTACTCTTTTTACTGATTCTGGTTTCCATCGGGCTGACAACTCCGGCACTGGCAGACGGTCGACGTGGCGATCGCCAGCACAATGAGCAGCGGGTCGAGCACAATGCCCGGGAATACGCCCGGCATGATCGCGGCACACGGCATGGTCAATTTCAGCAGCGGATGAACCATCTGCGTCGGGATCTGCGTCAAGAACGCCGGGTCAATCGCCGCCTTGTGCGCCGGGTCGTGCGCCGGGACCTGCGGCAAGAACGCCGGGTCAATCGCCGCCTTGAGCGCCGGGTCGTGCGCCGTGAACTGCGGCATGAGCGCCATGACTGGCGTCGTCCTCTGCCTGTTGTGACCTATCATCAGGCTTACCGGCCGCGGATTTTTTCCAACCTGGTAGTCCGGATCCCGCTGTTCTGGTAAACTGAAACTATCAAAGTTGTTGTTGCTATGGGCCGTCTCTGTCGAGGCGGCCCTTCTTGATCATTGGAAGAAAATTAATGCGCAAGGAGACCCGACAGACCCCCAATTGCCGTTATACTTAAAGGCGAACCAATGGAAATCTTGCCTGCTCTGGAGGTGACCATGGCACAGAAAACCAAACGTAAAGATGATGGCTCCCTGGCGTTCCATCTGCAGTCCGTGAAAGACGGGTCGCGCAGATATGAGAACGTTTTTCAGTCTGTGGCCCGCATGATTCTGGCCGACGAAATCAAGAAGGTGGTGGTCAACGGCCGCACCACCTACGATTTTATGCTGTTTCGACAGGGCGCCAAGCATGCGATCGGCATGTTTGATGAGCTGAACAGCTTCGTCAGTTTCGTCAAGGACGCGGCCGAAGGCGGCAGCTCCAAGGAGATGGCCTTCGTGCTGGTCGGTGAGCCGGGGAACGGCAAGACCTTCTTTGTCGAGTATCTCTGCAGCTGTTACCGTCATTTTTTGAGTCAGGACGGCAATCGCAAGTACAGCTTCCGTTTCACCGGTCTTGAGAACATCGGGACTTATGGCAAAATCGACAAGGTCGAATCCCAGACCTATGAAGACCCGATGATTCTGGCGATGAATCTGGGGGAAACCGTTGAAGAGAGCCGCAAGCTGCTGGTTGATCAGTTCGGCTTCAAGGGGCCGGATCTCGACAAGCTGTGGGAGAACTACCGACCCTTAGGCGCCTGCAGCAGCTACATCCTCAACGACCTGCGCGGTTTCCACGCGGGCAATCTGACCAACCTGCTCAAGACGATTCAGATCTTTCCGGTGCCGCTCTCCGAAACCCTCGGCACCGTGACCGGCAAGTATGCGGCCAAGGACAAGATCACCTCAAGCGCCGTCGATTTGCTCGGGGAGGAATCGATCCAGCGGCTCCTGCATATCAGCGACACCAACAACCCCTACCGCTTCGACCTGCGCCGCGGCGCCCTGGCGCGGGTGGCCGGGGGCGGCATCCACTTCTCCGATGAAATCTACAAGAACAAGAAAGATCTGGTGCAGGTCTATCTGGGGGTGATCCAGAACCGCATGATCGAGATCGACGGCTACAAGTGGCCCATCGACACTCTGATTATCGCGACCAGCAACAATTCAGAGTTCAATCGCTTCCTCTCCGAGAAAGAGGAGGCGCCGATCATCGACCGCTGCCGGGTCTGCTATGTGTCGCACAACACCAACTACCGGCTGCAGGCGCAGCTGACCGATTATGCTATCGGCAGCGAGGCCAAAACCACCCTCACCCACCAGCTGCTGCATCAGGACCCGAACCTCAACTACGCCGCCTCGGTCGCCGCGGTGCTGACCCGCCTGGCGCGCTCGGAGAAGCTGACCCCGATCGAGACCATGAAGCTCGCCGCCGGTGAGGTGGCGGGGGAGAAGAGCATCAAGACCCTCTCCGAAGTGATCGACACCCTCAACCAGGAAGCCGATATCACCAAGCGTTTCGGCCAGAAAGGGATGGGGCAGCGCAACCTGGGGCGGGCGATTCAGCTGCTGGTCGAGAGCAGCGAGACCAACGAGGGGCAGTGCATGTTCGCCTGCGATATCTTCGGCACCCTCGAGCGGGTGGTGCTCGATTATGTCACCGACGCCAACGACCGCGCCAAGTACCAGGAGGATATCAAGCTGGCGCGCAGTCTGTACCGCGAGCGGGTGATGACCGAGATGTTCAACGCCTACATGGACGAACCGCAGGCGATCCGCAAGGACGTGATGAACTACGTCAACATGATCATCGGCATCGACGCTGAAAACCTCGGCCCCGACAAGATGTGGAAGTATCGTGATCCGCAGACGGGTGAACTCAAGGCGCTCAAGATCGATCAGCGCTTTATCCAGAGCGTCGAGGAGCGGCTCGGCCTGAAGACCGAAGAGCAGCGTGAAACCTTCCGCACCTCGGTGCGGAAAATCTACGGCCAGAAGATCTCCCTCGATGCCGAGTACGACTTTATGGACAACTTTGAACTGGTGAAGGCGGTCACCGATGTGCGCCTCAAGAGCGATATCGCCGGCGCCGGCTCGCTGGTCGGCGCGCTGGCCAACCGCACCAACGAGGAGAACCAGAAACTCTACGACCGCATGATCGAGACCATGCTCGGCCAGCTCGGCTACTGTCGCACCTGCGCGCAGAAGACGATCGAGTATTTCTGCACCCAGGAGGATGAAAGTTAAATTCCGTCCCTGATTCAATCCGGGAGGATTTATGACGCGTAAGGAACTCTATCAACGTCTGAAGGCCGCGGGTCTTACGGCGCGGCAAGAGCAGATTATCGCTGCCGAGATGGAGGATTATGCCAGCCACGAGCCGCCTCCAGCCCGGACCAGCCCCGTCCCCTTGAACGACCTCTACAGCCTGAATGATCTGGGCTGCCTGCAGAATCTGACCCTCAACCTCACCACCTTTAACCTGCGCACCCTCGACCAGCTGCTTGAACGCGACAAGCTGCGCGAAGTCGATGGCTTTCCGCGCAAGATCCGCATCGGGCGCATGGTGCGTCCGGGGCGCAGCGCCGATGGCAAGGTCGTGGTGGTACCGACCACCGTTGAGGAGAAGTTCATCCACGATAACCGCTTCAACCAGCAGCAGGAGGGGGAAGGGAGCGGCGGGGGCAGCGGTGCGGGGGAAGAGGGCGAGGTGATCGGCGAGCAGCCGGTGCGGCCGCAGGGAGAAGGGGAAGGAAGCGGGGCCGGCAAGGGGAAGGGGGCCGACCATGAAATGGAGTCGAGCGCCTATGATCTGGGCCGAATCCTGACCGAAAAATTTCAACTGCCGAATCTGAAGGATAAGGGCAAAAAACGCTCCCTGACCCGCTACACCTATGATCTGACCGATAAGAACCGTGGCTTCGGCCAGGTGCTCGATAAAAAGGCCACCCTCAAACAGGTGCTGCAGACCAACATCGGGCTCGGCAATCTTGACACGAGCGGTGAGATCGACACCACCCGACTGCTGATCGCTCCGCGCGACAAGGTTTACCGCATCCTCTCGCGCGAAAAGGATTATGAATCACAGGCGCTGGTCTTCTTTGTGCGCGACTATTCCGGGTCGATGGCCGGTAAAGCGACCGAGCTGATCGTGACCCAGCATGTGCTGATCTACAGCTGGCTGCTCTACCAGTACTCCGGCCAGGTCGAGACCCGTTTTATCCTGCATGACACCGAGGCCAAGGAGGTTGAGAATTTTCACACTTATTACAATTCACGCGTCGCCGGGGGTACCCAGGTGGCCGCCGCCTACCGGATGGTCAATGAACTGGTCCAGCAGGATTCCCTCGATCGCGATTACAACATCTATATTTTTCATGGCACAGACGGCGACGACTGGGATCGCGAGGGGCGCGATACCCTGCCCGAGCTGAAGAAAATGCTCGGTTACGCCTCACGCGTCGGGATCACCATCGCCGAGCATTCGTACGGTGCGAGCGGCAACACCGAAGTTCAGACCTACCTGAAAAAATCAGGTCTGCTTGAACAGGCTCACGACATGCTGCGAGTCGATAACATGGCGGAAGATGAGGGTGAAGATCGGATTATCGAAGGGATTCGTCGCTTGATATCTGAGTAGGCGTGAGGTGTGAGGTGTGAGGTGTGAGGCGTGAGGTGCGAGGTGCGAGGTGCGAGGTGCGAGGCGCGAGGCGTGAGGCGTGAGGCGTGAGGCGTGAGGCGTGAGGCGTGAGGTTTATACCGAACTTGGAACGTGGAACATCGAACTTGGAACGGGGTTAAACAATGGAGCTGATCAGCCAGCAAACCAAAAAAATCATGGAAGGATGCAAGGTGCGTGCGCGCGAGGCGGGCCTGCAGTTTGAGGATGAGACCCTCGAATATGTGGTGACCAATCGCGATATGCTCGAGCTGATGCCGAAAAACATGATTCCGACCCTTTATGACTACTGGGTGCACGATGTCGAGGTGCTGCGCGAGAAGGGGAAATACGAACTCTACCCCGGCAACCCCTATGAAACAGTCATCAACACCCGGCCGGCGATCTCTTTTTATAATGACAACAACCCCGACTGGCTCAACGTGATGATCTTTTATCATGTGCTGGCGCATATCGATTTTTTTCAGAACAACCTCTACTTCCGGCATACCTGGGATTACGACCTGGCGGGGCAGGCGCTGGCCGACAAACGCCTGATCGCAAGGCTGCGCAGCGAACACGGGCGCTGGGTCGACTACGTTATCGAGTTTGCGCGCGGCATCGACAATCTGGTCGGCTATCATGCCGAGCTCTCCAGGCTGCACCGCGCAACCGAGGGTTGCAGCAGGCGGCTCGATTACTTCTTTGACGTCTTTCTGCAGCAGGTGCGCCCGGTTTCGACCAGCGAATATGTTAACCAGATAGAAGCCTATAACCAGGCCTGTCGTGATGCCGGCAAGCTGGGGGAACAGAACTTCTTTTCCAACGTCGTGCGGACCTTCCCCGAATTTGAAGCGGCCTTCGACAGGCATGAAAACGACAAGGTGGTGACGAGTCCTGACCTGCTGCAGTTTCTGATCGATCATTCTCCGATGCTGGCCAAAGAGGAGAATCTCTGGATGAAGTCGGTGTTGCAGATCGTGCGTTCGACCTCGATCTACTTTCAGCCGCAGATCCGTACCAAGATCATGAACGAAGGCTGGGCCAGTTACTGGCATGAAACCCTCTTTCTGCAGGATGATCGGATCAGCGGCAACGAAATCGCCTTCGCGCGGGTCAACGCCGGGGTGACGGCGATGCCGCGCGTCGGACTGAACCCTTACGCGCTGGGGATGAGGCTGTTCTATTTCATCGAAGAAGCGGCCGATCGCGGTTGCTATCATTATGCCTATCGACGGCTGAAAAACATGGAGCAGAAGCGTCGGTTTGATCGCAAGACGGGCAGCGGCCGCGACACCCTCTTTGAGGTGCGTGAGAACTTCTGTGACTTCACCTTCATCAACAGCTTCGTCGATCAGGATTTTATCGACCACAATCGGTTGTTTGTGGCCGGGCGGCGGCTGGATGAACAACGCATGGTCTGGCAGTATTACGTTAAAAGTCGCCACGCCGACGATTATCGCCAGATGCTCTTCGACAGCCTTTACCATCCGCCTGAAATCAAACTTGCCGCCGAAAAAGCCAAGGACGGTGAGCTCTACCTGAATCACGTTATTGAGGGGAAACCGCTGGTGCAGGAGTATATCGCCAACACCATGCTCGGCATCGAATACCTCTGGGGCGGTCCGGTCTGCCTGGAAACCAGCGAGGCCGAAGTGAAAGCCGGGGATGGTCAGGATGAACCCCCGCAGACCCTCAGCTGGAAAAGGGTGTGTTACCGCATGGCCGAGCGTCACCTGGAGCGTACAGTTCTCTGAGCAGAATTGAGGGCCCATGAACAATATAAAATCAGCACTCAGTCATTTTTCGCGCCAGCAGGGGCGCCAGGTCCGCAGTGGCCCACTCGACTTCGCGGCCTTCCTGCAGAAGGTGAGCGATGATCCGGAAAAGGGGATTCGTAATATCTTTCAGGTGTTTCATGACATGGTGGAACACCTGGTCGGCGCGCCGGTGGATGAATATGCCGGGGATCCGGAATCGATCAACTATGTCTATCATGACACCACTCGCCTGTTTGTCGAAGGCGCCGACTCCCCCTTCTTCGCCGATCGTCTCTTCTCCAACCGCCTGATACAGCTGGCCGAAAACTTTCGCCACGGCTCTCTGCAGAATAAGATCTATATCTTTAGCGGTCCCCACGGCAGCGGCAAGAGCACCTTTCTGGATAACCTGCTGGCCAAGCTTGAAGAGTACGCTAATTCGGCAGAAGGCTGCACCTTTGAGGCGCTCTGGCGGCTCGATCGCAGATTGCTCGGGACCTTCAGCGAGCAGGACAGCGGTATGTTTCTCAACCGTCTGGCCGGTCTGCTCGATGAATATGAATTTAAGCAGAGCGAGCTGATCGACGCCCAGCAGTTGATGCAGGGGGTCGATGAATATATTGAGATCCCCTGCCCCAGCCATGACAGTCCGCTGCTGATGATCCCCAAGGAGTACCGTCGCGAATTTATCGACGATCTGTTCAAGAATGATCAGGCCAAGTGGAAGCTCTTCACCGAAAAGCAGTATGACTGGTTGTTCAATGAGCAACCCTGCACCATCTGCAGCTCTCTTTATCAGGCGTTGCTCGAACGGCTGAAATCGCCGGTCAAGGCGCTCGAAATGCTCTTCGCGCGGCCCTATCATTTTAATCGCCGGCTGGGGGAAGGGATCAGCGTTTACAACCCCGGCGATCGCATCCTCAAGGAGAACGTCCTCGACAACAGCATGTTGCAGAACCGAATGAACCTTATGCTGCGCGACAGTAATCTGGTGCGCTATCTGTATTCCAATTTTGCCAAGACCAACAACGGGGTCTACGCCCTGATGGATATCAAGGGACACAACGTCGAGCGCTTGCACGAACTGCACAACATCATCAGCGAGGGGGTGCACAAGGTTGAATATATCGAGGAGCACGTTAATTCGCTGTTCCTGGCCTTGATGAACCCCGAAGATCGAGCGCGCCTGGATGAAATCCCGTCGCTGATCGATCGGGTCGAGCTGATCAATATCCCCTATGTGCTCGATCTGCGCACCGAGGTCGAGATCTATCGCAACGCCTTTGGCCGTCATATCGACGCGAGTTTCCTGCCGCGTGTCATGCATAATTTTGCGCGGATTATTATTTCGACGCGTCTGGCCAAAGAGTCGCCGGCGATGCTGGAATGGATCGGTTCTGTCGATAAGTACCAGCGTTACTGTGATGATCATCTCCATCTGCTGAAAATGGAAATCTATACCGGCAATATTCCCGAATGGTTGAATGAGGATGACCGCAAAAAACTGACCGCCAGGCGGCGGCGGCAGATTATTGCCGAGTCGGAGAGCGAAGGGGTCAGCGGTTTTTCAGGGCGGGATTCGATCCGTATCTTCCGCGAACTCTATAGCAGTCTGGCGCGCGAAAACTCACTGATCGATATGAAGAGCCTGTGCCGCTTCTTCGAGAGCCGGCCTGAATGGCAGGCACTTATCCCCGAAGGGTTTATCGATTCTCTCTGTCGCATGTACAACTACACCATCATGCAGGAGGTGAAGGAGGCGCTCTACTACTACAACGAAGAGCAGATCGAAAAAGAGATTAAAAATTATCTGTTCGCGATCAATTTCGAAGCGGGCACCCAGGTGACATCCCCCTACACTGGTGACAAACTGCTGGTCGGCGATGAGCTCTTTGGCGCCCTGGAGCGCCGCCTTGTCAGTCCGGCTGCCGATCTTGCGACCCGCCTGCAGTTCCGCAAGGCCACTCAGAAACTGTATGCTTCCCAGGCGTTGACTCAGGAGCTGATCCTGGCCGGCAAGGCCTTGGAAGAGACCGAGCTTTATCACAGCCTGCATGAGCGCTATGTCCATTATCTCAAGGAGAAAGTTCTTGATCCGCTGCTTAAAAATGAAAACTTCCGCCGCGCGATCAAGGATTTTGAAGGAGAGAATTTCCGCACCTACGATCGCAAGGTGCGTGATGATGTGACCTTCCTGATAAACAACCTGTGCGAGCGCTTCAAATATACCGGGCTGGGGGCGCGCGAGGTCGCGCTTTACCTCATCGACAACAGGATTTCGGAGGAGTTTGCCGAGGAATAATCCGGGCCTGGGCAAAAAAAAAGAGCCGGTGAAAAGTTCACCGGCTCCGTTATTTTCGCGCAATAAGCAGTTCAGCCGCAGTGACTCTCCACCGGTTTCTTCTTCCCTTTATTGCGTCCCAGACGACTGATTAACGCCAGCAGCAGGCCGAGGGTGATAAAGGCGCCGGGGGGCATGATCATCAGTAAAATCGGTTTGTAGGAGGCGCCGAGCAGGTGGACGCCGAGGATCGCGCCGGAGCCGAAGAATTCACGCACCGAGCCGAGAATAAACAGGCCGAGGGTGAAGCCGAGTCCCATCCCCAGGCCATCGGCCAGGGAGGCGGTGACCGGGTTCTTCGAGGCGAAGGCCTCCGCGCGGCCAAGAATCAGGCAGTTGACCACGATCAGGGGAATAAAGATGCCGAGGGCCTGGTAGAGATCGAAGAACCAGGCCTCCATACACAGCTGCACCACGGTCACGAACGAAGCAATAAGGACCACAAAGGCGGGGATTCTCACCTCGGCCGGAATCAGCTTACGCAGCAGGGCGACGGCGAAGTTCGAGCAGACCAGCACGAAGGTGGTGGCAAGCCCCATGCCCAGGGCATTTTCGGCGCTGGTGGTGACCGCCAGGGTCGGACACATGCCGAGCAGCAGTTTGAAGACCGCGTTCTCCTGCCACAGGCCTTTGGTGAACGTTCGTATCAGGCTCATTGTGTTCCTCCCTGGGTGGCCAGCACTGCCGCCTTGTGGGCGCGGTAAAATTCAAGCCCGGCCTTGACGGCCTTGACGACGGCGCGAGGTGAGATCGTCGCCCCGGTGATCTGGTCAAACTGACCGCCGTCCTTCTTGACCCGCCAGTCGGCATTCTTCAGACTTTTCCCCTTGAACTGATTTTTGAAAGCCGGTTCCACAATCCGCGCGCCCAGTCCCGGGGTCTCGGAATGATTCAGGATTTCGATCCCGTTGAGGCTGTCCTGCGGGTTGAGTCCGACCATAATTTCGATATTACCGCTGTAGCCATCCGTTGCGATCACTTTAAACGCGGTGCCGGTCAATTCACCGTTCTTGCGGCCACGGTAGAAGGTCAGCAGCACCGGTTTGCCCTTTTTGTTGACCCCATTCTGCAGGCTGACACTGTCGGTGTCGGGGCTGTTATCGTAGGCCGGCAGCACGGCACTTATGGCCTTGAGCATCTGGATGCGGCGCTGCTCCTTGATCGGTTCGCGGGTGACACTTTCAACCTGCGAAAGGATCAACGCCGCAATCGATGCGATCAGGGTCAGGGCCAGGATGAGGCGGATGGTATCTTTCATATCTTCAACCCTTGACGGCTTCGAGCTGGCCGTAGATCTTCGGACGGCAGAAGCGATCGATAAGAGGAGTCGCAGCGTTCATCAGCAGAATGGCGAAGGAGACCCCCTCAGGGTAGCCGCCGAAGAGCCGGATCAACACCGTCAGCAGGCCGCAGCCGCAGCCGAAGATCAGCATCCCTTTGTCGGTCACCGGGGACGTGACCATATCGGTGGCCATGAAGAAGGCGCCGAGCAACAGGCCGCCGGTCAGCAGATGAAAGAGGGGGTTCGGGTATTTCTCGGGCGAGATCGCCCAGAAGACGCCGCCGATGACCAGCACCGTGCCGATGAACGACACCGGGATATGCCAGCTGATAACCTTTTTCCAGAGCAGATAGAGGCCGCCCAAAATCAGCGCCAGCGCTGAAACTTCCCCCAGACTGCCGGCCATATTGCCGGAGAGATAGTCGAGAAAGCCGCTGTGTGCGAGCGCCGGCAGCTTGCCGGTCAGCATCACCGCGGTCTTCATTTCACCGAGGGGGGTGGCGGAGGTTACCGCGTCGAGGGTGGTACTTAAGGGGGCCGGTGCGGTCCAGCTGGTCATCTGCACCGGAAAGGAGATCAGCAGCACTACCCGGGCGACCAGCGCCGGGTTGAAGGGGTTATGTCCCAGCCCGCCGTAGACCTGCTTACCTATGAGAATCGCCACCGCCGCACCGAACAGGGCCATCCACCAGGGGGCAGAGGCCGGCAGGTTGAGCGCGAGCAGGATACCGGTCAGCGCCGCCGAGCCGTCGACCAGGGTCAAGGCACGCCCCTGCATTTTACAGCTGAGCGCTTCGGCGGCCAGGCAGCCGATGGTGCACAGCAGCAGCACCAGCAGTGCGGCGAGGCCGAAGAAGTAGAGAGAGGCTATGCAGGCGGGGAGCAGGGCGTAGATCACCTTGCGCATCACCTTGTCGGTGGTTTCGCCGCTATGGATATGGGGCGACGAGGAGAGATAGAGCTGATTTTCCACGTCAGAGTGTCCTTTTTTTCGCCATGATGGCGGCTTTGGCATAACGGATCGACTGGACCAGCGGCAGGGTCGCCGGGCAGATGTAAGTACAGCAGCCGCATTCGATGCAATCGAGGGCATGATAGTCGGCGGCTTCATCAAACAGATCAAGCCGGGCGTAACCAGCGATGGTGGTCGGCTGCAGATGGATGGGGCAGACGCCGATGCAGCGGCCGCAGCGGATACAGGGGCCGGACTCAAGGCGCGGCAGATCCTGTTTGCGGAAGATCAGCAGCCCCGAGGTGCCGCGGATCGCCGGGGTCTCAAGCGACAGCTGGGTCTGGCCCATCATCGGTCCGCCCATGATGATCTTGGCCGGCTCGCCGTTTAACCCGCCGCATTGATCGACCAGAAACTGCAGCGGCGTGCCGACGCGCACCAGCAGATTCTTCGGCTCATTGATTGCGGGGCCGGTGATACTGACCACCCGTTCGACCAGCGGCCTCCCGAGGCGGATCGCGTCGCTGATCGCGGCGCAGGTGCCGACATTCTGGACCACCACGCCGACCTCCATCGGCAGGGTGCCCGAAGGCACCTGGCGGCCGGTAATAGCATCGATCAGCTGCTTTTCGGCGCCCTGCGGATACTTGACCTTCAGCGCCTGCACCTCGATGTTGCGCGGGGCGGCGGCCCTGGTCATGGTCTCGATGGCATCCGGCTTGTTCGCCTCGATGCCGATCACGGCGCGCTTGATGCCGAGCACCTTGAGCAGGATCTCGACCCCGTCCAGAATACGCTCGGTGTCCTCGAGCATCATCCGGTGATCGGCGGTGAGGTAGGGTTCGCATTCGACGCCGTTCAGGATCAGGGTGTCGATCTGTTTCTCCGGCGGCGGCGAGAGCTTGACATGGGTCGGAAAGGTCGCCCCGCCCATGCCGACGACACCGGCTGCTTGAATGCGACGTTTTAATTCTTCGATATCCAGGGTCGCCGGGTCAGCGCCGACCAGGCTTTCATCCCAGGCGTCTGCGCCGTCCGGCTTGATCACAATCGCCGGCAGCGCCTTCCCCATGGGGTGCAGGCGCGGTTCAACCGCGATCACTTCGCCGGAGGTGGACGCATGGATCGGCACCGAGACAAAGCCCTTGGCATTGGCGATCAGTGTCCCCTTTTTGACCAGGGCGCCAACCTCGACACAGGCTTCGGCGGGCGCGCCGATGTGCTGGGCCAGCGGAATGATCAGCTCTGCCGGGAGCGGGCAGAGCTCAATCGCCTTGTGCGCCGAGTAGTGCTTGCCGTCCGGCGGATGGAGCCCGCCTTTAAAAGTTTTCAGGTTCATTGCTTGAGTACTCATGGTGGTTAAGCCGCCTCCTCCGGAGTTTTAGCCGGTGCGTTCGGGGCGATGAAGCTGCTCCCTTCGGGGTAACCGGTGGAGAAATCACGGATACATTTGGTCGGACATTTTGCCACGGCCGCCAGCACATCACCGTCGGCGGCGTAGTCAACGCGGGCGAGGAAGTTTTCAATCTGGTAGACCTCGGGAGCGGTCTTCTTGCAGATCTGGCAGGCGATACACCCGACCTGACAGTATTTCCGCACCTGCGCGCCCTTGTCGGTACTGTTGCACAAGACGTGGGTCGTGGCGCTGGCCGGGGTCATCTTGATCACCTGGCGCGGACAGGTCGCGACGCACTTCTGGCAGCCGGTACACTTGTCGCGGTCGATGATTGCCAGCCCTTGTGAGGTGATTTCGATCGCATCGAAGGGGCAGGCGCGCATGCAGGAGCCTAAGCCGAGGCAGCCGGCGGGGCAGGTTTTCGGGCCATCGGCGATCTTTTGTGCGGCGTTACAATCTTCAAGACCGAGATATCGATATTTCAGGCTGGCCTTGAGGTTGTCCCCCTGGCAACAGACCACGGCCAGCTGCGGGTTGGCAGAGACCGCCTCGACGCCCATGATATGGGCGATTTTTTCGATTGTTTCGGCACCGCCGGGGCTGCACAGATTGGGCGGCATGGTGCCGGCGACGATCGCTTTGGCGTAGCCGCCGCAACCGGGTTGCCCGCAGGCACCGCAGTTGGCACCGGGCAGCACTTCGAGAATCGCCAGTTCGCGCGGATCGACCTCAACCGCAAATTTTTTGGCGGCGATACCGAGGGCAACAGCAGCGAACAGACCGATACCGCCGAGGGTTAAGATTGAGGCAAGCATGTGTTTCTCCCTGCAAAACAAGATGCCGGTTCCGCGAGTAAGGCGGAGAGACCGTTATCGAGAGGTTTAACCTTTGACGAGGCCAGCGAAGCCCATAAATGCGAGGGACAACAGTCCGGCGGTTACCAGGGCAATCGCCGTCCCGCGAAAGCTCTGTGGAACCGGTGAAAGATCGATCCGCTCGCGCAGGCCGGCGAAGAGGACCATGGCCAGCGTAAAGCCGATGCCGGCGCTCATTGAGAAGACCACCGCCTGCAGAAAGGTGTAGTCCTTTTGAATGTTGAGTACCGCGACACCGAGGACTGCACAGTTGGTCGTGATCAGCGGCAGGAAGATGCCGAGGGACTGGTAGAGCACCGGGCTGGTCTTCTGGATGACCATTTCGACCAGCTGAACCAGGGCAGCAATGACCAGAATAAAGGCGATGGTCTGTAGATATTCGATGCCGAAGGGGATCAAAATGAAATATTGCAGGAACCAGGTCACCACCGAGGCAACCGTCATGACGAAGATAACCGCCATCCCCATGCCGAGAGCGGTTTCGACCTTCTTGGAGACCCCGAGAAAAGGGCAAATCCCCAGAAAGCGCGCCAGAACGAAGTTGTTGACGAAGACCGCACTGACGAGAATGACTAACAGTTCAAGCATGGGCAACTCCCGGACGTCTATTCTGAATGGTATAAGACCAGTTGTTGTAGGATAGCGGGGGTCTTTTTGTCAAATGTTTTGTTTTTCGCACGGATAGGTGTTAATTGCGCGAAAGAGGTGAAAAAAAGAGGGACCGGCGCAGCTGCGGCGGTCCCTCTTTTCAGGCATTTTTGCCGAAGGCGATGAGCAAGGTTCTGAGCGCCTCAGGGTTGTTGGAGCGGATCGCCCCGGAGAGAAAATCCTTAACCCCCGGTCGGTAGCCCTCGTTCCAGATTCGCTCAAAAAATTCGGTACTTGTCTTGCACACGCAATCGGCCGAGTCGGTGGTTTTCCCCTCTTCGACCCGACAGTTCTGTGCGTCAATGAAAACGGTCTTTTTGCACTCGTCGATGGAGAAATAGTAGCTGATGCTTTTGTCGATCTTGCCGAGCTGAAAAGATTGGGGCATCTCTTTGAAGATTGCGTCGATCATTGGGGCCTCTTTCCTGGTTGAAAATTACTTATTCACGGTTAAATACCTGACGAACTGCAAAATCATCTCTCGCTCGTTCGCTGGCCCTCACTAACCAGAAGCAGGCGCCTCGAGGCGAGTGGCAAAGCCACAAAGGTGCAAAGAAAATCTTTTTCAAGGTTTGGTTTAAACCAAGACCAACGTTTTGGTTTTTAGTTTTGACCTTGCCCTTCTCTGCGGCTTTGCATGAGGCGCTTTTGATCCTGCTTTCAGCCCGCCAGTTTTGCAGTCAAGGCCGGCGCAAATTGTTTGATATCGGCCACCACCAGTACGTCGGCGACTTCGCCGATGGGGGCGTCCTTGTCGGTGTTGATCGCGAGGATGAACTCCGATTTCTTCATCCCGGCCAGATGCTGGATCGCGCCCGAGATGCCGCAGGCCACATAGAGCTTGGGCGAGACCACCTGGCCGGTGGTGCCGACCTGCCGGTCATGGGGTGCCCAGCCGGCGTCGACCACCGGGCGACTGGCGCCGTATTCGCCGCCCAAGGCTTCGGCCAGCGCCTGAATCATGGCGACGTTCTCCGGTTTGCCGACTCCGCGTCCGGCGCTGACGATGATCTCGGCCTTGCCCAGATCGACCTGTCCCGCTTCGGCCTGCTCGTATCCCAGGAATTCGCTCTGCGCCGGGGTGCTGGTGGTCAGCTTCTCCACCTGGGGAGCGCCGCTCTGTTCAGCCGGCATGAACGCTCCGGCCTGCAGGGTGATGACACTCTTGCCGGTGGCGGCCTTCACCGTGCGCCGCAGCTTGGCGTTGCAGGCCGGGAGCAGATAGCCATCCCCCTTGATCTCCACCACCTCGGAGAGTTGCGCCGCGCCCAGCGCCAAGGCCACCCGCGGTGCCAGATCCCAGCCGCTGCTCGAATGAAGAAAGACCACCGTATCGGCGTTGGCTTTATCAACCGCATCCAGAATCAGCTGCTTGTGCAGCGCCGGGTTGTATTCCCCGACTGTGGCGACATCGGCCAGATAAAGCTTGGCGTTCACCTGGGGCAGGGCGGCTTCCGTCCCGACCAGGAACAGCTCGAACTCACAGCCGAGTTTCTGGGCGAAGCCGACCAGCTCGTAGGTCGGCTCCAGCAGTTTTCCTTCTCTATATTCTCCAACCAGTAATGCTTTCATGGTTCACTCCTGTATTTATAAAACGGATGTCTTCTCTTTCAGGATCCCGATCACCTTGTCGACCAGCTCGCCGATCTCCCCTTCGAGGACCAGGGCTGAACCCTTCTTCTCCGGGTACGCGAGGGCGAGGGTCGTAAGGCGGGCTTCATCCTTCAGCAGCTCGCCAATCGGAATCTCGAGCAGCTCCTTCTTCTTCGCCTTCATGATGTTCGGCAGGGTCGGGTAACGCGGGGTGTTGAGGCCCAGCTGGCAGGTCACCAGCGCCGGGGTACTCGCCTTGACCGCCGCTCTTAAGCCGCCTTCGAGTTCACGCCGCACCGTTATGCTGCCGTCGGTGTATTCAAATTCGACTGCGGTGGTCAGGACCGGAATTCCGAGCAGTTCGGCAACCAGCACCCCGACCTGACCGCTGCCGCGATCCTGCGACTGCATGCCGGTGAAGATGACGTCGAAGCTTTTGTCTTTGGCGAAGGCGGCGATGCTGCTGGCGATCTGGAAAGAATCTTTCTCGGCCGCCGCCGGATCGACAATATTCACCGCCCGCTCGCAGCCCATGGCCAGCGCCTTCTTGAGCGCCTCCTTGACCCGCGCCGGACCGATACTGAGCACCGTCAGATCGGCATCGCCGAGCTGCTCCTTGAGCTTGACCGCCTGCTCGACGGCGAACTCGTCATACTCGTTGATGCGCCAGGCGAGATCGCTCTCTTCGAACCAGGTGCCGCTGGCGGCGACCTTGAAGCGTGATTCCATGTCGGGAACCTGTTTGATACAGACCAGAATGTTCATTCCTTGACCTCCTGTTTAAAGTCTTTTTTTTTCACCACGGAGAACATGGAGGACACCGAGAAAACCCATCTTTTTGGTTTTATCCAAGAGCCTTGCCTGTGTGTTGACCTTCCTCTGTGTTCTCTGTGGCCTCCGTGGTGAAGCTTGTCTTTTAAAGGTTATCCCTAAATTCGCTCGGCCAGAATCTCTAGCAGGTCGAGCGGTTTCAGTTGTTCATCGAGATCGGCACCTTGGGAGGTCCTCAATGAGGCTCTCGGTGGTCTACTTGCGAAGGGAAGTTGCCGATATCGTTTATCTTATATTTTTATATTACGTAAAGGTCAACCTTAAATATAACAGCAGTATATAATCTTTCTTTTTATGAGAGGATAGCTTAGCATAGGAGAATAAACAGTTCTGGCCTGATTGCCTATCCGGTTCTGACAAATCGAGGCTAACTAACGTAAAGGGAAGATATATGACGGCTTTACCGGAACATCCGATAGCGATTGGCGAGGTTGCACGGCGGCTGGGCATAACCACTCGTACCATCCGTTATTATGAAGAGATCGGTCTGATGGGCCCACCTGAAAGGGTTGGGGGGGGGACCCGGATGTATGATCGTGCCGAGATTTTACGGCTCAAGTTTATTCTGAAGCTCAAAGAATTGGGGATCAGCCTCAAGGAGATGCAGATTATCGCCGAATATTTTGACGTTAATGATCAAAACTTCGGTACCCTGACGCCTCATCTGGTTGAGCTCCTTGATGGTCACATCGGCAAGGTCGACGAAAAGATCGCCAATCTTGCCTCGCTGCGGCGTGAAATTGTCGATTACCGCAGCCGCATCGTCGATATCCTGCAGGGAAAGGTGCCACCTGTCCGCTGAAATGGCGTTGCAAAAACGTTCACTCAGCGGTGTTGCCACAGTCGCTAGAGAATAGGCATGCCCTTACCCCTCACCCCTCACCTGAGTTTTGCCGGGCGAATCTTTTGCTATCAGTCATTAAAGAAGAGGATGTCGATGAAAATCTCAACTGAAATTGAAGTGCGTTTTGCTGACCTCGACGCTTACGGGCATGTTAACAACGCGATCTTTTTCACTTACCTGGAAACGGCACGGGTTAAACTCTTTCGGCAACGCTTTGCCGAACAGATGAAAAACGGCCTGCTTTTTCTGGTGGTCGAAGCCAGCTGTCGCTACCGGCTGCCGATCGAGCTGAATGATCGGGTACTGATTGATATCGAGACTGAAGCCCTCGGGCGGAGCAGTTTTACATTCTCTTACCTGATCCACAACGGTGACGGCAAAGAGTTTGCCACCGCCCGCACAGTGATGGTCTGCTATGACGCAAAAAAGGCGAAGACGATTTCATTGCCCGTTGATTTTCGTGCGGCACTTGAGGGCTAGGTCTTAGCGACTAATCCGGTCAGCCAGGGTGCCGACGGCGATGGCGAAGGCGTTGGACCGGTTCCATTTACGCAACACCCTGAAATTGTCATAGACCAGATAAGCCGGACCTTTGTCCCCGTCCGGCAGAATCAGCGAGGCTTCAAGTTGCGGCGTACTGAAGGCCTTGCCATCAGGGCGCATAACGCCGAGAGAGTGCCAGCGCTCGACGGTCTGCCGCGTGTCGAGACCGGCCAGGGAAGCGTCGAAATCGGGAGGAAGGGTCACAGCTTCTCCCCAGCCCTGTTCAGGTTGCCAGCCGGCTTGGGCCAGATAATTCGCAGTTGAGGCAAAGACATCGGGCACCGAACCCCAGATATTGATGTGCTTGTCACCATCGGCATCGACCGCGTGCTTAAGAAATGCCGAGGGCATAAACTGACATTGGCCCATAGCCCCGGCCCAGGAGCCCTTCATCCGCTTCAGCCGGATATGCCTTGCATCCAGAATCCGCAGCGCGTTCAGCAATTCCCCGCGAAAATAGTCCGCACGCCGGCCGTCATGCGCCAAAGTCGCCAGCGCTTCAATGACCGAGAAACTTCCGCTGTGGCGGCCGTAGCCGGTTTCGATCCCCCAGAGTGCGAGGATAAAGCTCCGCTGCACCTGGTACCTGTCTTCCACTCGCCCCAGCCATGTCGGGTAGCGGCGCAGCATGACTTTGCCGGCTGCCACTCTTTTCGAATTCACCCGGGCAGCAAGGTATTCCTGAGTGGATTGTTTAAATTCTGGCTGGTTGCGGTCGAGTTCAAGCACCCGCGGCAGTGGATTCTTAATCCCTTTCAGAGCTCGATCAAGGGTTTTCTTTGTAATCCCGGCGGCCAGCGCTTCATTGCGCAGGTCCTGCAGCCAGGGACCGAAATCCTGGGGTACGGCCTGTGCTTGAGAAGAATTCAATCCCGGGATAAAAATGATCATTGAGATGAGCAACAATCTGACGAATTGAGTCATCGAAAATCCTTAGGGGATGGCATATGACAGAAGCCTTCTGGCTTAATGTAGAGTTTATCAGAAGGACGAAATGGACGTGAGTAAACAGCGGATAACTTTGATTTTTAAATTAAATAAAACAATGATTTATAATCTGAAAAATATTTTTATAAAACTTTCTTATCAAATGGTAAAAAATAAAATGAATAATATTGGTATGTTAAATGTTTTTATGATGAAAATATGCCAGAATCTGAAGATAAATTCTTCTCCAATTGTTGTCAGGATTAAAGAAAAAAATAAATTTATGTAACTTTTTTGTTTGATAAGAAACAGGGTTTGGTCCAATATCGATTCTGCGAGGGGGCCCACTGTGGGGGAGGAAAGGTTTTCTTTAGACAAAGATGAGCGTCCACTCCCTGATCCGTCGATTTTTACAGGCTGCCGATTCTCTTCGCCGTATTGCAAATTTACGCAGGGCTTGTGGCGCGTTGTCGGCCCTTTTCCGGCAACGTTTTTTGCGCCTCGGCAACAGACTGAGTTTATTGATTATCGGGCTGGTCATTCTTCTGACAACCGGTATCTCGATGTTTGTGGTTTCCATCATGGATGATGTATTACTCCAATCCATGATCAGGCAGGGAACGACCAGCCTCTATGCTATCTCCGGGGCTGCCAGGCAAAGTCTGGTAACTCGGGACTTATCGGCGCTGGGAAATCTCGTTCCTCAGGCAGAAATGGCTCAGAATGACCTTGCCTATGTTGCTATCATCGACCAGGGACATCGGGTGATTGCGCACAGCGACCCTGGCCTGGTCGGTTCCCTCCTCCCCCGAAAAATCGGAAGTTTAATCGATACCGAGGGGGCCTTAACGGTCAATCGAGTGAGTCGCCAGACGAATGACTACTATGAATTCACCTTGCCGTGGCAGCTTGCCGGTCAGCAGAAAGGTGAAATACTGATCGGACTTAGCCCTCGGTCGCTGTTGCTGGCGCGCAAAATCGCGCACCAGCGGATTTTATTTGTCGCAGGGTTGGCAATTTTTTTGGGGGTGGCTGCGGCACTTTATTTGACCCGTCTCTTTGTGCGGCCGATTAGCCGCTTGACCGACGGCGTTGAACAACTCAAAGCCGGGAGCTACAAGGTTTGGGTGCCAATTGTCAGGCCCGATGAACTTGGCAAACTGACGGAAAGTTTTAACGGCATGGCCGCCGAACTGGCGATCCAGCGCCAACGACTGAATGCCTCAGCGCAGGAGCTGGAAGAATCCTACCACGATATTGTTCAGATCTTGGCTGGTGCTCTGGACGCGCGGGATAATTACACCTACGGCCATTCAACCCGGGTCGCGCAACTGGCGGTGATTCTGGGTAAAGAGCTGAAGCTCAACGATGCGCGCCTTAAAGACCTCGAAATTTCGTGCCTGTTACATGACATCGGTAAGATTTGCATTCCTGACAATATCCTGAATAAGACCGATCAGCTTAACTTTCAAGAACATTTCCTGATCCAACAACACCCCTTACATGGAGTCGCACTTCTCGAGCTCTCAGCATCCCTTAGCCGGTATATCCCTGCCGTTCGTTATCATCATGAGTGGTACAACGGCAAGGGCTACCCTGAGGGATTATGCGGAGATGAGATCCCCCTTGAAGCACAAATCCTGGCCCTTGCCGATGCCTACGACGCCATGACAACGTCTCGGCCCTATCGGCAGGGGCGTTCCGCCTCTGCCGCCTTAAGGGCAATTCAACAATTTAGTGGTGTGCAGTTTGCCCCTGATTTGGCAGAAAAATTCATCAGGGCTTTGCAAAACCAGAGACTGGAAACGCGTGATGCCGTAGATGAAATATTCACAACGTCCAAACAAAAACGTACTGAGACCTGCGTCCCAGTGGAACAAAGAAGGCTGAAAAGCTTCAAGCTGTGCCCGGTTCTGCAGCATCAAAATAACCCTGTCTCCTTGAGTGTGCGCCGTGTCACGTCTTTCTCACGGCAAGGAGATACTGCCTAGATACGTGCTTTGTGCTTTCGGTGTAAAAAGAGCCGATCCTCGGGGATCGGCTCTTTTTTAGTCAAGATCGAAAAAGTTTCGGTGGGATACCCGTTATGATGATTAAACCACCACGCCGCGAATTTTATCACTCAAATTCTTCTGCAGGGTCTGTTCGACAAAGGTCAGGGTGCCGGCGACGCTACCAGCGCAGCCTTTGCATGACCCCTGATAGCGGACGTGGACGTTGACGATGCCGTTCTCGCCGGGCTGGACATCTTCGAGTTCGATGCCACCGCCATCGTGCGCCAAAGCCGGACGGATATGTTCGTCGAGCACCGCTTCGATCGCCTTGATCTGTTTGACGACTGACAGCTTGTCGAAATCAGCGGACATCGTTTTGTCGGGGTTGCGTTCGTGATCCATTTCGGCGCGAACCCGGGCGAGAATGTCGACCAGGTAGTGGTCGCGCTTTTCATGGCCGCCGGGCTGGATGCAGGATTTGCAGAAAGCACCGGCCTTGGTGTAGTCGGAAATATCCTCAACCGTCTTCAGATCGTTGATGCGGATGGCGTCTTCAACCGTCTGTAGCGAAACCCGCGCACACTCACAGACAATGTCGGGCTCGGCCAGAGTCGAAATATCGACGTTGCGGTAGATTGAGGTCGCGCGCTTGATCACCTCGTAGGCCATGACGCTGCAGTGCATCTTTTGGGGTGGCACGGCGGCGACATCGACTTCATCCCGCAGGGCGTGTTCAACGTCAAGGTTGGTCATTTTAGCCGCCTCGTCGACGGTTTTGCCGACGCACATTTCGGCCATCATGTCGGTGGCAGCGATCGCGGTGCCACAGCCGAATGATTTGAAGGTCGCCTTTTTGATGACATGGGTCTTGGGGTCAACGATCCAGAAGAGGCGCACCGTATCACCACAGGATTCGGCACCTTCGTTGGCGATGACCAGCTTGCCGCCCATCTCCTTGGCGTTAGCTTCCGTCAGCTCCCCGAAGTTTAGCGGGTTGTTCATGCGGTCGGCTACTTTTTTGGAATACTGTTCCCAGAGTTCGCCGCCGATCAGATCTGCTTTTGCCATGGTTCTTCTCCTCTTATGCGTTCAATTCGAATCGTTTACAGTTAGTAGGATGTTGAGAAACTGCGCAGTCGCGTGACCGCTTTATTAATGGTGTAGATCGTAAAATCGATCTCCTGTTCGGTGGTGAAGCGCGACAGGCTTAGGCGCACGCCGGTATGCGCCAGTTCACGGTCGGCACCGATGGCGGTCAGAATCGGACTGGCTTCCAGTGATTCCGATGCGCAGGCGCTGCCAGTCGAGGCGGCGATGCCGGTCTGATTCAGGTCCCAGATCAGTGCCTCACCCTCGACGCCGCGGATGCTGACATAGACCGTATTCGGGGTTCGCAGCTCACGCTTGCCGACGATCAGGATGTCATCGATTTTCAGCAGGGCATCTTCCAGTTTATCGCGCAGGCGCCGTACTTCGGTGTTCTCATAAGCAAGATGCGTATTGGCGAGTTCCATCGCTTTTCCCATGGCGACCATGCCGGCCACGTCGACGGTGCCGGCGCGTCGGCCGCCCATCTGTTCGCCACCGTGCAAAAGTGGAGGCAGGCTGGCGCCGTTGCGGATATAGAGGCCGCCTATCCCTTTGGGGCCGTGAAACTTGTGGGCGCTGAAAGTCAGATAGTCGACATGAACATCCTTGAGATCAACCTTGAGCTTGCCGATCGCTTGAACCGCGTCGGTGTGCAGGTAGACGCCGCGCTCCTTGCAGACTTCTGAAATTTCCTTGATCGGCAGGATCAAACCGGTCTCATTGTTGGCCCACATGACTGACACCAGGGCGGTATGGTCGGTGAGCGCTTCCTTGACCATCCTGGCCGTGATCATGCCATCGTGGTCAGGGGCCAGATAGGTGACCTTGACCCCGTGTTGCTCGAGGAAGCGACATGATTCACGGATGCAGGGGTGTTCGAGCTGAGTAGTGACGATATGTTTCTTGCGCGTATCCTTGAGCAGGTTGAAGTAGAAACCGAGGATGACGGTGTTGTTCCCCTCGGTCGCGCAGGAATTGATGATGATATCGTCCTCATCGCGGGCGCCGATTCCGGCGTAGAGCTGCTCCATCGCCTGATGCATGTAGGGCCGCACCTCGATACCATAGGAGTGCAGCGAATTGGGGTTGCCGTACATGTGGCAGTAGAAGGGGTCCATCGCATCGCGCACCGCCGGATCGACGATTGTCGTCGCATTGTTATCGAGATAAATTCGTTCCATGATCCTGTCCCTGAGATATAGCGTAAAAATGATGCGTCGACAGCTGCCGGGCGCATCGCTTTAGTTGCTGAGAAAAAACCTATGTTTTTGTTGAGCGAAATCAGCTGAATCGCGATTGGTTGTTTCTAGATTAAACCGGAAAATGCGGCAGGTCAATAAATCCGACAAAAATAGTCTGATATTTTTTTATGCCGGGAGGGTTATGCCGGGCGGTGGGCTGGATGACCGGTGCTCAGACGCGCTCAGCAAGATAAGCCCGGATCGCCTGATGCAAGGCATCTGCCGCCAGGTTGGAGCAGTCCATTTTATCGGCGGGCAGGCCGTCTAGGGCAGTCGCAACATCGTCTTTACTGATCAGCAGCGCTTCGTCGAGGGTTTTGCCGATCGCCATTTCGGTCAGGATCGACGAGGTCGCAATCGCCGCTGCGCAGCCGAAGGTCTTGAAGCGGATCCGGGTGATGGTTTTGTTCTCAATCTTCAAAAAAAGACGCAGCATGTCGCCATCGGCCGGGTTGCCGATCTCGCCGATGGCATCAGCCTGCGGCAGATCGCCGACGTTTCGCGGATGAAGAAAATGATCCATGACCTTATCGCTGTACATTCGCAGGCACCTTGGTTTCAGAGGTTGACAAGACCGTTGAGATGATGAAATCAACGATGGTCGCCGGGTCGTTCAGGTCGAGCAGCGGGACCTCAAGTTCAAGCGGTTGATCGCTGGCTACCGCCATCAGGCTGGGATCCGTCTGTTCCCCAATACAGATATACGCTTCACTGTGTGCGGGTCGGTGAACCTCGATTTTGGGTAAGCCGCTGAGCTTGAACCCTTCGATCAGGACCAGATCGACATCGCTGAAGTAGCTGGTGAGCAGCTCATCCAGCTCGGGGGTTTGATCCTGTTGCTTGACCAGCGCCAGTTTCGCCTGTGAGCTGATCAGCATGGTATCAGCTCCGGCAGCAGTTAGACGGTAGCTGTCTTTGCCCGGATGGTCAATCTCGAAACGATGGGCATCATGCTTTACGACCCCGACGCGGAAGCCGCGTGCTTTGAAGATGGCGATCACCTTTTCGAGCAGGGTGGTCTTGCCGGTGCCCGATCTGGCGATGAACGAGATGGCCGGAACCGGCAGCTTTCGCGGGTGCGAAGAGGCCGGAGTTCCGGGCAGCGGCTTTGTCTGATGACGCGAGGGGCTGGTTTCACGCAGGCTGAAATAATCCTGTGGCGTGTTGATGTTGTGGAATGAGCGCCCTTCGGTATCGAATTTTTTGCAGGCTTCGGCGCAGAGTTCGGTGACGCGAAGCGCCGGGAAAAAATCGGTGATCCGTCGACCATTATTTTGCAGCAGGGTTTCGATAGCGGTGAGGCAGCTCTTGCGGTAACAGCTGTGCAATGGCTCCAGGCCGGAATCGGTGCGCGGGATATGGACGTCGGCCTGACCAATCTCAGCGCACAGATGACGGATCAGTTCGGGCTGCAAAAACGGCATATCGCAGGCGACGACAAAAATCTGCGGTTGGCTGGCGTGCTGAAGCCCGGAGTGAATGCCGGCCAGGGCGCCCTGGCCGCGGTAGAGGTCCGGCACCTTGCGACAGGGGATGTCGGCGTAGAGCTCCGGTGAGTTGGTGACGATCAGGACCTCTTCGAAGAGGCTCGCCATCAGTTGATAGCTGCGCTCGATAAAACGTTCCCCCGCCAGTGCGAGTAAGGATTTATCGCTCCCCATGCGCCGGCTTTCGCCGCCCGCCAGAATGACGCCGCTGGTGTGGGGTATAAGCCACGCGGCATTCGGCAGGGCCAGCTGCGCCGGATGGGTGTAGACCTCGAAGGTTTCGCCACGCAGATAGCCGATCAGGGTGATCCCCGCCTGGCGTGCCAGACGAACCGCCGCTTCGGTCGGGGAGGTGCGCGAGGCGATCAGGCCGATGCCGAGGCGCGCGGACTTGGCGACCATTTCCGTCGAGATGCGTCCGGAACTGACCAGCATGCAGCCGTGCAGATCGAGTCCCCTGAACAGCGCTTCGCCGGCGATCCGGTCAAGGGTGTTATGCCGACCGAGATCCTCGGCGTGCAGCAGCAGGCCCGAGGCGTTGCCGACCGCGGCCGAATGCAGCCCGCCGTGCCGCCCGTACAGTTCGGCCCGCCGCGCCAGCTGGCGCATCAGGGCGAGGACCGCTTCTGCGGGATAGGCTTCTGGTTGCGGCTGGCGAGCTGCGCCGCGGAGTTCGAGATCAAAACTGATGCCGGTTCCACAGCCGGAGGTCAGGGTCGGGCGCAGGCCTTGCGGGGTTTCTCCCCGGATCTCGACCCGTGCCGCGCCCTGCTCAGTGCAGACGCCGAGGCAGCGGATATCCTCAAGGGTGTCGATCATCCCCTGCAGCTTAAGAAAGCCGATCACCAGAAAGTTCAGCTGGTGCGGTGATGCGATCAGGGTCGCCAGCGGGCGCTCATTAACCGTCAGATGCAGCGGATATTCGGCGACCAGAGGGCGCACCGTCGGTTGCAATTCACCCCCCTGGTAGCGGTGGATGGGTAATGGGAACTGAGCGCTCATGCGTCTTCTCCTTCAGGCGTCCAGAGTCTCTTTCTTGCCCCTGCTGAAACCTTCCCTGGCTGCGAGCAGATCCAGATGCAGGGTCGCAACATCTTCGATTTCGAGGGGGAGATCCGCTCCCTTTTCGCGGCTGTCGACGACCTTGAGATAGCCGCTGCACTTGCGGCAGATATCCACCCGGTAGCCCGGCTCGCCTTCTGTGGTGAAGTACCCGAGGCTGTCGTGCTCGGTGTTGCCACAGTGGGTGCAGGTCATGCGGTGAAAACCCCAGCTGTTGCCGCACTGGCCGCACTGCAGCTTCTTCTTTCCCTCTTCGCCGCTCAGTTCGGCGATGGCCGGGAGTCCGCCGCAAACCGGGCAGTAGCCATGATCCCAGTGCTGAATCTCAGATTTAAGCCCCTGCTCCACGCAGCGTTGCAGGCCGGCGCCCAGGGCGGTGGCGAGCACGTATTCGAGGAGCGCGGGTTGGATGCCGACAGCCGTTGCCGTGCTGCTGATCGGTTCGCGATCGCGCTCGAAGACGGCGCTCAGTAGAGGGCACAGCTCAAGTTTGCCGGCCTCAAACGCATCCTGCAGGAGTTTCAGCTCGGTTTGCCCCTGTTGACCGTGCTGGTGAAGGATCTGTAGCAGCTGGGCAAAAAATTTCTCAGCTGCCGCTGCGTCGAACCTCAGCATTTCGCTGCTGATGAGCGGAAACCCCTGCTGCTGGCGCGGTCCGGCCGCGGCGAGATCGACCTCGGCCTGCAAAAAGGGATCGGCGTCTGCGAACAGCTGATAAAGGGCGGTATAAAATCGGCACACTTCAGTCAGGGCCGGTTTCGCAGCGGCCAGAGCGTTGAGTCGTTGCAGGCGTTTATTCAGCATTATCTTGTCTCCTGTAGGAAAACCAAAAGGCTTCGGTTTAAGTTTAAACGTTGTTCAGTCACCCGGCAGTCGCGGCCGGTGGATTTCGGGGACTGTCCCCGAGAGGCTTTCAAGAAACGCGACCAGCGCGGCCTGTTCTGTCGCATTGAAATTCCGGCGCGACAGCAGCGGACTTTTACCCGGGCCTTCACCACCTCCCTGGCTGAGAAAAGAGATCACCTCGGCCAGGGTTTTGAATCTGCCGTTGTGCATGTAGGGGCCGGTCTGGGCGACCTGGCGCAGTGGCGGGGTACGAAAGGCACCCATCTCGGCGCGGATTTTGGTCAGGCGGTAACGACCGGGGTCGCTGTCCTGCATCGGCAGCCCCTGATCAGCCAGCATATAGCGCCGAGTACTGCGGTGTTGCGGGTCTTTAAGCAGGGTATCGCTGTCGGCGACACCGAGGTTGTAAAATTTCTGGTCGCTCAACAGCGGTCCGGCATGGCATTGACTGCAGCCGCCGCGCGACCCGAAGAAAATCTTCAGGCCCTCACGGGCTTGTGCGTCCAGCGCGCTCTTTTCGCCGGCCAGATAGCGGTCGAAGGGGCTGTCGCTCACGGTCAGGGTCTGCTCGAATGCGGCCAGCGCCGCCAGAATCAGCTCAGGGGTGATCTCCGCGCCGAAGCTGTCCCGGAAGGCAGCCTGATATTCCGGGATTTCGGCCAGCTTGGCACTGATGAACGCCAGGTTGCTATTCATCTCAAAGGGGGATTCGATCGGCCCCCTGGCCTGATGCACCAGGCTGTCGCTGCGGCCATCCCAGAAAAAACTCTGCAGATACGCGGCATTAAGCAGGGTCTGGGTGTTGCGCCAGTGTTTGTTGGTCGGGTAGGCTCCTGAGATATCGCGACCGTCGCCGAACGCCTGGTCGGGGATATGGCAAACCGCGCAACTCATGGTGCCATCGCCTGAGAGGCGCCGATCGAAAAAGAGCATCTGGCCCAGCGCGATGCGCTGACTGCTCTGCCGCAGAATCGGCTGCAGCTGGGCAACCGGGGCCGCCAGCGCCTGTGGTATGCCGCTGATATTTGCCGCCAGCAGCAGGAGGCACAGGCAGAATACGGTTGAATTCAGGTGCAGATAGCGCATGAAGAAAGTTCGACTCACTGTTTTACCGCCGCCTTGAGCGCCTGATCGATCAGGTCGCGAAACATTTCAATCGGTCGCTCACCTACCAGCACCCGCCCGTTGATGACGAATGTCGGGGTCTGAAAAAAATCAAGTTTACGCGCCAGGGCAAAATCTGCCTCGACCCGCGGCAGGTAGGTTTTATTGTCGAGTTCACGCTGAAAGCGTGGCACATCAAGTCCCAGTTCGCGCGCATAGCCGAGCAGGCTGTCGCGGTCAAGCTGCTTGCGTTTCAGCATCAGGTCATGCATCTCCCAGAACTTTCCCTGTGCCCGCGCCGCCTCGGACGCCTGGGCCGCTAAAGATGAATAATCCCGGTAACGATAAGGGTAATGTTTAATCACCAGTCTGAGTTTGCCTGAGTACTCTTTCATCAGTTGCTGGACGATCGGACCGATCGCCTGACAGTGGGGTCACTGAAAGTCGATGAATTCGACCATCACCACCGGCGCATCAGCCGCGCCTAACGAGGGGGCATCACCGAGTGGCACCTCGACGAGCCCGGCGGCCAGGGCCGGCAGGCTGAAGGTGAACAACAGGAACAGGCAGATCAGTGATTTCATCGGCAGAGCTCCTCAGGTGCGGGTCGAGATGATGTCAAGCTGCGCCCGGCAATCGCGGTTGCCGGGCACAGCTTTGCTTAACCTTTGACAACTTTCTGATACCACTTGCTGGCGTGTTTTCTGGCCCAGCCCTTGGTGACTCGTCCCCAGAGCATCCCTTCGAGGGTGCCCGGGTTACCGACGGTGGCGAGGTAGATATGGACGACCATGCCGACCATGAAGAGGGTGAAGAAGAGCCCGTGCAGCATCAGAGCAAACTGGGTCAGTTCGCGGAGGTAAGCAGTGGGGTCCCAGATGATCAAACCGGTCGCCCCCATCACCAGGGTTGCCACTCCGGAAAAAATCCCGAACAGCTTTTGTCCGGCGTTGAATTTTCCTTGTGGTATTTCCTGGCGCTTGCGCGACAGATAACCCCCAACCTTGACGATCCAGCGGCGGTCATCGGCATCGAAGCGGCAGGTCTCCGCGGCATGCCTCAGAAAAAGCAGGATAGAGAAGATGAAGAATACGATCCCGGCCCATTTGTGGACCATGATCCCCTGCTGCGGATTGCCGAACAGGCTGAAATAGTTGAAAAAGGTATGGGCAAAGAGCCCCAATCCGGAGAGCAGCAACAGGAAAAAGGAGATGGCGACGACCCAGTGTAAAATGCGGTCGGTGGTGTTAAAACGATCGACGTAGTTACCCATGATCATTCACCTCCCTTGCTGTGTTGATCATCATCTGTGTCTTCGATCCGCTTCGGCCCGACGGTCACATAATGCAGTGCCGCGACGCCGATGGCGCCCCAGAAGCCCAGAATACCCAGGGGCTTGACCACATCCTTCCAGAAGAAGATCGAGGCTGGAATGGCCGGGTTCTTCGGCAGACGATAGGTGCCCGGCTCGTCGTCGAGTACATACATGACCCCGAGACCACCGAGGTCATTTTCGCCGTACAGTTTTTTCCCGGCGGCCTTGGCGTCGCTGATCAGTCGATCACGATCCCCGAACTGCAGGGTGCCGGTCGGGCAGCCCTTGACGCAGGCGGGCGTGAGACCGTTCTGCACCCGGTCGATGCAGGCGTGGCACTTGGTGACCTTCTTTTTTGCATCATAGCGCGGCACGTCGAAGGGGCAGCCGTTTACGCAGTAATGGCACTCGATGCATTTATCCTGATTATAGGCTACCAGTCCTTCTTTGGTGTGATAGAGAGCCCCGGCCGAAGGGCAGACCTTGACGCAGCCCGCATCGGCGCAGTGCATACAGCGTCGGTTGATGAACAGCCAGCGCATATCATTGTTCTGATCCTGTTCGATGAAGTGGATCTGGTTGTAAAGCTGTGGGGTCAGATCGGGGGGGTTCTCATAGCTCCCCCGGTTGACCGTCGCTTCGGCATCCAGCTTGTTCCACTGTTTACAAGAGACCTGACAGCTGCGGCAGGCCGTACAAAGGGTCGTATCGATCAGAAATGCTTTCCGTTTCATAGCGTTATCACCCCTTCAGCTTTTCGACGTTGACCATGAACGCCTTGGTTTCAGGGATCATGGTGTTGGCATCACCCGCTGTAGGAGTCAGCAGGTTGGCACTGTCGCCAACGTTTGGCGTGGTCCAGCCATAGCACCAGGGGAGGCCGACCTGATGGATGGTCGTTCCCTGGACCTTGAAGGGGCGGAAGCGTTTGGTGACAACCGCCACCGCTTCCACGCTGCCGCGACCTGAGCTGACCTTGACCACTTCACCCTGAGCGATGCCACGATCTTTCGCCAGTTCGGGGCTCATTTCGACAAACATGCGCGGCTGCAGCTCGAGCAGCCAAGGGGTGTTGCGGGTCATGACCCCGGTCTGCCAGTGCTCTGTCACCCGATAGGTGGTGGCGACGAACGGATAGCGCTGGTCACAGGAGTAGTAGATATCTTCAGGCAGCTTCTCCTCACCTTCGTAGAAGAGCTTCATCGCCGGGTTGTTCTTGGTGCCGGAGAGTGGGTTCTTTTCGATCGGGCATTCCAGTGGTTCGTAGTGCTCGGGGAAGGGCCCCTCCTTCATACCGGCAGCGAAGATCGAAGCGACGCCGTCGGGGAGCATGATGAACGATTTCTTGGTGCCGGGCTGGGAGAGTGGTTTCCAGCCACCATCGGGGACGTCCCCCTTCCAGCCGCTGCCGGTCCACCAGATGACCGGTTTCTTCTTGTCCCAGGGGGCGCCGTTGGCGTCAACTGAGGCGCGGTTGTAGAGGATGCGGCGGTTGACCGGCCAGCACCAGGACCATTCAGGGTAGAGGCCGATGCCGCTCGGATCTTTATGGCTGCGGCGCGCCATGTTGTTCCCTTTTTCGGTGTAGCTGTTGCAATAGAGCCAGTTGCCCGACGAGGTTGAGCCGTCATCCTGCAAGAAGGCGAAGGAGGGGACCAGATCCCCTTTCTTGTAGAGTTTCCCCTTGATCTCCTTGTCTTCCAGGAAGTAGCCGTTGATCTCCTTGGCGACGGCGTGGATATCGAGCTTGCTGATCTGGCCATCGTAAAGTTTGAAGCCGTAGTTCCAGGAGAGCTTCATGATCGGATCGGGAAACGCCCCGCCTTGCTCAGCGTAGAGTTTGCGTACCCGGTGGTGCAGTTCGCTCATAACTTCGGAGTCATGACGTGTTTTGCCGAGCGGCTCCACCGCCTTGTAGCGCCACTGAGCCCAGCGGCCCGAGTTGGTGACACTCCCCTCTTTTTCAAAGGAGGCCGCCATCGGTAAAAAGAAGACCTCGGTGTCGATCTGACCCGGGTCCATCTTGGGACCCTTCCAGAAGGAGGCGGTTTCGTTGTCGAACAGGTTGGCGGTGACCATCCAGTCGAGTTTGGAGAGGGCATCGCGCACCTTATTGGCGTTACTCCCCGAACAGGCCGGGTTCTGTCCCCAGGCGAAGAAGCCCTTGATATTGCCGCGCTGCATCTTATCGAAGAGCATCAGCCAGCTGGCGTTCTGGCCGTCATCCAGCTTCGGCAGCAGTTGATAGCCGAACTCATCCACTGCGGTCAGCTTGGTATCGAAATGGGCGCGCAGCAGTGAAGTGATGTACTTGCCGCGGTTCCCCCACCAGTTGGCGCTCAAGGGGTCGTTGGTGGTCGGGGTGGTCTTTTCGATGTAGGTGGCCAGATCCTTGAGGCTGGCCTTGGGGGTCGGCAGGTAGCCGGGCAAAATATGGAAGAGCAGGCAGTGGTCGGTCGAGCCCTGCACGTTCGACTCGCCGCGCAGCGCGTTAACGCCGCCGCCGGCCACACCGATATTGCCGAGCAGCAGCTGAATGATCGCCATGGTGCGAATGTTCTGGGTTCCGACCGTGTGCTGGGTCCAGCCCATGGCATACATGATGGTCGCCGACTTGCCGGGCGTGCCGGAGGCGCCGTAGATCTGGTAGACCTCTTTCAGCTTGTCGAGCGGAGTGCCGGTGATGTCAGACACCACTTCGGGGGTGTAGCGCTCAAATTGCTTTTTGAGCAGCTGGAAGACGCAGTTCGGATCCTGCATGGTCTGGTCACTCTTCGGTATCCCTGCTTCATCGCGCTGGAAGCTCCAGGTTGACTTGTCGTAGCCGCGTTTTTCGAGATTGTAGCCCGAGAACAGACCATCCAGATCGCCCGGCATCTGGAAGCGCGGATCGACGAGGAAGGTCGCATTGGTATGCAGCTGCAGGTATTCCTTGTGCGACAGGTCGTTGTCGAGGATGTACTTGATCATCCCGCCTAAAAAAGCGATATCGGTGCCGCTGCGCAGTGGGGCGTAAACATCAGCCCGGGCGCTGGTCCGGGTAAAGCGCGGGTCGACACTCAGAAGCTTTGCGCCGTGTGCCTTGGCTTCGAGGACATAACGGAAGGAGATCGGGTGGTTCTCAGCAGCATTTGAGCCCATGATCAGGACAACATCCGAGTTGCGGATATCGATCCAGTGGTTGGTCATTGCACCGCGTCCGAAAGTGGCCGCCAAACTGGCAACCGTGGCGGAGTGTCATATTCGCGCCTGGTGTTCGATATAGACCAGACCCCAGCTGCGCAACATCTTCTGCAGCAGGTAGCATTCTTCGTTGTCGAGGGCCGCGCTGCCGACCGAAGCGATGGCGTCGGTGCGGTTGACGACCTGTCCCTTGGCGTTCTGCTCCATGAAAGAGGCGTCACGCGTAGCCTTGATGCGGTCCGCCACCTGATCGAGGGCCCAGTCCCAGGAGACGGTCTTCCATTCTTTTGAGCCCTTGGCGCGGTACATCGGCTCGGTGATCCGTTTCGGGTTGTCGCGCAGTTGGAAGACCGAGGCGCCCTTGCTGCACAGGGTGCCGAGGTTGATCGGGTGATCCGGGTCCCCCTCTGTGTTGATCACTTCCCCGCTGCGCGAATGAATGATTATACCGCAACCGACGGCACAGTAAGGGCAAATGGTGGTGGTCTCCTTGGCGTATTGAATCGCCAGGGGACCGGCCGCTGCGGCTTCGGCTTCAGCAGCTGACAGGCCAATGCCGAGGATTGACCCCGCCACAGCAGACCCGGAAAGCTTGAAAAAGCCACGTCTGTTTAGATGCATCTGATAAACCTCCTTTGCCTAGGGAAACGACTCGTAGCGCCCGTATGGAGAGACATGAAATTTACAGGATCATCGCGGCACAGCCGCACAACAACACATGAGCTAAGCGCAATTTATATACCAGCGTTTTGATTTGAGAATTTATCTTTAATTAACGGCAGGTTAGCTCCAAGTATCTGTAATATCCATATTTTTGATACGCCTTTTGTTGTATACATCCTTCCCTTACGCTATGTTTGTTGGGTAGAAAGTATCCATGGTGGTTGGTCTTGGGTTTCGTTTTAAAACAGCGCATCAGCGCCTTCAACGAAATGGATTTCATGGACGGACGTATATATATCTGCGATGACGAAGTCGGCATGCTGCGATATCTCAAAAAAATGCTGACAAGCTGGGGCGCCGAGGTGGTGACCTTTGAAAACCCCTTGAGCCTGCTCGAGAGTCTGAAGAACACTGCGACCGGGGTAGATCTGCTGCTGCTCGACATCAAGATGGCCGAACTCGACGGACTGGAGACGCTAACGCGCGTACATGGCTTGCGTCCTGAACTGCCGGTGGTGATGATGACCGGGCACGGCAGCATTGAATCTGCGGTTGAGGCGATGAAGCTGGGGGCGCGCAACTATCTTACCAAACCTTTCCCGCAGGAGCAGCTGCGCGCGGTGGTCGAACAGGCGCTGCAGCGCGAGAAGTTGCTGGCCGAAAATCGCAGTCTCAAGCAACAGCTGCAACAGCAGAATCAGACCGACCAGATCGTTTTCAAGAGCGCGGCCTTTGCCGAGGTCTATGATCTGGCGATGCGCGTGACCGGGGTCGATTCGCCGCTGTTGATTCTTGGCGAGAGCGGCTCGGGCAAAGAGTTGATCGCACGCGCGGTGCATTTTCACAGCCCGCGCAGTCAGGCACCGTTTTTGGCGATCAACTGTGCGGCGTTGACCGAAACCCTGCTTGAGAGTCAGCTGTTCGGGCATATGAAGGGTGCCTTTACCGGGGCGCAGCAGAGTCATAAAGGTCTGCTCGCAGCGGCTGAGAACGGCAGTTTGTTCCTGGATGAAGTCGGGGAGTTAAGTCCGGCCTTGCAGGCCAAGCTGCTGCGCGTGCTGCAGCAGGGGGAATATCTGCCGGTCGGGTCAACCCGGCCTCAGCAGGCGAATGTGCGCTTTATCGCCGCGACCAATAAAAACCTTGAACAGGAGGTCGCTGCCGGGCGCTTTCGCGAAGACCTGTTTTACCGCCTCAATGTCATCTGCCTTGAGCTTCCTTCTTTGCGTCAGCGCCCGGAAGATATCGAACCGCTGATTGAACATTTCCTCGACAAAATGGCCGCCCGCCTCGGCCAACCGCGCAAACAGCTGAGTGCCGAACTGCTGCAGCTGCTTTGCAGCTATGACTGGCCGGGCAACGTCCGCGAACTGGAAAATATCATCGAGCGCTGTGTGGTGCTGGCCAAAGGCAAAACCCTCACCCCTGAGCAGTTGCCGGCCAAATTTCGCTCCGAACCACAGCCGGTTGCCACACAGCTCCCCTCTTTCAGTTTGCGCGATGCCGAGCACCTGCAGGTGCGGCGGGCGTTGGAGGAGACCGGCGGCAACAAGAGCCGCGCCGCCCTCCTGTTGGGGGTGACACGCAAGACCCTTGACAAGAAGATTCGCGATTTTGCGCTGAACCCCGAGGGATCGAGATGATTCTCCGCCCTCTGCTGATGCTGTTGCTTTACCTGGTGGTCATCCCCGGCGGGAGGTCGAATGCGACTGCTGCAGACCAGCCTGAGATCCGCCTGGGCATGTCGACGGTGCTGAGTGGCCCCGCCGCTGAGCTGGGGCTCGAGATGCAGCGCGGGGTGCTCGCGGCGCTTGAACAAATTAATCGGACCGGTGGTTTTCAGGGTCGCCAGCTGCGGCTGATCACCTATGATGACGGCTATGAGCCGGCGCGTACCGCGCCGAACATGCATCGCCTGCTCGAAGAGGATCACGTCCTGGCGGTGATCGGGAATGTCGGGACCCCCACCGCGATCGCCTCCCTGCCCCAGATTAGGGCGCAGCAGACCCTCTTCTTTGCGCCGTTCTCCGGCGCCGGCGGCCTGCGTCGCATCCCGCCGGAACGCTATGTGATTAATGTGCGCGCCAGCTACGCCGAAGAGATCACGCTCATGGTTGATGCCCTGGTCGAAGGCGGTGGTCTGCGGCCCGAGGAGATCGCTTTTTTCACCCAGCGCGATGGTTATGGTGACGCCGGATACGTCGGCGGCTTTGCCGCCCTTAAGCGCCATGGTCTGCAGAACGAAACACAGGTGCTGCATGTCCGCTACCGGCGCAACACCCTGGCGGTCGAAAATGCCCTGGCCGATCTGCTGCTGGCCGATCCGCCGCCGCGGGCTCTGATCATGGTCGGCGCCTATGCGCCCTGCGCGAAATTTATCCGGCTTGCACGCCAGTCCGGGTTCGACGCCCTGCTGCTGAATGTCTCCTTTGTCGGGAGTTCCGCTCTGGTCCGTGAACTGGGCTCCGCCGGTGAGGGGGTGGTGATCACTCAGGTTGTGCCACATCCCCTCGAGAGTCAGTTGCCGCTGGTGCGCGATTATCGCGCCGCCTTGAAAGTCCATGATCAACAGCCGCCAAGCTTTGTCAGTCTCGAAGGATATTTTGCCCTGCGCACCCTGTTGGCCGGGCTGGAGAAGGCCCCCGAACCGCTGAATCGCGAAACCCTGATCGATGGCCTGGAGCATTTGGGGCGCTTTGACCTGGGTCTGGGGACGGCGCTTCAGCTCACGAGCGAAGACCATCAGGCCAGTCATCATGTCTGGCCAACCTGGGTAAAAAACGGCAGGGTGGTCTCAGCCAGCTGGGCAGAGATTGTCCGCGGTCTGTCGCAACGGAGTGTGCCATGACGCCACTCAAGCCGGGGCGCAAGATCACCCTGCTGGCCTGGGTGCTGGTCATGATCGGCTTGCTGGCAGGGGTACTGAGCAATGGCCTGGTCGGCTGGACCCTCCACAACCTGAACCGCGAAGGGCAGCAGCTGGCCGAACAGGAATCCCGTTTGAGTCGCGGCGCCGAAAAACTGCGACACTTCACGCGTCAGACCCAGACGGCTCTGGGCGATCAGCTTCAACTGGATCTTGGGCCGGTACACGAAACCTTTCCGGAGACAGATCTGGAACAACTCCGTACCGAACTCGTGGCGACGCCGGAGATTGATGATCTGGCCCGCCTCAGCAATGAACTGGGGCAACGTAGCTACAACCTGCGTAGGCTCTGGCAGCAGGCTGTTGCCTGGCGCGAAAATTATCAGCCGATCTTTCTGGATAACCGCGAAAAAAAGAGCCTGCTGCGGGTGCGCTCAGAGTTGCAGCAGCTCCGCGCCGAGCTGGAAATCTATGAAGGGCGGCAGCGTCTGCAGGAAGCCTTGACTATTCGCCAGTGGCGGAAGTCCGGACCCGCTGTGGCTGAAAAGCTGGCGGCCGAACTGCTCAGCTATCGCAACCAGACGTGGCGGCGCAGCCTCGACCGGATCAACACCGAGCTGGTCGATCTGTCGCGGATGGTTGAGATTCTGGCCGGTGAGGATCGTCTTGATCAGCTGGCGGACATGAAGGACAACCAGCTGAAGCCGAGTCTGGAGCGGATGACCCATGAACTCGCACGCTTGCGCACCGCCGCGCAGATGGGACCAGACGAGTTGCCGCTCAGACTGCTGGAGGCGCTTAATGTCGCGCTCTTCGGCGAGGGCTATGTCATTTTTGAGGAGTATCAGACGATCCGGCCGGGGAAGGGCGGGCTCTACCTGCTGTCCGAACGCCGCCTCGAGCTGGTTCAGCAGCGCGAGGCTCTGCAGGGAGAGGCACGAACCGAGTTGCAGCAGCTCGAATCGCTCTATCCCCCGTTGGCCAGTCTGACCCAGAAACGCAGCCGCGCGCTGGCCCGTCAGGCCGACTTGAGCTTGAGCAACGGGGCTTTGAATCTGTTCATGATCAGTCTGCTCACCCTCGCCGGCTTTCTGGGTCTCGGTCTCTTGATCATCCGCATGACTCAGCAGCAGTTGGCGGCACTCGCTCAGTTGCGCCGCCAGAACGAACTGATTCTGGCTTCGGCCGGCGAGGGGGTGATGGGGGTTGATCGCGACGGCGCGACCATCTTTATCAATCCAGCCGCCGCCAACCAGCTCGGGTGGCAAGATCAGGAACTGGTCGGCCGTCATTATCAGGAGATTCTGGGCCAGCCTGACCAGGGGGATCTTCAGGCCGATTCCATTGCCCAGGTCCTGCAACAGGGGAACAGTTACCGCAGCGACATCGATTTTTTTCATCGGCGCGACGGCAGCCAAATGCCTGTGGCCTGTGCCGTGACACCCCTGCAGAACGAACTTCAGGAGATCGAGGGGGCGGTCGTCACTTTTATGGATATCAGCGATCGCAAGGCCGCTGAAAAGACCCTGCGCCGTTATTATGATCGCCTCGCCGAACAGGAGCGGGCGCTGGCCGAGTTGAACAAGTATCTCGAGCAGAAGGTCGTGGAGCGGACCCTGCAGCTCGAAGCGAAGAGTAAGCAGCTGATAGCAACTCAGGAGGAGCTGGCCCATGCCGAAAAACTGGCGGCGATTGGTTCGCTGGCCGCAGGGGTCGCGCATGAAATCAACAATCCGAGTGCGATCATTCGCGGGAATATCGAAATCCTCGAGGCTGGGCTGCCAGCTAACCACATGAGCCGTGAAGAGACTTCTGAAATCTTACGTCAGATCGAGCGGATCACGCTGATAACCGGCAATCTGCTCAGCTTTGCGCGCAAGCAGCAGCTGACCATCCGCAGCTTCCCCTTGAACGCATTGCTCGAGGAGGTTCTCGAGCAGGTTGGCCATCAGGTTTCGACCAGGGGCATCGAAATTCAGACCGATTTGGCCACCCAACTCCCTGACTGTCTGGCCGATGCTGATCGACTGCGGCAGGTCTTTAATAATCTGATCGTCAATGGCCTTCAGGCGCTGAACGGTCGAGGCTTTCTGCGGGTCAGTAGCCGCCTTGAGGACGGGAGTTTCAAAGTGAGGATCGCCGATAACGGCCTGGGAATTCTGCCCGAGAATCGCGGCCAGATCTTCCACCCCTTCTTTACCACCAAAACGGACGGCACCGGCCTTGGCCTCTCGGTTTCTTACGG
Source organism: Geopsychrobacter electrodiphilus DSM 16401 (assembly GCF_000384395.1). NCBI lineage: Bacteria > Pseudomonadati > Thermodesulfobacteriota > Desulfuromonadia > Desulfuromonadales > Geopsychrobacteraceae > Geopsychrobacter > Geopsychrobacter electrodiphilus. The sequence continues at coordinate 67,805 of NZ_ARWE01000001.1, forward strand.
TATCGTCGAGGCACATGGCGGAAGTATCAGTGTCGAGAGTGAGCCGAGGGAGGGGAGTTGTTTCACTATCAGCCTGCCGCAGCATGAACATTAATATCTTGGCGAAAGACCCTCACATATGGCTGGCCAGGCGCTGGGCAAAGGTCTCAAGCATCGGCGCCGAACTGTCGACAGCGATCAGCTCGAAATCCTGGTCGTCCATCTCGGCGCAGAGCGCCATGGGAAGATTGCCGTTGGAGCAGTCGAGGTCGTAGATCCGCGTGCCGGACTGGTAGCTGCGTGCCGCCAGCTGCGCCTGACGACAGACACCTTCACGATACAGCGGGACCGAACGGCCGAGCATGTCGTCGAACACCTCAACCACCTGGCGACTGAATGCAAAAGGCGGAATTTTCTCCTGCGGTTGCGCGTAGATCTTGTCCTGGGCTGCGGATCCGATTAACTCAGCAATTAAGGCACAAGCAGATCGCCTTTAAACTGATCGGCCGAAGGCGCGCTGATCGGGAGAGCCGCTGCGCTTACTCCCTGTGGCACCAGTGTCGAGAGGCTCAGGTTCTGACACCAGCCCTGGTTGTTGGTCATTTGGGTCGGGGATGGAACGCTGGAGAAAAAAGCCGACAGGTCGGTATCCGGCAGCAGGTTGGCGACCACCTGCTCAGCCCGGAGCCTGACCCTCGGCTCGCCCAGCCGGTTTCTGACCCCCCATTGAACGCTGTAGTCGTCGCAGGCGGGCTCAGGCGTAAGCGGCCGGTCAGTAAAGGCGATGTCCCGGTCGAGGTCGAAATGATATTTCATCATGACTTCTTCAAACAGCATGGCGATGTCTTCATGTTTGGTAGAATAGCCGTATATGTCATTGGCGACATCGACAGCGAAGTCCGGGCCCAATTGGGCAGCGCTCAGGCTTTGCTGCTCTGCGCTGGCTGGTACGCCCAGAAAGAGCACCTTGGCCAGGTCGAGAAACAGCTGGGCACTCAAAACTGTGATGCTATTTAGGTGCCCTGGCAGACTCTGGTTCTCGATGGCAACTGATGCGGCGTAGGGGGTCAGATGGCGGTCGAGAATTGTTTGGGTTGCCGGTGGCAGAAAATCATTGGCGTGAGCCAGCTCATGGTAAAGCACGCGGGAAAACGGATAGATAATGTCATCGAGCTGACGCGTCTCTGTCCCGTCCAGAGGGTAGAAGTTGTAGGCGTAGGCGTCACTCTTGACATAGCGCCAGAGGGTTACAAACTGCAGTTCAGAACCGAAGTCCTGGCGAAAATCGGCGTTCTTGGTGATCGTCGCCTTCTCTTCGTTAGTCAGCCAGAGATTGGCGGGATCAAGGTAGATGGCGGCAGTATTGGGCGAGTAGAAGGAGGGGCGGATATCGGCATCGATGACGATAGCGGTCACTCCTTTGAACAGGGTCAGCAGATCAGGCGGAAGCTGATTCAGGACGAGTTCAAGCCGCTCCCCCATCCAGGGGTGGGAGACCAGTACCCGACCCATCAAATCGGCGACCGTCGGAGCAGGCAACTCCTGACCGACCAGCGGCAGGGTCTCCATGCTGCACAGACTGGTCAGGTGGGCCGCGGTGGCACAGTCCTTCAGGACATTGAGGTAAGGACTTGCCTGGGTGTAGGGCGAAACATCCGACAGATCCGGATTTGATCCGCCCGGCCCGATGTCCGAAGAATTACCCCCGCCGCCACCGCAGGCACAAAGAAACAGCAGCAATACAAAACTATAGAGTCGTGACATAAGCCCTCACAGGGGTGTAACGCATATATCATTAATCTATGCTATCGGCCGCTGCTTGTCTATTTGCTGCGGTGCGGGTCTATACATTCCTTCACAACCAAAACCATTGCTTGGTTGATGGTTTTGGAGCGTGATAACTTGTCGGCCTGGCTAAATTGAAGCAATGGTGGCTACCAGGCGGAGAATTCTCTATCAAGTTGTTAACCAGGTGGCGTGGAATTGAAAGTTCAGCAATTTTAAGGGATAAGCATTATGCAGGATATTGTGCAGGCCTTACTTCAGCACCTGAGCCTTGAGCGCCTCGAAGAGAACCTGTTTCGTGGTCAGAGCCAGGATATCGGCAGTCCCAACGTTTACGGCGGTCAGGTTTTGGGGCAGGCCCTGTCTGCGGCGAGCCGGACGATCGAGGGGCGCGATGCGCATTCGCTGCACGCCTACTTTCTGCGGCCCGGCGATAAGACCCAGCCGGTGGTTTATGAGGTAGACCGGATTCGCGACGGCAGAAGTTATACGACCCGCAGGGTGGTGGCTATACAGAACGGGCAGCCGATCTTTAATATGGCGGCCTCCTTTAAAGTCGCCGAAGCGGGCCTCGAACATCAGTGTGTAATGCCTGAGGTGCCCGGCCCCGAAGGTCTGCTGAATCTGACCGAACTGGGTCGGCAGTCTCTGGCGGAGATCCCTGATAAATTGGAGCGATTTTTAACCTGGCAACGACCCATCGAGTTTCGTCCCGTCCGCCCGACTGATCTGTTGCACCCTGAACCGGCTCCCCCCTGTCGGGATATCTGGATCCGCGCCGTCGCTGCCCTGCCCGACGAGCCCGCGCTGCACAAGGTTTTGTTAGCTTACACCTCCGATTATTCGCTGCTCGCCACCGCCTTGCTGCCGCACGGATTGACCTTTTCGCAGGGCACAATCCGCGCCGCCAGCCTTGATCACGCCATGTGGTTTCATCGCGATTTCCGCCTCGACGACTGGCTGCTCTATGCCATGGACAGCCCGAACATGGGCCATGGCCGTGGGTTCAGCCGGGGAAATCTCTTCACGCGCGAGGGGAAGTTGGTGGCCTCTGTGGCTCAGGAGGGGATGATTCGTCAGCACTGATTGTCGCGCTAAGAGGTGAAGACAAGCCAGACTGACGGAGCTCATCCGAAAATACCAATGTGGGGTAATATGTTTTCTGCTGCTTAGCCGCGCTCTTTTTCTTCCTGCTGAAAACGGCATCATGTCTTCAGGTTCGCAGGTGCTATAAGTGAAGCAGAAGCGAGACGAATGACGTCCCGAAAAGCCCGATCTCCGGGTTGTGGAACGCGGAAAATCCAGGGCCTTTGGCGACAGGGACATGGAAAATATATCTTTTGCAACCGCGGTTTTTTAACGTAAAGGAAGGGGGTTTTATATGATTGGAGGTAAAGGCAGTTTTCAGGCAGGAAGCGTTTTGAAACGTGCTCTCAAGGCGTATTTCAGGTTGTGGCTGACACTCTTTATCCTGGTGCTGTCGGGCTGCGGTGGCGGTGGCGGCGGAGGGGTTGGAAACGATCTGGTTTATACCGGTCGCCCCACTCAGGCCAGTCTTACCAGCGTCAACGCTATTGAGATGGCGCTGGGGGCCTACAATGGTGGACCAGATATGGCCAGTCTTTCCTTGCCGGGTGCGAGCCTCCAGGCTCTCACCAACGGCAGAGTTCCCCGGCAATCCGGGTTACTGCAGTATGGCGAGCAGATTCGCCGCCTGGCAGACAAAATAACCTTCACCAGCCAGACAGCCGCGACCCCCCTCAGCATCCAGACGGCCACAAATACCATCCTCGGCCCCTGTGGTGGCAGCGCAGTCCTGACCCTCAATGTGGAGACGACGAACGGAATCTTTAATGGAAGCCTGAACTATGCCAACTACTGCGAAGAGGGGATCACGGCTGCAGGGAATCTCAGTCTTTCAGGCAGGGTTGATCTGGTGACTCTGGAGCCTCAGCAGATGACGATTTCGTTCAAGCTGCTGACGCTCTCCAACACCGATCAATCCGCAACTATCAGCGGAACTATGGCGTTCAGCTATGCCTTGCCAGTCGAGACCTCAACCCTGAACTATCTTCTGCGGGATGATGCTTCGGGCAAGATTTGCCGAATTGAGAACTACATTATCCTCACAACGGTCGGGGTTAACCAGACCGAGACGCAATATCAGTCAGGCCGCTATTTTCAGCCAGATCTAGGTTATGTTGATCTTGCCAGCAGTTCGTCTTTCGTTGAAGACCCGACCGCCCTCGGCCCTTCGAGTGGAGAGTTACTGCTCAGCGGGGCGAATTTGAGCAAAACCTCCCTGCGGGCCATTGCCTCCAACGCTTATGAGGTCTCGACCGATACCAATGGTGACGGAACCTTCGACTGGAACTCAGGCCTGTTGCATTGGAGCAGTATCAATGCTGCCCCCCTCGCCGATGCCGGTCTGGATCTGAACGTTGAAACAGGCACACAGGTGGTTCTCGATGGCAGCGGCAGCAGCGATCCCGAAGGTGGCGCCCTGACCTACAGCTGGAGCTTGGTCTCCAAACCGTTCGGCAGTTCGGCACTCCTGATTAATCCAACCCTGGTTAATCCCAGGTTCACAGCTGATTACGACGGCAGCTACATGTTAAGTCTCGTCGTCAGCGACGCGACTATGACCAGCACAGCGGACATGGTCACAGTCACGGCGGCAACGTCAAATTACGCCCCGGTCGCTAACGCCGGATCCGACCAGAATGTTACGACCGGGAGTTTGGTCAGTCTTGATGGAAGCGCAAGCACTGACGCCGAGACCAGCCCTTTGAGCTACAGCTGGAGCTTCGCCTCAGTTCCGTCCGGCAGCAGTGCCCTGCTCTCGGATCCCACCGCCGTAAATCCCAGCTTTACCGCTGATCTGGATGGTCTCTATACCCTGAATCTGGTTGTTAATGACGGGCTGCTGAGCAGTGCGGTGGACAGCGTGGTGGTGCGGGCCTCGCCGTCAGTGTCAGCAATTCAGCTGCTCATCGACAGTGCCACCGATGGTGAGACAATCCAGGTCGCGCCGGGAACCTATTATGGGACCATCGATTTTAAGGGCAAGGCGATCAGGGTTGAGAGTCTGAGCGGTCCGGCCGTGACTATCATCGATGGCAACCTGGCTGGTCCGGTGGTTAGCTTTATCACCGGCGAAGGTGCTTCTTCGATTCTTAGTGGCTTCACCATCCGCAATGGCAGAGCCAGTGACGAAGGTGGCGGGGTCAGCATCCAGAGCGCTTCACCGACCCTGACCAACAACATCATCACCATGAATCAGGCCTGCACCGGTTCCGGAATCGCCATCGGCTTCGGTTCACCTCTCATTCAGGGGAACAGGATCTCGGACAACGTTCAGGCCGGGTGCAGCGGCGGCATTGGCGGTGGAGGGATCAGTCTTCGAGGCAGCGCCGCCGCGCAAATTCTGGAGAATACTATAAGCAATAATTCCACCGGCAGCAGTGGCGGCGGAATTTCTCTCTTTGCCGCCGGTACTCCTATCATCAGGGGTAACATCATCAGCGGCAACCAGAGCGCCAGCGGCGGCGGGATAGAACTAGTGAATTTTTCGGACGCGTTGATTGTTCAGAACCTGATATTCGGCAATACCGCCGGGAGCGGCGGTGGTATCCATTGGCTCGTGCCCTCGGGAAACCGAGGTCCTCTGCTGGTCAATAATACAATCGCGGATAATGACAGTCTGCAGGGGTCAGGAATCTATGCCGACGGCTATGACGTCCAGACGCGCCTGGTCAATAATCTTATAATCGGCAAAAGCGGCCAGACCGCCGTCTACTGCGGTGATTTCAACGACCTGAACCCGCCGCTCTTCGATTTCAACAACATCTACACCCAGGGCGGCCTGGCCTATGGCGGATTTTGTACCGCCCAGACCGGTCTCAATGGCAACCTCTCGCTGGCTCCTCTCTTTGTCGCACCCGCCAGCGGGAACTATCATCTGCACTCCAGCTCGCCGGCCGTTGATGCCGGTGACAACAGCGCACCGGATCTGCCAGCAACCGATCCGGATGGTGATCTGCGTATCCTGGATGGCAACAATGACAGCAGCGTGATTATTGATATGGGCTGGGACGAATATGCCGCGCCGCTTTAGCGCATTCTCGTCAGAGTCAATAATTCACTGAAATTGTTCAAGGGCGCCAGCGGTCAAGCTGACGCCCTTGAAGCTTTAACCTGTTCGAAGTGTACTCAAAACCAAAGAGGTCAAGTCTTCTGCTGGTTTATGCTGACGACGGTGGACTTGACTTTCCTCTCCTCAGCGCACTTAACGTGGCGCCCGATAGCCTCCCGGAACCCCGTTTTTAGAAAAAACAATCTGCCAGAGCTGGTTTTTCCGGGCGCGGAAAGTTCCGGCGCTGCAGAGCAGGTAGTAGCACCACATCCGATAAAAGCGCTGGTCGTAAGATTGCTTGAGCTCGGGCCAGGCGGCGACAAAGTTTTCATGCCAGGCCATGAGCGTTTTGTCGTAGTCGACGCCGAAGTTATGCCAGTCTTCGATTATGAATGTCCCTTCGCTGGCGGTGGTAATCTGTTTTGCCGAGGGGAGCAGGCCTTTGGGGAAGATGTAGCGTTCAATCCAGGGGTCGACGATGATGACCGATTTGTTGCTGCCGATGGTTTGCAGCAGAAAGAGCCCGTCTTCCTTGAGCATCCGGGCGACAGTTGTCATGTATTTGCGGTAGTTTTTATAGCCGACGTGCTCGAACATGCCGATAGACAGAATCCGGTCAAACGATCCGCTGATTGCTCCGTAATCCTGTAACAGAATCTTCACCGGCAGGTTCTGGCATTGCTCCTGTGCCAGATGGGCCTGTTCGGCCGAGACGGTACAGCCGACGACTTCGACGTCATAGCGCTCGGCAATATACTTACTCGTTCCGCCCCAACCGCAGCCGATATCCAGGACGCGCATCCCCGCCTGCAGACCGAGCTTGCGACAGATCAGATCAAGTTTATTTTCCTGGGCCTGTTCCAGGGTGCTGGCCTCTGGCCAGTAGCCGCAACTGTAGATCATTCTGGAGTCAAGCATCTGGCGGTAGAGATCATTGCCGATATCGTAGTGAGCCGGGCCGATCTGGAACGCCCGGCTGCCGCGCTGACGGTTACTCAGTTTGGCTTGCAGAATATCAACCACAACCGCCGGGGCGCGAAATTTGCGATCGAGCTCGGCGGCCATGAATCGGCAAATAAACTGGTCGAGGCGGGGACAATCCCACCAGCCGTCCATGTAGGCTTCGCCGGCACCGATGGTTCCCTGGGCCAGGACTCTATGGAAAAGGCTTGGTTGGTGAACCTGAATGTCCCAGGGTTGATCCCCATCGACCCGGATATTGGCGAGAGCCAGCAAGGATTCAACCCGCTTGCGGAAGCTGTTAGTGGTCATGGTTCCCTCCTCTCTGCTTGAAGACCAGCCTACGTTCTGCGGACCAGGTGAACGCCGAGCGTCATCCGGGTGATCCTCAGCTTGATACCTCTGCCCGCCACCAGAGTATCAATTCTAATGTTTGGCGCGAGGATTTCAACTCTCAACGGAATTTGGAAAACAGCGTGATAACCCCACCACTTATGGATAGGTGGATTTTTTTGCAAGGCGGCGATATTTCTTGCCTGGGTGAGATGGGGAAAGATCTAATTGTGTCTGATAACCAGTATGTTTCGATCCAGGCAGGTCAGGGCAGTTCCAGACTCTGTCGCGGACAGGCCGGCAGACAGGCGCCACAAAGAGTGCAGCGCTGAGAATCAACCTGGGCCAGCTTGCGCCCCCAGCCGCCCGGGTGTTCGCTGTTTAAAGTCAAGGCACCGACCGGGCAGGCCGCGAGGCAACCGCCACAGCCGGTGCAATTGTTGAGAACCTTGAGTTCGGAAGGTGGCGCGCTGTTTATGGCAGCACCTTTTTCCAGGGCTGGATGATAACCTTTTCGAACAGACCAGCCTTGGCGTAGGGGTCGTTAGCCGCAAAGGCTTCGGCCTCGGCGAGATCGGCCAGCTCGAGAATGACCAGTGACCCGTTCATGTTTTCGCCGGCATCCAGGGTCGGACCGGCGGCCTGCAGTCTTTCGCCGAAACTCTTGAGGTAGGCGACATGTTCTGGACGATTGTCCATGCGGGTTTGCAGATGGTCGGGCTTGTCGAAGGCGTGGATAAGAAACAGCATCAATTTTCTCCGTCGGGTATGGGGTCAGAATTTATCCGCTGATTGTCGATGCCACCCGCACCTTTGTCAAGGTTTCCACTTGTCGGATTATTTCGGCAGCAACTTCCGCACTCTCTGCCTGACCCCGTCGATCACAAAGGGCGTCATCCGGTGTTTCTCTTTTAATATCTGTTTGAACAGCTCTTTTTTCTTGTTGGGAATGAGCGGTTCGGTCACCGGCACCATGTGCAGTGCAGCTTGGGGGCAGGTTGAAATGCACGCGCCGCAGCCGAGGCAGGAAGCTTCCGAGATGCTCAGGTGACGTAATTTTCCGCTGACCTTTATCTCAAGCGCCTTAACGTTGCAGGCCTTGGCGCAGAGACTGCAACTGGTGCATTTTTGTGGGTCGACCGCGACTTGAAAACCAGTTTTTCCAATTCCTGCGGTGTAACCGGCCTGCACCCCGGCGAGCAGTTCGCAGCAGCAGGAGCAGCAGTTGCAGATGAAGCTCGGCTTGTGGCGGATATTGTCGGTGATGTGGGTCAGGTTGAATCCCCGCGCCCTGTCGATCACCGCCAGCAGTTCATCGACAGTCTTCTCTTCGGCAAAGCCGCGGCGTGCCATGAATTTTGCGGCGCTGCCGAGGGAGATGCAGATCCCCTCGATCGGCGCACCCTTCACGCAGTTTTCGTCGAGATGCTCCTTCTTGTGGCGACAGTAGCAGAGGCCGACCGCGCCGCCACCCGACTTGCGGATGATCTCGCGCGCGCCTTCATAGCTGGTGACCTGAGAGCTGACCGGGATGGCTTCCTCGTAGGCCAGCGTGCGGGTCAGGGGCGTCTTGCTGCCGAAGAACTCGCTGGCCTGACCGTTCTGCGGATCCTCATAGAGGTATTCCCCCATCAGCCTGGCCAGTTCGGCCAGCGGCAGATCAGCGCGCTGCTTCATGAAGGTGAACTCGAAGAAACCGATCAACCCCGGCAGAAGCAGGTAGTAGACCACCCCCTTGTGCGGCATGTCGATAACCAGCCCCTTGTTGGCCATGGTTTCGAGCAGAGCGGCCAAGGGCTCGGCCGCATAGCCGGTGCGCTTGGCCAGTTCGGCGAGGGTCGCCTCATGCAGCGGAAAGCGCGAGGCGACGAAGGCCTCTTCCTCGCTGAAGAGGATCGCCAGAATCTGGCGCAGCTTGTCGTTGTCGACCAGCCCGATCGGGTATTTGTTGAGCCGGTCGATCAGCGGCACGATGCTGCTTTTGCTGGTGCTGTGGTGTCCCATGGGAAAGCCTTTTACTGGTGATATGGGTTTTCAGCGGTGGTCTTATGCCGGCATCAGGTAGCTATCCTTGAGCGCCAGCACTTCTTGCCAGAGTTGTTCAAACTCGGACTCATCGCGCGAAGGTTTTATCAACATCTGGCGGAACAGTTCTTCCTGCTCTTTGCTGTTGGCGTGATCGGTGACCATCTGCAGGGCGTAGCCAGCAAAGTCGCGGACTAAAAGGGCGAAGATCTGATCAAGCATCCGATCTTCAAGCCTATAGACGGCGGCGTTTTCGAGGATCAGCTGGGCATAGGGGACGAGGGTGAAGAGCTCCCCGGCAGCGAGCATATAGCCGCTGTCGGCCCGCTGTTCGCGGCTGGGTGCCGCCGCGATCAACAGTTTCCGCAAGAGTTCGGCCTGGGTGACAAACAGTTGCACGTTAGGCAGCTTCACACCTTTAAACGCCAGGCGCCAGTCGGGGAAGCGCACGCTGGCCAGCTTGCCGGTCTGCTGACGGAAGAGATATCCATCATCGCCGGCCTGATCCTGACGCGGCACCGCGGGGAAATCGACCGGGTTGAAGAAGTAGTTCTGGATGAACTTGAGGATCAGCGCCATGTTGACGTGGGTGGTCCCTTCGAGTTTCGGCAGCATGCCGATATCGCGGATCGCCATCTCGAACCAGGTCTGCTGCTCGAACCCCTTGGCGGCGATCACCTCGTGCAGCAGGCCGACGCAGAGCTCCCCCTCGCCGGTAACCTTCATCTTGACGATCGGGTTGAAGAGCAGATAGCGCCGGTCGGCATCATTGGCTACGCGCAGGTAATCGGCGGTGCGCATGGCGAAGAGCTTCATGGCGTGCAGCCGCGCGTAGGTCTCAACAAAGAGGCGCTTGACATGCGGGAAATCGGTGACGTTCATGTTGTAGAGCTGGCGATTGCCGGCATGGTTGAGCGCTTCGTAGAAGCAGTGGGTGGCGATGCCGAGCGAGGCGCAGCCCAGCTCGTACTTGCCGATGTTGACCGTGTTGAGCGCCGCGTTCCAGGCCGCATCACCGCGCAGCAGGATATCCGCCTCAGTGATCGGGTAATCGTGCAGGGCGTACTCGGCGACATAGGCCTGCCGTACTCCTGAGGTGTCGATTTTCTGTACGCACTCGTAGGCCGGGTGATCGCTTGCGACGACGAAAAACACATATTCGCCGCTCCCCTCGATCTTGCCGAAGGTCGAGACCAGCGCCGCACAGTTACCGTTGCCGATATAGTATTTTCTGCCCTGCGCCAGATAGCTGCCATCGGCCTGCGGCACGAGCAGCATTTCGGATGAATAGAGGTCGGCCCCGTGTGCCTGCTCCGAAAGCCCGAAGGCGAAGATGCCTCCTTCACGCAACAGCCTGGCCGTCCGGGTTTTCAACGCTTCGTTGTCCCCCATCCAGATCGGGCCTAAGCCCAAAATGCTGACCTGCCAGGCGTACCAGTAGCAGAGTCCGTAAAAGGCCAGCACCTCGTTGAAATGGCTGATGCGCCACATATCCCAGCGGCTGTTTTCGCCGCCGTAAGCCGCCGGGGTGAGCAGGTCGGCGAAGACCTCTTCCTGCTGGATGAAGTTCAGAAAGTCCTCATACCAGACCATGCTCTGATCATCTTCCTTAATCCTCTTCAGGCCTTTGGTTTCAAAGAAGGCGATGGTCTTTTCGACCAGCTCGCGTGAACGCAGGTCAGCATGTACCCGCTGATAATTGTGGGGGTTGAATAAGAGCATTTACTTCTCCGGGCTGTTCAGCTGGGCGGGTTCAATATTTCCCGAGCATGCCGTCTTTCATATCTTCGTCGGCGGGCTCTTTGCCGATGTAGATCAGCAGGATCGCCTTGGCCAGATTGGCCGACTGGATCGTTCCGAGTTGTCGGCCGTTATGGCTGACAATGACCTGGTTGTCGGCGGTGATCGCCAGGTCGACCTGATCCTTCTTCACGAAATCCGCATCAAACAGGCCAAGAAATTGTATAACCGCCGGATCTTTAATCAGCTCGGGGCTGTTCTTCTCGATCCCTTCGGCGAAGCCACCAACGATTTTTTCTTTTTCGACCTTGCTGTAGAGGAAGTTCATGCGCAGCAGTTTGCCCCCTGTACCATCGATGACCTGAGCGGTAGTTGTGGCTTTTTGCGCGGTGTAGAGCGAGCCGACGTAGATCTTGAAGAAGAACTTTTTACGGATACCGTAGCCGTTAAGTTGTAGCTGCTGTCCGCCGATCTCGACCTTCTCGGGCAGTTGGACCCCGGCGACTTCGAGGGCAAAAGCGGGTTGAATCAGCAGTCCAATAAAAACCAGGGTTAACAGAATACGTTTCATCATGAGCTCCTCTGTGGGTGGATTTTATACGCGCGTCTTGACCGCGTCCCAGCGTTTGATCTGCCAGGTGACGCGGGCGGTGGCGATATGGTGCTGCCGGGCATCGTGCACCTCGGTGATTTGAGTAAACAACAGTTTATCTGTGTCGGCAAGTGGCTTGAGGATGGCGTCTTTAAGCTGCTGCTCGCTGATGCGGGTCTCGGCGATAATCGCGTGTTTGGCCTGGTAATGGTAGTCGATCTCGAGGTGCGCCATGATCAGGCGGTAACGCGACGGATTCAGGCGCGACAAAAAGAGCAGCCCCGAAGAGAACTCGGCCACGGTCGCGATGCAGCAGGCGTGGACTCCGCGGATATGGTTGTGGTTCTTGCGCTTGTAGGGCGCAGTGGTCTTGACGTGTTCCTTCCCCAGTTCGAGGATGCGCACGCCGTGCGGACGGTTGAAGGGGATCAGCCAGCCGAGAAACAGGTTGAGCAGCCCCAGTTTAAACGGGGATCTGCGTGCACCCTCGATGAGCGCCGGCAGCCTTGCCATGCCGCTCATACGACCCCCTGACCGGCTTTGTAACCCTGATGAACGGCGTCGAAGACCATCGCCGGTTTCCGCGCGTCGCCAATACTGACGCAGGGGATCTGCAACTCCTCGCATAAGCTCAGCAACGGATTTTCGGCGCGGGTACCGACCGCCAGGACCACGCTGTCGGCGGGGAGCAGCACTTCTTGCTCCTCGGTTTCGAGCCACACCCCTTCGGGCGTAATTCGGGTGACCTTCACTCCGGTGCGACTTTTAACGCCGTAACGCTCCAGATCCTGCAGCATGGTCCAGCGCGTGGTCTTGCCGAAGTTGCGTCCGAGTTTGTCGATCATCTCGACGATGCAGATATCGCGTGTGCCGCGGGTGGCGAGACGATAAAGCTCTTCGGGGTCTTCGGCGCGATGGACCAGCAGAAACTTGAGGGTTTCGGCTGGCAGGGTTGCTTCTTCGGCGAGCAGCAGCGCGCTTTCGATACCGACCGCACCACCGCCGATCACGACCACGCGCTTGCCCGCCTTGGCTTTTTGCTGGAGAAGATCCCAGGCTTGAATGACATGGGGCAGGTCACTGCCGGGGATTGGCGGCGTCAGCGGCTGACCGCCGGTCGCCAGGATGACGCGATCAGGTTGAAGCTGTTGCAGCAGGTGGGCGTCGACACTGGTTTCAAGGCGGATTTCGATGCCGGCTTCGGTCATTTGACGGGCCAGGTCCCGCGCTAAAAAGCGGAACTCGGTGCGTCCCGGAGGCGCCCCGGCCAGCTCGAGTTGACCTCCGAGGTGATCTGTCTTTTCGCACAGAATGACCTGATGTCCCTGACGCGCGGCCGAGAGCGCGGCGCTCATGCCGCCCGCGCCACCACCAATCACCAGCACCTTTTGCGTCGATGCTGCCGGGGAAATCTGTTCGTCTTCGTGTCCGGCGCGCGGGTTACACAGGCATTCGACATGCTGGAACCTGAACAGCGCGTCGAAACAGCCCTGGCCGCAGGCGACACAATGGACCAGTTGATCATCCTTCCCGGTCGAGGCCTTGTTCGGCAGTTCGGGATCGGCGATCAACGCGCGCCCCATGGCGACCGCATCACACCAGCCCTGACTTATCAGTTCGCGCGCGGTCTCGGGGTCGTTGATCCGATGTCCGGCTACGACCGGGATCGAAACCTGCTCGCGGATGTTGCGCGCCAGGTAGGCGAAGGCGCCGCGCGGGACCTTGGTCACAATCTGCGGCATCTGCGCCTCGTGCCAGCCGACATTGATGCTCAGACCATCGGCACCCGCGGCTTCAAGGGCCATGGCGAACTGCTGCAGGGTCTCGCGGCCGATGCCGCCCGGCATGAAGTCGTTGCCGTTGATCCGCACCAGTAATGGCAGGCCGCTCGCCTGTTTGACCGCCTTGATCACTTCGAGCCCGAAGCGCATGCGATTCTCCAGCGAGCCGCCCCACTTATCATCGCGCTTGTTGGTAAGGGGCGAGAGGAACTCGCTGATGATGTAGCCGGTCCCGGCCAGCACCTCGACCGCATCGAAACCGGCGGAGGAGACACGCCGCGCGGCCGCGGCGAAGGAGATGATCAGTGCGTCGATCTCTTCAGCGCTCAATTCACGCGGGGTCTCGCCAGTCAGACGCGAAGGGACCGCCGAGGGCGCCACCGGCTGCCGGCCGCCGGTCAGCATCGAGTGGTTGTAGCGACCGGCATGGTTGAGCTGAATAAAGGCCTTGGCGCCGCCGGCGTGAATCGTCTCGGCCAGCCGCGTCAAACCCGGGAGATAGCGGTCATGATGCGCGCCGATATGCCCGACATGAGCCGAGAGCAGATCAACGCTGGCATAACCAACGCCAATCAGTCCGGCCCCACCCTGAGCGCGCGCCGCATAGAAGGCGCAGAGCTTGTCGGTGACCTGATAGTCATCGGCCATATTAAGCTGCATCGCCGGCATCAGGATGCGGTTTTTGAGGGTCAGTGTCCCCAGCGTCCAGGGGCTAAAGAGCGAATCGTGCATAGCTTTTTCCTTCAGAGAAGTTTGTTAAATTCGCCGGCCAGGGTGTCGAAGAGTCCAGCGTTTTCAAGCGCCCGTTTCAATAGCTCCGGCTCGTTCAACAGATCTTGCATGAAGATAATCTCCGAGGCCTTGAGATAGGTATGAAACAGCGGTAGTGTCTGGTCCCCGAACAGGCGCTCGATTAACCCGGCAACATCCGGCTCGCGAGCGAAGGACTTGAGTTTGAGCGCGCGGTCGAGCATTTTACGCAGGTAAAAAAGCACCGTTGCATCCACTGATTCGATGGTATATCGATGGCCGGGCAGGATCTGACAGTCGCGCAGGCTGACCAGATTCTGCAGGCTGTTGCAGTAGGCCCGGTAGTTGTGAAATCGCCCGGCGAGGGTCTGCAGGTCTATATCGAGCAGGGGCGACTGAAAGATGCCGCGCAGCAGCACATCACCGGTGACCGCCTGATTGCCGATGCGGTAGACCAGATCGCTTTGGGAATGACCGGGGCAGGGGAGCATCTCGATTCCCAGCCGAACCAGCTCCGGTGATGTTTCGACTACTTCGTAACGCTCGGGATAGGTTGGAAAAACCGTATCGTTGTCGATCTCGGCGCGGAGCTCGGACAGATACGCCGCGCTGAAGCCGTACCCGAGCAGTACCTCCATCATCCCCTCAATCCGGCGATCATGGTGAACCATTTTATCGACGTCACGCTGCGGCAGGTAGATGGATGCGCCGGTCTCTTTGCCCAGTCTTGCGGCGTTTCCCCAGTGGTCGATATGGCAGTGGGTCATAAAGACGTGACGCAGCTCGGATAGCCCGATTTCGGTTTTGATCAGGTCCCATGCCGCTTCAGTGGGTGGACCACAGTCAAAAAGTACCAGTTCGCCCTTAAGTCGCGCACTGTAGAAGTGCACGTCGCCGACCATGTAGGGAGTGGTGATGGTGTGCTGTTTGATCATTGTCAACTTTCAAGTAGACCTAGCCCTCTCCCTGAGGGAGAGGGCTAGGGTGAGGGGGGAACCGTCATCGAGTGTCTTCCCCTCATCCGGCCTGCGGCCAGCTTCTCCCTTGCGGGAGAAAGAACCAAATTAAAACAGGTATTTCTCCGTTTCGAGTGAACGGCTGGCCAACAGGCGCACCGCGGCCAGAAGGCCGTTGGCGTCGTACTTGGCGAAGCGGCGCACGCCGGAGAGGATCATGGTCAGGGTGTCTCCCTCTTCAACATAGAAGGCCCCGCGCTTGGCGGCGGTGCCGGCGATCTCGGTGGCGTTGAAGGTGCAGACCTTGACCGCTGCTTTCAGCAGTTCACGTTTCGCTTCGGTGGCGGCGGCCCAGGATTTTTCGGCGCGCAGCACGGCGCTTTCGATAGCGAAAATCTGGATCGTCATGTCGGCCGCGGCGAGCAGGATCTCCTGCTGATCGGCGAGCTTCTCCATGTATTTCTGCACCCCGGCACCCGCCAGGATCAGGAACAGGGTCTTGAGGTTCTTGAGCAGATCCTTCTCGGCAGCGAAGGGATCATTTTCATCCAGATCGGGGAAGCTTGGGGTCATCAGCGACTCGAAGGCCTTCATTGCCTCTGATTGCAGCGGCAGCTCACCCTTCATGGAGCGCTTGAGGATCATCCCTGGAATCAGCAGGCGGTTGATCTCGTTGGTGCCCTCGAAGATGCGGTTGATCCGTTCATCGCGGTAGAAACGTTCGGCCGGGTACTCGGCAGTGAAGCCGTAGCCGCCATGAATCTGTACGACTTCGTCGACCACGTGAGCCAGCGCCTCGGAGCAATAGACCTTGGCGATGGCGCACTCGGGGGCGTATTCCTCGATCCCCTTCTGGTACTCCTCGTAGTAGTCGTCGATCCCCTTGTCGATGGTCGCCAATTTCTGGTCGAGCAGACCGGAGAGACGGTAAACCAGCGATTCGGAGGCGAAGAGTTCGGCCTGGAGGTTGGCGATCTTTTCGCCGATGGCGCCGAACTTACCGATCTGAATACCGAACTGTTTGCGTTCGTTGGCGTACTTGATTCCGACCGACAGGGCGTACTTGGCCGCACCCGTGACCCCGGCGCCGAGTTTGAAGCGCCCGACGTTCAAGACGTTGAAGGCGATCTTGTGCCCTTTGCCGATTTCGCCGAGCAGGTTTTCGACCGGGACCTTGCAGTTGTCGAGGATGATCTGGGTGGTCGAGGAGCCCTTGATGCCGAGCTTCTTCTCTTCGTTGCCGATGATCAACCCTTCAAAAGTGCGCTCGACCAGGAAAGCGGTGAACTTGGTCTTATCGACCTGGGCGAAGATGGTGTAGATGTCGGCAAAGGAGCCGTTGGTGATGAACTGTTTGGTGCCGTTCAGGATGTAATGTTTGCCGTCGTCGCTTAAGACTGCCGTGGCGCGGGCGCCGAGGGCGTCGGAGCCGCTTCCCGGCTCGGTCAGGCAGTAGGCGCCCATCCATTCTCCGGTCAGCAGTTTCTCGAGATACTGCTCTTTCTGCGCCGGGGTGCCGTAATAAACCAGCGGCAGGGTGGCGATGCCGGTATGGCAGGCGTAGGCGACCGAAAAAGAGCCGGCTGGCGAAATCTTTTCGGCGGCGAGCATGCTGGTCGCTTTGTCGAGTTCGAGACCGCCGTACTCCTCGGGGCCGTCGATCATCAGCAGACCCAGTTCACCGCACTTTTTCATCCCTTCGACGACCAGATCGAACTGGCCGGCTTCGATCTCATCGGCTTTCGGCATGATTTCGTTGGTGACGAAGTCGCTGGTGGTCTCGGCCATCTGTTTCTGCTCATCGGTGAAATCTTCAGGGGTGAAAATCTCGCTGCACAGGGTTTCGGCGATCAGAAATTCGCCACCTTTTTTCAGTTGTTTGCTCATGAGTGCCTCGCTTTAGCTATCGGTTCGGGTCAGTGAATATATTGTGTTTTCCCCTCTCCCTGCGGGAGGAGGGCTAAAATCTAAAGCAGTTCGTAAATCCCGGCCGCACCCATGCCGCCGCCGATACACATGGAGACCATGCCGTATTTCCCCTGACGCCGTTTCAGCTCATGCAGCAGGGTGGCGGTCAGCTTGGCGCCGGTGCAGCCCAGGGGATGTCCCAGGGCGATGGCGCCGCCGTTGACGTTGATGATCTCAGGGTTTAAGGCCAGATCCTTGATCACCGCCAGGGATTGAGCGGCGAAGGCTTCGTTCAGTTCGATCAGCTCGAGCTGCTCCTGTTTGAGTCCGGCCATCTTGAGTACCGCAGGAATGGCTTCAATCGGGCCGATCCCCATCAGCTCTGGTGGCACGCCGCGCACGGCGAAGGCGACAAAACGCGCCAGCGGGTCCTGGCTGATTTTTTTGAGATATTCACCCGAGACTACCAGTGTTGCTGCCGCACCATCGGTCATCTGTGACGAGTTGCCGGCGGTGACGCTGCCACCCAGTTTGAAGACGGGGTTGAGTCGGGCCAGCGATTCGAGACTGGTATCGGCGCGCACGCCGTCATCAACAGTCACAAGCTCCTTCCTGGTTTGGGCTTTCCCTTTAACGATGGCGGTGTGCTCAATCTCGACCGGGATAATTTCATCGTTAAACCGGCCTGCCGCGATCGCCTCTGCGGCCTTGCGATTGCTGTCAACCGCGAATTGATCCTGAGCTCCACGCGCGATGCCGTACTTTTCAGCCACCAGTTCGGCGGTGACCCCCATCGAGGCGAAGGATTCCGGCCAGTTGGCCACCAGCCCGGGGTTGGCGCTGTACTTGTTGCCACCCATGGGGACGCTCGACATCGATTCGGTTCCTCCAGCGAGGATGCAGTCGGCAAAGCCGGCCATAATCCGTTCGGCGGCCAGAGCGATCGACTGGATTCCGGAAGAGCAGAAGCGGTTGATTGTTTGCGCTGGTACCTGATAGGGGATGCCGGCCTTCAGCGCTGCAATGCGTGCGACGTTCATCCCCTGTTCCCCTTCAGGGAAGGCGCAGCCGAGGATGACGTCCTCGATGGTCGCGGGGTCGATGCCGGTGCGCTCAATCAGACCGGCCATGGCGACCGCAGCCAGATCATCGGGGCGCATGTCCTTGAATTTTCCTTTGTTTGCCCGGCAGCCAGCGGTGCGGTAGCTGGCAAGGATATATGCTGTTTTCATCTTTATATTCCTCCGTTAGGTCTAATTTAGTTGCGTAGCGGCTTGCCGGTTTTGAGCATGTTCTGAATCCGCTCGACGGTCTTCTTGTTGCCGCAGAGTTTGAGGAAGCCCTCGCGCTCAAGCTGCAGCAGATAGTCTTCGGAGATCGGGGTGCCAGCAGGGACGTTGCCCCCGCAGATCACATCGGCGATCAGTCCGCCAACCTCCATCTCGTAGGCCGTGACAAAACCGCCAGCCTGCATGTTCCACAATTGACTCTTGATGCTGGCGGCGATGCTGCGCCCCGGTGCCGGGACGTTGACAGCCGCCCGACGCGGCCGGAAGTTGGGTGCCATGCCGAGAACCTTCTGCTTGGCATCGGCAATCAGACGTTCGGGGTTCATGGTGATGCTGTCGGCCTGGCGCATGTACCCCATGCCGTAGAGTTCAGCGGCGCCCATGGCGACCTTGGCCATGCCGATCTGCTGGAAGTACTTGAAGATGAACGGCGTGACGTCGATGCCGGTGTGGGCGGCCTGTTCTACGGCGCGCAGGCACATCTCTTTGGTGCCGCCACCGGCCGGGAGCAGTCCGACCCCGATTTCGACCAGACCCATGTAGGTCTCGGCCGAGGCGTTGATCGCCGAGGCGTGCAGGGCATATTCGCAACCGCCCCCCAGGGTCATGCCGAAGGGCGCAACCACCACCGGCACCTTGGAGAGCTTCAGCGACATGGTCGCTTTCTGAAACTGTTTGATCATCATGTTGATGTCGTCGTAGGCCCCCTCGGCCAGAGCCACCGCCATCAGCATCAGGTTGGCGCCTACCGAGAAGTTGGTCCCCTGGTTGCCGACGACCAGACCCACCCCTTCAGTCTCGGCGCGTTTGACCGCTTTTTGGGTCATGGCGAGGATATCGCCGCTGATAGCGTTCATCTTGGAATGGAATTCGAGACCGAAGACCCCGTCGCCCAGATCATGCAGGCTGCTACCGGCATTCTTTTCAACCACACCCTGGGCTTTCCTGAGAATCTGCAGATCGATGACGCCAGCGGGGCGTTCAACCGCCTGGTAGTCGTTTGAGCCGAGGTCGAAATATTCCTTCACACCCTGTGCGTTGAAACGGTAAAAACTGTCGATGCCGCGTAGAACGTCCGGGACTACGATCTGCTCGCTGTCGCAACGTTTGACGAAGTTTTTCACGCCGATGGCGTCGAACATCTCGAACGGACCGATCTCCCAGTTGAAGCCCCACTTCATGGCGTTGTCGACATTAACCACGTCGTCGGCGATTTCGGGGATGCGCTTTAAGGTGTAGAGCAGGCTGTCGCGCAGGGTGCGCCAGGCGTATTCGCTCCCCTTGTCACCGGCGGCGATCATCATCGCGACCTTTTTGGCCGGATCATCAATCATCTTGACTGCCGTCACCGAAGCGAACTTTGGTTTTTCAGCCGGCTTGTATTCACCCGTATTGTAGTCGTAGTAGAAGATCTGCTTCTTGCCGCCGCTCTTGTCTATCTTGTAAAAGCCCTGACGGCTCTTGTTGCCGAGCAGCCCTTTTTCAACCATCTGCTGCATGAAGGCCGGGATCTTGAAGACCTCGCGCTCTTCGTCGTTCGGCAGATATTCGTAGGAGTTATTGGCGACGTGCACCAGGGTGTCGATTCCGACCAGGTCGGCGGTGCGGAAAGCGGCCGATTTTGGCCGCGCGGTGGCAGGGCCGGCGATGCTGTCGACCTCTTCGACCGTCAGCCCCATCTCGAGCATATGCTCCAGGCCCTTGAAGATGGCGTAAACACCGATCCGGTTGGCGATGAAGTTGGCGGTATCCTTGGCGTAAACGACACCTTTGCCGAGGCGGCGGGTGATAAAGTCGGCCAGTCCCCTGACCACTTCGGGGTCGGTCTTCGTGCAGGGAACGATCTCGAGCAGGCGCATGTAGCGCGGTGGGTTGAAGAAGTGGGTGACCAGAAAATTCTTTTGCACTTCTACCGGCAGCACCTCGGCCAGTTCGTTGATGGACAGGCCGCTGGTGTTGCTGGTGAGGATGGCGCCTTCGGCCAGATGGGGGATCAGGCTGGTGAGCAAGGTTTTTTTGATATCCATCCGCTCGATGACGACCTCGATTACCCAATCGCACTCTTTGAGTCTGGCCAGGTCATCGCTGAGATTGCCGATATCGATCTGTTGCAGGTATTCGGGCAGGAAGAGTGGTGCGGGTTTGAGTTTCTTCAGGGCTTCGCGGCCGTTTGCTACGATGCGGTTGCGGACCTGCGGGCTCTCAAGTGTCAGCCCGGCGGCTTCTTCCTGGGGTGCCAGGGCGTTCGGCACAATGTCGAGCATCAGCACATCGAGTCCGGCATTGGCCAGATGAGCTGCAATGGTGGCGCCCATGACGCCCGCGCCTAAAACGGCAACTTTGTTGATCTGCCTCATGATTTTCCTCCGTTGGGGGTTGGTGCGGTGGCACTTTGGTCGTAGTAAAGACCTTCTATTTTGTCCCGATATTTCTCATAGATGACCTTACGTTTCATCTTCAGAGTCGGGGTTAACTCGCCGCCTTCGATTGAAAATTCGTGTGGCAGCAGGACGAAATTCTTGATGGTTTCATAGGGGGGAAGATGTTTGTTCACCTCGGCGACCCGCTCGGTATAAAGTTTGAGCGTCCGGCTACTGCTGACCAGTTCGTTGGTGTCGAGATAAGGGAGCTTTTCGGCCTTGGCGAACTCAAGAACCCGGTCGATGTTGGGTGTCAGGAGTGCCACCAGATAGGGTTTGCGGTCCCCGAAGACGTAAGCCTGCGAGATATATTTATCGAGACGCAGTTCGTTTTCAACAGCCTGCGGTGCGATGTTTTTGCCGCCAGAGGTGACAATGATCTCTTTTTTGCGATCGACGATAAAGATATAGCCATCTTCGTCGATCGTCGCGATGTCGCCGGTTTTAAACCATCCATCATCAAAGGCTTCTGCGGTCGCCTGTGGGTCGTTGTAGTACCCGCTCATCACCTGTGGGCCCCTGACCAGCAGTTCACCGTCTTCGGCGAGTTTTGCTTCAGTTTCTTCGAGCAGGGTTCCGACCGAGCCGAAACGGACGTGCCAGGGAGCATTCAACGTGATGGCCGGGCTGGTTTCTGTCAGGCCGTAGCCCTCGAAAGTCGGGATGCCGATGGTCCACATGAACTCGATGATCGTCTTGTCGAGCGGGGCGCCACCCGAAATGAAATAACGCAGATTGCCGCCGAAGCGTGCGCGGATCTTGCTGAAGACCAGACGGTCCAGCAGTTTGTGCTCGAGGCGCAGAAGCAAACCGATCGGGCCAGGCTGGATATAGCGGAGTTTAGTGTAATCCCGACCGCGGCGCACCGCACGATGAAAAAGCTTGCGCTTCAGGGTGCTCGATTGATGAATATTTTCGTAAATACGTGAGTAGATCTTTTCGAACAGGCGCGGCACGCTGACCATGACACTGGGGCGGAAGTCGAGGATATTCTCGACCACTTTGTCAACGCTTTCGGCAAAGGCGATATGACAGCCGCAGAGCAGAGCCGCATGGTAGCCGGCGGTGCGCTCCAGAACGTGGCTTAACGGTAAAAAACTGAGAAAAACTTCCGTAGGGTCGAGCCCTTCGAGTTTTTTCATGCCGGCCGTGGCATTAAAAACCATGTTCGCCTGGCTGAGCATGACCCCCTTTGGCGGACCGGTGGTGCCAGAGGTATAGATCACGGTGATCAGATCTTGCGGTTCGATTTTGTCGATCCAGCCTTCAATCTCCCGGGTCTCCTTATCGGAGAGCGGATAAGAGACTTCTGACAGTTGATAGAGTGAATAAACCGGCATCTCGCGCAGGCCGAGAAAGCGATCATATGATACGACCAAATCTATATTCTTAAGCTGATCGCGCACCGAAAGGAGTTTTTCATATTGCTGGCGGGTCGATACAAAGACAATGCGGGCCCCGCTGTGATTGATGACATATGCCGCCTGTTCGCCGGTATTAGTGGCGTAGATTGGGACAGTAATCCCGCGGGCAGCTTGTATCCCCAGGTCTGAGATTGCCCAGCCGGCGCGGTTTTCTGAAAAAATCGCTACCTTGTCTCCCGGGGACATGCCAGCTTTACGCAAACCCCGGGCGGCCATCAGCACTCGCTGATAGAATTCGGCGTAGCTCAGGGTAATGATCTTACCCTGTTTTTTGTAGCTGATGGCCGGGCGCTCGCCATGGTGTGAGGTGGTGTCGCGCAGCATGGCTGGGATCGATTTGTAGGGCAGGTTGCTCATCTTTTTGTCCTCGGGTGAAACAGGGTTGTACATCACCTTTACGTTCACGTCAACCTCAAGCTGCACAACAACTCTTCTTAGCAGATTATGCCACGGAAAAGTTGATTGTGCAGAGTACTGCGGAGCGATTATTGCGAATCGCTCCGCAGTGAAGCTATCAGGGCATTAAAAATTGTAGCTTAACTGGACACTGACAATATCGACTGAATTCTTAGTGGAACCGACAAGAGAGCCAGCGCTGGTGTTGTTAGCCAGGGAGGCATTGACATCACCGTTAGGTACAAATAGATGGGCATAAGCAAAGTCGCCGCTGATCCGGTCGCTGAATTTGTACCCAGCGCCAACAGAGACCCAGGTGCGGTCCTCGCCCGGAATCCGCGGAGTGCGATGCGCGGCGTCTGGAATCGGGGTCTGGTCGAAGGCCACCCCGCCTCGCAGTTTGAGGGCATCGTTGTACTGATAGATAGCGCCCAGGGAATAGCGCCAGCTGTCTTTCCAGTTTTCAACTGTGGTTGAAGAAGCCTTGCCACCGAGCCCGCCAGTTCCCTCAAAATTCAGCGTCAGTACATCAAAACTACTCCAGTCTGTCCAACTGACGTCTGCCAATAATGCCAGTTTGTTATTGACTTCGTGGTAGACGCTTACAGACGCAGAGGCCGGCAGATTGATGTTGCCGCTGACATTTTGGTCGGCAAAAGCGCCTGCAAGGATAGCGACCGATGTTGGAACTGTCGTGTTGGTGGTTCCGGTCAACTCTTGCTTGATTTTTGAACGGTAGGAGACCCCAATCCGGCTCCCCTCACTGAACTTGTAGATTGCGCCCAGGTTGTAACCATAGGACCAGTCGTCTGCTTTGTTCTCGACAAAGATGTCATTGCTGGTTGAGTTCGGGGTGCCGATTGCGCCGCCGGTGGCAGCAAAAGCAGCAAGGCCTCCATTGACCATACTCGAAAGGGTGACGTCGATATATTGGGCGCTGATTCCAGCCCCAAGACTCAGGTTTTCGGTCACCTGGTAGGCCACGCTGGGGTTGATGTTGATCGTCTTTACGTCGGATTCAACCGCATGGTAGCGGCCGATCCAGTTTTTACCGTAATCGGTTGCCAGCCCAAAGGGGGCGTTGATGCCGAGCCCAAAAGCCCAGCCATTTCCGGGATTATTGACATAATAAAGGTTCGGCACGACCCCGGTGACCCCACCATTGACGTCGTTTTCGCCGGGAATCGTGGCGAAGATGGGATTTATAGCAACCCCGGGACTTGTTGCCGAGGTCACGTTAAATTTTGCCGAGGGCACGATAACATGCGCCCCGGCGACAACCTGCTGGCCTTTAATCAGGGTCATTCCAGCGGGGTTGAAGTAGACGATGGAAGCATCTTCAGCTGCTGCCGCGCCGCTCGCGAAGGAGGTGCCAAGTCCCGAAACCGACTGCTCAACGATGGCAAAGCCTGAGGCGCAGGCCATGCTGACGGGGAGCAGGAGTGCCCCTAAGAAAACCAGGGATAACGCTAACGACTTCTTCATGTTGTTTTTTCTCCTTTTACTATTTAGGCAAGGGTCGCGGGCTCTACTGGCCCATGAAATTAAATAGGGTGCTTATTGTGGGCAACATTTAGCGCACGTTTACGTGTGGGTCAAGTAAAAATATAACAATGTTATTGTTCGTAGGAGAAATTCTTTGGCTTTTTGAGGGCTGGGATAAAAAATACCTCTTGTTCTTGGACGTTGGGTCCTGTCTCCTACTAATAACACCGATTCTGTCTTTATCTTTGGGACGAAGTGTGAACAAAAAAGGTATCAGCAGGGCTTCTTTCCGTGATTCTTGACACTCCATCTGGGGCATGATACCCAAGGTATCTTCCCGGAATCGGGTTGAATAGGGAGATATTTCAACGACCAGTCACGCTTTATCATATTTGGAAAGGGTCAGCTATTATGAATCATCAAGCCTCAGAAGCTCTCTTTGAGAAAGCCAAAACCGTCATTCCTGGTGGAGTAAACAGTCCGGTGCGGGCGTTTAAGTCGGTCGGGTGCAATCCACTATTTATCACAAAGTCCGCCGGTAGCCGTATTACCGATGCCGATGGCAACGAATATATTGATTACGTCGGTTCCTGGGGGCCAATGATTTTGGGCCACTGTCATCCCAAGGTCGTTGAAGCGATCCAGCGGACTGCAGCCAGTGGTGCTTCTTTTGGAGCGCCGACCGCCCGTGAAACGGAACTGGCCGAGATGGTCTGTGCGGCCTATCCGAATATTGAGATGGTGCGGATGGTTTCCTCCGGCACAGAAGCAACCATGAGTGCTATCCGTCTGGCGCGTGGCTACACCGGGCGCGACAAAATCCTTAAATTTGACGGTTGTTATCACGGCCATGCTGATAGCCTTCTGGTGAAGGCCGGCAGTGGTCTCGCGACCTTCGGGGTGCCGACTTCTTCAGGAGTTCCGGCCGACTTTGCCAAGTACACTTTGACGGCGGTTTACAATGATCTGGCTGATGTCCGGCGAATAGTTGATGCAAACAAAGGGGAGCTGGCCTGTATCATTATTGAGCCGATTGCCGGAAACATGGGCTGCGTACCACCGGTTGCCGGTTTTCTGGAAGGGTTGCGGACGCTCTGTGATGCTGAGGGCATTTTGCTGATTATTGATGAGGTTATGACCGGGTTCCGGGTGGCATACGGCGGCGCTCAGGAGCGTTACGGTGTACGTGGTGATCTGGTCTGTCTCGGCAAAATCATCGGAGGCGGTCTTCCGGTGGGAGCATTCGGGGGCAAGCGCGAGATCATGGAGGCACTTTCACCCCTTGGCGGTGTTTATCAGGCGGGAACCCTGTCAGGCAACCCGCTGGCGATGAGTGCCGGAATTGCCACTTTGAAGTTGTTGCAGGAAGATGGATTTTATCAGCAACTTGAAGAGAAGAGCGCTTATCTGTCAAAGGGCCTGCGGCAGGCTGCGGACAGTGCGCAGGTTGCCACCTGCAGTCATCGCGTCGGAGCAATGTTTTGC
This sequence comes from Geopsychrobacter electrodiphilus DSM 16401, assembly GCF_000384395.1. Taxonomy (NCBI): domain Bacteria; kingdom Pseudomonadati; phylum Thermodesulfobacteriota; class Desulfuromonadia; order Desulfuromonadales; family Geopsychrobacteraceae; genus Geopsychrobacter; species Geopsychrobacter electrodiphilus. Next base: position 93,248 of record NZ_ARWE01000001.1, read on the forward strand.
ACTTTTTTTCAGCAGGGTCCGGTCAATAATTTTGACGACGCTCTCAAGAGTAATACTGACGCATTTGGACGTTTTTTCCGCAGCATGCTCAATGCCGGAATTAATCTGGCGCCCTCTCAGTTTGAGGCGGGCTTTATGAGCGTTGCCCATAGCCGGGATGATCTTGATCGTACGATTGAGGCTGCAGCCAAGGCGTTTGCGGCACTTTAACCCCAGATGAATGGAGAGCTTAGCGGTTGACTTGATGCCCTCGCTGTGCTATTTAGGTGCGGCTTTGCGGCAGAGTGTATGCTGTATACAATTCAATTATGGCAGAAAATAATAAACAGCTATTTAAATCACTAAGTTTTCTTTCGAGTGTCGGAATCTCGATGGTGGCGGCCACCTTTATCGGTCTGGCCATCGGCCATTATCTCGATCTCTGGTTGGGGACAACCCCCTGGTTGACCTTGATTTTTTTATTGATGGGGATTGTTTCTGGATTTCGGAACATTTTTATTTTGACGAGGCGTGAATTGCGCCGGCAAGAGCAGGGCGATCAGAACCAGTCGGAATCAAAACGTGACAAACCGCGATGATCAGTTGCTTAAGGATATTGGTCGTCTGAACTGGTTCGTTTTGGTGTTTATGGTTCTGGTCAGTCTTTTTTGGCGATCAGCGCCAGTAACCTTGGGGGTTGTCGCCGGGGGACTGCTGGTTATTCTGAATTTCGGGTGGATGGGGCGCTCTTTAATGAAGGTGATAAGTTCACCGCAGGCCTACTCTCCTCGTGGATTCAAGCGGAATTATTTTTTTCGGCTGCTGTTTGTTGGCAGCACCATCTTCCTGCTTCTGGTCCGCGGTGGGGTTGATCCCCTGGCCTTGGTTTTCGGGCTTTCAGTCGTTGTCATAAGCCTGCTGTTGACAACACTCAAACGACTTTACTAGACATTCGTTTTATATAGAAGGAGACCTTTCGATCATGATTCATCCCTTTTTATTTCTGCAGTGGTTGACTGAGCAGTTGCACCTCAATATCGGTGAGCATGTGACCTACACCTGGTTGGTTATGGTTATTCTGATTGTGGTTGCTTTTGTCGCGACTCGTGCGGTCAGCCTGGTTCCGAGCGGTGCGCAGAATCTGATGGAAGCAGTTGTTTCCGGCGTCGAGGGTCTTCTCGAAGAGACGATGGGTGAAGAGGGGAAGTCCTACTTCCCGTTGATTGCCACCTTGGCGCTGTTTATTCTGGTTTCAAACCTGATCGCGCTGATTCCCGGTTTCGCTCCTCCAACGGCAAATGTCAACACCAATGCGGCCTTGGCATTAACGGTTTTCGTCATTACCCATGCCGTCGGTATCAGGAAACATGGTGCGGGTTATCTTAAGCATTTTATGGGGCCGATCTGGTGGCTGGCGCCGCTGATTTTTATCATTGAAATTATCGGCCATCTGGCTCGTCCGCTCTCTCTGACTCTGCGTCTATTCGGTAATATGTGGGGACATGAGATTGTACTGATGATCTTCATCGCGCTGGTGCCTTTGATCGTACCCGTACCGATGATGCTGATGGGGGTGTTAATTGCCTTTATTCAAACCTTTGTTTTTACCCTTCTGGCTATGATCTATATCGCCGGCGCTTTAGAAGAATCTCACTAAGTCATTTAATCTCTTCGCGGGTGCGAAGAGTCAGTCCTAGCTATCTATAGGAACAATTCAAACAGCAAAAAGAGGAGAACAAAATGGAATTTTTTGCATGGTGTGTGATGGCAGCTGGTATCGGCATGGGTCTTGGTTCTTTCGGTACCGGTATCGGTCAGGGTCTGGCCATTAAATCGGCAGTTGAAGGTGTTGCGCGCAACCCAGGCGCTTCGGGTAAAATCCTGACCACCATGATGATCGGTCTGGCGATGATCGAGTCATTGGCTATCTATGTTTTCGTTGTTGCCATGATTATCCTCTTTGCCAATCCCTTCACTGAAGAAGTCGTGAAGTTGCTGGTTAAATAAATCAGCTAAAACTGTCAGTCAAAAAGGGCGGCCTCCAAAGGGTTCGCCCTTTTTGTCTGTTGGGCCTTTAACTAAATCGGCCATTGGATACTGCATGCAGTATGCGGTTTACGGTTGCATTTCAAGGCGATATCGGGTATTAGTTTCGGGTTTAACTCTGCCAGTTGGCTGCAAAAAATACCATATAAGGGCCTCAGGGCTCTGCAATCTCAACAGGAGTGAATCATGGGAGTGACTGTTAAGAATTTTCTGGCCTGGTGTCGGCGTCACCTGATTTTGGTGACGGTATTGACTCTGGTTGCAATCGTCGGCTTTGGTTATGTCAACATCCAGATTCTGCACATGACCTCCGAACCCGAATTTTGCCAACTCTGCCACCCTGACAAAGGGTTTGGCGCACTGGCAGAAGTCGATTCCTGGGAACATTCGGGTCACGCTGCGGCTGGTGTCTCCTGCCTCGACTGCCATGGTCGTCCCGGTGTTTTAGGTTATATCAAGGCGAAGCTTGGTGGCCTGAGAGATACCTATATGCAATTGACCATCACCCCGGAAGAGAAGCGGAATATTCTTGAAAACCCGGATCAACATCTTGTCCCCTCTGAACAATGTACCTTTTGCCACACAGATGCAGGGAACGCCGCATATCGTAAGAAGCATAAATACACTATGCAGCTGGTTGAAATGCGCATGCTCGACTCGGTCAAAAACCCCGAGTTCCGTGAGCGTAAGGGTCTGCCGGATATCATGAAGGACACCTTTGTCGGAGGTACTCACTTTGATCATGCCTTCCACATTGAATCATTCGATCTGGAGTGTAACTCCTGCCACTTCGGCTTGATCCATCGCGCCCAGTCCAAGAGTGACCGCATGAACATGTGTCTGGTCTGTCATGCCGAAAATAAAGATACTTCAGCCCCGCAGCTGGCAAATTGCCAGACCTGCCACGAAGCCCAGTATGATATGAATCTGGGCAAGGGGGCAAAGGGTGTCGCTGGTGAGCCAAGTCTGATGTGGGCGGCCGATGTTAAATGTGAAGGCTGTCATACCGGTGCGGAAAGTGGCCAGTTTCGTCCGACGTCCGCGACCTGTACCAACTGCCATGAAGCTGACTACGTCGATATCTTTAATGATTGGGCCAGCAGCACCAAGGCTCGTTTGAAGGAACTCAACCTGATTCGTTCCGAGGTTGAAACTTTGTTGAAAGATGCAGATAAGCGTAAGAGAAAAACTACAGAAGAATGGGCCCGGTACGAAAAAGCGCTTTATAATTTTCGTCTAGTTCGGAACGATGGAACCCACGGGGTTCACAACAATGAGTATGCTAACGCGATTCTTGATTCTGTAGCTGCAGATTTCCGTGAGATCCAAAAAGGACTGAACGACGCCTGGTAGGTCGACGAAAAATCAGGAATAAAAAAGCCCCGGCTGCAATTGCAGTCGGGGCTTTTTTATTCCTGATTGGAGCCCTTGTCTACTAACAAGGCTTTTATGATCATTCTACGTTCGCGGCTCGCTACCTGGCTGTTATCCTAGCGGGTAAATCCTCCGGGGTACGCTGCAGAGAGATAACGTTTGTGCTTTCGTAATACTTAACCCTCTTCCTGGGCCGCTGCATGTTTTTCTTTCAATTCATATTCCTTTTTGCTGGTTTCCCAGGCATCGACCTTCTGCCAGCGAGACAGGGCGAAGGATTCAAGGGCTGCAGCCAGGCCGAATGAGAACACGCTGACGACAAGGCCAAGTCCGCTGATACTGAGCATGTCTCCCAGAAAAACTTTGGCTCCGCCGATGATGGTTATCAAAATTGAGACATTGCGCAGCTCTTTGTTCCGCCAGGCCAGAGCGAGGCACATGATCACGGTGGCGGCGCCATTGATCGAGACGGATTGGATAGACGCCAAGGCAACGGCAACCTGCGCATCAGGATAGCGGAGCAGACCTTGATAGACCAAGACCATGGTCATAAAATAGCCGTTAGCTAAGCCGGCAAGTAAAACCAGCACTGCTGACCGGTCAAGTTTGTCGAAATTCCCAAACAGGGACGATTCTGCGGGGGGTGAATTCTTACGGCAATAGCGATAGTGAGCCAGGCCGAAGAGGCCACAGACGCCACTCACGACCAGGCCATCAATAAAGTGATCGGCGACACCTTCGCCGCCCAGAAACCAGGTGAGCGAGAGGGTGACGAAGATTTGCAGCATGTAGGACGTTGCCCGCATGCCGCCGCTCCCCCAGCGGGTTGAGAGGATATTAACCCCCAATGCCAGTATTGACAGAAGCGGTAAAGCATAAAGCATGCTGCCGAAAAGATCAGGCAGCGAGACGCAGAGCAGTGCGACTCCAGCAAGAGTGAACGCATTGGTACCCGGTGCACGTGATAGCTTGCGCCGGGAGAGTCTCCAGGCGATGATCAGGTGTAGAATTGCAATCAGAGTAGAAATTCCGCCGAAGACGGGCAAGTTTTCAACCGGAAAACGGACAAACCAGTGCGCCCAGAGGACATTGATAAACGGCAGGGCCAGGTCGAATTTGGAGATGCGCTGATCCCCACTGCGTAAGATGCCGAGCAGGGCGATGCCCAGCAAGGTACCTCCGAGGAGCAAAGAGACCGGGATGATCCACCCTGGAGCAAGGTTGGCTTGCAGTTCACCGCCAAAGTTAACAAAAGAGCCAAGTTTGGTCCGCCAGAGCATCAGCATAAAGAGGGTGGACACGAGTGTTACCCAGCGAAGCCAGGAACTGCGTTTTAAGCGGGTCGCAAAGAAGGCCAGGATGTTTGATAGCCAGAGGACCAACGCCAGATAGGGGAAGAAGGGGGCTGGCCAGTCTATGGCCACACTTGAGAGGCACATCCCGAAGGTCCCGACCAGAATCGGCAGACTGACTCGCTGCCAGTAACTTGTAAGGGCCAGACCTATACCTGTTGCGGCTAGTGTCATATAGGCCAGTTCGGCAGGGATGGAATCAAAGCGGGCGTGTGATTCCAGGACGATGCTGAACATCAACAGACCGCCGCTGATCGAGAAGACCGGGGCAAGTTCACTCTTCTTGGCGTAGAGGAACCAGCCTGTGAAGGCGATAGAAGCGGCGTACACCATGCCGAGCAGCGACCCGATCTGGGGGTCGATGGTGCCGGCATCGGTCAGAGTCCTTAGACCCAGAGCCACAACCATTAAAAAGCTGAGAGCAGCAATGCGGGGTAATAGCGAGCTGCCTCCCATCAGTTGCAGCAGGCGATTGCCGGTTTTTTTTGTGGTTTTAGTGGTTTGGGCTGTTTTTGCAGGAGATTCGGAGAGGAGACCGGACCTTAGCGCTTGTTCCAGTTGAACAACTCGTAGAGTCAGGGATTCGACTTGTTGGCTGAGATCGTCAAGGCTAAGTTTAGGGCCCGTCTGGTTAGACATGAAGTCCTCCGATATTTCAAACAGTATTATATGATGCTGGGCTTATGAGCCCCAATTTGCGTATGTGACATATATCCTTCAGGCCTGATATTATCATAGAGCCTGGAAAATATACCACAATTTCCGTTTATACCATATAGATGTTAAGTGGTTGAGATAATTGTTGACTTGGCAGCTAAGCTTGTCCAATAATCAAGAACATTGTTCTAAAATATCGATTTAGACAGGGAGGAAACTAGTGAAAAAACACGTGTGGCGGCCGCTCTATGTGGTCATTGGGCTTGTAGCCGGCATTCTGATTTTTAGAATGTTTTACGTTCCAGCCGATTTCGGGGTTCAAGATCGCGGGTATACTTTTGGTTTTCACCGACTGAGCAACGAGCAAGAGTGGAAAAATTTCCCTGCTAAGTATAAGAGTTCCGACTATTGCGCTGGATGCCACGAAGACAACAGCGCAAGTATCGCCAAATCTGATCATGGCATCATCCCCTGCGAGGATTGCCACGGTCCCGCCTTGAATCATCCGGAAGATCCAGAAAAATTAACGATCAACCGTAGCCGCGATCTGTGTCTGCGCTGTCATTCAAAGTTGTTTATGCCTTCCAGCCAGCGTAATGACCTGCGTGGCATCGATCCGAAAACCCATAATTCGGGGATCGAATGTGCCGAGTGCCATAATCCGCACAACCCGAGTCTGGAGAATATGTAACCATGAAGAGACGCGATTTTATTAAAAGTACCGCTGTCTTTGTCTCTGGAGCGGCGGTCTCGACATCAGCTCTGGTAATGCTCGATCCTCAGGAAGTTCTTGCAGAGAACCCTGAATTGCGCTGGGGATTTCTGGTTGATACGCTTAAGTGTGTTGGTTGCGGTATGTGTGTCAAGGCCTGCAAACTGGAAAATGATATCCCCTATGATGCCAATGTGACCCGAACCTGGGTCGAGCGTTATGTGATGACCCGGGATGGAGAGGTGTTCAAGGATTGTCCCAAAGGTGCGCGTGACGGCTACACCAGTAAGTTGATTGATGAAAATGCCTCGGGAATGAAGCTGGTGTCAGACAAGGACATTACCCAGGCGTTTTTCGTGCCCAAGCTCTGCAATCACTGTGAATTGCCTGCTTGTGTTCAGGTCTGTCCGGTCGGTGCGACTTACGGGACCAAGGATGGCGTGGTCCTGATTGACCGCACCTGGTGTATCGGTTGCGGTTACTGCATCATGGCCTGTCCCTACGGTGTGCGTTTTTTCCACCCGGTGGTTCATACTGCGGACAAATGTACGCTCTGCTATCACCGGATCAGCAACGGTGGCAACACCGCCTGTGCTCAGGCTTGCCCCTTTGGTGCCCGCAAGTTGGCGAACCTGCGTGATCATAAAGATCCAGTTACCAAGATCATTATGACGCAACGGGTCGGGGTCTTGCGCCCGGAGTATGGGACCAAGCCACAATGTTATTACATTGGATTAAACGAGGAGGTGCGCTGATCATGGTTGAACAAGTTGCTCATCTGATGGTTCATGGCGAGGTCTGGACGATCAAGGACCTCTTCGTCCTGCCAAATGAATATATTTATTGGGCGATTCAGATCGTTCTTTACCCCTACATGACTGGCTTAGTGGCCGGAGCGTTCGTTCTTTCTTCGCTATACCACGTTTTCGCGGTCGAAAAACTTAAGGAAATTGCCCGGTTCGCGCTGGTCTTCTCTTTTGCCCTGCTTCCGGTCGCGATGATGCCGCTGCTGTTGCATCTGCAACAGCCGCTTCGCGGGATCAACGTCATGATGACGCCGCATTTTACCTCGGCCATTTCGGCCTTCGGTATCGTCTTTATGACCTATGGCTGTATCGTTGCCTCCGAGATCTGGTTCGTCTACCGCAAATTTATTGTCCAGAGCATCCATCGGCTTGGAAATAAGCAACGCAAAGGAGTCGAAGGCCTGCTGCTGATGATTTATAAGGTTATAAGTCTCGGCGCCATGGATCTCAGTCCTGAAGCGTTGGAGGCGGATCATAAGGCCACCAAGGTTCTGGCCGGGATCGGGATTCCGGTCGCCTGTTTTCTCCACGGTTATGCCGGTTTCATTTTTGGCTCGGTTAAGGCGAATGCCTTGTGGATGACGCCGTTGATGCCGGTTATTTTTATTATGTCGGCGATTGTTTCGGGGATCGCCCTGTGTATTGTCTGTTACGCGCTCTTCATGTGGCTGCGGCGTTGGGCTCTGGCCCGCGGCAAGAACTATTTTCTGCCGGATCAGCTGGCCGGTACCATGAATCTGTCCGTGGAAGAGATGCATGAAATGCATGATTATGAAACCACGCTGACCGCCAAGTATCTACGGATTTTCATGATCCTGGCCATAACCCTGGAACTGCTCGATATTATTTTTCGCGGGTACACGGCGGTCAAGTCTTGGGATATTGTGCGCGAAGTCATCTACGAGCGTGATTTTGTTAAGATTTTCGTTTTCCAGTACGGAATCGGGAATGCTCTTCCCTTCGTGATGCTGTTGTTACCGGGATTGACAACACGGCGTGCCTGTTTAGCGAGTGTGCTGGTGCTGTTCGGGGTGTTCATGATGCGCTGGAACGTAGTTATCGGTGGGCAGTCTTTTTCGCTAACCTTCGACGGCTTCATGGACTATGTCATGCCGATTATCCCCCACAATTTGGAAACTTTCAAAGAGGGTCTGGGGGGAGCTTTGTTGGTTGCAGCGACACCGTTTGTGATCTTTTATTTCCTCAACATGATCTTCCCGGCGTTCTACAATGATGATGAAGCTCATTAAGCAACAGATTCTCTCCTGATCGGATCAAGGCTGTCTCGATTGAGGCAGCCTTTTTTTCGGGGATTGACTTACGGCATGGTGGGTGAGTTAATGACCGGATCCAAGTTTTACTATAAAGGCGAATACGATGCGCTGGAAACTTTACCTCTCATTGATTTTGTTGACCCTGGTGTTGATTTTTGTCATGCAAAACACCGAAACGGTCGTTTTTAATTTTTTATTCTGGAACTTTGGACTACCTCGCGCATTACTCCTGCTCGTGGTTTTTGTTGCCGGCATTACGACGGGACTGTTGCTGGTAGCCAGCAAACGTCCATCGCGGAGCAAAAATTCCCAAAAGAAGACTGCAGAATAACAGCAACGAAATTTCACAGGAAAGGGATATTTATATGGGGAAGTTAAAGGAGAACTTCTGGCTACAGCCCGAGCAGGTGGCACTGGTTGTAGTCGACGTGCAGGAGAAGTTGGTTCCCGCCATGAACAGTCGGGTCAGTGGCGCACTGGTCCAGCATATTGAACTGCTGCTGGAGGGGTTTGCTTCCTTGGCGCTGCCGGTGATTGCGACCGAACAATATTCCAAGGGCTTGGGTCATACCATCTCCAGCCTTAATGCGGCGACGCGCCAGAGTTGTATCGAGAAGACCAGTTTCTCTTGCTGCGGCGAACCCAGCTTCATGGCCGCGCTTGAAAAAACCGGGGCTAAACAGGTGGTTCTGGTCGGGATGGAAGCGCATGTCTGTGTGTTGCAGACCCTGCTCGATCTGCGCGATCAGGGTTATACGGTGCATCTGGTAAAAGACGCCGTCTGCTCACGCTTTAAGTCGGATTTTGAAACGGCAGTTGCTACTGCTACTGCCGCTGGTGCCGTGATGACCAGTACTGAGATCGTGCTTTTCCAATTGGTCGGCGGTGCTACGCATCCCGGTTTCAAAACAGTTTCCCAGCTGGCCCGGCGGCGCACCCTCTGATGGATGACCTGACCGCTGCGCAGCAGGACGAATTATGCTCCATGATCCGGCAAGGTTGTGTCGAGTTGGAGCAGTCGCTCGAAAGGTCCAGCGCAAGCAGCAAGCCGATTGATCTGGATGAACCGATCGGGCGCCTGTCACGCGTGGCTGCGATGCAGCAACAGCAGATGGCGCTTGCGGGTCGGCAGGCCCAAACGCGGCGATTGCAACTGCTGAGGAATGCACTGCAGGCCATCGCGAGTAACCAATATGGTACCTGTCGGCGTTGCGAAGAACCGATCGGTTATCAGCGGCTAAAAGTTCAACCCGAAAGTCCCTTCTGTCGGGAGTGCCAAAGTTGTTCCGAAAAGTTATAAACCATCCTTAATCATCTTCAGCAGGATTTATAAAGGATAAACATGTCGAATCTGTTTTTGCTGCTGGCAATTTTTATCGGTGGTGCCGCTGCTACAGTTCAACCGCCGATCAACGCCCGTCTGGCCGAAAAGGTCGGGATTCTGGAAGCGGCAACCGTTTCGTTTTTGGTTGGAACTCTGGTGCTGGTGCTGGTGTCGCTCAGCGTCGGACGGGGTTCGTTTCGGGGGATTCTTCAGGTCGAGTGGTGGCAGCTGACAGGTGGACTGTTCGGCGCGTTCTTTGTCACGCTGACGATTCTGGCGGTGCCTAAGCTTGGGACCGGAACCGTGATGGCGGCTTTGATTGTGGCCCAGTTGGCGACGGGGGTTGTCTTCGATCATTTTGGCCTGTTCGGCATGCGCCAGATCCCTTTTGATCTGGGGCGTCTCGCCGGAGTTGTGCTGCTGATGGTCGGGGTCGCGTTGATTTATCGCAGATAGCCCTTCGGGTTTTGAGCCGCCGACAATATCGACCAGAGATCGTGCATTCGCACTGTCGATCGACACCTCTGATCTCCCACTGCGTGTTCCTTCCGAGCCTTGGATCCTTAATTTTTAGATAATTCCGTGTAGCGGTCCATTTTTGGCACCGAGCGCATCGACCTGCCTTTCAATCTGCGGGTCATCGGTCAGCGGGGGGGCATGCTGGGGTTTGATCCGGGCATCAATCACCAAAGGGCCAGTGCATCCCCAGTGCTTGGCCAGAATCGTTTCGCCGACACCGTAGATGTCAGCTGCCGGGTTGCTCCGGGTAAATGCAACCCACAGCCAGTTGTTGAGGGTCGCGGCGCAGAAGTTACTGTCATCAACAATCAGGATCAGTGGAAAGGTAGTCAAAGGGTTGGCCGAATCAATACTGGTGCAGAATTGCTCCAGGTGAAGGTCGGCTCCCGGCTGATATGTCTTGCAGGGCGGGCCTTTGACGAGCAGCACCCCGGGAAGGGCAAGCCGTGGATTGTCGAAACCGACGGGTAATTTTATAGTCTCGGGAACCCGCAGGGGCAGCTCACGCCGCGCTGCACCGACGGCGGCGATCACGACTTTGGAGCCACGATTCAAGCCGTCACCGCTGTAATCGAGGGTGTCGATGGTGGTGCTGGTTTGAAAGTGCAGATCACGTCGCCAGTCGACTCGTTCGAGCAGATGGTTAAAGAACGCCGGGATGTCGTGGATATCGAGTCGCTGATGATCGTTTTCAGCGATTATCAGCAGATATTTGGCCAGGGATAACTGCCCTTGACCGAGGATCGCATTGGCCTGGGTCAGCAACTCCTGAGGCCGCTGAAGATGATCATAGGGGGTGTAGCGTTCGCTGCCAATGGCGAGCAGCAGCGGATGGACACCGGCGGCATCGACTGCATGCACCGCCTTCACTCCGGGGAGCACCTCGGGGATCAGGGTCCCGGTCAGTTCATGGATAAAGGCCCCGAAGCTGGTATCTTCCTGCGGCGGTCGGCCGACGGTGGTGAAGGGCCAGATCGCATCGGGGCGATGAAAGACCGCGTCGACCTTCACCAGTGGAAAATCATGGGACAGACTGTAATAGCCGAGATGGTCGCCAAAGGGCCCTTCCGGCTTCTTCTGGCGGGGATCAATGGTGCCGCAGATCACGAAATCGGCTTCGGCTGGCATCGGCAGATTTCCGGGGCCCTTGACCAGCGGAATCCGGTGTCCGGCCAGGAGTCCGGCAAAGGCAAGCTCCGGCATCCCTTCAGGGAGCGGCATCACCGCCGCAACCGTCATGGCCGGCGGACCGCCGATGAAAATATTGACCCGCAACGGGCGGCCCAGGGCGAGGGCTTCGCGATGATGCACGCCGATGCCACGATGAATCTGGTAATGCAGGCCAATCTCTTCGTTCTCGATATAATCATTGCCCGACAACTGAACCCGGTACATGCCAAGATTCGAGCTGCGCAGACCCGGGTGGTTCGGGCTTTCGGTGTAAACCTGCGGCAGGGTGATAAAGGCTCCGCCATCCATCGGCCAGCTTTTGAGCTGTGGTAGTTCGGCGATGCAGGTCTGCTGAAGCATGATCGGCCCTGATTTGACCCGCTTCGGCACGAGATGCAGGGCCGCGATCGGCGCACGCAGCAGGTTTGATGGATGTTTGAACAGTTGTTTGGGATCGATCTTCAGTTTAACCAGGGTTTCAACCCTGCGCAGGCTGTCTCGAAACAGATAGCGGGTGCGATTCAGGGTGCCGAACAGGTTGGCAACCGCCGGAAAGCTGCAGCCTTCAAGGTTGCTAAACAACAAGGCCGGGCCCTGTGCCTGATAGACGCGTCGTTGAATCGCACCGGCCAGCAGATTGGGGTCGATCGGCTGATTGATGCGGATTAGCTGGCCAGTTTTTTCGAGTTCAGAAACGGCTTGTTTAAGTGTGCGGTATCCCATAAAACCTCAGGGTCTTAGAAGCGCAAAGGATGAAGACAGCCTGTGCCATTTATAGATCATGACGAGATGTATATCAACCGGGCGGAGGGGCCTGGGGTTTCAGCCGCTTGGTCTTCTTCTGTGGATACTGGATATTAATCGACTGCTGCTGAGATGGGGAAGCAAACAGAAAGCGTGCCTTTTTAAAATCGGGAGGACCGAAGTTCGGCTTGGGATTTAGTGAAAAACCGAAACCTTCAAGCGGAAAGCCGGACAAAGATTTATCCATTTGGCCGTTCATATTTTCATCATGAAGTACGGCGATTGCATAGACATGATAGGGCAGTTTTCCCAGGGTAATATGGGCCCGCCGGTCATGAATCGGAAGGTGGAGACGTTTGATGTTTGGCGCGTCCTTATCTGGAAAACCCGGAGGACCTGGGTAAATGAAGACAAGCGCCTCTCCTGAACTATTTCGAAAGCTTTGAAAGCTAAGGTCCAATCGCCCCTCTCCCGCAGGAACCGTAGCAACTGGAATGGAGGTGCCGCAGGCTCCGAGTAAGAGCAGAAGAGCGAGAGTGCTGAAACGGGTGGCCAAAAAAAGAATCAAAATCAGGGCTCCGAAGCGTGTAAAATTAATTGGTCGATGCTAAAGTGTACCCGTGTTCATGTCTGAGCGGAAGAGTCCATTTAAAGATGAGGTTACGATGAAGAGGATCCTTGCTGTTGTGTTGCTGATGGTTCTGACGGCCTGTACCATACGTATGGGAGCATTTGCTCCGCGGCGCCCAGATATTGTGGAACATCGTGATGTGACGAACGCCGATTGTCTGGGGTGCCATGATCTGAGCCAGCGTCAGGACCATAAACCTGCCGATAATTGTCTGCGCTGCCATCATCTGATTAAAGGAGTGTGACATGTTGATTCGTGGAATGATCTTGATGCTACTTGTTCTGCTTGCGGGCTGCGGGCCGATAATCGGTGCCAGCATGGTTGCGGGTGGCGGGGTTAAGGATTTTACGGTTGTTGATGGTCAATTGCAGAATCTGAAAGCTGGGAGCACCGCGGTGATTGTCGGCCCCTTTGCCAAGACAGAGCAGGCGTATTACATCTGTCGCGGCGAGGAAACGGCCAATTTTACCTCGGCGTTTAACAGCTTGGGTCTTTTCCAGGCGGATTTTTATCTGGGGGATCGTTTTGCCGAAACAGCTAAAAAGCTCGCACACCTTAAGACAATGACCCCGGCGCAAATTCAGTCAGAACTGGGGTTGAAAGCAGCACCAGAACTCCTGATCACCGGGGTGATCCTGCACCGCTCAACGGTCGCTGCGCCGGCGCAGGGAATACTGATGGATGTCGGTTATCGCCTGGAGTTTTATGATCTCCAAACGCGACAGACCACGACAATCGAGGTACAGGTCAAAGATCTGTTTCAGGACTGCATCACCGATGTGGTCAGTGATCTGATGACCCGCATTACCGGTCACTAAAAAGTTGAATAGCGCGGGGTTAAAAAGGGTCGGCTGTTATGCAGTCGGCCCTTTTTATTTGGTGATTTCGGCCATCACCGGTCCGTCCAGCAGCCCTTGCAGGCGGGCGTTATCCTGAGCCGCCAGACGCAGGCCATCACTGATGCTGGGGTAGACGTGGACGGTGGTCGCCAGGTCGACTACGCTGAGGTTAAAGCGGATCGCCAGAGTCGCCTCATGGATGATGTCTGCCGCGCGCGGCACCAGCATCTGCACTCCCAAAACCCGGCCGGTTCCTTTTTCGGCGCAGAGCAGCACCCCCCCCTGGCGATCGCCCATGACATGTGCTTTGGGGACCCGATCGAGGTCAATATAATTTTCGAGCGCCTGTATGCCGTTGGCCTCGGCCGTGAGACGGCTCATACCGACCGTGGCAAATTCTGGGTCGACAAAGACTGCCATCGGGGTGAGACGGTGATCGATGGTTGAGGCGGTAGCCGGGTCGAGCATGTTCTCCATCGCGGTCATCGCTTCACGCGCACCAGCCGGGGCGATCAAGGGTGCGCCGGTGACATCACCAGCCGCCCAGATCCCGGGTGCCGTTGTGCGCAGTTGACGGTCGACCCGGATAAAGCCGGTTGACAAGGTCTGCACCCCGGCCTTCTCCAGCCCGATCCCCTCGCTGACGGGGGTGGTCCCGATGGCCAGCATCAGGCGTTCGGCGCAGAGCTCGAGGGTTTCGGCACCCACCCGTGCGTGCAGGCAGACTTCGTTGCCTCGTTGTTCGACCCGGTCGGTTTCGACGTTGAACAGAAAGTGGACCCCCTCGGCTTCAAGGATCTGCTGAAACTGGCTGGTCAAACGTATGTCAAATTCACTCAGCAGTACCGGTCCACGTTCAAGGATCGTCACTCGCGTACCGAAGCGCGAGAACATCTGTCCCATCTCCAGCGCGATCACACCACCCCCGAGGATCAGGATTGACTTAGGGAAACAGGGGAGCTGCAGGGCGCTGTAACTGGTGAGATAGGCGACCTCATTGAGGCCGGGAATTTGAACCACTCGCGGTGTGCCACCGGTGGCGATGAGAATTTTAGGGCAGCGGATGATGTCTGAACCGACCTGCACCTCGTGGGGCGAGAGAAACGCGGCATGACCGCGCAGGACCTCAAGATTGGGCGTGTTTTCAAGCTCAAGCTCATAATGTGTTTCACGAACGGTTTCGACAGCACGGCGTTTAAGCGCCATCAGGGTTTTACAGTCGGGACGCCCGGCGGTCAGATTGAGCCCCCAGTTCATCCCTCGCCGTGCCGCGTGATACATTTCGGCCTTGTCGATCAGGGTTTTGCTCGGGATGCAGCCCCAGTTGACGCAGGTTCCGCCCAGGTGGCTCTGCTCAATCATCAAGACCCTGGCCCCTCGCGCGGCGGCGAGCCGGGCCCCGGCAAAAGCGGTGGTGCCAGAACCGAGAATTAGAATGTCAGGATGATAGGGCATGGCAGCTCTCCCGCGGTGTTGGTTCGTCAGCTCAAAGTGAGCAATCAAATCTCTGGAATTTTAGCAGGTTTATGCTGAAGCTGACTCGCTGCTGTGGCATTTGTTTCGTCCTGCTCTCTCGGTCACAGCAGTAATTCACGCTTCTCCAGAAGAAGCATCCTGTCGCGCAGCTCCGCGGCTTTTTCAAAATCGAGGTCAGCTGCTGCCGCGAGCATCTGTTTTTTGGTCGCTGTGATCTCTTTCTGCAGCGCCGCTGGACTGCCGTAATGACTCAGGTCCTCAGCGGCGAGGGAAAGATCTTCGCGAACACGGCCCAGACCGTCGAGGATCGAGTGCATCGATTTTTTAATCGATTGCGGGGTGATGTTATGTTCGAGGTTATGGGCAATCTGTTTTTTGCGCCGGCGTTCGGTCTCGTCCAGACAGGCCTGCATCGAACGGGTGATCTTGTCACCGTACAGAATGACGCGTCCGGCGACGTTGCGCGCCGCCCGCCCGCAAGTCTGGATCAGGGACCGGGTTGAGCGTAAAAAACCCTCCTTGTCAGCATCCAGGATGGTCACCAGCGAGACCTCGGGGATATCCAGCCCCTCGCGCAGCAGGTTGATCCCTACCAGCACATCGAACTCCCCCTCACGTAGACCGCGGATAATCTGCATCCGCTCCATGGTCTTGATATCGGAGTGCATGTAGTTTACGCGGATGCCGATCTCCTGCAGGTAGCCGGTCAAATCCTCGGCCATGCGCTTGGTCAGGGTGGTTACAAGCACGCGCTCGTTTTTGGCCACCACCTCGCGGATTTCCCCGATCAGGTTGTCGACCTGATCGACGGCGGGGCGCACCTCGATCGGTGGGTCGATGAGTCCGGTCGGACGGATCACCTGTTCAACAAAGACCCCCTGAGCCTGTTCCATCTCGTAGTCGGCCGGGGTCGCGGAAACATAGACTGTTTGGGGTTGTCTGGCGGTGAACTCCTCGAACATAAGCGGTCGGTTGTCCAGCGCCGAGGGGAGACGGAAGCCGAAGTTGACCAGGGTCTCCTTGCGCGAGCGGTCGCCGCGGTACATGGCACCCACCTGACTGACGCTGACATGGCTCTCATCGATAATCATCAGCGCGTCCTCGGGGAAGTAGCTGAGCAGCGTCGAGGGCGGCTCGCCGGGCTGACGGCGGTCGAGAAAACGTGAATAGTTCTCGATCCCCTGGCAGTAACCTATCTCTTCCATCATCTCGATGTCGAACAGCGTGCGTTGCTCGATCCGTTGGGCCTCAAGCAGTTGATTGTTGTCGCGAAAATGTTGAATGCGCAGTTGGAGTTCATCCTGAATCTCCTTGACCGCGCGTTCAAGGGTCGGGCGCGTGGCGACATAATGGCTGGCCGGGAAGATGACTGTCTCCTCAAGCCGACCGATGACCTGGCCACGCAAGGGGTCGATCTCGCTGATCGCATCGATCTCATCGCCGAAAAACTCTATGCGGATTGCGCGCTTTTCCTCGTAGGCCGGGAAAATCTCGACCGAGTCGCCACGCACGCGGAAGGTGCCGCGATGGAAATCGACATCGTTGCGTTCGTATTGAATTTCGACCAGCTGTTTGAGCAGGGCGTTGCGCTCGATCTCCTGTCCGGTTTCGAGCTTGAGCAGCATGCCGAAGTAGGCTTCCGGTGAGCCCAGACCATAGATACAGCTCACCGAGGCGACGATCAGGACGTCGCGGCGCGATAACAGGCTGCGGGTCGCGCTGTGGCGCAGTTTGTCGATCTCCTCGTTGATCGCGCTGTCTTTTTCGATGAAGGTGTCGGTCGAGGGGACGTAGGCTTCAGGCTGGTAGTAGTCGTAGTAGCTGACAAAATACTCGACCGCATTATCCGGGAACAGCTCCTTGAATTCACCATACAGCTGCGCCGCCAGGGTCTTGTTGTGTGCCAGCACCAGGGTCGGTTTCTGCACCTGGGCCACCACATTCGCCATAGTGAAGGTTTTTCCCGAACCGGTGACGCCGAGCAGGACCTGATGCCGGTCGCCGCGTTCGATCCCTGCGACCAGCTCGGCAATCGCTAGGGGTTGATCACCGGCGGGGGAAAATTCGGATTTCAGTTCAAAACGGGCCATAGAGTGCGTTTCATAATAAGGCGGCTAAAGGATCACGTCTCAAGGTACCCCAGTCTGAGGTAGAGGGGGAAGACCTATCTCGACATCGACGGCACCCATAACGCCGGGTCGAGCCTTTCATTAAACCAGTTGATCCGCCAGTCGAGGTGCGGTCCGGTGACGCGACCGCTGGCGCCGACCAGGGCGATCTTTTCCCCCTGTTTGACCCGTTGCCCTTTTTTGACCAGAATCTTGCTCAGGTGGAGAAAGGTGGAAGAGAGGCCGAAGCCGTGATCGATGATCAGGGTTTTGCCGGAGAAGAACATCCCCTGGTGGGCGAGACGTACAGTACCACCGGCCGGGGCGATAACCGGGCTTCCTTGGGGCGCAGCGATATCGATCCCATAATGTGGGCGTCGGGGTTCACCATTCAGGATGCGCTGGCTGCCATAAACCCCGCTGATTCTGCCCTTGAGCGGCCAGATGAAGGGTTCCCTGAAATTTGAGAGGTTGCTGAAATGCTGACGGGCGGAGCTGGCGAGAGCGGCCTCCCGTTGAATCCTCACCAGCTCTTCAGCTGAGGGCTCCATCATCCGCTTGCTGATGCCGTTGATTTTCTGAATCCGGTAGCTGCGAGGTTCGAGCTGGAGAAACAGCTCTGATTTTTGGCCATCTGGAGAAAGCAGGGTCAGCTGCTGCCGGAGCTCGGCGTCGCGACCGAAACCGAGAATAAAATGCTGGTCCGCGGTCAGATGGAGCGGTTTATCCCGGTAGAAAACCTGGCTACCGGGTGGGGCCTGACCAAAGTAATATCCCCCGGGCTGCAGCCTGCTTATCAGGGCCAGGGCCGGGGTTGTGAACAGCAGGCTGCAAAGGATCAGGGTTGCGATTTTCATGTTCAATCTGTGGTGATCCCGAACTCGACCCGGGCCGGATTTTCCCCCTTGGCCGGCGGCGCGGTGATTTCGGCATTCTTTAAGAAGATTCTGGATTTCAGTTCGGGTTTCAATTGTACCAGTGTCGTCTGGACTGCAGTGGCGCGGTTTTTGGCTAATTGATTCAATTCTTCATCCCCGACGCGAATGTTGGCCAGAATCAGTTTCTCCATTTCGGCGGGCGGGAGCTTTTTCAGCTTGCCGAAAGCGTCGCGGGGCTTCGGGAATTTGGCCTGGACATAGACCCGCTGTAAACTTTCCAGATATTCAGTGGCGGAGATACTTTGAGACGTGCCGGGGACCGTGCTTTTTCTCCACTCGTTCTCGACCCGTCGCTTCAGCTCTTCCTGACGGTAGCCCTCGGGATCCTTCTCCGGATCGACAAACGCACTCAGTTCCAGCTTGAGGGCGGGTCGTTCATAAAGCATCAGCGCGACTTTTTTCAGATTATCCTGATCTGTCGGCGTTAGCGCGACCACGCCCGGGGCATAGCTGATCTGGCTGAAATCATCACTGCCGCCGAACATCGAGGCTAACAGATTAAAGGGAGACGTCGCCGCCTTCACCAGCAGATTCTTCAGCAGGGTCATGACCGTACTGAAGATCCCGAACTTGGGGTCGTCGGTGCTGCCGCTGACCGGCAGGTCTAGATGAATCTCCCCCTTGCGGTCCTTAAGGAGCGCGACCGCCAACCGCACCGGCAGTCCGGTGGCTTGTTTACTGGCCACGGCCTGGCCGAAGGTGAACTGATCAAGGAAAATGCTGTTACTTGCTGTCACCTGACGTTTGGTGATCTGGTAATCAAGGTCGAGATAGAGCTTGCCCTTGTCGATCGTGTAGCCGAGATAGGTGCCCGAGTAAGGCGTGATCGGGGCCAGATCGATATCGGTGAAGCGGACTTTGAGGTTGGTGTCCAGTTCACCGGCGAGAGGCGCAATTTTACCGCTGATGGTCAGGGGGGATTGATTCTCCAGCTCCCCGCGCAGATCGACACTGGCGTATTGACCCGGCGCTGTTGTCAGGCCACTGATGCGTCCGCCGAGCTTGTACATGCTGGTGGCAAAGAGCTTCGGCAGGTGATGATCAACAAAGGAAACTTCCCCCCCCTGTAAGGTGACCTCAGCAATGCGCAGCGGGGGAAGGCTGAACACAGTGCTCTGCGCCTCGCCTGCTGTCTGGGCTACCTTCGTCCCTTCCTTGTCGCTGGCGACGATCTGGTTGAGATTCACCTGTCCGTCTGCTTGAACGCGGATTTTTGCCAGATAATTATTTAAGGCGACTTCGGCGATTGAAATGTTGAGTGGCTTAAGGTCGACATCGAGATCATCAAACTGGAGACTTTCCCACGCCAGAAGTTCATCGCTGACTCCGGTCACTGAAAAACCGCGCACCCCCAGGGTTCCGGTGATTTTTCCTTCAAGAGCATCCTTCTGGACCAGGTGGAAGGCGAGGTGGGTATCCAGTGTGGCGCTGGCCAGGGTCAGACGAATGTCTTGCGGGATGTAGTTGTTGATCGCCCTGAGATCAAACTGCGTCAACTCAACCTCGCCATCAATCATTAGCGGGGTGTGGACCAGTTTCCCTTGAGCTTTGAAATGACCACCTTTACTCCATCCCCCGTCAAGCTGCCAGAGAATCTCGCTCGCTACAGGCCATTGAATATCTGACAGTCCGAGATTGAGGTGTTGTATTGCAACTGGTGCAGGTTTGGGGGCCGCTTCATCATCGAACTGAATCTTGCCTTCGCGCAGTCGGAGGTTCGCAATCCAGATCTGTGGTTTCGTCTCTGTTTTGGTTGGCGCAGAGGGTTGCGCCTGTGGTGTTGCCGGGAAAAGATCCAGCAGGTTGACACTGCCATCGGCCCGCCGCGTGAGCTGCAGTTGAGGATCGTAAAGTGAAATGTGCGAAAAATGGTATTCGTTGTTCAGGGGCGTGCCCCAATCAAGTTCGGCCAGCAACAAGGGTAAAAAAAACAGCGGCTTCCCCTGCTGTTTCAGTCGCAGGGTCGACAGGGCCAGGTTGCCGCTTACTTTCAACTCAGGCTGCTTTTGCGGGGTGATTTTGTAAGAGAGTTTCAGTTGCAGCGAGAGGTTGCCGTCTGTCAGTTGAAAGGGGAGAAAAGGCTGGAAATAGGCAGCATAAAATACCAGATCTATTCGACTCAGGTCGATATCGAGGCGGGTCTCAACCGAGCGGTCGAAGGGCTTCATCTGACCGTTGGCAGTGAAGGGGGAACCGTCGACGCGTAAGCTGATGGACGGTTGGATATAGCGGTCGACCAGATAGGGGATGTTGCCGATAAAAGGCAGGGCCAGGTTCAGTTGATCGATCTGGTGTTCGAGTTTAATCTTGCTGCTGCGGTCAAGAAAGATCAGCTTTCCGTCTTTGATCTGCAGGTTGTTCAGGGAGAAATGAAAGGGTTTCGCCGGTGCCTGGGATTCCGCGCTGTTGGACCCTGACGCCGGCATAAAATCTGAAAAGTTGAAACTTTCGCTGCCGGTCTTCTCTATCCGCGCAAAGGGTTTGTCCAGGCTCAGGTCGTCGATAATCAAGGCGCGCTCAATGAGCGAGCGCAGGCTGAGTGAGAACTGCAGGCGCTCAAAAGAGATAAAGGTTTGGTCGCTGTCGGGTTCTTTGAGGTCAAGGTTCTCTATCTCAAGCTGCAGGCTGAGGGGGTGGACAATAATCTTGCCGATTTTGAGCTCCCGATGGTAATCCTGACGGACCTGTGCAATCGCTTTGTCGCGCAGCATGTTCGGTAGAATTACGGCCGCAGCCATGAGGATCACGAAGATAAGGACAAAGACAGACAGCAGAATTTTTTGCCAGCGGCGCATGAGAAAACTCCGGTTCAGGGTAGTGGTCTGTCATTATAGCAGAGATATCTGGACCTTTTGGGTGCCAGATGACCTGTGCTTTTGTTGTTGTCGGCTAACTTGTTGAAAAATGTGTTGAGTGAAAGGTGATAGTTGGCCTTGATAGTTCGAAGTAATTGCTGGCGGGTGAACGCGGGATTGGCCCGGTTCAACATGCGAGACTTCTCCCCGAGAGGGGTCTTGATCCGCCGCTGCGGATCCTGTCTTGTCACTATCCGACGGTATTTTCCAGGGCAGCCTCAGCCATTCGGTCGTCACTCGTCTGCCAGGTTTAAAAAATCAAAAGGTGCAGGCCCGCACGCAGTAGTATTCCAACCAGGGCCCCGGCCAGTGCCGGTCGGACCACTGAGGCACACCGGCTTCCGGCCGAAATCAGAATCGCCACTCCAACCAGGTCACAGGGATTTATCACCAGACCGGCCATGCGGTTCATTTCCAGCGTAGTCAATGTTCCCTCCTGCAGCAGCTTGAGTACCACCCCCATCATGGCCGTGCCGCCGGCCATAAACTTGGTCGCGATCGGCAGGACTGCGACCGCCGGCAGCCCGATCAGGCTGAAAAATGGAGCCAGCAACCCTTGAACCAGTGTGATGACTCCGATTGCCTTGAGGACATTCACCAGAAAGATGGCCAGCAGCAGGATGGGGATGGCCCCAAAAATGATCTGAATCGCCTCCTGGCCGCCGACAATCATCAGATTGAAGGTTGTGGTTTTGCGCAGTTTTGCGGTCAGGGGCAGGCTCTCCTCTGTGAGCCGAATGTCCTCCTGAATGCCACGGGCAAAGATGAAATAGGTCGCGGCTGCGGCCGTCAGTCCGCCGACAACCGAGGTGAGCATGACCACTCCGAGGTTGAGGCCGACCGCCACCAGCGGGAAGACCACGTTGGCCTGGGACAAAGTAAAAAGCATCGCCAGGGTCGCGGCAATCTGGCGCCGCCCGGTAGCATCCCGCTCCATAATCGTCAGGGAAGCCAGGGGGGCGGCAAAGCCGATCAGCAGCAGCTGCAGCATGGCAAAGCCCCCGGCTCCTGGCAGTCCGAAGATCTTCAGCAGCGGGTGCAGCAAGCGTGCGACCTGCGCCAGCAACCCGCGCGCCTCGACAACTTTCATCAACGCCATCATGATGACCAGCACCGGCAAGAGCACGTAGAGCGCCAGATCAAGGGCTGATTTCCCCGAAGCGAGGATAATTTGAATAATCTCTTCCAAAGGTATTGGCTTTTCTGATGGGTTAGTAGATTGAACGCTCGGTCACTGCATCGAAGATATGCAGATGGGTTAAATCGAGGGTCATCGCCAGCTCTTCGCCGCTGCTGAAGAGGCGTCTTCCCGCCGACCTGGCGACCAGCTCGACCCCTTGAAGATTCATATGCAGGTTGGTTTCGCTGCCGAGAGGTTCCACGACCTTGATAGTCCCCAGGGTATCAAATGAGATGGCCGGGATGCGTCCACCGTCGGTCTGGGCGATGAAAATATCCTCGGTACGCAGCCCTACTACCACCTTCTGCCCGTCATTTAATTGGGCCTCTGGTCGGGCCGGGATCGGTATCTCAAGCTGCTCGCTCAACTTGAGGTGCTGGTTTTCTCCGGCATTCACTATGGTTGCCGGCACCAGGTTCATCGGTGGTGAACCGATAAAACCGGCGACAAAAATATTGTCCGGGTGTTGAAAAATATCCATCGGACTGCCGACTTGCTCGATATAGCCATCGCGCATGACCACGATCCGGTCGGCCAGAGTCATGGCCTCAACCTGGTCGTGGGTGACATAGATGATCGTGTTCTGAACCCGCTGATGCAGTTGTTTGATCTCCAGGCGCATCTGGGCGCGTAATTTGGCGTCCAGATTGGAAAGTGGCTCATCGAACAGATAAACGGACGGATGGCGGACGATGGCCCGTCCCATCGCCACGCGCTGACGCTGGCCACCCGAGAGTTCGTGCGGCTTGCGCAGCAGCAGGGCCTCCAGTTCGAGAATTGCGGCAGCCTCACTGACCCGTTTCTCGATTTCAGCTTTCGGCATTTTTCTCAAGGAGAGGCCGAAGGACATATTCTTGTAGACATTCATATGCGGATACAACGCGTAGTTCTGAAAAATCATCGCCGCATCCCGATCTTTGGGGGCGATATCGTTGACGATCCGGTCTGCAATCGAAATTGTCCCCCCGGAGATATCCTCCAGCCCGGCGATCATGCGCAGGGTAGTCGATTTTCCACAGCCCGAGGGTCCGACCAGCACGACAAATTCCCGGTCTTCGACGTGCAGGCTGACGCCGTGGACGACCTCAAGCTTGCCATATTTTTTAACGACATTATCGAGGATAACGTTGGCCATAGCATTAAGTTCTCCAGAATGAATGGATTTTGTCCAGATCATTCGTCTGTTATTATTTAGTCTCAAGAGTTAAAGCTGTTTGAGTTTTTTAGGTTAAATCGATTGACGTGCAAGTCAACATGGTTTTAACTCGAACTTTGTCAAACAGGGTTTTGATTGTATCAAAACATATATGCCTTATCAGGTCCCTGCTGGCAAGATTTAAACTGACAGGAAAGATAACCAAAATCATTTTTCGGGAGGAGAGCATGTCAAAAAACAGAAGTTTCATGTTTGTGCTGATGTTGGTTCTGCTGATCAGTTTTGCTGGGCCGGCGTTTGCTAAGCCGATCGAGATTCAATGGTGGCACGCCATGCGCGGTTCACGCGGGGACACTGTGCAAAAAATTGTCGATGGGTTTAATAGCTCACAATCAGACTACAAGGTGGTTGCGATCTATAAGGGTGCTTACGATGAGGTTCTCAACGCTGGTGTTGCTGCGGTGCGTGCCCATAAGCAGCCGGATATCCTGCAATCGTTCGAGGTTGGCACTCAGACCATGATGCTCTCCGGGGCGATCTATCCGGTGTATAAGCTGATGGCCGACAACGGCTACAAGATTGACTGGTC
Source organism: Geopsychrobacter electrodiphilus DSM 16401 (assembly GCF_000384395.1). Classification (NCBI taxonomy): domain Bacteria; kingdom Pseudomonadati; phylum Thermodesulfobacteriota; class Desulfuromonadia; order Desulfuromonadales; family Geopsychrobacteraceae; genus Geopsychrobacter; species Geopsychrobacter electrodiphilus. The sequence goes on from NZ_ARWE01000001.1 coordinate 116,977, forward strand.
GCAGTATCTGCAGCCGGTGCTTTCGTACTACATGAACTCCGACGGTAACCTGATGTCGATGCCGTTTAATTCTTCTACGCCAGTCATGTATTACAATGTCGATCAGTTTAAAAAAGCCGGTATCCCCATGTTGTCCAAGGAGAAGCCGGTCACCTGGGATGAAATGGGCGAGATTACCGGTAAGCTGGTCAAGTCGGGCGTAAAAGGCGGCCTGGTTACCGCCTGGCAGTCCTGGACCCAGGTCGAAAACTACAGCGCGATCCAGAATATCCCCTTTGCCAGCAAAGCTAACGGCTATGAAGGGCTGGACACCGAACTGTTGATCAACAACGACAAGGTCGTCAAGCATATCGCCCGGCTTAAAAGCTGGATGAAGGATAACCGCTTCTATTACGGTGGTCAGAAATACCAGGGGCCTAAATCTGAGTTTATCGCCGAAAATGCCGGCATCTATATCGATTCGATCAGCGCCATCGCCAAGTTGAAATCGGCGGCAAAATTCAAATGGGACATAGCGCCATTGCCGGTGGAAACCTGGAACACCCAGCCACAGAACAGCATCATCGGTGGGGCCTCACTCTGGGTTTTCAAGGGGTTGCCGAAAAACCATTACAAGGGCGTCGCCGCCTTCCTCAACTACCTGGCCGGCGACGGACCCCAGATCCTCTGGCACAAGGAGACCGGTTATTTCCCGATTACTCTGACCGCTTATGAGCAACTGAAGTCGGAAGGCTACTACAAAGAGAGCCCGTATCAGGAAGTCGGTATCAAAGAGCTGACCCGGGCCACCCCGAACAAGAATTCGCGTGGCCTGCGTCTCGGGTACTTTGTGCAGATTCGGAACATTATCAATGAAGAGCTGGAGCTGGTGTGGAACGACACCAAAACGCCTCAGGCTGCAATGGACAGCGCGGTTGCACGGAGCAATGTCAAACTTCGCGAGTTCGAAAAGACCTATAAGTAATTCTCCTGTTTAAAGGCTGATGAACGTCCCCCTCTCCTCGCGTTTGGAGAGGGGGCTTCTTCGTGAACTGATTCTGCCATGATAAAAAAACGAGCCTTTTTTAAATCGCGGTCGCTCCCCTATCTGCTGATTCTGCCCCAGCTTCTGATCACCCTGACCTTTTTTTACTGGCCGGCCGCGCAGGGGGTGATCGCCTCATTTCAATTGAGCGATCCGTTCGGTTTTCGCACCCGTTTCGTCTGGTTCGATAATTTTATCGCTCTGTTCAGGGACCCGCTCTATCTGAAATCGATCCTGATCACTCTGTTTTTCAGCGGGTCGGTGGCCCTGATTTCGATCAGCTGTGGCCTGTTTTTGGCGACTATGGCCAATCGGGCGTTGCGCTTCACGACCTTAACCCGCACCCTGCTCATCTGGCCCTATGCCATCGCGCCGGCGATCTCGGGAATTTTGTGGCTGTTTCTGCTCCACCCCTCCTACGGCGTGGTCGCCATCGCGCTGAATAAATGGTTCGGCCTGGACTGGAACCCGCTGCTTGAAAGCTCCCATGCCATGCTGCTGGTGGTGATGGCCAGCGCCTGGAAGAACATCAGCTATAATTTCGTTTTTTTTCTGGCCGGGCTCCAGGCGGTGCCCCATTCCTTGATAGAGGCAGCTGCCATGGACGGCGCCAGCCCCTTTCGGCGTTTCTGGGCAATCACCTTTCCGATGCTGTCGCCGACCCTGTTTTTTGTAACGGTCATGACGATCATCTTCTCCTTTTTTGAATCCTTCGGCATCATCCATGCGGTCACGCAAGGCGGGCCTGGCGGGTCGACCAATATTCTGGTTTACAAAGTTTATCAGGATGGCTTTATCGGCCTGAACCTCGGATCCTCCTCGGCCCAATCGGTGGTCTTGATGGTGCTGATCATTGTGATTACGGCTCTGCAGTTCAAGTATGTCGAGCGTAAAGTCCAGTACACGGGGTAGCTTATGATGGTTGAAAAGACACCGGTCCTCGACCTGTTTACCTATGTGGTGTTGATCTTCGGCGTGGTGCTGGTCGGGTTTCCGATTCTCTATGCACTCATCGCCGCGACCCTCTCGCTGGATGAGGTCTCGCGGGTACCCATGAGCATGATTCCCGGGGATCAACTCTTCAATAATATGCAGGAAGCCTGGAGTCGGGGGCACCTTGGCACCCAGATGCTGAACTCGTTCATCATGGCGATGGGGATCACCTTCGGCAAGATCATCGTTTCGCTGTTCGGCGCTTTTTCCATTGTTTATTTCGATTACCGTTTCCGTACCCTGGCCTTCGCCACGGTCTTCTGTACTTTGATGCTGCCGATTGAAGTACGAATTCTGCCGACCTATGAAATGGCGGCCAATATCTTTGGGCCTCTTCAGTCGGTGTGGGACGCCCTGGGGCTGGATGGCATCGTCAGCTGGTTCGCACAACATGAGGTTAAGGTCACCCTGGAATTCAGTCTGCTCGACAGCTATGCGGGCCTGATTCTGCCGTTGATCGCGTCGGCCACCTGTACCTTTCTGTTCCGTCAGTTCTTCCTGACGATTCCTGAAGAGCTCTGCGAAGCGGCCAAGATGGACGGCGCCTCGCCGATGACATTCTTCTGGAAGATCCTGCTGCCGCTCTCCAAAACCAATATCGCGGCCCTGGTGGTCATCGAATTTGTCTACGGCTGGAACCAGTATCTCTGGCCCCTGTTGATCACCACCAACGCCAGGATGACCACCGCCGTTATCGGGCTGCAGCATTTGCTCCCCTCTCCGGAAGACCCGCCCAACTGGCATATCGCCATGGCCGGTGCGCTGATTGTCATGCTGCCGCCAATTCTGGTGGTGCTCTGCATGCAGCGCTGGTTTGTTAAAGGGCTGGTTGAGCGGGAGAAATAGCCTTGATCATACCCTTGCGCCAGTATCCCGCTATCGTAGATCAATCCAGTTTTTTTGCCGGTTGCTCCTGTGGCAAGCCGCATCCCTCGTCCGGGGTGACACTTTTTGTGAGGGATGATGCCTGCCGGGTTCTAGCTGAGGATTGCCGGGCCATCTACTGCGACCGGCCGGTTCTGCTGGTTAGTGATCCCGATACGGATGCTGTGGCCGGCAAGACCCTGCGCAACGAGCTGCAGCGGGCCGGGGTCAGTCTGGAGCATCTTCTGCTGAAGGCACATCCTGTCGCGACCGCAGATCTTGCAGAACAGGTCGCGGCGGTAGCGCAGGGGAAAGCCCTGATTATCGGGGTGGGAGCCGGGACGGTCAATGATCTCGGCAAGTTCGCCGCCGGGCGGAGCCTCTGTGATTACTGGAGCCTGCCGACGGCGCCCTCGATGAACGGCTATACCTCCGGGATTGTCGCCCTCAAGGTCAAAGGGGTGAAGCGCACCCTGCCGGCGGCACCTCCGCAACGCATCTACGCCGTTCCCCGGATCATTCAACAGGCGCCACTGAAAATGCGTCAGGCCGGCTTCTGTGACGTGCTGGCCAAGGTGGTGTCCGATATCGACTGGCAGTGTGAATCGTTGCTGCAGAGCCGCAGCTATTGTGAGCTCCCCTCGGCACTGATGCATACGGCAGAGCAGGGCTACGCCCACAATCCGGAAGGGGTTGCTCAGGGAGAACCTGATGTTGTGGGGGGACTGTTTGAAGGATTGTTGATTTCGGGGGTGGCCATGAGTCTGGCCGGCTCCAGCGCGCCAGCATCGGGGGGGGAACATCTGATCTCGCATTTTTGGGATATGCGTGAGGCGGTGACCGGCCGTAAGCCCGAACTGCATGGGCTGCAAGTCGGGCTCGGCATTATCCTCGCGACCGCCTGTTATGCCCGCCTGGCAGAGTGCCGAAGCGAGGATTGCCAGGCGGACGCGGCAACCGTTTATGCTCGGACGGAAGCTGCCATCCCGGAGATCTGGGGGCCGCTGGCAGAGGAGGTGACCCTGCAGCTCGCGGGGAAACGCGAGATTCTGCAAGAGTTCGATCATGTGCTTCCGCAATACTGGGGGCGTTTGCACCCCCTGTTTCAAAAGGTCCAATCGCCCCGTTACTTTGTCGATCTCTTCACTCGCACCGGCGCGCCCTTCACGCTCAAGGCCTTCGGCCTGAGCGCCGCAGAATTTCGATTGGCGGCCCTCAATGCGCGCGCTATCCGTTCGCGTCTCACGGTCCTCGACCTCGCCGCCCATCTCGGCGTGCTTGAAGCGGCAACCGAAGATGCCCTGCGTCTTTTGGTTTAGATCTTTTTCCTCAGGGTTTAAGCCGCCACGAGTTCTTCCCGTCGTGATGTACGAAAACTCCGCATAAACAACCAGCTCAGCACCAGCAGTCCGGCGACATGGACCCACCAGGGGGACGGCCAGAGCAGGGCCCCGGCGCAGGCCAGGGTCAGGAGCCGGAGCGGCCAGCCGAGCCTGGTTTCCATAAACCCTTCCAGGCCGGCGGCAAAGGCGTAGAGGCCGAAGAAAGCGAAGAAGAAGATCTCAAAGTCTCCGGCCCAGGAGCCGCCGATAAACGGAGTATAGGCAAACAGTAATGGGATTACATACAACCCCTTGGCCAGTTTCCACGACTGGAAGCCCGTCTCCATCGGTTTGGTCCCGGCGATGGCGGCGGCAGTGAAGGCGGCTAGCGCAACCGGCGGGGTGACGTTGGAATCCTGGCTTAACCAGAAGATGATCAGATGCGCCGAAAGCAGCGCGAAGGTCAGATCATGAGTACTGATGACCGCCTCGCGTACCATGCTCGCCATGTCGACCGGCACCGCGTCGACGATCGCCTGGGCGGCGGCGCTGGTCATGGGGTGCCCGATCACGGCGAGATGTTCAGGGGAGGCGATCATGAAGATCGCCTTCGCCGCTTCGGGGATCTGACCGCTGACCAGGGCGTGCACCAGCAGACCATCGGAAATGAGAGCGTAAAGCGCTGGCGCCGAGAGCGTGCCGAGCACGATATAGGCGGCGGTCACCGGCAGTCCCATGCCGAGGACCAGTGAGGCCAGGGCGATCAGGGCGATGGCGATGACCAGGCTATGCCCGGCCCACTGATTAATCATCAGCGAGAAGGTGTTGCCGACTCCGGCGGTGGAGATAACGTTAACGATCAGCCCGACGGCGCAGAGCAGGATGGCCGTCATCACCATGTTACGCGCGCCCATCGCCATCGCCTCGATGATCGCTCTGGGCCCCATGCGATTGGGTGAAAACCAGGAGGCGACAATAACGGCAAGAATGCTCAGGCCGGCTGCGTAGGTTGGGGTGAAACCGTAGATCAGCAGCCCGATGAGCACCGCGATCGGCAGCAAAAATACGATCCCGCCCTTCTTGAAGACTTCAAGGGCCGAGACCTCTTCGTTATCCAGCGCGTCGACATGGCTGCGTTTGGCCTCGATCCGGACAAAGAAACCGACTGCGGCAAAATAAAGGATCGCCGGCAGAATACTGACCATGACGATGGTGTTGTAGGAGATCTGGGTGTAGGTCGCCATGACGAAGGCCCCGGCGCCCATGATCGGTGGCATTAATTGGCCGCCGGTTGAGGCGGCCGCTTCAACCCCGGCGGCGAACTTGGACGGAAAACCGGCACGTTTCATCAGCGGGATGGTGATGACCCCGGTCGAGGCAGTGTTGGCCACCGCCGAACCGGAGATGGTCCCCATCAGCCCCGAGGCCATAACCGCCACCAGCCCGGGACCGCCGACCATGCGTCCCGCAACGGCGCGGGCCAGGTCGATGACGAATTCGCCGGCTCCCGAGCGCAGCAGAAAAGCGCCGAACAGGATAAACATGAAGACATAGGTCGAGGAGATGCCGGCGATGGTTCCAAACAGGGCGTCGTCGCCGTAGACGCTGCGAAACAGGATGGTTTCAAAGCTCAGCCCGGCAAACTTGAAGACCCCGCTGATCAACCCTCCCCACCAGCCTACATAGCTTAAGGCGATGAGGATCAGGACCGGGATAAACCAGCCCGCCACGCGCCTTGTGAGTTCGAGGGCACAGAGGATTAAAATAATTGCGGCGACCCATTCGGAGTGGGCCATGTGCACCCCACGCGCATAAATGGCGTCCTCCCTGGCGATCAGAAACAGGGCCGAGCCAGCGGCGAGCAGACCGACAAGAAGATCCAGCGCTCGCCACATGAGGGTTGAGTTCTTGCGCAGCGGATAGACCAGCACCGCCATCAGGGCGAATCCGGCAAAATGGAGGGAGTTCTGCCACAGGGATGAGAGGACGGTCACCACGTTGAACCAGATGTGCATCAGGGAGATAGCGACACCGAGAACGATCATTAGTCGGGTCGGAGGGAGTTGAGCATCGGCATCTGGCGGGGGAATATTTTCGGGCATCGCATTCCTCTCCTGGCAGAAATAAATCACCCGGCTGCTTTATTTTTCGCGGCCGGGTGAGGTTTGTACGCTTATTTGGAGAGCAGGCGAGCCGGAATCTTGATTCCGACTTCCTGATAATACCTGGCGGCACCGGGATGGAGGGGCATTGGTAGTCCGGCAATCGCTTTTTCGACCGCCATTGCCTTGGTAGCGCCGTGAATGGCGTTCAGGAACGGCAGGTTTTCATAGATGGTCTTGGTGATCTGGTAGACCGCATCCTCATCCACGTCGGCGCGCACCGCGAGGAAGTTGGGTTGAGCGATGGTGTTGATCGCCTTGGTCTGGCTCGGATAGGTCTCGGCCGGAATCACATAGCGGGTCCAGAGGTCCATGCCGCCATCGGCTTTTTTCATCTGCTCATCGGTAAAATCGAGTACGACAAAGTTATCGCCCATGTTGGCCATCGCCTTGGTTACGGCGCTGACCGGGACCCCGGCCGGGGTGCTCATGCCGGCCGCCTGACCATTCTGCATGGCATCGGCGGAGGGACCATAGCCGACGTAGATCAGGTTATAGTCCTTGGCGACATCGGCACCGAGGTTGTCAAGCAGTACGGTGTTGGAGCCGAGGGTGCCGGAGTTCTTCTTGCCGAGAGAGAGGGTCTCCCCCTTCATTCCGAGCAGGTCGGAAACCGTGCCGGTTTTGGCAAATTTTTTGTTGATCGCGAAGTGCTCCACATTCTGCCAGAGCATGGTCACCGAGCGCAGGTTCTTCTGGGCGCCTTCGGCCTTAATCGGGCCAGTGCCCTGCCAGGCATAGGCTCCGTAAAGTCCCTGCAGGATGGCGAACTGCACTTCATTGTCGCGCAGCAGCTTGATGTTTTCTCCCGAACCTGCCGAACTGATCGCCGACATCCCGATCTTCTGCTTCGGTTGCAGCTTGACCTTGACCAGGGTCGAGAGCGCGACCCCGACCGGGTAGTAGGTCCCGCCCGTTGATGCGGTCGCCATCAGATAGTTACGTTCCTCCGCGGCCCGGACGCTCGAGATGGAACCGAGCAGAAGCGTCAGCACTGCGACAAAAATCGTGAACTGTCGAAATTTTATTATCGTTGCCATGTCATTTTTTCTCCTCGGGTCAAGTGGTTGCATGGGGTGAACAGGCTGTTGGTTAAGGTCGGATCTCCTCAGATTCTACTGGAGAGTGCTGAACTTGCAAGCTGGATCGGGAGACATATCACCAACTCAATCCTTATGGGCGGGATTATGGTGTGATTGATCTTCGCGCCATTAATTATGGAGACCCTCTGTGGCAGGGGTCGGTCCGGCGGATTTTTCAAGATGGGGAAAGTAGTAACTGTTACGCCCGGTCTGCTTAACCTGGTACATCGCGGTATCGGCGACACACATCAGATCAGCTATGCTCTTGCTGTCATGAGGGTAGATCGCGCCGCCGATCGAAGCGGAGATTTGGCGGATACCGCCAGGAAGGACGAAGGGCTCTGCCAGGGTCTTAAGCAAACGTTCTGCTGGGAGGAGAACCTCGTTGACGTCTTTCAGGACTGGCAGAATGATGGTGAATTCATCCCCCCCCAGGCGTGCGACCGTGTCGGTCTCGCGCAGACAGGTGCTCATGCGTTTGGCGACCTGGCGCAGAAGTTCATCACCATTGTCATGACCCAGGGTGTCGTTGACGGCTTTAAATTGGTCGAGATCGATAAACATCAGGCAGGCCAGATGTTTATCACGGTCACAGTTTCCCAGGGCCTGTTTCAGCCGATCCATGAAGAGGCTTCGATTCGGAAGCCCGGTGAGAGCATCGAAGTTGGCCTGTTGCCAGACGAGGTCCTGGGCGGCTTTACGCAGAGTGATGTCGCGCAAAACGCTCTGTACCGCCGCCTCGCCTGCATAGAAGGTTACAGATCGGCCAATTTCAACGTCGAGACTCTTGCCGTCTAGGCGGATAATTTGCTCTTCGACATGGAGGTGTGTGTTTTTTTTAGTTTCGACTTCGGAAATTTGCCTGAAAGCGGTTTTGTGGTAATGGGGGTGGATCAGTTCGTTGAGGGAGCGGCCAACGAGATCCTCTTTACTCTTTGCACAAAAGAGTATGTTTGCCGCTCGGTTGGCGTATAAAACGTTGGCATGACGGTGCACTATGATCGCATCAGGCGAGCTGTCGATCAGCGCGTGATAGCTCTCCTGAGTTTCGCGCAGGGTCTTCTCTGTGTGTTTCAGGTTGGTTAGATCATGCAGCGTCTGTATCACAGCGACCAGCGTGCCATTCTGGTCGTGGATCGGCGCTGCATCGAAGGTCAGATATTTCGACCTGCCGTTATACAGTTTGAGCCAGCCTTCAGCCTGAATACTATTTTCGACCAGCGGTGAGTCGGCTAACAGGGGGTAAAGATCGAAGGCGGCAGAGTAGTCCTTGTCCAGCACAATGTCAGCCAGGCAGGGGCGCTCCGAGGGGTAGAAGGCCTGCCAATGAAGATTTGTCCCTAGAATGTCGTTAGCCTTGAGACCGGTCAATTTCTCAACCGCCTGCGTCCATATCAACACCCTGTGGTTCACATCGAGAACAAAGCAGGGGGTGGCAGAATTTTGCAGCAGGTTGAGGGTGAACTCACGTTCCCTCGCTACCTCGGTCATTAACCCATCAAAGGTCGCGGCCAGGGTGGTTATTTCATCCCCCTGACCTCTAACAGGGTGACTTTTATCAGCATCTGGCGGAGAAAATCCTGCCACGTGTGCGGTAAGCCGGGCCAGAGGGGCCAGCAGGGTGCGCGTCACAACCCAGGTAACGACGATGCAGAAGATGAGGATGATGCCGAGGCCGACAATGAAAAACCGCTGTACCTGAGCAATCGGTTGAAAGGCTTCATGGGTCGGGTAGTTAGCGGCAAGAATCCAGCGGTTACTGTTGAGACGCTTGAAGGACACCAGGGTGTGTAACCCGCGTGAGTTGACGGTCTCTTCAGTCCCCTCAAAACCCTCGATTGCCCGATCGAACCAGAGGTTCGCGCCGAGCGGAACGTCTTTCTTCATGATGCGCCGCGGGTCTGGATGCATGATCATCAGTCGGTCGGTATTAAAGAGGTAGAGATAGCCCGTCCGACCAATCCGTACAGCGCTCAGGCCGCCGAGAAAATTCTTACGCGTCAGATCGACGCTCCCCGCGATGACCGCGAGGATTTGTCCCTTGTCATTGCGGATGGGGGCCGTGAAATTAACCGCCGGGTGTTTTTGTTTCTGACTTGAAACATAGGGGTCAGAAATTTGAGGTTGTCCAGAGCGCAGCGTATCCTGGAAATATTTGCGGAAAGAGTAGTCTCGACCACGGCGATCAGGTTTGAAGGGATACTCCGCCAGCAAGCGCCCATCCGCTGTGAACAGGAAAATGCCATTATCGAACATGCTGGTGGTGCCGAGACCAAGCTGGGTGTCGAGGTAGGACTGGGCGAGTTCGGCGTTTTTAAGGCGGTCGAGGGGGAAGCTGCCAGCCGTAGCGGTGATCAGAGAACTGGCATCCTGCAGTTGTCTGTCAATCTGCTTGGCGATCTGTTCGATCAAGGTCGACTGTTGGTCAGCAATGAGTTTCTGGAAGGAGCGTTTAAAATAATGCAGCGACAGTCCACCCACACCTGCCATGATGACAAGGACGAGAGCCATGACGGAGAATGACATTCTGGCTTTGAGGCTGAGGGGGCGCTTGGGAATCATTTAGTTTTCCCCTATGACGGGAATGCTGGATCAGCAGAAGGTTGATCTCAGGGGGCAGAATATCTTAGGCAAATTTAACAGCGCTGGAAGGCTAATGCAAGGAATTGATAAAACAGCGTTAGTATTTACCCGACCTGCTCGGTCTGCCGCGCAGAATGGGTGGCCTTGAACTAATCGCGGGGAATTTTCATCGGACCCCGCTCCCCACCCCTTTGAGGGAACCCGGAACACTGTCATGTTGAAACGTTTAAATTTAAATTCTATTAAAAAGTCATCCCTTAAGTATACTGAAACTCTATTCCAGTGCGTATGCTCACTCTGGTCGCGATTGCTCTCAACTGAAATCGTCACCACTTGGGTTTCGCAGCTACTGTCGGGGTGGGTACGCCCCTGTCGCCGTCCCTTTGATTCTCGAAAGTCTGATCCTGAAGGAGTTCTGATATGACACGCAGTGAAATTATGACGATCATCCAAGAACAGAAGGTTAACTTTTTCCGACTGCAGTTTGTCGATATCTTTGGTTTCATGAAGAATATCTCCATCCCGCTGAGTCAGATTGAAAAAGCGCTGGATGGCCAGATGATGTTCGACGGCTCGTCGATTGACGGCTTTGTGCGCATCAACGAGTCGGATATGTATCTGAAGCCCGATTATGACACCTTTGTCGTTCTCCCCTGGCGGAACAAGAACGGTGTCAATGCGGCGCGGATTATCTGTGATGTGCACAAGGCCGATGGTACCCCCTTTGAGGGCTGCCCGCGGGTGAACCTGAAACGGGTGCTGGCCGAGGCCAAGGAACTCGGGTACACCATGAACGTCGGCACCGAGTGTGAATTTTTTCTGTTTCAGAAGGATGAGAACGGCAAGCTGTCAACCGCGACTAATGATGTCGCCGGCTACTTTGAGGTCGATCCGGATGACACCGGCATCAACTGTCGGCGTGAGATCATCGATACCTTGGAGGCCATGCATTTTGAAGTTGAGGCCTCCCATCATGAAGTCGCCGAAGGGCAGCATGAGATCAACTTCAAGTATTCTGACGCCTTAAAAGCGGCCGACAACACCCTGACCTTCAAGTGGGTGGTACGTTCCATCGCCGATAAACACGGCTTTCACGCGACCTTCATGCCCAAGCCGGTGTTCGGCATCAACGGTTCGGGCATGCATACCAACCAGTCCCTCTTCACCCTCGATGGGCAGAACGCCTTCTATGATGAAAGTGGGCCGCTGCAGTTGAGTGAAATCGCCTACCAGTATATCGCCGGAATCACCAGGAATGCGCGTGGCTTTACCGCCGTGACCAATCCGCTGGTCAACTCTTACAAACGCCTTGTCCCTGGTTACGAAGCGCCGGTCTACGTTGCCTGGTCAGCTTCCAATCGCTCGGCCATGATCCGTATCCCCGCATCACGCGGTATGGGCACCCGCACCGAGGTCCGCTGTCCCGACCCGACCTGCAATCCCTATCTGGCCTTCGCCATGATGCTGACTTCGGGGCTCGACGGAGTGAAAAACAAGCTCGAAGCCCCGGCGGCCGTCAATATTAATATCTTCAAGATGACGGCCGCCGAAAAAGAAGCGACCGGAATCGCCAGTCTGCCCGGCAGTCTGGAAGAGGCGATCATCGCGCTCAAGGAGAATCCGCTCGCCAAAGAAGCGCTCGGCGAGCATATCTTTAAAAAATATATTCAGGGGAAAACGAAAGAATGGAATCGCTATCGGATGGCGGTGACCGACTGGGAAATTAAGGAATATATGAAGAACTACTGATTTCTGTGATTATTTCGCGATGCTTATTATCCAAAGGCGAGGATGTTTGTTTCATAAACGCTTTTCTGGAGAGGGCAGCCATTCTGTGCCCTCTAGATGATATTGATCTGCCAGGCAAAGCGTTTCTCAACGTACAATTTTCACGCAATTTTTACCCGCGTTTTTGGCGGCATAGACGCCGCGATCCGCTGCCTTGATCAAATCTTCAGGTGTTTTCATAGCGGCTGTCTTGGCTGCAACTCCGACGCTGATACTTCCTGGCCAGACTCCGCCAAGGACCGGGACTGTTAGGGCTGCGATTTGGTCATGCATGAGAGTTGCGATCACCATGGCACCTTCCTCATTCGTCTTGGGACAGATGATGAGAAACTCATCTCCTCCAAGCCGACAGACGATATCGTCTGTCCGGACTGCATATCTCAGCTGTCTTGCCAGTTTCTGCAATACCAAGTCACCGGCATCATGGCCGTAGTTATCGTTGATTGCTTTAAAACCGTCGGCGTCAATCATCATGCAGGCGAGTGTGGTCCCCATATTGACGGACTCTTCCCACAATTGATCCAATATTTGTAAGGCATGGCGACGATTCGATAGCCCGGTCAAAACATCGGTGGACGCCAGTTTTCCGAGTTTTTGATTTGCCTCAGAGAGAGACTGGGTCCGCTCCCTGATCTTAACTTCAAGGGTTTGATTTAATTCGCTTAATTGTTTGTTTCGGTTTGATACCTGCTTGAAAAGATTATTCAGTGATCTGAGCAGTAACCCCGTTGCTTTATCAACCGCTTTTTCCTCCATCAGATAAGCGTCATCGGCGGAGTGACCAAACTCAATCGCTCTAATTTGACGGGCCAGGCTCATATCTGATCCCAGAATGTGGCAGACCAGCCAATTCATCAGAAATTCAAACAAGTCTTTCCCCGTAGTATCCTGGGAGGTTTCCATCTGTTGATGAAGCAACGTGACTTCTTGAAGAAAATTAAGGTGCTCTCGCTCGTGATGCTCGACATGTCTTATGTCGACACCGGTGCGATGAGACATTTTCTCTTCTTCTTCAAAATGATATTGCGTGTATGACACCAACTCGGTAAACACTTGTTCCAGGTCTGCAGAGTTGACGCTGTTTTGGGAGAGAAGTTGGCCGAACTCGTTGATCACTTTAACCAGATGCTTATGTTGTTGATCAACTTCGGCGAGACCTGTTTCAAAATTTTGATCCCATTGAAAGACGTCCATATACAATCCTTAGTAATGGCGGAAGCGTGCAGGATAAAGTGCTTTCTGGTGTAAACCCTCTTCTTCTGTCAACTGGTGGCGTGGAGGTTATCTTAGTAAAGGCCGTTCCGCGGCCAAGCTGTCCGTCGGTAAGTATGAAGAAATTTTGAAGTTTTAACTCCTGTAAAAGCTTCGCAGGCGAGATTCCAGAAGACGACGCGACCTTGCCGATTCAGGAGAAAGGCTGGGTTGGAAGATATTTCAGGCGCTCGTTGAAACAGGTTGTCCATTGACTCCACCTTGGCTCGCAGCGCTCCATCACCAATATATAGGTCTTTTGAGGAGGATAAAAAACGTTCATTTCACTTATTGATGAGGGTTAATTCGAGATGTTCGCATGGTCTGGATTAAGTTACAGCGAACTAATTATAACACAAACAAGGTTTTACTTTAAAGCGAGTATAAAATTGGATGTATCGGGGGACGCAGAAAGAATGGAATGGTTGTCTGACGGCGGTGACGGTCGGGGAAATTAAGGAACAGATGCACAACGACTGATCGTCACCTGCGGGACGAAAGGTTGTGGTGTTAAACTTTCAGCCCCTGTCAGCATAAGCTTGCAGGGGCTGAAAGTTTTATCTGAAATGCCCGGCTGACCCGGATAACCGTCTGTGAAAACTAATGGGACATCAGCACGGGGACGGTCATTGAATCCAGCAGGGTTCGGGTCGCACCGCCAAGTACCCACTCCCTGAGCCGTGAATGACCGTAGCCGCCCATAACGATCAGGTCGGCGCTGAGGTCGGCCGCGCGCGACAGGATTTCATTCCCCACGTCGATCCCGGTGACTGGATCTGTCGTCATATCGACACGCACGCCATGGCGCTCAAGATAGAGGACGATCTCGTCAACAGGAATGCTGCCGTGGCCACCCTGCTTGAGCTGAATTGCCATGAGGGTCACCTTTTGCGCCCGTTTGAGGAGCGGGATGGCGTCGGTGACGGCACGGGTCGCCTCGTGACTTCCGTTCCAGGCGATGAGAGCTCGACTGCCGATGCTGAGAAAACTGCCTGCATAGGGGATAATCAATACCGGACGACCGGACGCCAGCACCAGGCGCGGCGGGAAATCCACGGGGGTTCCCGAGTTATCCGAAATATCACTCTGGCCGATCACGACCAAATCGGCGTATCGCGCCTGCTTTGCGACCGCGTCGACGGGGAAGTCGGTCGTTGTGCGCCATTCGGCATTTTTAAAACCCAGGATCGACAGCTGTTGTTTAAAGGTTGCTTCGGCGTGCGCCATCTCCTCAGTTGCGGCTTTCTGCTGGGTCTCGATGAGTTCCGGTCCCATATGGACCAGGTAGCCGGGAAGGACAAAGGGGGTCTGCACGTACAGCGCGACCAGATGGGCTTCGTGCTGCAATGCCAGGCGGGCGGCGACTTCGACGCGTGGTGCACAGCGTCTGCCGGGGTCAATGTGAACCAGGATCGTCTTATAGCTCATGGAATTCCTTTCTGGGCAGGTTGTTGGTTCCTGCTTCGCCGCTTCTTAAGTGGACGAAAACCTCTGGTGGCATCTCACTTTGGCCGATCTTGCTTAATACTAATTGTCTTTAGCAAACACCTGATGCTGACGTCGCTCCTCCCCCTCAAATGGCATCACCAGGTGCCGCATTTTGTCTCGTCCAAGAACCGCCCAGCCATCGGAGCGTTCAAAGAACATGACCTTTTCGGTGACGATCAAATATTGTAATTCATCTTTTCTGACGGAGCATTCCAGCCAATTTTTAAGCACCACCGGAACAAGCATAAGCGCCTCCCTGGTTATGGATTTCCGATCCATCTTTTTAAGTGCCCAATTCCCTTTGCATAAACTCAGCCCTCAGTTTTCGGTAGACGACCTGCAACGGGAAGAACTGCAAATTGACGCCAAAGGTTGCTGTGTATCGCGACGGTTGGCTCAAGGCTCACAGGGCCGGGTGTGATCTTGCCTGGCCGCCTCCTAATAAATTCCGAAAAAATGGCCCACTTCATTCAGCGTGAGCCATTCCAATGTCGGTCGGATTTCGAGTTGTTGTAACTGGCCTGTATCACCGCCGGACGCAGATGACTCCAAAAATGTTCAGCTCATAGCTAAGAGCGAGCTACTTCACTTTAATTTCGATCTTTTTCGGCCGCGCCGCTTCCGTCTTTTCGATGGCGATATTCAGCATGCCATCCTTGAAGGTTGCTTCGACCTTCGATTGATCGACGTTGTCCGGCAGGGTAAAGCTCCGAGTAAAGCTGCCGTACTGCCGTTCAACGCGATGGAAGCGTTTTCCACTTTCCTCCTTCTCCTGTTTCCTTTCCCCGCTGATCGTCAGGACCCCGTTCTCCAAATTGACCTTGACATCCTCTTTTTTAACCTCGGGGATTTCGGCCTTGATCAAGAACTCTTTGCTGGTCTCAGCAATATCGACCCTGGGGGCCCAGTTCCTTGCGACATCTCCCGTCGTTGTGAGTTGGTTTTGCGAGCCACCAGCCCTGGTATAACGATCGAATAAATCTTCTATTTCGCGCCACGGGTCCCACGTCATAATTGCCATATTGTCCTCCATTTATACGGGATTTTGCGTACCCTCGAAGACAGCCCGCATTTCCGCCAATCGGGGTCTGTTGCTGCCGGTTGCCCCTTGAGGCCAGCAACCACCATAGAAAAGCCGAGCAAGCCATCAGGAATCACATCCTTCGGCAGCTCGGCTATCCTTCGCCAGAAAGGATCCGTAGCATTCCGTCGCCCTCCTTACAGAGGGGTTGGCTTTATCGGGACGCACAATATCCCACGGCTGATAGTTACCTTGTATCAGGTTTTATGGGGGAATCAAGTTTGTGCGTCAGGGTGGCCAATAATACGCCACACGCGCAAAAAAGCCCCCTAACTCAGATGATTTAGAGGGCTTTTTCGCAGGGCGACTCCAGCTTTTTAATGCGGTGAAACAGGGTCTATTTTTTTCGCACGTTTGACGCCTGGGGACCTTTTTGACCCTGGGTCACATCAAAGGTTACCCGGTCACCTTCGGCGAGAGACTTAAAGCCTTCCCCCTGTACCTCGGAAAAATGGACAAAGACATCCGGTCCATTGTCCTGCTCGATAAAACCAAAACCCTTTGCATCGTTAAACCACTTAACCGTACCCTCTGCCATCTTCTCGCTCCTTTTCTCCCCGGCCGGGAAGAATCTTGTCGTTGTGCCAATCGTCATGGACGACCTGAAAACCTCAACCCTCGAGGTCATGTGGATAAACCCAGGTTGCCGAACAGTCAATAGAGGTGCGGCAGCCAGTTTTGCTTTTAATGTAGCCTAGTATGCCAGAGGTCTTTCGGAATGCAAGCGGTCAGCAGTAGGGGGTGTAGTGAAGCCTTATGTCAATGAAATCCCCCTGGTTAAATGCTGGAACCCCGGCATAAAATCCAACGGGATGCCACCGACTGAGGCTGGCCGCCTGTGGTCCGCAGCTTGCCGGGCTAACCGGAACACCCCGATTTGCCAACGGATCGGGTCCCGTTATAATTAG
This sequence comes from Geopsychrobacter electrodiphilus DSM 16401, assembly GCF_000384395.1. Classification (NCBI taxonomy): domain Bacteria; kingdom Pseudomonadati; phylum Thermodesulfobacteriota; class Desulfuromonadia; order Desulfuromonadales; family Geopsychrobacteraceae; genus Geopsychrobacter; species Geopsychrobacter electrodiphilus. Next base: position 133,523 of record NZ_ARWE01000001.1, read on the forward strand.
AGCGCGGCGGCAGATGTCACGCGGTGAAACGACACAAACGGTGCTGCGACCCCGAAATCCAACCACCCGCAACAGGAGCAGGTTATGCACGAGGCGATGTTTTATACCCAGCTGGCCGATAATCGGGTGCGCTGTCGGCTGTGCCAGCATTTCTGCGAGATTTCCGCCGGCCGCCGCGGCCTCTGCGGGGTGCGCGAAAACCAGGCCGGAGTGCTGCGGACCCTGGTTTACGGGCAATCGATTTCAGCCGGTATCGACCCCATCGAAAAGAAACCGCTCTTTCATCTGCAGCCGGGATCGACCTCCTTTTCGATCGCCACGGTTGGCTGCAACTTCACATGCCGGCACTGCCAGAACTGGCAAATCGCACAGTATCCGCGCCTGCATGCGGGGACGATCCCCGGCAAAGAGCTGGCGCCAGAGGCCATAGTCAGGCAAGCCCTGGCGGCGGGATGCTCCTCTATTGCCTACACTTACACCGAACCGACCATCTTCTTTGAGTATGCCTACGCGACTGCAAGACTGGCTCATGAGGCCGGACTCAAGAATGCCTTCGTGACCAACGGCTACACCAGCGCCGAAGCGTTAAGGACCCTCGCACCCTATCTGGATGCCGCCAATGTCGATCTGAAAGCGTTCAGCGAGGATTTTTATCATCGGATCTGCGGGGCGAAACTGCAATCGGTTTTGGATACCATCTGCCTTTACCGCGAGCTGGGAATCTGGCTTGAGGTGACAACCCTGATAATCCCTGGTTATAACGACGATGAAAAGGAACTGAAAGGGATTGCCGATTTTATTGCCAGCGTCGGAGTGGAAATCCCCTGGCATGTCAGCGCCTTTTATCCGACCCACGAATTGCTGGATGCGCCCCGCACCTCAGCCAAAATCCTGCACCGGGCCCGGCAGATCGGGATTGAGGCCGGATTGCGTTATGTCTACGAGGGGAATATTCCCGGCGAAGGGGGCGAGAACACCTACTGCTATGCCTGTGACGAACTGTTGGTCGAGCGTTTCGGCTACGCAATTCGACAGAACCTTATCGACCAGGGCTGCTGCCCCTTCTGTTCGGCCAAAATCGACGGGATCGGACTATAGGAACCTGTTGATGAGATGGTCTTCCCCGTTCTTTTTCAGCCGCGTCTTGCCCGCTCGCCGGCCAGTTCGTTGCCGACGAGGAGCACCAGATTATTCAGCTGTTCGGCAATCAGTTCGGTCAGATCATCGCTCGTGATAATGCCGACCAACGCACCCTCGGCGTCGACCACCGGCAGGCGCCGCACCCCATGATGACGCATTTTTTCGAGGGTCTCCTGTAGGCCGAACTGCTCATTAATGCTGTGCAGCTCATAGCTCATGGCATCTCCGACCGAAATCCGGTCCAGGTCTATCTCCTCCGCAACAACTCTCACCACGATATCGCGATCGGTCAGGATGCCGATCGGCACCTGCCGTTCATGGCGGTTGTCGACTACCACTAGATCGCCGACGTGTTCAACGCGCATCAGTTTGGCCGCATCGAGAATGGTTGCTTCCTGATCGATGATGACGACTTGGCGATTGCAGAATTCGCTGACTAACATGGTCTCCTCCTTTAACGGATCGGGTTCGATGGTCTCGTCGTTCAACGGTCCCTGATGTTTGGCGGGTCGCTGGTCATCGGTACAAAAACGACGCTGAGCAGATCCTGGGTGGTGATGTCCCCTTGCAGGTTCTTCTCGACCAGCAACAGCTCCTGGGTTATGCCGGGCAGGCCGATGGGGATGACCAGTCGGCCCCCTGGTTTCAGTTGTTCGAGCAGGGCCTGGGGTAAATGGGTTGCGGCCGCGGTGACGATGATGCCGTCGTAGGGTGCATGTTCGGGCCAGCCCCGGTGGCCGTCATCGGTTCTGATTTCAATATTGTGATAATCCAGGCGGGAGAGGCGCTCAGCGGCTTGAGTAGCGAGGGAGGGGATAATTTCAAGGCTGTAGACCTGCTGCACCAACTGCGCGAGGATTGCGGCTTGATAACCCGAGCCGGTGCCGATTTCGAGGATGGTCTGGGTGAGTTGTGGTTCGAGCAGGTCGGTCATCAGGGCGACGATATAGGGCTGGGAGATGGTCTGCCCCTGACCGATTGGCAGAGGTCCGTTGACAAAGGCCTGACTGTGCAACTCCAGAGGGACGAAGGCGTCGCGTGGCACCAGCTTCATGGCCCTCATGACCTGCGGAGCGAAGCTCGAACGGCCGGTCCGAGACGCCGTCAGCCGGGCTTCTTGTTCGATGGTTTGGAGCATCTCGCGAAGCTTGAGTGCGCGCATGACTCACCCCCCTTGGTCCGCGGTGGAAAAGTAGTTGAGTGGAGTGTCTGTGCTTGATCAGAGCATACCATGCTCTCTTCGCTTTGGTGGGACGACTCAAGTATCAGCCCCGTCGGCGGTTGTTTCATCGCCAGTTGCAGGGCGACGGCCGCCCCGAAAGTTTCACTTGTAGCCTTCCGCCTGGAGGGAGAAGAGATAGGCATACTGGCCACCGAGCTGCATCAGGTCGGTGTGGCTGCCGTGCTCGACGATTCTGCCTTTGTCGATGACCAGGATCTGGTCGGCCATGCGCACGGTCGAGAAGCGGTGCGAGATCAGGATTGTCATCTTGCCGCGGCTTAAATCGCGGAAGTGCTCGAAGATCGTGGCCTCGGCGGCGGCGTCCATGGTCGCGGTCGGTTCGTCGAGCACCAGGATATCTGCCCGGCTGCGCATGAAGGCGCGCGCTAGGGCGATCTTCTGCCACTGGCCGCCGGAGAGTTCGCGTCCCCCCTTGAACCACTTGCCGAGCTGAGTATCGTATTTTTCAGGTAGTTTGTCGATAAAGGGTTCGGCCATCCCTTTTTGCGCCGCCTCCTGCCAGCGCGAGCGGTCTTCGAAGTGCGGCATGTCGCCGGCGCCGATATTCTCGCCGACCAGAAACTGGTAGCGGCCGAAATCCTGGAAGATCACCCCAATCCGCGCGCGCAGTGCGTCGGCTTCCCAGTGCTGCAGGTCGAGACCATCGAGTAGAATCCGCCCCGTGTCGGGCAGGTAGAGCCGGGTCAATAGCTTGATCAGGGTAGTCTTGCCCGAGCCGTTTTCGCCGACCAGCGCCAGACTGTCGCCCGGTTTAAGGTGCAGGGTGATCTGCTGCAGGGCGGGCTCATTGCTGCCGGGGTAGCAGAATGTGACCGCTTCGAAGCGCACCCCGTCACCAGGCGTTGGCCCCTGCTGCAGCTCTCCTTCGGTTGCGGGGACCGGTTGCTCCAGGTATTCGTAGAGGTTGGAGAGGTAGAGGTTGTCCTCGTACATGCCGCTGATCGCCGAGAGGCTGGCCGAGACCGCCGACTGTCCCTGTTTGAACAACAGCAGATACATGGTCATCTGGCCCAAGCTGATCAGACCCCGGATGGCCGAAAGCGCGATCCAGGCGTAGGCCGCGTAGAAGGCGGAGGTTCCGATGAGCCCCAGCACAAACCCCCAGGAGTCACGGCGCAGGGTCAGACTGCGGTCCTCGGCGAAGAGCTTGGCGAAGATCGTCCGGTAGCGTTCAAGCAGCTTCGGACCCAGGTTGAACAGTTTGACCTCTTTGGCGTAATCCTCGCGCGCCAGCACGGTTTCAAGATACATCTGCATCCGCGTTTCGGGTGAACGCCAGCGGAACAGGCGAAACTTGTCGCCCGAGAATTTCGCCTCGGCCAGAAATTCGGGGATTCCGCCGGCGATCAGGATCAGCACCGCCCAGGGGGAGAACTGCACCAGCAGCGCCGCATAACTGGCCAGCGAGATGCCATTCTGCACCAGGCCGAAGGTGCGGGTGACCAGGCTTAAAGGACGGGTTGAGGCCTCGCGTCGTGCACGGGTCAGCTTGTCGTAGAATTCGGAATCTTCAAAATGTGCAAGTCTGAGGGTCAGCGCTTTTTCGAGGATCATCAGATTGATCCGTTGCCCCATCAACGCCCGTAACAGCGCCTGACAGGTCGCGATACCACGCTGTGATCCGGCGATCAACGCCACGACCCCGGCCTCGGCGGCGACGAACAGCAGCACATAGGTCGTATCAGCGCTGCCGGTCTGTTGATGCTGCCCCATGGCCGCAACCACGCCGTCGACGATCAACTTGCCGATCCAGGCTACCGCCGCCGGCAAGACTCCGGCGACCAGGGTCAATAAGGCGAAGATCAGCGCCAGTTTCGCGCTGGTGGTCCAGACCAGCTCCAGCGCGCGGCGGCTGTAGCGGAAGACGTCGAGAAAACTCCTGGGAGGTGGGTCGCTGTCTGTGGCGAGATCTGGGTATTTCACGGACTGTCCTGGCGGTTTTAGAAACAAACTGGATTGAGGTCATTATCTTAGCAGAGAAACAGCATCCGAGAAATCGTCAAGAAGGGTTTGTTCCGCCGCAGGCTAGCGTTGAGAAAGGCCTGGGTGGTCTGGGTGAGGACGGTTGTCAGGCAGGCAGCGTCAAAGTTGAAGTCAGTGTAAGCCCAGTCGTTATAAAAACAGACAGATGGTCGGCTATCGCAAGGAATCAGGTGCGGAGCAGTCGGGGACTAGGCCTGCCAGGACTTGCGCGTCCTGACCTCGCAGGCGGTCAGCGGCCCGCCGAAACCCGCGCCGGTATCGAGGGAATAACGCCCCTCTTCAAAGACCGGGAGGCCATCTGGCGTCGGCTGATGCCCCACCACCTGAATCTCATCTTTGCCGGGTGGCAGCTTGCGATCCCACAACAGGGAATATTCGTCCTGCTCTGCCAGGGGCAGATCGTTTCGGGCGCCGGCATGGACAAATAAAAACCCCTCGGTGTGGAAATAGAGGCGGGTCTGCTGAAGAAAGGCGATATGCGCCCGGGGCAGTTCGTCGACCTGTTCCAGCGCATAACTTTTGAGGGTGGCCAGGCCGCCGTTCTGCAGATACAAGCTCAGATCAGAGCGGGCTCCACTGAAGATCGAAGTTGAGTTTTCAGGCAAGGCCGCCGGGGTGTTAAATGCCGTTTCGATCAGGGCATTGAGGAGCATCTGTTCGTGGTTTCCCTTGAGGAAAATCGTCTGTGGCAGGGTTTGGTGGAGCTCCAGCAGTCGGTTGACAACTCCCTGCGAGTCGGGTCCGCGGTCGATATAATCGCCCAGGAACACCAGCTGGTCCGTTTCGGTCGGCTGGACCTTTTCTAGCAGTTCCTCAAGCCGGGTCCGCTGGCCGTGAATATCCCCGATAGCAATCAAGCGTGGCATATTATTCTGCCTCTTTGAACGGCTTCCATCACCTTTTGGTCCGGGGGAGGAATCCCCTTGAGGATAGTTTAACTCAGAGGTTATGTCTTTGGCAAAAGCCGGCCCGTTAGCTGGTAATCTTTATCCTCATGCTTGGGGAGGCCTCCTTTGGTCTGGTCAAGAACATGGCAAGGCCTAAGATCATCGAACCCGCCCTGCTTCCCGCTTAAAACCCATCTCCAGCTAGCGGCGTAGATATCAATATGCGCCAGGACTCCCTTTTCTGCTAGTCTCGCAGTTGACATCCGACGGAAAGGCCTGAGTTAAACCACCTCCGACAGTATAGAAAATTCCGTGTACCATCCTGCACCTGGAGTTTTTGTTATGGTAGTTTTGAGACTCTAGGTAACGGAGATTTTTCTATGGAACCGAGCTTCACCCACCCCGACCTGCCGCGTTATACCCAAAGGCCTTTTCCCGCTTATCGCTATCTCCCCTTCCACCCGGATATCTCTCATCCGCGCAACGACCCGCAGGGGCACTCTTATGGCGCGGAAGATGAATATCTGCCGCAGTTTGTGGCGGCGGACTGGTGTGATTGCGAACCCTATCTGTACGCTGTCGATCTGTTCAACCACGGCTACTGGTGGGAGGCGCATGAGGCCTGGGAGGTTGTCTGGCTCGCGGCCGGACGTGAGACCCTGGAAGGGCAGTTTGTGCAGGGGCTGATTCAACTCGCCGGGGCTCAGCTCAAGCGCTTTACCGAGGTGCCGCGCGGGGCGCAGGTGCTGACCGAGAGCGGGGCAGCAAAGCTGTCAGCGGTCCAGGGGGTTTTTCTGGGGATTGAGGTAAAGCCGTTTGTTGTGGAGGTCGAGCGCTGCCTGCTGGAAGATGCCGGGGAGTTTCCACGGATTGAATTACATTTTTAACGCGTCGCTGGAAATCGACAGGTTGCAAATGCGCTCAATTAAATGGGGGTGCTCATCAGGACCTCTTTCACCAGATCCTCCAATGCACCGAGATTGTAGGGTTTCGCGGCTATACCCTTGAATCCGTAGTCGCGATAATTCGCCATGACCGGATCATCGGCATATCCACTGGAAACAATGGCTTTGGCTTGTGGGTGAAGCGCCAGAATCTGTCTGACGACGTCTTTTCCACCAATACCGCCAGGGATGGTCAGATCCAGGATTACCAGGTCAAACGGCATCCCGGCATCCAATGTCTGGCGAAAGCGGTCGAGCGCCAGGGCGCCGTTCGCGACGGTCTCAACTTTGTATCCGATATCTTCCAACAAATCTTTGACGATGTCACAAATCGCCTGTTCATCATCCATGACGAGGATCCTTGCGGCCTGCGGCCAGGGCTCGGCGACCTCGGCGACAGGCTGTATCGGGAGCGCCTGAATTTCAGCCGCCGGCAGATAGATGCTGAAGGTCGTTCCCTGTCCAGGTTGTGAAGCAACACTGATGTGACCGCCATGTTTTTGAATAATTGAATAGACTGTGGCTAACCCGAGTCCGGTCCCTGTTTGTTTGGTGGTGAAATAGGGATCGAAAATGTGCTCAAGGTGCTCTGGCTTGATCCCGGCGCCGCTATCCGTCAGCGAAATCAGGAGATAGTTTCCTCCGGCCAGCCCCTGCAGCTGGTTGTCATGAATTGCGGTATTTTCGAGGGTGATCTGCAGTTCTCCGCCTTCAGGCATGGCTTGTTTGGCATTGATTGTCAGGTTTCCGAATACTTGCTGGATCTGGCCCTGGTCGACACAGGCCAACCACAGGTCGTCCGGGTGGGATATCACCGGCTTGACGTTGCTGCCGGACAGATTGAAAGGGATAACCTGTTCGATCAGTCTGCTCAGATTCAGGGTCTCTTTGATCGGCGCGCCGCCCTTTGAAAAGGTGAGCAACTGATTGGTCAGGGCGGTCGCCCGATTCCTTGAGTTTTCGGCGGCTTCGAGATAGCGGAGGCTGGGGTGGTCAGGCAGGGTCCTGGTCAACCTGTCTTTGGCCAAAGAGAGATTGCCGTAGAGTCCGGCCAGAATGTTATTGAAATCATGGGCGAGTCCGCCAGCCAGAAGCCCTAAACTTTCGAGTTTTTGCGCCTGCTGAAACGTTTCTTCTGCTTCCCGTTGTGTCTTTTGGGCCTGAATTTGTTCTGTCATGTCACGCGTAATTGAGAGGATACAGGCTTCGCCATTGATGTCCATGACGCGCGCCGACATCTGCCCGAAGATGATTCGTCCATCCTTGCTCCGAAAAGGTGCCTCAAAGCCGGTTACCTCCCCGGACTTTTTCAGCTTCTCGACAAGCAGTTGACGGTCTTCAGGTTGGTACCAGATATCGAGATCATCCGGTAGAGAGCTGTGCCCGATCACGTCTTCTTCGGTCCAGCCAATGATGCTGGTGAATCCCTGGTTGATGGCAAGATAGGTACCGTCCGACAGACGGTTGATATTGACCGAATCAGGACTCAGCATAAAGGCGCGTGAAAATTTCTCTTCAGACTGGCGCAGGGCAAGTTCAATCTCCTTGCGCGCGCTGACATCGCGCATAAAGGTATGGAAGGTCCCGTCCGGCAAAAGTCGACTATTCATTTCAACTGTTACTTTAGTGCCATCCTTACGTACAAGCAGGCGTTCGGTTTTAACCGTCAATCCCTGAAGAAGAAGGTCATAACGCAGGGGCGCCTGTTGAAGTCCTGAGCCACAAAAGAGTGTGCCGATATTACGACCTGTCAACTCTGAACGGGTAAATCCGCATAAATCGCTAGCAGCCTGATTGGTATAGGTTATATCCCCTTGAAGATCACCGAGAAAAATCGCGTCAGCGGCATTCTCGACCAGATCTTCAAGTCGTTTGAGGCGGGAGGATAAGTCCTGGGGATGATGTTCTGGTTGTTGTTTTTCATCAGGCATCATTGACTCACTCTCTGGTCATTACGGATATGTTCATTCCAATGTGGACTGATCTCTATTTCGGTGAGCAGGTCAACCTATAATCCCCAGCGCCTCGCTTAGTTTCTGTGCGATCCCGATCAAGGTCAGCTGACCGTTTATTGAGCGTGGAAGCGGAAAATCGAAATATGCCATATGTCATGGTGATTCAGGATGGTACCCAGAGTTTTGTTGATTTTTTATGTTGTACTGACTTGGATTTTATCTAGCTTTGTCTTAAAAATCCAGTTTTTGGCTCACCGCAGCCAGCGGATCAGGCCGTTTGCTTTTTTTGTAGCGCGTGTCTGATTGAGTGTGACCAGTCGCGGCAGAATCTCCTCATCGCCCAGCTCGACCGACCAGCCGGAAGCCGCCGCCGTGTCAAGTTCGTCGTGCAGCAGGGATTTAAAATCTCTATTTTCTCACCGGTAAACCTTTTCGACATCGGGTTCGTCTAAAAGGTAAAGGCAGGTAGAGGTCAGTTTCTTAAATGAGTGCTGTGCCTTTAGGGGACAGTAGAAAGGGAGGCTTTATGAAAAGGCTGAATTCGGCGAAAAGGTTTTCAGGTGGGAGTTTGACCGGTCTGGTCGTTTTGGCTCTGGGGATCTTGCTGCTTCTACCGGTGTCTGTGCTTGCAGGGAGAGGTGGCGGCCAAGGAAGTGGCGGCAATAGTGGCGGATCTGGTGCACAAGGGGGGCATGGATATGGCACTATGACCATGGAGCGCACCATGAATCAGGAGCGCACCAGAGAAATGAACATGAATCAGACCCTGGACCAAGCTCGGGATCAGGATCAGGATCAGGATAAACTTCAGGACCGTGATCGTGACCAGCTGAGAGATAAAGACAGCGATCAAGACCAGGATCAGGATCGTGACCGGGATCGTGACCGGATCGATCAATAAGTCAGGGAGTGTTCCCGTCCTGCTTCGTTGAAATTTTGTGGATAATGTGGATGAATGGCCAGCCTGATTTTATGGGCTGGCCATTTTTGCGGGTCTGTCAGGAGGAGTGTAGCCAGAATATCAATCAGAACCAGAATGTTTATCTCCCTCGCAACACCTGCTCCTGCGGCGGTGTAGCTATCCACCTCCCAGCGAGTTGCTGCTATAATTACTCCTTCAGCCTGAGCACTTCTTTATTCAGAGGGGCTTTGCGGTATGACTATCCCGAACGGTATCGACAACATGTTCCCGGCGTTGGATGACAGCCCGACGCAATTCAGTTTAGCGCAGCCGGTTGAGTAGCCTGAGTATCTGATCGATGGGGAACTTCTCGATTTGAACCTTTGGTGCTGTCAAGGAGATCACGCATAACAAGCAGATTCTCAGCCAGATCTCTTGCGAGCACCCTTCTAATTCTCTCTCAACAGATTTTATCCTCTAACCCAGGGAGAAGGGCTATGAGTAGACTGATCGACACTAATGCACAAGATTGGCAACCGGTCCGGCCTGAACTGACCCGGGGGGTGGGCGGCAAGTTGCTGCTCGACGGCGCGATGCGGATGGTTTTAACCCGGGTTGTCCCGGGCGGAAACTTTCCGCCGCATCGTGATGCTTACGGGCATCTGTTCCATTTCTTGTCCGGCGCCGGAACGGTTATAATCGGTGATAAGCGGATTGTTGTCGGTGAGGGGATCTGCCTGCAGATTGACGCCGGGGAGCTGCACGGCTATGAGAACAATGGGTCCGAAGATCTGCTGTTGATTTCGGTCAACCGGGAAAATAGCTAAATCTGGCAGGATGTCAGCGTTATTTAGTGGTTAGGCCCATTGGTTAAATGACCCCGCAGGGCCGACCGATGAAGAGCTGGATTCTTGCTATCTCGGAGAAGATCGGCTATTAAAGTGCAGAACAGTTTTTTAAAGATTTGCGTTTCGGAGGTTTGAGAATGCTTGGCATTGAAGAGATTGGATATTACATCCCGGCCGGGAGAATTTCCAACTATGGGCGAAAAGAACAGTACGGTATCGACGACAACTTCATCGAAAACAAGATCGGCGTCAAACAGGTTGCGCTGAAAGGTACGGACGAGGAGACCTCGGATCTCTGCATCAAGGCCTTTGAGGCCCTCTGTGCCAAACAGGAGGTCGACTGCAGCGACATTGAGGCGTTGGTGGTGGTCACCCAGAATCCGGATCAGAATATTCCGCATGTGTCGGCGATGGTCCACGGTGCCCTTGATCTTCCTGGTGCCTGCGCCTGCTTTGATATTTCCCTTGGCTGCTCCGGCTTCGTCTATGCGCTCGCGGTTTTTCAGGCTTTCATGACCGCCAACGACATGAAGAAGGGCCTGCTTTTTACTGCCGATCCCTACTCCAAGGTGGTCGATCCGAACGATAAGAACACCTCGCTGCTGTTTGGCGATGCGGCGGCGGTGACCCTGGTTTCCGACAGCCCCAGTCTGGTGCCGGGCAAGTTCACCTTCGGCACGGCTGGGGTCGAACACCAGAAGTTGATGAATATCGGCGGAAGTCTGTTTATGAACGGGCGCGCCGTGTTCAACTTTTCGGCCAAGACCGTGCCCGGAGATATCCGTCTGATGGCCGACAAAAATGGCATCGCCCTTGAAGAGATTGACCTGTTCCTGCTGCATCAGGGGAGCAAGATCATTGTCGAGACGATTGCAGATAAATTGGAGATCCCTCGGGAGAAGGTCCCCTATCGGACCTACGACTACGGCAACACCATCTCATCGAGTATCCCGATTCTGCTCGCTGACGAATTGCATGGCGCGGCGAAAACCATCGCCATCTGTGGCTTTGGCGTCGGCCTGTCCTGGGCGAGCGGTCTGTTGACGCGCGTCTAACCAGTCAAGTTGCTGGCGCCTTATTCAGCGCCACACATGAACTGGACTTACAGAACTAATAAAAGGCCCAATTACGTTTAGTAGTTGGGCCTTTCCCTTTCCCCCTGTTTAATCTTCCGAGCAAACGACATCAGGTAATTTATCATAATGATATGTATCTGATTTTCCCGGGGCTGATTTACGCCCAACCCATGGTTACTAAGGAGCGGCTATCGGAACTCATGATTTCTCAAAATGAGATCTATTATCGATTTGATACACATTTAGGCAGCCAAACGCCGAAGGTTTTGCCAAATAATTAATTTAAGTAATTGATTTTATTGATTTTTATTCTTTTGGTGTAAATATTGTATTGCGATAACTATTGTTGTTAATAAGATTTTCCTGCGAACTTTTTTAAATATTTACTATCCTCCGTAAGGATCTGATATGAAAATCCAAGCACTTAGAGATGGCAAACTGTTCCGAGAGCAATGTTATATCAATGGACACTGGACCAATGCTGATCGGGACGAAACGATCAGCGTCGACAACCCCGCAACCCAGGAAATTATCGGCACCGTGCCCAGGATGGGTGCGGGTGAAACAACAAAGGCTATTGCTGCGGCTAATATTGCGTTCGGACTCTGGCGCAAAAAGACCGCCGAAGAGCGTGGAAACATCTTGTATCGCTGGTACGAGCTCATGCTGGCCCATCAAGATGATCTGGGTTGCATCCTGACGATGGAGCAAGGAAAACCCCTCGCCGAAGCGAAGGGGGAGATCCTGTATGCCGCTTCGTTTATCAAGTGGTTTGCCGAGGAGAGTCGCCGTGCGTATGGGGACACCATCCCCGGTGCAAAACCCGGTCAACATATCCTGGTGATCAAGCAGCCCGTCGGAGTCACTGCGGCCATTACTCCCTGGAATTTTCCCTCCTCAATGATCACGCGCAAGGCGGGGGCGGCACTGGCCGCCGGTTGTACGATGATTGTCAAGCCTGCCTCGGCGACGCCTTTTTCGGCGTTAGCCCTCGCTGAGTTGGGGGAAAGAGCTGGACTTCCGCCCGGTGTATTTAATGTTATCACCGGGAGTGCCGGAGCCATCGCCGACGCGCTGACCACCAGTGAGATCGTGCGCAAAATCAGTTTTACCGGATCGACCGAAATCGGCAGCAAATTGATGTCCCAATGTGCCCAACACCTCCAGAAGGTCTCCCTTGAGTTGGGCGGGAATGCGCCGTTTCTGGTTTTTGATGATGCCGATCTGGATAAAGCGGTTGAAGGGGCCATGGTCTCGAAGTTTCGCAACACTGGTCAAACCTGTGTCTGTGTTAACCGGTTTTTGGTGCAGGAGACGGTTCACGACGCCTTTGTTTCCAAGCTCAAGGCAGCCATCGACAAACTGAAAGTTGGCGATGGGTTCGAGCCCGGCATCGAGCAGTCGGCCTTGATCAATCGCTCTGCTGCAGAAAAAGTGTCAGCCCATGTTCAGGATGCCGTTGCCAAGGGCGCGTGCATTGTGACTGGCGGTAAACCTCACCAGCGCGGTGGAGCCTTTGTGCAGCCCACGCTTATAACCGGCGTCAAGCCGAACATGCAGTTATGTCAGGAGGAGACTTTTGGCCCTCTTGCCGCCGTCATGAGTTTCAAGACCGAAGAGGAGGCGATCCTGCTGGCCAACGATACCCCCTATGGACTGGCGGCTTATTTCTATAGCCGCAACATCCACCGGATCTGGCGGGTGGCCGAAGGGATTGAGGCTGGCATGATCGGCATCAACGAAGGACTGATCTCTAACGTTGTCGCACCGTTCGGCGGCGTCAAGGAATCGGGTCTGGGCCGCGAAGGCTCCAAGTACGGGCTCGAAGAATTTATGGAAATAAAATACCTGTGTATGGGGGCGGAATAGGTTCAGAGATGACGCTAAATCAAACCTGACTCCTTGATACCGAAACCAACCTCGGGATTAGAGGACCAAGCTGGAGTTTTAAATGAGTAATGGAAAAAACTGGCAGATCGTGGTCATTCCCGGGGACGGTATAGGTCACGAGGTTATGGTGGCAACCCTTGCTGTCCTTGATGTCCTGCGTGCGGATAAAATCCTTGATCTGACCTGGAAAGAACTGCCTTGGCCGAGCACGGCCTGGCATCGTCAATACGGCGAAATGATGCCGGCCGATGGCTTGCAGCAGCTCAGACAATATGATGCGATTCTGCTTGGCGCTCTGGGTGATCCAGGCCCGAAAAGCGATCCCAACCGCTACGTCGTTACGGATGGGATTTCTCTGGCGCCACTGCTGGAAATCCGCAAAGGCTTCGATCTCTGGGCCTGTGAAAGACCGGCCCGTCTGCTTGAGGGTGCTCGGCAGTATCTGGCCGATCCGCGCGCCAGGGAAGTCGACATGTTGGTGATTCGCGAAAACAGCGAGGGGGAATACGTCAATCAGGGCGGACGTCTGCATTGTGGGACGCCCTTTGAGATCGCCACGCAGGTGGAGGTGTTCTCCCGTCACGCCACCGAGCGGTTGATTCGTCATGCCTTCCATCGGGCGCAGCAGCGTCTGGAAGAGCGCCGTCTGGGTCAAAGGGCCATGCGCCAATTCTCTGATGATCGTGGTGGTCAATCCCAGGCTCAGGTCTGTCTGGTGACCAAGCGCAATGCTCTGCCCCACTGGGGCGAGCTCTATTGTGAGGTTTTTGCCGAGATTGCGCCTGAGTTCCCGGAGATTGGCCTGCATCATGAGCTGGTTGATGCGGCCTGTATGAAATTCGTCCAGTGCCCCTGGCAGTTTGATGTGGTAGTCGCCAGCAACCTGCAGGGCGATATCCTGACTGACCTCGCGGCCGTTCTTTCTGGAGGGATGGGGGTCGCTTCCTCTTGCAACATCAACCCGGATGACCACAGCATGCCGGCCATGTTCGAGCCAACCCACGGCAGCGCGCCGGACATTGCTGGCGAGGATAAGGCCGACCCGCGTGCCATGATTCTGACCGCGGCGAATATGCTCGACTGGATGGGAACAGAGGACCGCGCCGCCGCCGCCGCCGCGCAGCAACTGCGTCAGGCCGTAGCCCAAGACCTGGCCGCGAACCATGAGTCCGAGCGGAGCACATCCGAAACCGGGCGCGCGATCATGAAAATTCTACAGAGCTCATAAGTGACTGTGGTCTGTCATTGCGGGGGAGTCTCGCTCAAAGTTTCTCTGGCAGGTGAAGACTTTGTCGCGTCGGCCTTAGGCCCAAAAACTTGATAATAAAAGCAGGTATCCCCGGGAGGTGGTATTGAAATCGGTACTCAGAGAGATTCAGGACACTGTCATCAAATATGCCAGTATCATCTCTCAGGTGATCAATGTTGACGTGGATATTATCGACAAAGAGTTTTGTCGGATTGCCGGGACCGGCTCCTACCAGGCCAGAATCAACGAAGATATGTCCGTTGAAGGGTATATCTACCGCGAAGCGATTGCGACCGGGCAGACGCTGGTAATTCATGATCCAACCGTCAATCAGCTCTGCTCCCCCTGCCCCAGGAAGTCGGCCTGTACTGAAAAGTTCCAGATCTGTAAGCCGATCACATTAGGCCAGGAGACCATTGGTGTGATCGCCCTGGTCTGCTTCACCGAGGAGCAGAAGGCCCATCTGCTTGATCGCTATGATGTCTATCTGGCCTTTCTCGATCAGATCGCTGAGTTCATCTCGACCAAGGCCTACGAAAACAAGGAACATCAGCGCACCGAATTGATGATCAGGCTGATGGAGCAGGTGGTCAATAAAACCGAGATGGGCGTCATCGTCATCGATCATGAAGATACGATCATCAAGGTCAATGGCAACGCCTTGCAACAACTGGGGTCTTCGGAAGACTGTCTCAATCAGAAGATTCTGATCCAGGCGACCGGTGACAATATCGGTGAGGCTGAAGAATTCAAGGTGGCTATCGGGCGGGAGGAATATTTCCTTTTCGGCAGCATGCTGCAGGTCGATTTCGATCTAGAGGAGTATGCCAAGATCCTGGTCTTTCACGACATAAAAACGGTCAAATCCAGAATCTACGAACTCACCCAGGTCGGTGAAAATGTGCACATCGGCGACATTCTGGGGCACTCCAGCGTGGTCCAGGAGCTGAAAGAAAAAGTCCGCAAGATCTCCACCTCCACCTCCACGGTGCTTATTCGCGGTGAGAGCGGCACCGGTAAGGAGCTGTTCGCCCGTGCGATTCACCGCGAGAGTGACCGCCGGAACGAACCCTTCGTCGCGGTCAACTGCGGCTCCATCCCCGATACGCTCATGGAGAGCGAACTCTTCGGCTATATCAAGGGGGCCTTTACCGGTGCCGATCCCAAGGGGCGCATCGGCAAATTCGAACTGGCGCACAAGGGCACCCTGTTTCTCGATGAAATCGGCGACATGCCGCTGTATGTACAGGTCAAGCTGCTCAGAGTTCTGCAGGAACGACAGATCACCCGCCTCGGTTCCAACAACCTGATTGATGTGGATGTGCGGGTCATCGCCGCCACCCACAAAGATCTCGCCGAAATGATTCAGGAGCAGACTTTTCGCGAAGATCTGTTCTACCGTCTGAACGTCGTCCCGCTTGAGATCCCGCCGCTGCGCGAGCGGAAAACCGACATCGAACCGCTGGCCTACCACTTCATCAAAAAGTATTCACAGCTGTTCGGCAAGCACTTCAAACGGCTCGACCCCGAAGTGATGGAGAGCCTGTTGGCCTATGACTGGCCGGGGAACGTGCGGGAGATGGAGAACGTGATTGAATTCATGATCAACATGATGGAGCCGGACGGCCTGCTGGCTAAGAAGCTGTTGCCTAAAGGGATCCTCCGCCAGCTGCAACAACCCGCCCCGACCGCCGGCCCGACTCAGGTGCGCCCGATCCGGGCCCTGGAAATCGAAGCGATTGCCAAGGCGTTGGAGATTTACGGCACCAGTTCGCAGGGGAAAAAGCTGGCGGCCAAGAAGCTGGGGATCGGAATTGCGACCCTCTACCGCAAGCTCGAAATCAACAATTTATCTAATTGAGATAGCGTACTCACATAAGTTGCCCGTGGGGCTTACAGCATTGAGGAGACTAAACTGTTCCTCGCAGAGGAGGATTCTATGTATGGATTTTTTGGCCGGATGTTAGTGGCCGATGCAAGCAGTCGGACCTGTCACGTGGAAGCGATCTCTGAAGAGTTGTACCGCAAATATTTGGGCGGGAAAGGGGTCGGGACGCACCTGCTGATGGAGCACGCGCCGGTGGGTGTCGACCCGCTTTCGCCGGAGAATCCCCTCATCTTCTCCCTCGGCCCAATTACCGATACCAAGATCTGGGGCGGCTGCCGTTTCGGGGTGCACACCAAGAGCCCCCAAACCGGCTTTTACGCCGAATCCTACTCCGGGGGCAAGCTCGCTGAGAAGATGTCGCGCACCGGCTTTGACTTTTTCATGCTCACCGGGGCCGCGACCAGTCCCGTCTATCTGGAGGTCACCGAAGAGGGCGGCCAGTTCCATTCGGCCGAGGATCTCTGGGGCCTTGAGACTTACGCGACTGAAGATGCATTAATGGCAAAGCACGGTGGTAAAGCCAAGTGCGGCGCGGCGGTGATTGGTCCGGCGGGGGAAAATCTGGTCCCCTTCTCCATCATCGCCAACGACTACTGGCGCTGCGCGGGCCGCACCGGAACCGGCGCGGTGATGGGCTCAAAAAAGATCAAGGGCCTGGTGTTTGTTGCCGGGCAGGCCAAGCGCCCGGTGGCCGATCCGCAGGGCGTTGAGGCCTTCGCCAAAAAAACGCTCGCCGAGACCCGGGATCTGCCCGCAACCCAGAACTACAAACGCTGGGGAACGCCGCAGATGGTGAGCGTCATGAACGAAATAGGGACACTCCCAACCCGCTACTGGCACAATGGCAAGTTCTCTGAGCATCAGCAGATCAACGGTCAGACCATGGCAGCGCGCGGAGCCCGGCCGAAGGCCTGTGCCCGTTGTTACATCGCCTGTGGCAAGCTGATGACATTTGAGGAGGGGCCCTACGCTGGACTCAGCATCGAGGGACCGGAATTTGAGACAATTATGTCTTTGGGCAGCCTGTGTCTGATCGACTCCCTCGATGCCATTGCGCATCTTAACGACCTCTGCGACAGACTAGGGATGGACACCATCTCTGCGGGGAACCTGATCGCCATGGCGATGGACGGATCGACTCGCGGGCTGACTCCCGAAGCGATCGCCTACGGTGATGTCGACGGGGTAACCAATCTGCTCAAGCAGATGGCGGCGCGGACCGGTATGGGGGCCATTTTGGCCCAGGGGAGTCGCGCCGCGGCGGCGGAATGGGGGATGGCGGATGCGGTTATCCACGTCAAGAATCTCGAACCTGCCGCCTATGATCCCCGGGCCCTCAAGGGGATGGGTCTTGCCTATGCCACTTCTCCGCGTGGAGCCTGTCATATGCGCGCCACCATTTACAAATCAGAGGTGAGCGGCAAAATGCCGCCGGCGCAGATTGAGGGGAAAGCACTTGAAATGATCGACTACGAGGATCGGCTGATCCTGCATGACACCTTTGTTCTCTGTCGCTTCTATCGCGATTTTTACTTATGGCCGGAACTGACCAAAATCATTCAACTCACGACCGGATTTGATATGAACGAGGCCGAAGTTCGGGAAACGTCCCGACGCGTGGCCGACCTGGTGCGCAACTTCAATCTCCGTGAAGGCCTGATCAAGGAGGACGACTGGCTCCCTGAGCGTTTCTTTGATGAGCCTCTGCCTGAAACCGGTGCAAGCATCACGCGCGAGGAGTTGGCAAAAATGCGCAGCGACTATTATTATGAACGAGGCTGGAACGAGGAAGGGGTGCCCCGTTCGTGAGTTCAGTTTCCCCGAAACACTTCAGAAATTCAGAGCAACGTTTCAGCACTTCTGTGAAGGCCTGCGGTCACCTGCTCTTGTCTGCGTCTAACGTTGCGACTTAACTTCCCGCTGGCAACAGCAGCAGCCCGCATGCTGTGCAGATTAGATAGGGTGCTGAATAGTTACTTATTTCTGGAATCGTTGTTTGAGCTCTTTGGCAGAGTACGCAGGAATTTGAGCCATGCGGATCACGATCAAACTTATTGCCTCACTGGGGGGTGATCGATCAAGCGAGCAAGTTCGTACTTATCCTTCAGGGACACGTATCTGTCAGGTGATTGAAGAGCTGGCTCTGCCTGAGGGTCATTTTGGCATGGCTGTTCTCAACGGTTGTTATGCCGACCTGGAGACCGTCCTGAGCCCTGGGGACGTCTTGTCTCTGTTGCCGCAGGTCGGAGGTGGTTAAGGTGGCCCTGCTTTCTGGCGCTTGTGGCGTTTCTCTGTCTCTAGCCCACCTCTTCGTCAGGTTTCGCTTAACGTTTGGCGACTCCGGGCTTTCTACACCATAGATTGGGTCTTAATTCGACTTCCAAAACACCGTATGCTAGAGATAAACAGAACGTCGCGGAATTCGGAGGTATTTGATGCCAACTATCTTGAAAGAGATCCAGGACACTGTTATCAAATATGCGAGTATCATCTCTCAGGTGATCGATGTTGACGTGGATATCATCGACAAAGAGTTTTGTCGCATTGCCGGGACCGGTTCCTACCAGGCGAGAATCAACGAAGATATGTCGGTTGAAGGGTTTATCTACCGGGAAGCGATTGCTACCGGACAGACCCAGATTATTCATGATCCAACGGTTAACCGGATTTGCCTCCCCTGCCCCAGGAAGTCGGCCTGTACTGAAAAGTTCCAGATCTGTAAGCCGATCACATTAGGCCAGGAGACCATTGGTGTGATCGCCCTGGTCTGCTTCACCGAGGAGCAGAAGGCCCATCTGCTTGATCGCTATGATGTCTATCTGGCCTTTCTCGATCAGATCGCTGAGTTCATCTCGACCAAGGCCTACGAAAACAAGGAACATCAGCGCACCGAATTGATGATCAGGCTGATGGAGCAGGTGGTCAATAAAACCGAGATGGGCGTCATCGTCATCGATCATGAAGATACGATCATCAAGGTCAATGGCAACGCCTTGCAACAACTGGGGTCTTCGGAAGACTGTCTCAATCAGAAGATTCTGATCCAGGCGACCGGTGACAATATCGGTGAGGCTGAAGAATTCAAGGTGGCTATCGGGCGGGAGGAATATTTCCTTTTCGGCAGCATGCTGCAGGTCGATTTCGATCTGGAGGAGTATGCCAAGATCCTGGTCTTTCACGACATAAAAACGGTCAAATCCAGAATCTACGAACTCACCCAGGTCGGTGAAAATGTGCACATCGGCGACATCCTGGGGCACTCCAGCGTGGTCCAGGAGCTGAAAGAAAAAGTCCGCAAGATCTCCACCTCCACCTCCACGGTGCTTATTCGCGGTGAGAGCGGCACCGGTAAGGAGCTGTTCGCCCGTGCGATTCACCGCGAGAGTGACCGCCGGAACGAACCCTTCGTCGCGGTCAACTGCGGCTCCATCCCCGATACGCTCATGGAGAGCGAACTCTTCGGCTATATCAAGGGGGCTTTTACCGGCGCCGATCCCAAGGGGCGCATCGGCAAATTCGAACTGGCGCACAAGGGCACCCTGTTTCTCGATGAAATCGGCGACATGCCGCTGTATGTACAGGTCAAGCTGCTCAGAGTTCTGCAGGAACGACAGATCACCCGCCTCGGTTCCAACAACCTGATTGATGTGGATGTGCGGGTCATCGCCGCCACCCACAAAGATCTCGCCGAAATGATTCAGGAGCAGACTTTTCGCGAAGATCTGTTCTATCGTCTGAACGTCGTCCCGCTTGAGATCCCGCCGCTGCGCGAGCGGAAAACCGACATCGAACCGCTGGCCTACCACTTCATCAAAAAGTATTCACAGCTGTTCGGCAAGCACTTCAAACGGCTCGACCCCGAAGTGATGGAGAGCCTGTTGGCCTATGACTGGCCGGGGAACGTGCGGGAGATGGAGAACGTGATTGAATTCATGATCAACATGATGGAGCCGGACGGCCTGCTGGCCAAGAAACTGTTGCCTAAAGGGATCCTCCGCCAGCTGCAACAACCCGCCCCGACCGCCGGCCCGACTCAGGTACGCCCGATCCGGGCCCTGGAACTCGAGGCGATTGCCAAGGCGTTGGAGATTTACGGCACCAGTTCGCAGGGGAAAAAGCTGGCGGCTCAGAAGCTGGGGATCGGGATAGCGACCCTCTACCGCAAGCTCGAAAGCAATAATTTATCAAATTGAGACGACCTTTCCATTAATCACGCCCCACAGTCGCTACAGACGGGACACCTTGGCCCCATAAGCCCCTATCAAAATGATATCAATTATCATCTTGATAGGGGCTTTTCTCGTTAATTCCTGCGCTGTATTCAGAAAAAGTGCGCAAAATACTGTTTTAATTACTCTTTTAATCCTTGGCATAAGGATTGAAGTAATGATCCTGAACGGAGACAATTTGAGTGGAAGAATATAGCTAAAATCTAATGGTTCCAGTTGTATTTACACAATTCAATCATTGAGATTTATAAATCTAACACCGGTTTACAGCAATCCAGGTGCTGCACTGGCCGGAGCAGCAAAACCACATAAGGAGCATTTATCCATGAGTCATCTATCCCCGCTATTGAAACAGTCGAGCTCCCTTTTTGCCGAACGTGGCCAGGGCTCCTTCCTTTACGATGCGGATGGCAGGGCCTTCCTCGACTTTACCTCGGGAATCGGTGTTACCAGCACCGGGCATTGCCATCCCAAGGTTGTCGCTGCGGCACAAAAGCAGGTTGCCACCTTGATCCATGCGCAATACACCACCATCCTGAATCCACGCCTGGTGGATTTGACCGACAGGCTCTACGCCCATCTTCCTGAGCATCTCGATTCCATCGCCTTCGCCAACGCGGGCACCGAATCGGTTGAAGCTGCACTGCGTTTGGCGCGGCATGCGACCAAACGCGCTAACATTATTGCTTTCAGTGGCGGCTTCCACGGCCGGACCATGGCTTCGGCCTCGATTACTACCTCAACCACTAAAATCCGGACCGGCTATCACCCCATGATGGCTGGCGTTGTCATTGCGCCCTTTCCGCATGCCTACCGCTACGGTTGGGATGAGGCGCGGACCACCGAGTTCTGTCTGCGCGAACTGGATCATATTCTCCTGACCCAGACCGCCCCCGAAGACACCGCCGCAATGATCATCGAGCCGGTCCAGGGTGAGTACGGTTACTACCCCGTGACCAGAGGGTTCCTTGAGGGGCTGCGGGAGCGCTGTGATCGGCATGGCATCCTGTTGATCTTCGATGAAATCCAGGCTGGATTCGGCCGGAGCGGCAAATTTTGGAGCCACCAGCACTTTTCCGCCAAACCCGACATCCTGATCACTGCCAAGGGGCTGGCCAGCGGCTTCCCCATCTCGGCCATTGCCGCCAATAAGGAGTTGATGGCCAAGGGCCTGCCCGGCTCGCAGGGCGGAACCTACGGCGCCAATGCGGTGGCCTGTGCCGCGGCACTGGCGACCATGGAGGTGATCGATGAAGAGGGGTTGGTTGAGAACGCGCGTAAAAGCGGGGAATACCTCAGGGAACGTCTCACCTCTTTGCAGAATCAACATGCCGAGATCGATGAAGTTCGGGGCATGGGTCTGATGCTGGGGATGGAGATTGTCGATAAAAACGGGGCTCCGTCAGGAGATCGCGCCGCGGCACTACTCAAGAACAGCGAGAAGCATGGGCTGTTGCTGCTGCGCTGCGGCATCCATGGTCAGGTGGTGCGCTGGCTCCCGCCCCTCATTGTCAGTAACAAAGAGATCGATGCGGCGGTCAGTAAGTTTGAGCTGGCTCTGGCCGAAGGCTTATAAGCGATGGCGAAAATCGAAAATCCTGAAATTCTGGTTTTGACCGCAGCTGACGAGGAGAATCTGCCTGGCCTTGAAACTCTGGCCGGAACGGCAAATATTTCCTATGCCCGAGACGAAGCATCATTGAAGGCGGGACTACTCGAGGCCGATATTCTGGTCGTTACCGACTTTCGTACCGAATCGCTGCGCAAGGTCTGGCCAAAGCAGCACCATATCAGTTGGCTACATGCCACGAGTGCCGGGGTGGATGCGCTGATGTTTCCTGAACTGGTGCAGAGTGACATTCAGGTGACCAACGCCCGCGGGGTATTTAATCGCGGCATCGCGGAATACGTCCTTGGCGCCATCCTGCTGTTTGCCAAAGATACCCTGAATAACCTGCGTTATCAGCGCGAGCATCAATGGCAGCACCGGGAAACCCAGCTGGTCCGCGACAGCGTGGCGTTGATTGTGGGGGCTGGCTCCATCGGCCGGGAGGTCGCGTCCCTCCTGCGCTGCCTCGGGATGCGGGTGCTCGGTACCGACCTGGTGGCACGTGAAGATGAGTATTTCGACGAAGTGCGGGCCAATGATGAACTCTGCGATCTGCTGCCTCAGGCGGATTACGTCATTATCAACGCGCCTCTGACCAGCCAGACACGAGGGCTTTTTTGTCGGGAAACCTTTGCCCGGATGAAATCGACGGCGCCGCTGATCAATGTCGGGCGCGGGCCGGTAGTCTGTACTGAAGATCTGGTTGAGGCCCTGAAAAACGGAGTGATTGCCGGGGCGGCGCTGGATGTTTTTGAAACCGAACCCCTGCCCAAAGATCATCCGCTGTGGGATCTGCCACAGGTGATGATCTCTGCCCATATGTCCGGCGACTTCGTCGGCTGGCGGCGTGCGCTGGGGGAGCAATTTGTCGAGAATTTCCGCCGGCGACAGGCAGGAGAAGGTCTGTTTAATCTGGTGGAAAAGACAGCTGCAACCTAGTTCTTCTCGGATAGGTTTTAAGATTTTTTTGTACAACTTTGTAAGCTATTTAGAACCCGTCACAAAAGTGCTGAATAGGTATACGACTTTTAACTATAGATAAGGATCACTTATGTCAGAACAAAGCGTTTTTCAGGTTGCTCTAAATACCCTCAACGAAGCTGGCCGTTTGGGGAATATCGATCCCGGGGTCATGACGATCCTCCAGGCGCCGAAGCGCATTTTTCACTTTCGGATTCCAATTAAACTCGATAACGGCACGGTGCAGGTTTTTCAGGCCTATCGGGTCCACTATTCGGACGCCGTGGGTCCGTTTCGTAACGGGACCAGAATTCGGCCCAAGCTCAGTCTGGATGAAGTCCAGGCCCTGGGGATCTTCATGACCATCAAGCACTGCGTCGGGGGAATTCCAGCGGGGGGCGCCAAGGGCGGGATCAGGGCCGACCTCAGCACCCTCTCCATCGGTGAACAGGAACGCTTGGTCAGGGCTTTCATCCGCAATCTGCATCCCAAAGGTCCTTGGGCCGACGTGCCTGGTGCCGACATCGGCACCGGCGAGCAGGCGATGGCCTGGATGCTCGATGAATATGAGCAGATAACCGGCGAACACTGCCCTGCTGCCATCAACGATAAACCCCCGGTTCTCGGCGGAACCCTGGGTGGTGAAGAAGCGACCGGGCGCGGGGTCTTTATTGTGCTGCAGGCTGCGGCCAAAGATTTCGGCATCGATCTCGCCGGGGCAGAGATTGCCGTCCAGGGGTTTGGCCAGGTCGGGTCGGTCGCTGCGTCCCTGCTGCATGGCATCGGCTGCCGGGTGGTTGCGGTCAGCGATGTCAATGGCGGGGTCTACAACAAGTCAGGTCTCGACATCCCTGCACTCAAACTTCATCTGGCCGCTACCGGTACGGTCCTCGATTTTCCCGGCGCCAAAAACATCACGAACGAAGAGCTGCTAACGACGCCGGTAGACATTCTGGTCCCGGCGGCTGTGCAAAACGTGATCAATGCCGACAACGCCGCCGAAATCAAGGCCAGACTCATTGTTGAAGGGGCAAACGGCCCGGTGACCACCGAGGCTGATGCCATCCTGATGGCGAAGGGGATCAAGCTCGTTCCCGATGTTGTGGCCAATAGCGGCGGTGCGATCGTCTGCCATTTTGAGCGGACGCAGGGGCTTTCAGATGAATACTGGGATCTGGAGCGGGTCAATGCCTCGCTCAATAAACGGATTATGGCTGCCTATACCAACTCCAGAGACAGGGCTGCCGCCGTTGGAACGGCCTCGATCCGGATCGGCGCCTGGATTGAAGCTTTAAAGAAAATCGAACTGGCGATGAAGCTCAGAGGCTGGGTCTAAGTCGCTAGGAGGCTGTCCAAGAATAAAGACCGAAGCGAAAATCCGGAAGTTTGAGAACAGATTTTAGCTGGTTTGCCGCCTCATAGCCGTAGCTATGGGGCAAAAAGGAGCTGACATATGGGCCAAACAGCTGGGTTTGCAGCCGGTCATTCATTCTGGGACAGCCTCCTATGGCCTGTCGGATTGTGACATGGAAGAAGATCAGGGAGAAGTGCACGGATGAACATATTTTCTAAAACCGAATATGAACAGCGCCTGCTGAACACCAAGACCGCGATGGTCAAGCAAGGGCTTGACGTCATCCTGCTGGCCGACCCCGCCAACATGAACTATCTGACCGGCTATGACGGCTGGTCCTTCTACACGCCACAGGTTGTTCTCGTTGTCCTCGACGAGCAGGAACCCTTCTGGATCGGACGCGCCATGGATGCAAACGGCGCCAGGCATACCTGCTACCTCGCAGGGGATCACATTATTGGTTACCCGGAAAATCTCGTTCAGACGGCCGCCGACCATCCGATGCGCTTTGTGGCCGATTTTCTCAAAGAACGACATTGGGACAAGCGTTCGATCGGGCTGGAGAAGGATGTCTATTACTTCAATGCCAGGTGGCTTGAGGAACTGCAGCAGGCCATGCCTCTTGCCAATTTCCGCGACTGCAGCCTTCTGGTGAACTGGGTGCGCAGCATCAAATCTGCGGCGGAAATAACCTATATGCAGCGCGCCGGAAAAATTGCCGAGCGGGCGATGCAGGCGGCCATTGACAACATCGCTCCCGGCGTCAGGGAATGTGATGCCGTCGCTGAGGTCTACCGTGCCCAGATTCGTGGGACCAAAGAGTTTGGTGGTGACTATCCCGCCATCGTGCCGATGATGCCGACCGGTGAGAAGACCTCTGCTCCACACCTGACCTGGACTGACGAACCCTATAAAAATGAGCAGGCGGTCAATCTGGAGCTTTCCGGTTGTTGTCACAGGTACCACAGCCCCCTGGCCCGCACGGCCTACATCGGCCGGAACCCGCCCCGGAAGCTGCAGGATCTGGCCAAAAATGTGGTAGACGGTTTGAATCTCACCCTGGACGCGATCAAGCCCGGGATCAGTTGTGAGGATGTGGAACTGGTCTGGCGCAAACACATCGCCAAATTCGGCCTGAAGAAGGACTCCCGTATCGGATATTCCACGGGCTTGAACTATCCCCCCGATTGGGGGGAGCACACCATGAGCTTGCGCCAGGGGGATAAGACATTGTTGCAACCAAATATGACCTTTCACATGATTCTGGGCATGTGGTTGGACGACGGCGGCTATGAATGCAGTGAGGCTTTCAGGGTCACGGAGACCGGCTGTGAGACGTTCGCCAACTTCCCGCGAAAGTTGTTGCAAATCTGACCAGCGTTAGTTTATCGCCACGACGGGAGAAGACGCATGTTATTCCAGGCTAGAAAAAATCAGACCTCCTATGGCGAAGCCATCGGTATTCTGTTGCTCGATTCCGGTGCACCGTTCATTCAGGGCGATGTCGGGAATGCTACCACCTATGATTTTCCGGTCAGGTTTAAACGGATTGACGGACTGACCGTGCCCCGCATTTTCGCGCACGATCAGTCGTTTATCCAGAAGATGGTCGACGGCGCGCGCGAGCTGGAACGGGAGGGGGTCAAGGCGATCACTGGGGATTGTGGTTTCATGGCGATCTATCAGACTGAAGTCAGCAAGGCTGTCGATATCCCGGTGCTCTTGTCGAGCCTGCTGCAGATCCCTTTTATCAAAGCTACGCTTCCTGCCAGCGCTAAAATCGGCATCCTGACCGCCAACTCCAAGGCGCTGACACCTGAGGTTTTCGAACGGCTGGGGATTAATGCGCGGGAATCTCTGGTAATTTCCGGGATGGAGAACTGTGAAAATTTTCGCGCGGCGGCCATCGCCGAAACCGGCGAGCTCGACAGCGACAAGATCAGGACCGAGACGGTCGAGAGGGCCAGGGAACTCGTGATACGGAATCCGGGTGTTCGCTCGATTCTGCTTGAATGCAGTCTGATGCCGCCCTATTCGGAAGCGGTTCAAGGCGCGACAGGTCTGCCCGTTTACGACTATATAACCATGATTAACCATGCTTATTCGGCCATAAAAGCCAAACACTATGCAGACACCATGTGATGGGGAGCTCTGAGTAATGGGTAAGATCCGACAAAGAATCGAAGAGCTGAACCGGGAACTGATTGATCTTCGGCGTGATTTTCATCGGCACCCTGAGCTTGGATTCCAGGAGCACCGCACCGCCGGGGTGGTGGAAACCTATCTCAAGGGTCTGGGCATCGCCACGGAACGGGTTTCAAGCACCGGGGTGGTGGGGTTGCTGGCCGGGACCAGGCCCGGACCGGTGCTGATGTTGCGCGCCGACATGGATGCTCTGCCGGTCGCCGAAGAGAATGATCTGCCTTATAAATCAATCAATGCCGGGATCAGTCATGCCTGTGGTCACGATGCCCATATGGCCATGCTGCTGGTCGCGGCCAAGGTTTTGTCAGAGCATCGGGACGCGTTGACCGGGTCGATAAAGTTTGTTTTTCAGCCGGATGAGGAGGTCGCCGGCGCAATCCGTATGATCAAGGATGGCGTCCTGGAAAATCCTCGCGTGGACGCAGCGATCGGCATGCACATCTGGACGCCGCTGGAATCGGGCAAGATTTCCATTACCGCCGGCGCGGTGATGAGCAGTCTGGAAGTGTTTAAGGTGACAATCCACGGTAAGGGCGGGCATACCGGCTCTCCCGAAAGTGCGGTCGATCCGATCCTCGCCGCGGCAAACCTCATTCAAACCGTACAGCTGGTCCAGACTCGCGAAATCAACCATCTCAAATCGACGATCATCATGTTCGGCAAGATTCACGGCGGCACGAAAAGCAACATTATTCCCGACACTGTGGAGCTGGAAGGGTCAATCCGTTTTCTTTACGCCGGTGGGCCCGAGAGCGCGGAACAGCCTGTTGAACGGTTCAAAAGGATCGTGCGCGGAGTGTGCGAAACCCACCGCTGTACCTGTGAGATTGAAATACAGACGGAAAATATCCCCCTGGTCAACGATGACGGGATGGTCCGACGCGCTAAAGCCACGGCAAAAAAGGTCTTTCGTGAGGATGAGATCATCGAGAGCCAATATCTGGCCAGCGAAGATTTTGCCTTCTTTGCGGCGAAAGTCCCCGCCGTTTTCATGTTCCTTGGCTGTGGAGATGAGGGGAAGAAAACCACCTATCCGCATCATAGCTGTCATTTCAATATTGATGAAAGCACACTCCACCTCGGGGTGGAAATGTATATAAGGACCGCGATCGATTTCTTCAATTGTGTCGAATAGTTGCTGACTTGATGGGGATGAGAACCACGCTGTCAGCAGCCTGAAATGTTCATCCCTTGGCTAGGAAAAGTTTTAAAACCCAATCACGAGAAGGAAAAGTTATGAAGAAACTTGTTGGATTACTGGCTATCTGCATCTTTCTGTCGACTTTCAGTATTGCTTTTGCTGGTGGCTACACTGGCGGACCGATCAAGGCAAAACTCGCTTCCGAGGAGATTGCCGGCGATTTTATGACGGTCTGGGCTAACAACTTTGCCGACCACATGAAAAAGTGGTCTGACGGCAAGATTGATATCGAGGTATATCCCTATGGAACCCTGGGAGCAACCGGCGATATCAATGAACTCTGTCAGCTCGGTGTCGTTGATTTTGTGTTCTCAGACTATGCCTGGATCAGCTCGTTTGTTCCGCAGGCCCAGGTGTTGACCCTGAATTATCTGTTCCCGACCGAAAAAGTCCCACAGGTCCTGGACTGGATGATTAAAAATGGTGAGTTCATGCCGCTCCTTGAGAAATCCTTCAACAAGAATGGACTGGTACCACTTTCGATCATGTTTGAAGGCTGGCAGTGGCTGTCATCGAAAGATCAGGTTAAATCCCTGGCAGATATGAGTGGTCTTAAATTGCGCGTCATGTCTTCCAAGCTGCTGGTCGAAGGCTATCGGGCTTATGGCGCCAGTCCTACTCCCATGAGCTACGGTGAGGTCTACAGTGGTCTGCAGATGGGTTTGATCGATGCTCAGGTTAATCCGTTGTTTGCAATCTACAGTATGAAATTCTATGAAGTTCAGAACTACCTGACCCAATTGAAGAGCGAACCTTTCGTCGGCATCCCCACGGTTAACCAAAAGTTTTTCAAGAGTCTGACCAAGGATGCCCAAGCTGAAATGCTCAAATACTGGCACGACTCGATTATCCCTGCCGGGAAATGGATCACGGCGCGCAATGCCAGTGACCGCAAGAAGATTGAGAAGGCCAAACCGGCCATCAAATTTCATACGCTGGATGCTGCTGCTGTTGCCCAGTTCAAAGCCAGGGCCGAAACCGTGTATCCCCAGTATGTCAAACTTGGAGGTGAGGGAGCTCAGCAGATTCTTGATGCCTTCCTGAGAGATGTTGAAAATTCTAAAAAAGCATTAAACATCAAATAACCGGTCGTCAGAGCCCTGCAGCGGTCAGGCGACTGCAGGGCTTTGTTTGTCCAACGAAAGGGCATGGGTCCATGAGTGAAAAAGACAAAGGCAGGCGGCCGCAGAACATTTTCCAGCGCTTTAACCACAATGTCGGTGTTGTGTTGAACGGCATCGAAGTTTCGATTCTGGTGTTTTGCGTTGCCGCTCTTGCCGTGCTTCTGATTACTAATGTTTTTGCCCGGACGTTTTTTCAAAGTATTTATTTTGCCGAGGAGATCTCGAAGTTTCTGGTGATGCTGATGACCTTTGTCGGGGTGAGCTATGGGGTCAGAAAGGCGCGGCATATCCGGATGGGGGCATTTTTAGACGCCATGCCGCCGAAGGTTGAAAAAGTTTTTCTGATCGTAATCTCCCTGGTCAGCGCCATTGTGATGGGAGTTATGGCCTGGTTCTCCTACCAGTACCTGTTAAATGCCATGGAGATGGGACATATGACTCCGGCCTTGCGGGTTCCCACGTGGACCTTCTACATCATTCTCCCGATCGGATTTGGACTGGCCTGTCTGCAGTATCTCCGCACCATCATCAAAAATCTGACTGAGAAGGACCCCTGGCAGTCACCTGATCAGCAGAGCGAGTATGAAGATGAGCAGATTGGAGGGACCCCCCAATGACCATGTTAGTTACAAGTCTGATCTCGATGCTGCTCTTCGGGTTCCCCTTCATGGTCACCTTGCTGGGTTCCTTGATGTTGTACATTTATGTCTACATGCCTGATTTTGCACCGCGCCTGATGATGACCATGGTGCAACAGGTGACTACCGGATTGACTCCGCCCGCACTGGTTTGCGTGCCGATGTTCATCCTCGCCGCGAGCCTGGTTACCTCAGGGCAATCCGCCGGACGGATGATCCGGATGATCAAAACCTTCGTCGGCCACCTGCCTGGCGGATTGCCAATAACTGCTAACGCCAGTTGTACTCTCTTTGGCGCGGTTTCAGGTTCAACCCAAGCGACTGTAGCGGCTATTGGTGGCACCATGCGGCCGATGCTGCTCGAGGCGGGATATAGCAGTTCTTTCACGCTGGGGTTGATTATCAACGCTAGCGATATTGCCTTTCTCATCCCCCCGAGTATCGGGTTTATTGTTTATGGAGTCGCAACCAGTACCTCGATCGGTGCGTTGTTTCTGGCTGGGATTATTCCTGGTCTGATGATTCTCGTGATGTTTTCGGTCTATTGCTATTTTTATTCGAAAGCCAAAAAGATCAAGGTGCTGCCCAAGGCGACCGGCGCTGAAAAAATTGCTGCGCTTAAAGACAGCCTCCCGGTTATGGGCTTTCCAGTCATTGTCGTCGGTGGCATCTACTCTGGAATTTTAAGTCCAACGGAAGCGGCCGCGGTATCAGTCCTTTATGCTCTGATCGTGGAAATGCTTATTTACAAGAGTTTGCCCATGCACCGGGTGATTGATGCCTTTTTGCAGACTGGAGTTATCACCGGAGTCGTTTTTATCCTGGTAGGTGCGGGTCAGGCATTCTCCTGGCTCATCGGGTTTTTACAGCTACCGCAAAAATTTATACCCCCATTGTTCGGACCCGATCCCTCGATGTTCCGCGTGATGGCGATCATTGTGGTGGTTTATTTTGTGGCCTGTATGTTCGTCGACCCGATCGTGGCAATTTTTGTTCTGAGTCCCATTTTTCAACCCTATGTTGTCAGCGCCGGGGTTAATCCCATTCTGCTTGGGACGCTTGTCACCTTGCAATGCGCCATCGGTTCGGCGACCCCGCCCTTCGGTTGTGATATTTTTACCGCACAGTTGATCTTCCGACGACCCTATCTTGAGGTTATCGGTCATTCTTTGCCATTTCTGCTGATCCTGATCGCGGCAACTATCATCCTGATGGTCTTCCCGGGTATCGTCATGTTTTTACCGAATCTGTCGATGGGAAATTAAGTCAATCGCCAGATCTGCAGGGTCATGCCTGAAAAGCAGCGACTGCGTATTCCTCATAAAAAAAGTTGGGAGAAAATATGGATTTTAAAAACGTGTTGGTATTGACCGATTTTTCCAAAGATTCTGAAGATGCGTTACAGGATGCGGTCAAATTTGCTGAAAAGTTTGGCTCTCATCTGACGATTCTTCACGTCGTGCAAGATGAGAGCAGCCTCAGCTTCGTCTTGTCGAACAAAGAGTATCGCAGCCTGGAGGACAGGCTTGACCTGCACGCCAAACAGATGTTCGTGGCGCTGGAAGAAAAAGTCCCCGGCTTGAAGGCTCTCAATTTTACAACCAAAACCCGCAAGGGCATCCCCTATATCAACTGTCTGTATGAGATAGAGAGCGGGGATTACGATCTGGTGTTTGCCGGTTCGCGCGGGAGATCCGACATGAAACACATCTTTGTCGGCAGTACCGCCGAAAAAATCATGCGGCGATCACCGATCAGCGTGTTTATGACGCGTAGCCATCTATGATGGCGTCGCAAAAACTCGCCAACTGCTGCGTTGCTGCAATTGCTCTCACTGCTTCGACGTACGTAAGTACGCCTCATTGCTCGACAATCGCGCGCCTTGCATTTGACGCTTTTTGCTTAGCCATCCAACCTGATGCTTTTTGTGAAAGCCTCATTTAGAGTCCGAACAATTTTCGGGCGAGGATTCTCTTAAGCAACGGAGTTCCCGATTCAATGGATAAAACCAGCCTTTATCTTCAAGATGTTTTTCTCGCCAGACAGCGCTGCTGTGGTTTTGCTCATAAGACTCCGCTGCTCCACTCGCTTCCACTGAGTGCTGCCACCGGGCGAAAGGTGTATCTCAAGCTGGAGAATCTGCAACAGACCGGATCGTTCAAGATTCGTGGTGCGGTCAACAAGTTGCTTTCGTTGTCATCCGCAGAACGCGAGCGGGGGGTGATCGCCTTTTCCACCGGCAACCATGGCCGCGCCGTCGCCTATGTCGCCGCTCAATTGGGTGTTAGGGCGGTGATCTGCATGTCTCACCGGGTTCCTTCATACCGGGTGGCGGCGATGGAGGCCCTGGGAGGGGAAGTGATTCTCCATGGGCAAAGTCAGGACGAGGCTTATGTCAAGGCCTTGGAACTGGAGCGGGACGAAGGGTTAACTATGGTCAAGCCCTTTGACGATCCTCATGTCATAGCCGGTCAGGGAACGATCGGCCTTGAGATTCTGGAAGAACTCCCTCAGGTCGACTGCCTGCTGGTGCCGCTTTCGGGCGGCGGTTTGCTGGCCGGAATTGCTCTGGCGATGAAGGCGACCTCTCCTGCGATCAGAGTTGTCGGGGTCGGACTCGAGGTTTCGTCCCCGATGCAGGCCAGTCTGCAGGCCGGGCGGCCAGTGGAGATTGAGGAGACGGACAGCCTGGGTGATGCCCTGTTGGGCGGGATAGGACTGGATAACAGCTATACCTTCCCCATGGTCCGGGACCTGGTGGACGAGGTCGTTCTGGTCACCGAAGAGGAGATCGCTGCGGGGATATTCTATGCCTTCGACAGCCACCGCCAGGTCATCGAAGGTGCGGGCGCGGTCGGAATCGCCGCCCTGCTGGCCGTCAGGGTTTCATCCCTAGGTGAGAATGTTGCGGTTGTGGTCAGCGGCGGGAATGTCGATCCAAGGCTTTTAATCGAGATTGCAGGGAAAAAATATGCCTGAGTCCAGTTTAGTCCCACAGCTTCCGTTTGAACGTGCGGAATATCAGAAGCGGGTAAAAAACACCAAAGAGGCCATGGGGCGATCAGGCGTGGAGGCCCTGCTGGTCACCGAGCCAGGGAACATGAACTACTTGAGCGGCTATGATGGCTGGTCCTTCTATGTCCACCAGGGGGTCCTGTTGTTGATCGATCAGGAGGAACCGATCTGGTTCGGTCGCGCCCAGGACAGCAACGGCGCGTTTTTGACGACCTGGCTGAGCAAAGAGAACATCTACGGCTACCGTGACAATTATGTGCAGTCGAAGCTCTCTCACCCGATGGAGTTTGCCGCCGACATCCTCAAAGAGCGGGGCTACGGCCAGCGCCGTCTGGCGGTGGAGATGGACAGCTACTACTTTACCGGTCGCTGCCTCGATACGCTGCGCCGCTGCTTGCCACAAGCGGTGATCAGCGATGGGGATGACATTGTCCGCTGGGTGCGCTGCGTCAAATCGGCAAAGGAGCTAGAGTACCTGCGTATGGCCGCCCGCATAACCGAGCAAGTCATGCAGAAGGCGATTGACGGCATCGGGGTCGGGGTGCGAGAAGGTGATGTCGCCGGAGAGGTTTATAAGGCCCAGATCTGCGGTACCATCGATTATACCGGCGATTATCCGGCGATTGCGCCGATCATGCCCTCCGGCATCCGGACCTCAACCGCCCATCTGAGCTGGACCGACCGCCGCTATGAAGATGGCGATATCGTGTTGCTCGAACTGGGCGGTGCCAAACATCATTACAACATGCCATTGGCCCGCACGGTGATGGTCGGAGAGCCCCCAAGTGAGCTGCTGGACGTGGCCGAAACCGCCATTGAAGGCCTGAACCGAACCCTGGCGTTCATCCGCCCGGGGGTGACGGCCGAAGAGGTGGAAGCGACCTGGCGCGAGTCGATTTCCGGCAGCCGCGTGGTCAAGGAATCGCGGGTCGGCTACGCCTTCGGCCTGAACTACCCCCCCGACTGGGGTGAGCACACGCTCAGCCTGCGGCCTGGTGATAAAACTGTACTCAAGCCCAACATGACCATCCACTTCATGCCGGGGATCTGGCTCGACAGCTTCGGCTTTGAATGTACCGAGCCGATCGTAGTCACCGAACAAGGCTGCGAAACCTTTATGGATTTTCCGCGCCGGTTGTTTGTCAAATAGTTGCTATTCAGCCCTTTTGCGAGGGCCTGCGGCCTACAACTGTTACCTGCGTCCAACGTTGTCGCTTAACTTCCCTTCGGCAACAGCCGCAGCCCACATGCCGTACCGATTTCGTTAGGTACTGAAGTTACATCAAATAAAACCATCACCCCTATGAAAAGGGGAGAGGAGCACAGGATGAAAAAAGAAGTGATCTTTTCCACCAAAGCACCCGCGCCTGGGGCTTATTCCCAGGCCATCAAATATGGCGACCTGATCTTCGTGTCGGGCCAGACTTCCGATGATCCGGTCAGCCATCAGCCGATCAAGGACAGCATCGAGGCGCAAACAGAGCGGATACTCAATCACATCAAATACATCCTCGAAGCCGCCGGCTCAGGACTGGATAAGGTCCTGAAATGCAACATTTACCTTTCAGACTGGGAGGATAAAGCGCGGATGAATGAGGTCTATAAAACGTTTTTCCCGCACGCCCCTCCGGCCCGCATCTGCATGGCGGTTAAGGGGTTGGATTCGGGGCTGAACGTCGAGATCGATTGTATCGCCGGGGCCTGAAACGGGTCCCTGTCTTGTCAGGGATCACCGGTTAAGCCGAGTGAACGCTTACTTTCATTTTAGCTATAAACGGGCGCGAGGTCTCAGTTGAATTTACAGGCGGTCTCATTTGTTCGGGAACGTTGGACCGGATTTTGTTTCGCCCTGGCTTCAGCGCTGTTTTTTTCCTTGCTGAATGTCGCCATTCGTTACAGCGAACCCTACTTCGACGTGTGGCAGATCATGTTTGCCCGATCTGTCTTTGGTCTTCTGGCAATGCTCCTGGTTGCGCGGTTGAGCAGGGTCAGCTTGGGTGGAGTGGAGCGGAAAACTATGCTCCTGATCGGGGTAGTCAGCGTCATCAATGTGATTTGTCTGACTGCCGCAATTTTTCGCCTGCCGCTCTTCGAGGCTCTGGTTCTGCTTTACCTCTATCCAGTATTTGCTGCTCTACTTTCCCCCCTGATCAACGGCGACCGCTTCGGCGGTAGCGACTGGGGCCTTATTGTTCTGGGGCTAGTCGGTACAGTTCTGGTGCTCTGGCCCGGCGAGTTGCACAGCCAACTGTCCAGTGCCCATCTGTTGGCCCTTGGGGCCGCCCTCAGTTATGCCTTGACCACGACCCTGATTCGCCGGGTCGCCCGGCTGAACAACCCATTGATTCCGTTTTTTTATATTTGCCTGGTGGGGTGTATCGTCTGCGCCATACCGGCATTGGCTCTGAAGCCCCTGGTCAATCTTCCTCTGGTTGGCTGGGTGGGGCTTTTCTCCCTATGCCTGTTCGGTTTACTCGCCTATCTGGCCAGCATCAAGGCGCTGCAATATCTCCCCTCGCCCCGGGTGGGAGTGATCTCCATGGCGGAAGTTCTCTTCAGCAGTCTTCTCGGATTCTGGCTTTTTCATGAACACCTCGGTAGCCTGGCCTTGACTGGGGGTGCCCTGATCATGGTGAGCGGCCTGCTTTTGAGCATCAAACCGCTGTATCGGCATCCCGTAAAAGCGGTCCTTTGAAAACGTTTAATGCTCGTCGCAGCCTGTTCCTTCTTAAGGTTACTTGTTTCCCGGATTCAGCAGCGCTATAGTCGGGGGCCGCCGGGGTTCGGTTAAGTTTGAGCCTGTTTTGGCTGCGTGGAAGTCCTATCTTTGACCCCTATCTCATTACTTAAAGCAGGTGTAAACCTATGCGTCGTAGCGAAAAAGCCGTCACCCATATCGCCGGTCTCGAACAAATTTTATGGCAGGGGCGGGTCTGTCAGTTGGCGATTGCTGATGTCCCCTCCCCCTATATCGTGTCGCTCAGTTACGGATACGGCGACGGTATTCTCTATTTTCACTCGGCCGCGGAAGGCCACAAGATCGAACTGCTTCACTGCAATCCGCAGGTCGGTTTTTCGGTGGTCGTCGATCTGGGAATCGTCGAGGGCGAGCAGCCGTGCAACTGGGGTGCTCGCTTCCGCTCGGTGGTTGGTCAGGGGCGGGTTGAATTTATTGAGGAGTCGGAATCGAAACGCACTGCCTTGAAGCTGTTGATGGCGCAGTACGGGGAGGGGGCCTTCGACTTTCCGCTAAAGGCAATTGAGGAGACGACGGTCTTCCGACTGGTCATCAAAGAGATGACCGGCAAGCAGTCGCGGGTTTAAGCGTGGCGGAGACAAATCTCACCCTCTGGCGGCAGCTGCAAGCGGTCCTGTGCGAACTTGTTCGCGAGACCCTGAGCACCTGCCTGATTCTGTTCAAGATCATCGTTCCGATCAGCATCGCCACGCGTTTTTTGCAACAGTGGGGGGTGGTCGATCAGCTCGGGGTGCTGCTTGGACCGGTGATGCATCTGGTCGGCCTGCCGGGGGAGATCGGCCTGGTCTGGGCGACGGCGATCGTGACCAACCTCTATGGTGGGGTTGTGGTCTTTGCTTCGCTGGCGCCGGGACTCGACTTGAGCATCGCCCAGGTGACGGTGCTGACCAGCATGATGCTGGTGGCGCACAGTCTGCCGGTGGAGCTGCGTATCGCCCAGAAAGCCGGCACCCGTTTTCGCACCCAGGCGCTGTTGCGCGTCGGTGGCGCGCTGCTGCTGGGTGGACTGCTCAATTTCGGTTATCACCTGACGGATAGTTTGCAGGGGGCAAGCCACTCCTTATGGAACCCGCCAGCGGTTGATCCCTCCTGGCTTGGTTGGGGTCTGAATGAGTTGCGCAATCTGGCCTCAATCGCGCTGATTATCTTCAGTTTGATGTGCCTGCTGCGGCTGCTGAAAAAAATCGGGCTGGTTGATCTGTTAACTCGCAGCCTCGAGCCAGTGTTAGCGCTGCTCGGCATGGGGCGACAGGCCGCACCCCTGACGATTGTCGGCATCACCCTGGGCTTAAGCTATGGTGGCGGCCTGATTATTCAGGAGGCGCAGTCCGGCCGCCTGAGTAAGCGGGAGGTCTTCAGCTCCATCGCGCTCATGGGCCTCTGCCACAGCCTGATCGAGGACAGCCTGCTGATGATGGTCTTGGGTGGGCATGTCTCGGGGGTGTTCTGGGGACGTTTGATCTTTGCCCTGCTGTTGGTTTTTCTGCTGGTCCGCCTGATCCGGGTTCTGCCACAGAACGTCTTTGAACGTTACTTTGTACGTCCGGCGTTGGTGAAGAGCGAACCGCAGGCTGAGGAGCTCCGTTGTTGCTGATCTCAATCATCGTCGCCATGGCCAGAAACCGCTGCATCGGCCGCGACGGCCGACTCCCCTGGCATCTCTCCGGGGATCTGCAACGCTTCAAACAGCTGACCATGGGGCATAGCCTGCTGATGGGGCGCAAGACCTTTGAATCTATCGGCAGACCGTTGCCGGGGCGGACCAGTTATGTCCTCAGCCGGGACGCAGCGTTTAATGCCCCGGGCTGTCACGCCTTTGGCGATATTAGCGCGGCGTTGGTTGCCGCCGAGGCAGCCGGTGAGAATGAACTCTTTGTTTGCGGTGGCGAGGAGATTTATCGTCAAATGCTGCCGCGCTGCGGACGTATCTATCTGACCGAGCTTGAACGTGAGGTTACGGGCGATGCCTATTTCCCGCCGCTACCGGCAGAACAATTCCAGCGGGTACGACGGGTCACCCTGGTTGAGGATGAGACCTATACCTTTTCGGTGTACGAACGCAGGGGGTAGTTCCGGCCGTTGGTTGGGCCCGAAATACGCTGCGTAAAAAGGCCCCGTCGGCAGCTGCCGACGGGGCCTTTTTACCTCCGCGCCAAGCGGCTCTGGTTAGAGCAGATCCCAGCTGTGGAGCATTTTAACGGCAGCGTAATATGAGATGGCGATCAATGCGATCCAGGCTAAAATGAGCATGGTGAAACCTCCTGTCAGTAGCTTTTTTTGTCGGCGGTCAATTCTTTCAGGGTTAATTTTTGGCTATCCATCTGGCGCCAGACCCAGATGATATAAGCCAGCACAAAGGGGACGGTCAGGGCAACGTAGGACATCATGGTCAGGGTGTAGTGACTGCTTGACGCGTTGTAAATGGTCAGGCTGCTGGCCAGATCGACCTTGGACGGATAGAAGGCGGTGTTGTTGTAGCCGGCGAGAAAGAAGATCGCCAGGCAGGTCAGCACCGTGCCCAGGCCCGCCGGCCAGATTCCGCGCACCGATGCGGTAAAACGATTCAAAACGACCCCGACAATGACCAGCGCCAGTCCAGAGAGCAGCAGCACCAGATTGAGCGGCATCTGGA
The DNA here is from genome assembly GCF_000384395.1 of Geopsychrobacter electrodiphilus DSM 16401. NCBI lineage: Bacteria > Pseudomonadati > Thermodesulfobacteriota > Desulfuromonadia > Desulfuromonadales > Geopsychrobacteraceae > Geopsychrobacter > Geopsychrobacter electrodiphilus. The sequence continues at coordinate 171,252 of NZ_ARWE01000001.1, forward strand.
GCAGATTGTTGAGATATTTATGGGCTTCCATGGTGACAACCCCGCTGACCGGATTGACCGCGTAGCCATCCATCAATATCAGGCTGACCAGCACGTAGAGCAGAAAGGGCAGGGCGCAGAGCAGGTTGTTGAACCCCGATTTTTTCAGACGCCGGACCAGACTGTCGTGGTCGAGGTTGTTCGCCAGATAGAGCGCACCGAGGGTCCGTGCCAGAAACACCAGAAAGAGTCCGAAGCTGAGATTGAACAGGCTGAAAGCGGCTTCAAGACCACGCAGCGAATGTGTCCAGTGAACCAGATTATATGCGTTGAGAGTGAAATTTGATCCGGTAAAAAAGGTTCCGAGCGCGGCACCGATCAGTAACACCCCGACGGTCCCGTTGATGAACAGAAAAATTTCGTAGGTCTTCTGACCGAGGAAATTATTCGGTTTACGTCGGAATTCATAGCTGACCGCCTGGATGATAAAGGTAAACAGAATCGCCAGCCAGACCCAATAGGCCCCGCCGAAACTCGAGGCATAAAAGAGCGGGAATGAGGCGTAGAAGGCCCCGCCGAAGAGAACCAGAGTGGTAAAGGTCAATTCCCATTTGCGTCCGAGGGAGTTGGTGATCAGGGTCTTTTCGTTGGCGTCGGCCGCCAGGGTTAAAATCAGGGTTTGCCCCCCCTGAACGAAGGTCAGAAAGACGAAGAGCCCACCGACGACAGAAACGATCAACCACCAGAGTTGCTGTAACGTCGACCAGTCAAGGTTTCCGAGCATGATTTATTCTCCTTCCGGACCGATAGAGATTTGCTTGACCATGATCTTCAGTTCTGCGATCAACAGCGCGGTGAAGAGGGTCAAGAACAGGAAAAACGTCACCATGACCGTGCCGGAATCGAGGTTTGAGCGGGCAATGCTGACCGGCAGTAGACCCTGAATCGCCCAGGGTTGGCGGCCGACTTCGGAGACGACCCAGCCCGCCTGGGATGCCACCCAGCCCAGGAAGAGTGAGGCGACACCCAGCTTGAGGATGAAAGTCTTTTCTTCCAGACGATTTTTTTCCATCAGGTAGATATAAACTACGAACAACAGGATGAAAAACATCCCCAACATGACCATGATGCGGAAGGCATAGTAGGTCAGCAGGACCGAAGGCACCGCCTCTTCGGGCGCGTTCAGATAACCGTAACCGAGGAATTTCTGATCCTGATCAAAGCGGCTGAGGGCCGCCTCGGCTGCAGGTTTATCCCCGGTGGCACTGGCTCTTTTATAGGCGCTCAGGTTAGCGACTGCCTGCTTGCCGCGCGCGATTTTTTCCCCGACCCCGACAATCCCCTGAGTCGGGTTGCCGTAGACCAGATCATTAATCCCCGGCACAAAACCCTGAAAGCTGCGTTTGGCCAGTAGTGTCAGCATCCCCGGAATTTCGATTTTGTAGAAGAACGCGTCCTTGTGATCTCCCGGTTTTTTCTCCGGGTTGATCAGGCCGATGACCGCCAGTCCGGTGGGCAATCCACCATCGTACAGTGCTTCCATCGCGGCCAGCTTCATCGGTTGGGTGCGGGCGGTGATGTAGGCATGCTCATCCCCGGTGAAGGCCACGAAGCATGAACTGAGCAAACCAAAAACGCAGGCTACGGCGATCGAGCGCTTGGCGAACTCGATATGTCGCTTCTTGAGCAGGTACCAGCTGGAAATCCCGAGAACAAAGAGTGAAGAGAGCAGGAACCCCGAGCTGGTGGCATGGACAAAATGGCTGATAGCCACCGGGGATGAGATCACCGCCCACAGATCCTGCATTTCGAAACGGGCGGTTTCGGGGTTGAAGCTCATTCCGATCGGGTACTGCATCCAACCGTTGGCGACCAGAATCCAGAGGGCCGAGAGGCTGGAGCCGACGGCAACCATCCAGGTTGAAAATAGGTGGAATTTTTGTGACACCCGGTTCCAGCCGAAGAACATGACGGCGAAGAAGGTCGCTTCGAGAAAAAATGCCAGAATCCCCTCGATCGCCAGGGGTGCGCCGAAGATGTCGCCGACCATCCAGGAGTAGTTCGACCAGTTGGTGCCGAACTCAAACTCCAGAATAATGCCGGTGGCGACCCCGATCGCGAAATTGATCCCGAACAGCGTCATCCAGAAGCGCGTCAGGGTTTTCCACTGCGGGTTGCCGGTGCGGACATAAATCGTCTCGAAAAATGCGCACAGAAAAGAGAGTCCCAGAGTCAAAGGTACGAATATCCAGTGGTACATGGCGGTCAGGGCGAAGGTCCCTCGCGCCCAGTTCACCATACTCAAATCAAGCGACTCAATCACGTTTGTTCCTCCTGTTCTCGGTCTAAGGTTAGGGTCTTTGACTGGCCGGTTTCTGACGACGGTTAGCGCCCTTTTGTTGATGGCGAGGTCAGCTGCTGCAGAACATAGTCAGCGCACTGTGAATCGGTATCAAAGCGACTGGCTAAAAAGTCGGGGAAAAAGAACAGCTTCAGGACGGCAAAGATAATAAACAGCTTGAGCAGGATGATTTTCCACAGGGTGCGCCCCACAACCATGGAACGAAAGCCATTCAGGTAGAGATCAACGGCATTTTTAAGCATCTTTCCCTCCTCTGATGTCGCACGTTTTGTGTGGAATTATAACAGGTGCGGATGCTTTTACGTGATTGTGTGGACGTGAGTCAAGAAAATTATTACCAAACAGGTTGTAATTTAAGGAGCGGGAGAAATTTATCCCGGAATTGCTGATACCCTGAGCAGCAGTCCGAGGGGGCACTGGTGGTGATTCTTCTGTCAGGAGTGTTACACTGATCCAGCATGCGAATGATTGATAGAACTCATGACTTTTGGAGAGGTTAACAATGCGCTACCTATATTTTTTACTTCCCGTCCTCTTCCTGTCCGCTTGCGTCCCACCCCAGCCTGTGGCCGCACAAAAACAAGTCTCGCAGCTCAGTGTCCGCGGTGAAGCGACACTCAAGGTCAAACCGGATCAGGTGGAAATGTCGCTTGAGGCGGTGACGACCGGTGCGACGGCCGATGCGGCGATGGTGAGCAACAACGCTGCGATGGGGCGCCTGCAGCAATTACTGTTGACGGAAGGCTTGACCTCAGCCGACTACCACACCGGTCAATTCAGCATCCAGCCGCAGTGGAGTCGACCGCCGCGACCGGCGCCTGCCAATTGGGCGCCTGAAATTGTCGGCTATCAGGTGAATAACAGTTTGCAGATTGCGACCACGCATGTCGAATTGGCCGGGCACCTGCTGGCGTTAGCGCAGCAGGCCGGGGTGAACAAGGCGAGCCAGCTGAGATTTTCGCTGGCCGATTCCGAGATCTCAAGCCGTCAGGCGATCGCCGAAGCAACAAACCGGGCGCGCCAGCGGGCTGAAACCCTGGCGAGTGCCGCCGGGGTGAAATTGGGTCGGCTGCTTGAAGCGCGGGTCGATGACAGCGGCGCGGTTGCGCGCCCGATGCTGATGATGGCCGAAGGTGTGTCGGCCCGGGCGGTGAACAATGTGCCGCTCAACGCCGGGGAGGTCGAGGTACACGCGGCAGTGATCTTACGTTATGCGCTGGTGGACTGACGGGATGTTGGCTCTGACCGCCGGCGAAGGAGGCCGCGGGCCAGCCTTTACGCGGAAGCCGGGGCTTTGATGTCGGCGCAATCCAGCTCAATTCCTTTGGTCTCCCGGAGATAATCCTGTCCCCAATCACACATCAGCTCAAGCATGGGGACCACACTAAGTCCACGTTCTGTCAGCGAATATTCAACCTTTGGGGGGACCTCGGCAAAGACCTGGCGATGGATCAAACCTTCTGCCTCAAGTTCACGTAATTGCTGGGTCAGCATCTTCTGGGTGACGGACTGCAGGCGGCGTTGGAGTTGACTGAAGCGCAGGGTTTTAAGACGCAGGTGCCAGAGGATCAAACCCTTCCATTTTCCGCCAATAACAGACAGAGTGACTTCGACACCACAACGATAAACAGGTTCGTTCATATAATTCCTTAGTAAGATCAACAAAGTATCTTTATGGATACTACATATCATAAAGGTTGGTACTTGAGTTTTTTATAGTAGTCGCTTAGGCTGTTCTGATCAATCCAATTCATTTTATGAGGGAGATAATCATGTCCGAAACATTTAAGGCGCTGCTGGTTGAGCAACCGGAGAAGAAGGTTTTTACGCGCAGTATTGTCGCGCGCAGTGTTGCCGACCTGCCTGAAGGCGAACTGCTGGTGCGTGTGCATTATTCATCGCTCAATTTTAAAGATGCCCTGTCGGCGACCGGCAATCCGGGTGTCACCCGCAACTACCCGCATACGCCGGGGATCGACGCGGCCGGCGAAGTCGTCAGCTGCAGTGACGGCGCTTTTAAGCCGGGCGATCAGGTCATTGTGACCAGCTATGATCTGGGGATGGAGACCGATGGCGGCTTCGGCCAGATGATCCGCGTGCCGAGTAAATGGGCACTGAAGCTTCCGGCCGGGCTCAGCCTGAAAGAGAGCATGATGCTCGGCACCGCCGGTTTGACCGCGGCGCTGTCGGTTTACGAGCTGGCGCAGGGCGGCATCAAGCCGGAGGATGGCCCGATTCTGGTCACCGGCGCGACGGGTGGCGTTGGTTGTCTGGCGGTGGCGATTCTGGCCAGGGCTGGTTATCAGGTGACGGCGGCGACCGGCAAGGCTTCGGAGGCGGACTATCTGAAATCGATCGGTGCAACAGAGGTGATTGAACGGAGTGAAGTGACCGAAGGGAGCGACCGGCCGATGATGAAGGCCCGTTGGGCCGGGGTGGTCGACTGCGTCGGTGGCGAAATGCTGGCGGCGGCGATCAAATCGACACGCAACTGGGGGGTGGTGACCTGCTGCGGTCTGGTCGGCTCTATCGACCTGCCGATCAACGTCTTCCCCTTTATTTTGCGCGGCGTGCGTCTGATCGGGATCGATTCGGCCGAATGCCCCCGAGAGCCACGTTCCAAGGTCTGGCAGAAGCTCGCAAATGAATGGAAGCTCGCCGGACTCGAAGCGATGGTTGATGAGGTTGGTCTGGAGGGCCTCGAGGAGAAGATTCAATTGATGCTTAAAGGCGGGATGAAACGTCGCGCGCTGGTTAATCTGCAATAGTTTTTGTCAGGTAGCGCGGCAGAGTCAGGACAGGCGGCTGGGTGATTCCCGGCCGCCTGTCGTTCGAGTTACTTTTTTGTCGCCCCGAGGGCAAAGTTAGCCAGGGCAGCGCTGATTTTTTTCAAATTCTGATCACAACCTTCGATTTGATGTCGATCTTTCAGATAGGTCGGATCATTGTAAGAGAACCAGACCTGCTGATTCTCATCCTGCCAGATCAATGCCTTCTGCGGCAGATCGATGGCCGTGGTCTGGCTGCATTTCATCAGCGGGCTGCCGACCTTGGGGTTGCCGAAGATCACCAGGGTGGTCGGGCGTAGTTCGACGCCGACTTTCTGAGCGGCGGCGGCGTGATCGATACGGTTAAAAACGGTCATCCCTTTGCTTTCCAGCAGAGAGACCAGGCGATCAGCAGTGAGCGAGACAGAGTGTTGGCTGGGCAGGCTGACCAGGCCTTCGGCCGCGACAGCCGGAAGGGCGATAAACAGAGACATGACCGCAATCAGCAGGGTGCGCATAGTGGACCTCCATGGTTTTTGATTGAGTGTTCCCACTATAACAGCTGGAGCATTGCTCTGCAGGGGCTTGAGAAAGTAGGATGCGCTCATGACCTTTTGTGATACACACATTCATCTTTTTGCCCCGGAATGGACAAGTCTCCTGGCTTCTCGACTCGCCGCCGCGCACCAGGCCGGAATTGAGCTATTGCTGCAGCCGGGGGTGCGTGCCACAGGCTGGGCTGAGTTGATTGATCTTGCCGGCCAGAATCCCGGCGTTTATGCTGCACCTGGCCTGCATCCGCTAAGTGCTGATGCCTGGGATGAACGGGTCGCCGTGCGCTTGCGCGAACTTTGTGCCCTGCCGCAGGTGGTGGCGGTCGGCGAGATCGGACTTGACGTCTTGTTAGATGTTGAGTTGGCGGTTCAGGAGCGTGCTTTTCGCGGCCAGCTGGAGATTGCCATCGACGCCAGGCTGCCGGTGCTGATTCATTGTCGCAAGCAGACGGCCGCCGTGCTGCAGATTCTGCAAGAGGTCGACATCGCGCGGGTCGGCGGCATCTGGCACGGGTTCTCCGGGAGCCCGGAGACGGCCCGGCAGATTGTCCCCCTCGGTTTGAAGCTCGGTATCGGCCCGGTGCTGCTGCGGGAGACGGCACGCAAGCTCCCCGCAGTGGTGAAGCTCATGCCGGCAGATGCTCTGGTGCTCGAAACCGACGCGCCGGATATGGCGCCCGGTCCCGAAGCGCTGCTGACCGTGGCGACAAAGCTCGCCGCACTGCGTGGCTGGACTCTCGCCGAGACCGCGCGTATAACCACAGAAAATGCACGTCAATTGCTGAACATATAGGGAATGAGCAAGGTGAGTGAACACAGATTCAGCCGGCTGAAGCTGCTGGTCGGCGGCGCGGGGATGGCAAGGCTTAAAGGCGCGCGGGTCGCGGTCTTCGGCATCGGCGGGGTCGGCAGCTATGCGGCGGAGGCGCTGGCACGGGCCGGAGTCGGCCACCTGACCCTGGTCGATTTTGATGAGATCTGCGAGACCAACGTTAATCGGCAGATCCATGCCCTGAGCAGCACCATCGGCCAAAAGAAGGTTGAGGCGATGGCGGAACGTTGTCGCCAGATCAATCCCCTGGCCGAGGTTGTCGCCATCTATCGGTTTTATGATGCCGAGGCGAGTGCCGAGCTGCTCGGACCGGGGTTCGATTATGTCCTCGACTGCATTGATCATATCACCGCCAAGCTGCATCTGATCCAGAGCTGTCTGGAACGTAAACTGGCAATTATCAGCTCCATGGGCGCGGCCAACAAGATCGACCCCTCCCTGATCAGGGTAGCCGACATCAGCAAGACCGAAAAATGCCGTCTGGCGCGGATTATCCGCAAAGAATTGCGCAACCGCGGGATCAACAAGGGGGTGCAGGTGGTCTTCTCGACCGAAGAGTTCCGCCCCTTAAGCAGCGATACCGCAGCCTGTGCCGAAAATTGTGTCTGTCCCAATAAAGAAGATCAACGCTGGAGTTGTGAAGATCGCCGCGTGATCCTTGGGAGTTCGTCGTATATTCCGCCGATCTTCGGCCTGTGCATGGCGGGTGAAGTGATCCGCAAACTGAGTGGAGTGAATTAAATGGATCCTCTGTACTGGCAGCTTCCCTTGCTCTTCGCCGTCGGTATTATCGCCGGCATCCTCAATGTCCTGGCCGGCGGCGGTTCACTGCTGACCCTGCCGCTGCTGATTTTTATGGGCTTGCCCTCGGCGGTCGCTAACGGCACCAACCGTATTGCCATCTTTTGTCAGAATCTCTTCGCCATCCGCGGCTTCCGCAGCCGTGGCGTTTTACCCCTGCAGCTTGCCCTGCTCTGCACCCCGCCCGCCCTGCTCGGCAGCTGGTTGGGTGCCAACCTGGCGATCAGCATCGATGACCTGATGTTCAAACGTATTCTGGCGCTGGTCATGTTGGGGGTGCTGATCTTCACCGCCCTTGATCCGATGAAGCGTATCCGTCAGCAGGAGGTCGTCTTCGGTTTCTGGCGCAAACTGATTCTGGTGATCAGTTTCTTCGGCGTCGGCGTTTACGGCGGTTTCGTGCAGGCCGGGGTCGGATTTATCGTGATTACCGCCCTGCTGGTTCACGGTCTCGATCTGGTTCGGATCAACGCGATTAAGGTTTTTGTCATTTTCTGTTACACCTTCGTGGCCCTCGGCGTCTTCATCTATCATGGCCAGATCAACTATCTGCTCGGATTTTCTCTGGCCGCAGGCAATTCCATCGGCGGGATGCTCGGCCCGCGTCTGGCGGTGGCCAAGGGGCATGACTGGATCAAAAAGGTGGTCACCCTTACGGTTGCGGTTTTTGCGCTGAAACTGTTGTTATTCCCATAATGCAACCCTCGCCCTTAGGTTGACTGCTACTCTGCAGCCACGTATCATAAGGTTTCATCTGAAGCTCCCCGGCACGCCGAGTTATTGCTGTTGCGACCGGGGATTTCTGTGTCGAATCGGGTGGTTTCTGTTCCCGAAATTTGGCCCATTATAGAAAGGACCGTCGGCCGATGGCCGTTCGTACAATTCTGCATTATCCCGAACCTGTGCTGAAAAAGATTTCTAAGCCCGTTGTCCACTTCGACGAAGCGCTCAAACAATTGGCCGCCGACATGGTCGAGACAATGTACGATGCTCCCGGTGTCGGGCTGGCTGCACCGCAGGTCGGTGTGCTGCAACGGGTGATCGTGATGGACTGTTCAGGCAAGGAGAACCCCCCTGACCTGATCGTCGCGGTCAACCCTGTCCTGGTCGAAACTGAAGGAGAATCTTGCGAAGAGGAGGGTTGCCTTTCGGTACCGGAGTATTATGCCGTGGTGAAACGCTTCAGCCGGGTGACCATGAACTATCAGGATGTCGATGGCAATCCGCGGCAGCGGCAGGCCGAAGATCTGCTGGCGGTGGCGATGCAACATGAAATTGACCATCTGCAGGGGATTCTGTTTGTCGACCATCTCTCCCCCTTGAAGAGATCAATCTTCCGCAAAAAATATCAGAAGCTGATGCAGCAGAGAGACGAAGAATGAAGCCGCAGGATATCCGCACCGTCTTTATGGGAACCCCTGATTTTGCCTTGGACTGCCTGCGTGGCCTGATTGAGTTCGGAGTGCAGCTGGTCGGGGTTTACACCCAGCCGGACCGACCCAGGGGGCGTGGCAATAAGCTGGCGCCACCACCGGTCAAGGAGCTGGCGCTGCAGCACGATCTGCCGGTGTTGCAGCCGCTGAAATTACGCAATCCGGAGGCGGTCGAAGAGTTGCGGGCGCTCAACCCCGATCTTATCGTGGTGGTCGCCTATGGCCAGATTCTGCCGCGGGCCGTGCTCGATATCCCCCAATACGGGTGTATCAATGTGCATGCCTCGTTGTTGCCGCTTTACCGCGGTGCGGCTCCGATTAATAAGGTGATCGTTGATGGCGGCACTGAAACCGGCGTGACCACCATGTTGATGGATGTCGGCCTCGATACCGGCGACATGCTGATCAAGCGGACCCTGACCATCGGCCCCGATGAAACCGCCGGGGAGCTGCATGACCGACTGGCTCCCCTCGGGCGGGAGGCGCTGGAGGAAACCCTGCGCCAGTTGTGTGCGGGGACTCTGGTAGCTGTGAAGCAGGACGATGACAAAACCTGTTACGCGGCGATGATGAAGAAGGAGGATGGCCTCATCGACTGGAACCTTTCGGCGCAGCAGATTCATAATCTGGTCCGCGGGCTCAATCCCTGGCCGGCGGCTTACACCAGTCTGAATGGTGAGACACTGAAGGTCAGCCAGACGCGGGTTGAGGCGGGAACCGGTGAAGCAGGGGCTGTCCTCAGCGCCGATGATCAGGGGCTTTGTGTTGCCTGTGGTGAGGGGGTTCTGCGGATTGGTGCCTTGCAACTACCGGGCAAGAGGATGATGAACGTCAGCGATTTTCTACGCGGGCACAGGCTGCCGGCAGGCATGCTGTTGGGGAAACAATAGTTTCTATGACCGGATCTGAAAATATTCCACAGCCGCGCAAGCGGCTGTTTATCCTTCTATTGGCGGTGGGGGCGGCGCTGGTACTGGGTCTGACTTTTTTGCTCTGGTGGGTGCCGAGCGTCGGTCTTGAAAATATTCATCCGATATTGCCGGTTGTTTTTGGTGTTATCCTACTGGGCCTGGCGCTGTTTATTGTGGGAGGTCTCGGGCTGCTGATTCTGACCCTGCTGACCGGGCGCGACCTGTTTATGCTGCAGTCGTTGCGCGGCCTGGTGGTGCGTTACCTGTTTCCGGCGATAATCTCTCTGGGCAAGCTGTTCGGGGTCGATCGCGACATGCTGCAGCGCTCGTTTATAGCGCTCAATAACCAGCTCGTACATACCCGCAGGCTGCGGGTTCCCGCTGAGCGGACTCTGATTTTGCTCCCTCATTGTATCCAGATGTTCGACTGTGCGATCAAGATCACCGGTGATGTTGAAAAGTGCGTGCGCTGTGACAAGTGTGATATCAGTGGCCTGCTCGGCCTGGCCCAGAAATTCGGGATTGAGATGGCGGTCGCGACCGGCGGGACCCTGGCGCGTAAACTGATTGTTGAGAAGCGTCCCAAGTTGATTGTCGCGGTTGCCTGCGAGCGCGATCTGACCTCGGGCATCCGCGACGCCTACCCGCTGCCGGTGGTCGGCATCCTTAATAAACGCCCCAACGGTCCCTGTTTCAATACCCATATTCTGCTCCCCGAGGTCGAAGAGGTTTTGCAGGAATATGTTCTTCCTGCCGCATCCCGGCCTGGATAGAAAAAGGAGTTAGCGCCAATGAATATCGCAAAAACCGTCATGTTGATGACCCTGCTGACGCTGGTGCTGGTGTTTGCCGGCGGCGCCCTTGGCGGCCAGGGTGGCGCCCTGTTTGCGTTGGTGCTGGCCGGAGCGCTGAACATGGGGTCTTACTGGTTTTCCGACAAGGTTGTGATCAAGATGTATCGTGGGCAGCAGGTTCACAGCGGGCCCTTGTTTGAGGTGGTCGCTCAACTCTGTCAGCGTAATCAGTTCAGTATGCCTCAGGTTTACATGCTCCCGCAGTCGACCCCGAACGCCTTTGCCACCGGACGTAACCCAGAGCACGCCGTGGTTGCGGCGACCGAAGGGATTCTGCAGGTGCTCAGCCGTGATGAGTTGATGGGGGTGATGGCGCATGAGCTGGCCCATGTCCAGCATCGCGATATTTTGATCGGTTCGATTGCGGCGACGCTGGCCGGTGCGATTGGCTTTCTGGCGCATATGGCTCAGTGGTCGATGCTCTTTGGTGGCGGGCGGGACAACGAGGACAGCAATCCGCTGGGGATGATCTTGCTGATGATCCTGGGGCCGATTGCGGCGATGCTGGTGCAGATGGCGATCTCGCGCTCACGTGAATTTGGCGCGGATGCGGGCGGTGCGCGTTACTGCGGTAACCCGCGGTTTCTTGCCAGTGCCTTAAGCAAGCTTGAAACGGCCAATCAGCAGCGGCCGATGCCCAAGGTCAATGAAGCGACGGCGCATATGTTTATTGTCAGCCCGCTGAGCGGCGGAGGGCTGGCCTCACTCTTTTCGACCCACCCGCCGATGGCCGAACGGATTCGCCGACTCGAAGGGATGAGCGTCTAATTGTCTACTGAATATTATCCACTTGATGCGCGGCGCGCCGCCTTCGAGGTGTTGCAAAAGGTCGAACTGGGGGCCTATTCCGATCTGGCCCTCGACACGCTGCTCAAGCGCAACCGGGGGACCGATCCGCGTGATCGCGCGCTCTTGACCGAACTGGTCTACGGCATTCTGCGGCTGCGCGGGCGACTCGATTTTGCCCTGGCCCAGGTCAGTCGTCAGCCCTTTGCCAGGCTCGAATCAGCGGCGCAGCAGCTGCTGCGTATCGGCGCCTACCAGCTGCTGGAGCTGGAGCGGATTCCGGTGCGTGCGGCGGTGAACGAAACCGTCGAGCTGGCGCGTAAACTCGACCTGGAACGGCTTGCCGGGCTGGTCAACGGCACCCTGCGCGAACTGGATCGCAAGCGCGATCAGTTGAATTGGCCACCGCCGGAGAAGGTCCGCGAGTATCTGGAGCAGGTCTGCAGTCTTCCTAAATGGCTGGCGCGCGAGATCATGAGCCAGCTGCCGAATGAGGGCGCACGCAGCTTCGGTGAGGCGCTCAGTCAGGCCGCGCCCATGAGTCTGCGGATCAACGGCTTGAAAACCGATGCCGCAGGTTTCAAGGCGGCGCTGGATGGGGCTGGTTTTCAGTATCGGGAGTGCGGCTTCGCTCCCGAGGGTCTTATCATCGAACAGCGTGGCCCGGGCGGGATTCCGGGGGATGAAGAAGGCTGGTATCAGGTGCAGGATGAGGCGAGTATGCTCATCGCCCATCTGCTTGATCCCCAACCGGGGGAGAAGATTCTCGACGCCTGCGCGGCACCCGGGGGGAAAACCACCCATATCGCCGCCCTGACCGGGAATCGCGCCCGGATCCTGGCGCTGGAGAAACACCCCCAGCGGGTGCGATTACTGGAGCAGGGGGCGGCGCGGAATGGTTGCACCTGTATCGAAGCGCGCCAATATGATCTGGAAGAGTTCCCCGATTTTCTTGAAATAGACAGTTTCGACCGGGTGCTGGTCGACGCACCCTGCAGCGGGCTGGGGGTCTTGCGACGTAATCCGGAGAGTCGCTGGACGCGTCAGGCCGCCGAGTTGAAAGTATTGGCCGAACTGCAGCTGAAGATTCTGTTTAATGTGGCCCCTCTGGTGAAGCGCGGCGGTATATTGCTCTATTCGGTCTGTACTTTCAGTCGTGCTGAAACTACCGGGGTCATCGAGACCTTTCTCGAGAATCACCGTGAATTTGACCTTGAGTCGTTTGGTGGGCAGGTTTCAGATCACTGGCAAGCGCTGCTCGACCCTTCGGGGGCCCTGCGCAGCTTCCCGCATCAGCATGATGGAATGGACGCATTTTTTGCCGTGAAGTTGCGGCGCCAAGCTTGAACAAGCAACAGGAGGATCAGCTGATGGTCAAGATAGCCCCTTCAATACTCTCCGCCGACTTTACCCGCCTGGGTGAAGAGGTTGCGGCCATCGCCGCTGCCGGCGCCGATTATGTCCATGTCGACGTGATGGACGGTCATTTTGTGCCGAACATCACCATCGGCCCGCTGGTGGTTGATGGGCTGCGTAAGGTGACCGAGCTCCCCTTTGATGTCCATCTGATGATCGAGAACCCCGATCTTTATATCCCCGAGTTTGCCCGGGCGGGGGCCGATATCATCACCGTTCATCAGGAGGCAGTGCATCATCTCCACCGTACGGTGCAATTGATCAAGAGTCAGGGGAAAAGGGCCGGGGTGTCGATCAATCCGGCGACGCCGGTCAGCAGTCTCGAAGTAATTCTTGATGACCTCGATCTGGTTTTGATCATGTCAGTTAATCCCGGCTTCGGCGGACAATCCTTTATCGAGAACTGTCTGCCTAAGATTGAGCAGTTGCGCAAGATGATCGACGCGCGGGGTCTGCGGGTCGAACTTGAAGTCGATGGTGGGGTGAAGCCTGATAATATCGGACGGATCGCTGCCGCCGGTGCTGATGTCTTTGTTGCGGGGAGTGCGGTCTTTTCGATGAGTGACTACGCCGCGACGATCCGCGCGCTGAAGGAGAATGCAGTCCAGAGATGATCGCCGAGCTGAAGGGGGTTCTGGCCGAACCTCAAATCAAAATCCTGCCTCAGAGACAAATGCGCGCGGCAGCGGTGCTTGTACCCCTACGCCTGTGTGCAGGTGAGCTGCAGCTGATCCTGACCCGGCGGACCGACCATCTGACGCATCATGCCGGGGAGATCTCGTTCCCGGGCGGGGGGGTTGAGCCGCTGGATGACGATGACTGGGCGACCGCTCTGCGAGAGACCCGGGAGGAAATCGGCGTTGAACCGGATCAGGTCGAGCATCTGGGTCGTCTGAATGACTGTTATTCCATCCATAAATATCGCGTCAGCTGCCATGTCGGCCTGCTTCCAACCGAGCTGGAATTCGTGGTTGAGACCGGAGAGATCGCTGAGTTGATCGAGCTTCCGCTGAGAGCCCTTAATAATCCGCAAATCTACCATCAGGAAGACTGGCAGCATCGCGGGCGGAGTATCCCGGTCGATTTTTACACGCTGGACGGCTATGTGATCTGGGGGATGACGGGGACGATTCTGAAGGATTTATTGCAGCGGCTTGTGCCTTTGCTTGAACAGGGCTGAGATCTAAATTATGACAGGAGGTCGTGGATATCAAATTTACGGCCTCCTGTTATTAATTGAGCAGATGGTTGAAGAAACGTCGGGCCTCATCAATCGGGATCGCAAAGGAGGCCTTTTTCTGCTGGTCGTCAGCGCGGCGGATGTTGATCCCCATGACTTGGCCGGAGCTGTCGAGCAGCGGCCCGCCGGAATTTCCGTCACTGAGCTTGGTGTCGATTCGCAGCAGCGTGGTGCCCTGATATTTTTCGACGCGGGTGATGGTGGTTGGGACAACCGACAAGCCGACATCTTCGCCATAACCGATGGCCACCATCGCTTCGCCAACGTGAACACCTGAAGATTGCCCCAGTTGGAGGGGGATCAGGTTTTCGGGCGCGACAGCGAGCACCGCAATGTCCAGCTTTGGATCACTGAGGATCATGTGGGCTTTCAAGGTGCCGCCCTGCAGGAACTGAAGTTTGATCTCTTCGGCACCCTTTACGACATGCAGGCTGGTGACGGCATAGCCGCGGTCAGAGATGATAAAGCCGCTGCCGGTGCTCTTTTCGGTTAAAACCTTGAAAACGCTCGGGCTGACCTGACGGATCATGTCGGGGAGTTCAAGCTTTTGGGTTGTTGATCGGGTGGTGACGGACTTTGTTTTAGCCGCTCTGGTAGTCGTCGTCAGCGGGGTCCGTCTGCTGGTGGGGGTGCGATTCAACTCATCGGCAACCTTACGCCAGGACCGCTGCAGCAGTTGCAACGGGAGTTCCGCAAGGATCTGCCTATTCATGTCAGCCAGGGTTTGGCGGGTCAACTTACGGATCCATTTGACCTCTTGCGACATTTCCTGTGCCCCAAAAAAGCTCCCCTTCAGCGAGGCTTTACTGGTGTAATCCTTATCGAAAACGCGGATTTTTTCCAGATCTTTATCGACATAGTAGACCACAACATGCCCTTCAAGCATGGCGCTGTAGGTGAACATTTTAACGGGTGCGGCGAGAAAGCAGGTGCCGAAGGTCGCTAGCGCCGCGAGCGGGCTACCATTACCGAGACCGTAGGTGTAGCGCAGGTCAATCGCTACCAGAAAGGCATCGGGCTCCCCTTTCTGGCGAAAACTTTTCTGGTCTTCGATGCGATAACCCGGCAGGACTTTCAGCGGCCCGCGAATGACGGTCTTTTTCAGTCCCTCAGCGAGGCTATAACCGAAATTTTCCGTTTCGGTGGAGTAGAATTGGTCCAGCGTTTCCTGATAAGAAGTCTCCCACAGGTTTGAATCATAGAGTTGCGGGTCGAGGGAGGTACTCAGGTAAGCAGGCCGGTTGATCCGTTCATCGGCATGCACATGACAGGGGATGCTGATCAGCGCGAGCAGAAAAAACAGCAACGGGAGGTATATGCGGGGCTGAAAATACATGATCAGGGTCTCGCGTTTAGGGAGCGTTGGACAGACCACGTCGAATTCCAGACTGGTGCTTATGGCGCTGAATCGAGGTTGTCTAACTATAACGCAGCCTGCAGAAAAACCAATAAAAACTAATGAACTAATGCATGTCTTTCAGCTTGCTTACAGGAGCGGGTCAAGTTTCCCCTGTTCATCCAGGGCAAACAGATCATCGCAGCCGCCAATATGCCGGGTTCCGATGAAAATCTGCGGGACCGTCTGTTGGCCAGTCCGTTGTCTCATCTGTGTTTCCAGAGCGCTATTTTTAGTGACATCGTGTTCAATGAAGGGGATCCCCTTAATGCTCAGGAGTTCCTTGGCCCGGTGGCAATATGGGCAGTAGTCTTTGGTGTAAATTTCGGTCTGATTCATGACTTCTCCCAGGAGTGGATTTAAAAATTCGTGTTAGAATGGGCGCTGTCTCGTAGCGCAAGGGCAGAAGTCTATCCAAAAATTACAAGCATGCAACCTGTTGTCGGGAAAAATCTGCGTGATTTTCCGATTTGCTTTAAACCCCTTATAATCCGATCTCTCCGGGAGGGAACATGAAGAAGCTTTTTTATCTGTCAGCCTGTATTCTGAGCCTGATGCTGGCAGGCTGTGCCTCGAAGGTTGATCTTGGCCCCGGTTATCAGCATACCAGCAAGCGATTTATGGAGGCGATGCGTTGGCAGGATTACAGGGGGGCTGCGGAGTTCCTGCAGGATGAGTATCGTGCGCAGTTGTTGGAATCTTTTGGGCAGTACAAGGATAATCTGCATATCGTCGAGGCGGAATACCTTTTCAGTCAGCTGGACAAAAAAACCGGAACCGCCAAGAGCGAACTGGAATTCAAATATTACCTGCTGCCGTCGCCCCAGGTTAAGGAATGGCACTGGAAAATCGACTGGGTATTGATTCCGGTCGACGCGAATCAACCCGGGACCTGGCAGGTGCAGGGGGCGCCACCAACTTTTCCCTGAAACTGCCGAAACTAGTGAAAAACATCATATTTTCAATCGGTTAAACTCATCTATGGTAAGCGGTAAAGGCTAAAAATGGCCTTGATTTTGCTTTGCCGTCTGTGGTATCTACCTGCATACTGTATACGATTTTCGGGTACTGTAAACCGTTCATTGATCGGGCAATTATCCCCCTGCACAGGGGTTTATCGATCTCCCCTTCAAAGGGAGATTGAAGCAGGTTACAGGAGGCCAGTTTGGCAGAGGTGATTTTTTCCAGCTGGGGGAGAGAGATTGTCGATAACCGCAAGGGGCAACCACAACCCCTGGGCGAGTTGCAGATCAAGCTCCCTGCTCAATATCTTGAAGATGGTGAGATTAAGGCGTTTATCGGGTGGGATGGTCTGATCCTGCTCGACAAAAATGTCGATGTGGTCGCAATGGCGGCCGAATATATGAAGCGGGTGCAGGAAAAATACTGCTGCGGCAAATGTACTCCCGGCAAAAAGGGGACACGGGTTCTGCAGGATACACTGGCGCGCATTCTGGCTGGTCACGGTCAGGAAGAAGATCTGCAGACCATTGAAGATCTGGCCCTGCTGCTCGAAAGCTGCAAGTGTACGCTGTGTATGACCTCCGCCATTCCGGTGTTCGATACCATCAAGTATTTCCGCGATGAGTATTTGGCTTACACCCGCGGGGAAAAGACCCCGGCGGTCAATCTGCGTTACACCGATAAATTGACTGCGCCCTGCATGGACCGCTGTCCGGCGCATATCGATATCCCGGCCTACATCGAAGAGATTAAAGATCGTCGTTTCGACGAGTCTCTTGATGTGATTCGGCGCAATATGCCGATCCCCGCAGTTTGCGGCCGCGTCTGTCCGCACCCCTGTGAAACTGCCTGCCGGCGTGCGCTGGTCGATGAGCCGGTTAGCATCATGGTCTTGAAGCGGGTTGCCGCCGACCATGAATGGATGCATCACAAGACCCCCCCGATGAAGCCGGCACCCGCCAAAGGGAAGACCGTCTGCGTGGTCGGAGGCGGCCCGGCCGGCATTTCGACTGCTTATTATCTGGCCCTCGACGGGTTTAAAGTCACCATCCTCGATATGCTCCCCGAGCCGGGTGGCACCGTGGCCGTCGGCATCCCCGATTACCGTATGCCGCGCGACCTGTTGCGGCGTGAGTATGAGATTGTTGAAGCGCTTGGCGTCGAAATCCGCTATAACACCAAGCTCGGTGTCGATGTTTCGCTCAAAGAGCTTAAAGAACAATATGACGCGGTCTTCCTCGGCGTTGGCGCTTTTCGCTCCAAACCGATGGGGGTCGAAGGTGAAGACGCAGGCTATGAAGGTTTCTCCGAAGGGGGGATCAATTACCTGCGCACCGTGGCGTTGGGGCAGCCGATAAAAACCGGCAAGCGCGTGATCGTGGTTGGCGGTGGGAACACCGCTATTGACTGCGTGCGGGTCGCGCTGCGTGAAGGCGCCGAGGATTCGATTCTCATCTATCGTCGGACGCGCAAGGAGATGCCGGCTGAATCCTACGAGGTCGATGACGCTGATGAAGAAGGCGTACAATTTGAGTTTCTACGCAATCCGACGCGTCTGGTGCATGAAGATGGCAAGGTCGTCGGCGTTGAAGTGGTGGTCATGGAACTCGGCGAGCCGGATGAATCGGGTCGCCGTCGCCCCGCGCCCATGCCCGGCAGCGAATATGTCATCCCCTGCGACATGGTCATCCCGGCTATCGGTCAGGATCCCGATCTCTCCTTCCTCGAGCAGGATGATCTGGGGATTGAGACCACCCGCTGGAGCACCATTGTTACCAAGGGCGGCGTGCTGATGACCGATTCCGAGGGTGTGTTCGCTGGTGGTGACTGCGAGATTGGCCCGATGACCGTCGTCGCTGCGGTTGGCCAGGGGCGCCGTGCGGCGCGGGCCATGTCCCGCTGGTTGACTGAAGGCAAGGCCTATCGCGATGATGCCGATGCGATGGAAGATCTGGTCGCCGAACTGGGTGTCTTCAATAAAAAAGAGCATACCGGACTTATCGGCGGCCTGCATCGGGAACATCAGCCGAAGGTCAGTGGTGCCGAACGTGCGCGCAATTACGCTGAAATTGAACTGGCAATGCCTGAAAGCCAGGCTGTGACCGAGGCTGAGCGCTGTCTGCGTTGTTATCGTGTCGGTATGATTGCGGTCGGTTGAAACGCTATAAACCTGAGCTTTAGTGCCGGCTAGAGTCCCGGTCGATGGCTTGAAGTGGAGATATCATGGTCAACCTCAAGATAGATGGTCGTGACGTAGAGATTGCTAAAGGCGCTACGATCCTTGCGGCCGCAGAAAAGGTCGGGGTCAAGATCCCGACGCTCTGTTTTTTAAAAAAGATCTCCCCGACCGGTGCCTGTCGCATCTGCGTGGTTGAGATCGAAGGCGCTGACAAACCGATGACCGCCTGCAATACCCCCGCAACTGAAGGGATGCAGGTTACGACTCAGACGGAGAAGCTGAAGAAGATCCGTCAGCAGGTGATGCAGCTGATGCTGGTCAATCATCCCCTCGATTGCCCGGTCTGTGATGCCGGGGGCGAATGCGATCTGCAGGACAGCTGCTACGGGCTGGAAGTCTCTACTCAGCGATTTGAGGGGGAGAACCTCAATCATGCGGACATCAACAACTGGCCGTTGATTCAGCAGGTTCCCTCACGCTGTATCCTGTGTGAAAAATGCGTCAAGGTCTGCCATGAGATCGTTGGCGCCAGCGCACTGCAGGTGCATAATCCGGGTGAAGCTGCCTATATCGACACCCGCGACGGCAAACCGCTCAACTGCGAATTCTGTGGCAACTGCGTGGCCGTTTGTCCAACCGGGACCCTCAACTCCAAACCGTTCAAGTTCAAGGCTCGCCCCTGGGCGCTGCGCAAGACGCCATCGGTGTGTACCTTCTGTCCCAGCCATTGCCAGATCGATATCAACACCCATGGCAATGAGATCTACCGGATCACTTCGGATGACGCGGGGACAACCAACAAC
Organism: Geopsychrobacter electrodiphilus DSM 16401; assembly: GCF_000384395.1. Lineage (NCBI taxonomy): Bacteria > Pseudomonadati > Thermodesulfobacteriota > Desulfuromonadia > Desulfuromonadales > Geopsychrobacteraceae > Geopsychrobacter > Geopsychrobacter electrodiphilus. Next base: position 190,529 of record NZ_ARWE01000001.1, read on the forward strand.
GGCAACCTTTGCATCGGGGGCTTTTTCAGTTACGGCTATGTCAATCATGCCGAGCGCTTGACCCAACCTCTGATCGGGCAGGAAACGGCGAGTTGGGACCAGGCGTTTGACACCATTGTGAGCGAGGTTGAAGCGATCCGCGAAGCAAACGGCTCGCAAACCCTGGCTGGATTGGGGTCGCCGCGCCTGTCTAATGAAGAGAATTACCTGTTTCAGAAGCTGTTCCGCGTCGCCCTCGGCAGCAACAATATCGATTCCGAGGCCCGTTTCGGAGCCCTGCGTGCCTTGAAGGCGACCGAGTCGGTGCTGGGACTCCGAGGCGCCAGCAACCTGCTCAGCGCTATCGGTAAGTCTGATGCGGTGCTGGTGTTTGGTGCTGATCCGACGGCCGAAGTTCCGGCGGTTGACTGGCAGGTGCAGAATTCCTGTCGGCGTAACGATGGCAAGCTGATTGTCGCCGGCATGCACAAGGTCAAGCTGAGCAAGTTTGCCAATGTTTCACTGGTCTGTAAGCCAGGCACCGAACTTGAACTCGCTAACGGGATCAGCCGTCTGCTTTACGAACGCAATCTGCTTGATACTCCGTACCTTAATCAGTGTCTGGCCAACCCGGAAGAGCTCAAGGTCCATCTTGAGGCGATTAATGTTGACAAGGTCTGTGCTGACACCGGCGTCAGCCGTAAATTATTGGAAGAGACCGCTGATATGCTCGGTGCGGCCAAAACCGTTTCGATTATCTTTGGCGCTGAGATCACCAAGAGTATCCGTGGGTATGAGAAGGCCATCGCCATTTCCGACCTTGCGATTCTCTGTGGCGCCTTGCGTGGCGGCGATGCCGGCGGCCTGTTCCCCCTTGATGAAAAGGGGAACATGCAGGGCATGCTCGACATGGGCGTCTGCCCTGAATATCTGCCCGGCTACCAACCTTATACCGCATCACGCGAGCGCTTCGGCAAGTTATGGAAGGCCGAACTCCCCGCAGGCGGACTCGATGCCATGGGGATCCTTGAAGGGATCGAGGCCGGTCAGATCAAGTTCCTGTATCTGGCGGCAACCAATCCCCTGACCTACCCGAACGCTAACCGTTGGCGCAAGGCGCTCGAAAAAGTTGATTTCCTGGTGGTGCAGGATATTCTGCCGACCGCAGTGACCAAGCTGGCGAAGGTGGTTCTGCCCGGAGCTTCCTGGGCAGAAAAAGGTGGCAGTGTCACCTCCATCGATCATCGCGTGCGGTCGCTGGAGAAGGCGATTTCCTCCCCGGGTGAGTCCCTCGAGGACTGGGAGATCTTTGCCGGTCTCTATGGGCGTCTGACGAAACAGGCGGTCAGCATCAGTCGCAATGAGATTCTGGCCGAAGTCAGTGGCTTAAGTGGGCTTTATGGCGACATCTGTTTTGCCGGGGATGCGCGTAATCACCCCTGCCTCAAGCAACCCTATCGTCCGACCCTGAAAGGGTTTCATTATCAGACCCCGAAGATCGTCGAGGTCGAAACCGGCCTGCAACTGGTGAGTGGCAAATCAATCTATCACTTCGGTACGACCTCGACCTGGTCTGCCGGGCCTCTCGAAGTTGAGAACCAGGGTGTCGTGCGTATCAATCCCGCCGACGCAGCAGCGGCCGGGGTTGTCGATGGGGCGCGCGTCAGGTTGACGACGCGGGTTGGCTCGACCACCGGCAAGGTTCAAATCGACGAAGCCCTGCCGAGTGGACTTATTTTTGCGCCCTATCATTTTTCCGATTTGGGAATTCAGGGTTTGCTGACGGATGGCAGCAACCGTATTGGTGTTCAACTGGCTAAAGCCTAGAAAGGCGATTCATGCAATACGCAAACTATCAGGACAAAATTGCCTACAGTCAGGAGAAAGCCAACAAGGTCTCTCTCGGCGAAACCACCCATGGGCGCATGACCCTCTGGTGTCTGTTGCCCGGACAGCATATCCATGCCCACGTCCATGCCGGTGATCATTACTGGGTCGTGCTCGAAGGCACAGGGAATTATCTGGCCGAGGCGCACGAGAAGGTGGCTGTCTCCGCCGGGACTGTTCTGGTTGCGCCCGCCGGTGAATCTCACGGAATTGAAAATTCAGGGACTGAAGGTCTGGTCTTCGTCAGCGTCTCCGCCGGCTAGGAACAAGCATCGCCCAAATAAAAAGCCCAGCCCCTCATCGCGAGGCGCTGGGCTTTTTGCGTTGTATCTTCAAGGTCAATGATGAAGTTGAAATTTACGCACCGCGCGATTGTGTTCGGCGAGGGTGCTAGAAAACTGATGAGTCCCATCGCCACGTGCCACAAAGTAGAGGTAATCGCTCTGGGCCGGCTCGGCCGCGGCCTGCAGCGCCTTGAATCCCGGGCTGGCAATCGGTCCCGGTGGCAGTCCCCGATTCAGATAGGTGTTGTAGGGGCTTTGGGTTTGCAGGTCCTTGCGGGTCAGATTCCCATTAAAATCCGGGATCCCGTAGATGACGGTCGGATCCGTCTGTAACGGCATGTTGCGTGCGAGGCGGTTATAAAACACCGCCGAAATCAACGGCATCTCCTCTTCCTGGCCGGTCTCCTTCTGGATAATCGAGGCCAGGGTCAGTAACTGATGGCGGTTGAAATGGGTTTTGTGTTTGTCGAGTTTCTGCAGGCGGAGCAGCTGGAGCTCAGTTTCATTGACCATCATCCGCAGCAGCTCAAACCGGCTGATACCGGGGACAAAGTGGTAGGTTTCGGGAAACAGGTAACCTTCAAGCGACTTGGCCTTGACGCCGAGTTTGTCGAGAAAGGCGGCATCTTGAGCAGCAGCGATGATTTTAGTCTGGTCAGCGACCCCTGCTTCAGCCAGGCGTCGGGCGATCTGCTGGAGATTAAACCCTTCCGGGATGGTAATGCTCACCTGATCAACATCGCCAGCGGTAAGTCGATCGAGAACGACGCTGGCTGCTGCGGCGCGGGTAAAGCTGTAGGTGCCGGCCTGGAGGGCTGTTGCACGTCCCTGAATGCGGGCCAGTAAGCGAAATGTCAGCGCAGAACGGATGATTTGATGATCGGCCAGGGTATTGGCGATGGAGAGCAGCGAGCTGCCAGACTCGATGCTCACAGAACTTTCGGCCGGCGGCGTAAGCGGTGAAAAGAGCGACCACCAGCCGAAGCCCAGAGTGCAGAACAGCCACACGACAAAAACCAGAAGCAGGCGGTGTCTCCAGCGAAAGCGCATTCTATTTTAGCCTAAAGGTTAAAGCGGTTTTCGCTGCCTGTGCGCAGGCGCTCAATATTGGCACGATGACGCCAGATGACGATTGTCGCAATCACCAGGGTGGCGACAACGAGCGGGATTGAACGTTCAAAGAACAGGACCAGAAAAGGGACCGCAGCAGCGGCTGTAATTGACGCCAGTGAAATAAACCGCCACAGATAAAGGACTACAACGAAAATACCCAGCACGCCGAGCACGGAAAACGGAGAGAGAACCAGAAAAATTCCGAGGGCGGTCGCCACGCCTTTTCCCCCCTTGAACTTCAGATAAACCGGATAACAATGGCCAAGGAAGGCAGCCAGCGCAACACCGGCGACTTGCTCAACGGGAAGATGCAGCGTATAAACTGCAATCGCCACCGGAAAAACCCCCTTCAGGCAATCACCCACCAGAGTCAAAATTCCGAGTTTACGCCCCGCCACGCGGTAGACATTGGTCGCCCCGATATTCCCGCTGCCGGTTTTACGGATGTCCTGGCCACCGACCATATGGGTCAACACGACACCGGTGGGAATGGCACCGATCAGGTAGCTGGCGAGGAGTAGTATGAAAAGGGTCATAGTGTTTTTCGGTTCGGAGTAGAGGGTGGGGGGCGGGTATGTATCTGTGCCCTCATGTCAATGTAGCCGGGTTCTTTATTGAGGCCTGTTTTTACCATTCTCGCACAGAAAAAAGCAAGATGGTTCACCTCTGGGCTGCTGCGTGTTCAGGTCCCTAAGGCTGAAGCGCTCCCTTTGAGATCGGGGTCGGAGAATTGCGGAATACGTTGTACGGCCAACAAGGAAACCAGGGCGAGAAGGGCGCCGAAAATAAAGGGGATGCGATAATCAACCAGCCAGAGTGCCCCGCCGATGGCCGGCATGACCACCGCGGCAACATGATTGATGGTGAAGCCGACCGCCATACTCGGGGCGATGTCCTGTGGATCCGCGACCTTCTGGAAGTAGGTGCGGATGGCGATGGCGAAATTGAATAGGATATGATCAAGAATGTACATCAGGATGACCACGATTTTAGAGCCGCTGAAGGCGTAGACCATGAAAATAGCGATGAGGCCGGCATACTCAAGCGACAGGACCTTGCGTTCGCCGAAGCGGACGATGGCCCGCCCGATCCTGGGACTCAGCAGATAATTGACCGCGTTGTTGACGACAAACAGCAGGGTGATCTCGGTCAGCGTACAGTGAAAGACCTCGACCAGCAGATAGACCGAAAAGGCGATAAAAATCTGACGTCGGGCGCCGGCCATAAAGGTCAGAAAATAATAGAGTGCATACTTCTTGCGGAAGATCATCTTGCGATGCTGCGGCGGCACGCGGGTATGAGTCGGGTCCTGCTGCAGGCCCCAGAGACCCGCGGCGAGGATCAGACTGCCGACCGCCAGAAACATAACTTCGTAGCTGCAGACCAGGCCGAGCAGAAACAGCAACAGGCCAACGCCGATGCTGGTCGCCGCCGCCAGGCTACGCAATCTGCCGAAAACCAGCGGCGATGTGACGGTGTCGAAATACTGCAGGGTCAGCGACTGATTGGTGGTCTCGTAGTAGTGAAACCCGAAGCTCATGATCAGCGTGGTGATCACCAGACCGGTGAAGCTGGGGAAGACCCCGGTCAGACCGATGCCGATGCCGAGACAGATGATGGAGAGCGCTGAGAGTTTGTGCTCGCGGATCAGCAGCAGCACGAAAATTGCCAGTAGCGCCAGAAAGCCGGGGATCTCGCGCATCGAACCGATGATCCCGATCTGCAGACCATTGAGACCGGCGGATTCCACGGCAAAGTTGTTGAACAGGATCATCCAGCACTGAAGTCCGACCACCGAGGCCGTGGTCTGGACAATCAAGAAGCGCAACATCGGGCGCTGTTCGGCTGAAACCATATCGAAAAATTTTGCGGACAAGGGCGGCACCTTTCAAAGGAGGATAGTCTGCGTCAATGTCCGTTAAAGATAAAGGATTAATATCATTCCCATGCCATGATATGTTGAACCTTTAGGTCCCACAACATGACGCTTGGAGATGACCATGTCAGAAGACCTGCAACTCGCGGCCAAGGTTCATTACGGTTTCCTGCCCGATGATTTTGACGATGACCGTCTGAACATTGCGATTAGTCTGCGCCCTCTGCATGCTCTCGGCGGGGACTACTGCAGCATTCTTCCCCTGGGGAAAGACCGGATACTGGTCGCTATCTGCGATGCGGTTGGTCATGGTGTCTCGGCGGCCCTTTTTGCCGCGCGGATCAATACCTATATCCTCACCCAGGCCAGGCCCGATCTGATCCCCTGTGATCTGGTTGCCGATCTGAACGCCTACCTGTGTAAACGCCTGGGCGATACTGGCATGTATACAACATTTTATGCACTGTTGCTGGATTTTGAATCCGGCAACATGTCCCTGACGGGGGCAGCCCACCCACCGGTCCTGCAACTGCAACAGGGGCAAGAGCGCTGCCGGGAATGGGAATCGATCATTACCTATCTCGGCATCGCCGACCCAATGCCGCTGCTTTGTGGTTCAGAGCGTCTGCCATTAAAAACCGGTGATCGGTTTCTGATCTATTCTGATGGCTTGATAGAGGTGGAAGACGTCGCGGGGCAGGCCTTCGGGATCGAAAGGTTGTCCCGGAGTTTTATTGCACATCGCCATCTCAGCGGTCAGGCATTGAATCAGGCCATACTCTCTGAGGCCGAGTCATACGCGGGGTTTGGTTTTCAGGATGATGTTTTGCTGATGAGCATTACGCTTAAGTAGTTTTCTGCTCTGAATTTTTTTAAACAGTGCAGGGTGGATTCCCTGCGTAAGTGGACCACTAAAAAGGCTGAGCTGAAAAGCAGGATATGATGGGGATCTTCAAAGATAAAAGGCCAGCTATCCAGCTGGCCTTTTATTACTCTATCTATTTACCAGGTTCAGGCGAGGTCAAATCGATCAAGGTTCATGACTTTATTCCACGCGGCGACAAAGTCGTGCAGGAACTTTTCTTGAGAGTCCTTACAGGCGTAGACTTCCGCGACGGCACGAAGCAGGGAGTGCGAACCGAAAATGAGATCGGCACGGGTGCCGGTCCACTTGAGTTCGCCCGTGGTGCGATCACGGCCTTCGAAGAGATCATCGACTTTTGAGGTCGCCTTCCAGGTGGTGCGCATGTCGAGCAGATTCACGAAAAAATCATTGGTGAGCGTCTCTGGCCGCTTGGTGAAGACGCCATATGGGGACTCTCCGAAGTTTGTCTTCAAGACACGCAAGCCGCCAATGAGAACCGTCATCTCGGGAGCGGTCAAGGTTAGTAACTGAGCCCGATCAAGCAGCAGCTCCTCTGCCGATACGCTGTATTTGGTTTTGAGATAGTTACGGAACCCGTCTGCGTCTGGTTCGAGTACGGCGAATGCCTCCACGTCGGTTTGCTCCTGTGTCGCATCCATGCGTCCCGGCGTGAAGGGGACGGTCACATTATGGCCGGCATTCTTCGCAGCTTTCTCAACCGCTGCACAGCCCCCCAATACAATCAAGTCGGCGAGGGAAACCTTCTTCCCGCCCGCCTGCGCGCTGTTGAACTCCTTTTGAATTCCCTCAAGGGTCTGCAGCACGCGCTTCAGTTGGGCGGGCTGGTTAACTTTCCAATCCTTCTGCGGGGCGAGCCGGATGCGCGCCCCGTTGGCCCCGCCGCGTTTGTCGGAGCCGCGGAAGGTGGATGCAGACGCCCAGGCCGTCGTGACCAGTTGTGAGACAGAGAGCCCAGTAGCGAGGATCTTCGCCTTAAGGGCGGTGATCTCCTGCAGATCAATCAATTTATGCGTGACCGCGGGGATCGGGTCCTGCCAGAGGAGCTCTTCCTCAGGCACTTCCGCGCCGAGATAACGCGAGCGCGGGCCCATGTCGCGGTGGGTCAGCTTGAACCAGGCACGGGCGAAGGCATCCGCGAACTCTTCAGGGTTGTCGTGGTAGCGCTTAGCAATCGGGTTATAGACGGGATCCATTTTCAGCGAGAGGTCCGCCGTGGTCATCATCGGACGGTGCTTCTTCGATGAGTCGTATGCGTCAACCACCATGTCCTCTGCGGCTACATCCCTCGCCAGCCACTGATGAGCGCCGGCCGGGCTCTTAACCAGCTCCCACTCGTATTTAAAGAGGACCTTCAGATAACCCATGTCCCATTTGGTGGGGTTCGGCTTCCAGGCGCCCTCGATCCCGCTGCCGATCGTATCGCCGCCTTTGCCGCTGCCGAAACTGCTCTTCCAGCCGAGGCCCTGTTCTTCAATGCCGGCGCCTTCCGGCTCAGGGCTGACATGGGCGGCATCGCCAGCACCATGGCATTTTCCGAAGGTGTGTCCGCCGGCGACAAGTGCGACGGTCTCTGCGTCGTTCATCGCCATGCGCGCGAAGGTCTCCCGTACGTCGATACCCGACGCGACAGGATCCGGTTCGCCGTTAGGCCCTTCCGGATTCACGTAGATCAGGCCCATCTGCACAGCGGCAAGGGGATTGTCGAGTTCGCGGTCGCCTTTATAGCGCTTATCCCCCAACCACTCGTCCTCTGATCCCCAGTAAATGTCCTCTTCCGGTTCCCAGATATCTTCGCGGCCGCCGGCAAACCCGAAGGTCTTAAAACCCATCGACTCCAGCGCGCAGTTGCCGGCGAGGATCATCAGGTCGGCCCAGGAGATTTTCTTGCCGTATTTCTGCTTGATCGGCCAAAGCAGACGGCGCGCCTTGTCGAGGTTCACGTTGTCGGGCCAGCTGTTAAGCGGCGCAAGACGCTGGCTACCTGACCCTGCTCCGCCGCGGCCATCTCCCGTGCGGTATGTCCCTGCGCTGTGCCAGGCCATGCGGATGAAGAGCCCGCCGTAGTGACCGTAGTCGGCCGGCCACCAATCCTGAGAGTCGGTCATCAGCGCAAAGAGATCCTGCTTAACGGCAGAAAGGTCAAGACTCTTGAACTCCTCAGCGTAGTTGAACACTTCGCCCATAGGATTGGACAGGGAAGAGTTCTGATGAAGTATCTTAAGGTTCAACTGGTTCGGCCACCAATCGCGGTTCGAGGTGCCGCCGCCAGCTACTTGTTTGCTGGTTCTGCCCGTGACCGGGCACTTGTTTGCTTCATTCATAAAATTTTCTCCTGTTTATGATGACCTCATTCACGACACTGCACAGGAAATGACCATCTTTTCCAGAAATAAGCGCCCTGAAGAAGTGCAGGCTGAGAAGATCTATTTTATTCTTACCACTGCTTATGATTTTGTCAATACTTATAGATAATAGTTATCCGTAAGTGCTTAAAAAAATATGCGCCCTACTTTTTTTGACAAGAGGGACAGACACCAAAGAACGTGACCTGGTGTGAATCGATGCGGAAACCGCTTGCATTGGCGATTTCTGTCGTCATTTGGTCTGGCAGGTTGACTTGGGGATCGCTGATCTTTTTACATTGGGTACAGATCAGATGAGGATGAGGATAGGGTTTGTTGCCGTCGTAACGTTTTCCCCCATCCGTGAAACCAATCTCCAGGATTTCACCGATATCTTTGAGCAGGCTGACAGTTTTATATACCGTGGCTAAACTGGTCGTGGGGAAATTTACTTTGACTTCTTCATAGACCTGCTCAATACCAGGGTGATCCTGACTCTGAAGAAATATCTTGAGGATGGCTATGCGCTGCGGTGTGATACGGAAATCGCGTTGGCGAAGTTTAGTCAGGATTTCATCCAATCGCGACTGAATATTACTCATTTTGTGTTCCTTTATAAGAGGCCCCCTGATGAGAATGATTGTTAATAAACAATCACAAAATGCCAGCGGTATGTCAAGCCGCTATCTCAGATCATCACTTCAGGGCAATGGGACTCTGTCAGCACATAGTATCGTTCGGTTCTCGGAGGCCTTCTGCTCTCGAACAGTTTTCTTGAGCTTCTCAAAAGGCAATATTTTTGAAATATAGTTCTATTCAGTCTAATATTATTTTCATAAATGAGCCCTTGCTGCCAGCTCGGGCAGTTAACCTATAGATGTTTTTCTAGAGGAACTGAAAGGCCAATTGCCTCCGTGCAATTTGAATCCGTCCTGCTTATACAGGCCAGATGAAGCGGAGTTGCTCTTTTGTTCTATTCCGCGGAGACTGGAGGCTTGGTGTCGGAAATTTACCAAAAACTTTGTCTGTAAGTGAGAATTTAAACTTCGGCACCCCACCTTATTTGAAGCAGGTGAGTCACCGGATTGTATGAATTTCCTGACACCTCGAAATTTCATTTCGAATAATGGATCATATCGTGCAATAAAAAAGAACGGTGTTATTTTACGTTTCAGACGCAGATGCCAGGGGGGCTATCAGGAGAGCCCGTTATGCTGTCTTGGCACGCGTTTGAGAGATGTGCGTTGATCGTGTTGACGTACTGGCCGGATTGTCTATCTCTGTAACAGATTAAGGTCACAATCTTATGTTTCTGGAATATTGGGGGAAAAAACGCCTGATTTTCAAAATCTTCGTCTGTGCCATGGTGCTCTTTTTGGTGCCGATCGGAGTGATATCCAATCTTACTTTCCGGCACCTGCGCACAATCAAGGATGTTTCGCTTCAGGAGGTCAGAAATGCGCTACTCACAGCACAAATTGACTTTTTAAAAAACCACCTGGCGCAAAAAGCGGGAAAAATTTCCACGGAATTTTCAGATATCCGCGATGAGGTGCATCTGCTTAGCGCTTTGTCCCAGGCTATTTTGGAAAATCCGGACAATTTTCGGTATCGGAATGGCAGTCATTACCGGTTGGATGAGGTTGGTGATTACTCCAACCCGGTAGATGACGGAAATTCAAGTCTGTATGTCCCCCGGCGGCTGCCCTCATTGGATTCGCTGATTCCAGCGATGGAAAATTTCGGTAGCGCGAAGTCACCACGAAATATTCCAGAGTACAATACCTCGCTTGATTCGTTGATTTCGGCAACTGAAAGTTTGGATATTATCCTCAAGCCTTTGGTGAAATCAGAGCCACGGGTGGTTCTTGGATGGTTTATTCATAAAGATCTCATCAGTCGCACTTACCCATGGCGGGATTTCAAGCATCTACCTCGCTACCCAAAGGTAACCTCCTGGCCTTTCTACTATCTTTCAGATCCTGCGCATAATCCCTCGAGGCAAGAGGTTTTTACTCCGGTCTACACCGATCCGTTGACGCAGGATAATATGATTTCCTGCTTATCTCCGGTCTTTGTCGGCGGGGAGCAACGCGCCACCGTTGGTGTTGATATCACCGTAGAAACTCTGCTCAAGGAGATTCGCCAGGTTCGTTTGACCGATGGCTCGAGCACCCTGCTCATGTCGCATGGTGAGATAATCGCTGCCTCTGAGAATCTACCCCTCGCCGTCCTTGGTTTGAATCCCACGCTACCTTCCGCTGGCCAGTCTCTTACGCCTGAGTTCCTTTCCGCAACAGGTCGGGCGGTCGTGGGGCCGAAGCGAGATAAGTTTGGCGTAGATTTCGTTAATACCCCAGAGTTAAGAGCTTATGTGGGATATGCCCAAGTCGAATCGTTAGGTTGGCAGCTTTTTCTTTTGGTTCCAGAAGAGGACCTGCTCGGCCCGGTGAATAAAAAAGCTCAAGCAATATTTTCAGAAACTGAGCGAATTCGGGGAAACTTCGTGCATTTTCTGGTTTTTGCCGTCCTCGCAATGGCAAGCATCGGCTATGTGGTGGTGGCCCACCAGTCTCGCGGGCTGCGCACCCTCCTGGCCGGCATTCGCGAATTCGGCCGCGGCAACCTTACCCACAGGGTCCGCGATGAAGGGACTGAGTTTGGCGACCTCAGCCAGGCCCTAAACTCCATGGCGGAGAGCCTTCTCGTGCAAAATCAGAAACTTGAAAAGGCAAACGCTGAAGTTGAACAGGGGCGCAAACTTACAGCTGTTGGTCGTCTGGCGGCCGGGGTGGCGCATGAGGTCAATAACCCTCTGGCGACCATCTCGACCTATACACAGCTCTTGCTGCGGCGTTCGGACCTTTCCGGTGAAGCCTCCGATAATTTGCAAAAAGTCATGGGTGAAATTGATCGCATACAACTAATATTGCGTAATTTCCTGAATCTCTCCCGTTTGCAGAAATTAGTAAAAACCAGAGTTAATCCGGATGTCCTGGTACGAGATGTTGTCGAGATGGCCAGGCATGAAGCGGGTGCCATGGGGGTTGAGTTGCACCTGTTTCTCAGTGAAACCCCAGCGGATTGTTGTCTCGATCAGTCAGGCTTCAAGCAGATATTATGGAATCTATTGGGCAACGCCATCGCTTCTCAGACAGAGGCGGGACAGGTGCTGATTCGGACCAGCTACATTTTATCTGAAAGTGAATCATCCGTATTCATCCTTGAGGTCGAAGACGAGGGGCCAGGGATTTCGGAAGAGGTGATGCCGCATATCTTTGACCCCTTCTTTACGACCAAGGAGGTGGGGAAGGGGACGGGGCTTGGTCTGGCCGTTGTCAGCAGCATTGTTGACGGTCACCATGGCAGAATTGAGGTCCAAAACCTGAGCCCCAAAGGGTGCCGATTTCGCGTGATATTTCCTGCAGGAGAGAGTGAATGAGTACTGTTGCCCGTCCCCGAATTCTGGTGGTTGATGATGATAAGGCCTTGCTTGAGGCGCTGGTTCAGGCATTGAGGCAGATGGGTTATGAGGTGCTTGGCGAACACGATCCCTTAAAAGGCTTGGTTGGAATCGGTTCCTGGGATCCAGATGTCGTAATCTTTGATCTCAAAATGCCGGGGATGGATGGTCTAGAGTTGTTACGCCGAGCACTCCTGATCGAGCCTGAACTGCCGGTCTTGCTCCTGACCGCACACGCGACGATAGAGACTGCTGTTCAGGCAGTGCGCAATGGGGCCTATGATTTTCTGGAAAAACCCTTCGACCTGACCAAAATCGAATTGACTCTGCAGCAGGCCCTCAATTATCGCGGGCAAAAGCGGCGTTATCAATTGCTTGCCGAAACTACTGCCCGGATAGGGACTTTTGAAGGGATTGTCGGGGAAAGCGCCGCGATCCGCGAGGTCATTGAGGCTGTAACGGCGGTTGCCGAAACCGATTCCACGGTTCTGGTAACCGGCGAAAGCGGAACAGGTAAAGAGCTGGTCGCTCGTGCTGTCCATGTTTCGGGTTCACGTAAGGAGAAACCCTTTATTACAGTTGACTGTGCTGCCATTCCCGATTCTCTGCTGGAAAGTGAGCTGTTCGGGCACGTCAAGGGCGCCTTTACCGGCGCATATCGAGAGCGGGCGGGCTATTTCGAAGCTGCAGCTGACGGTACTGTTTTCCTTGACGAGATTGGTGAGATCCCTCATGTCCTCCAAAAAAAACTGTTGCGGGTCCTGCAGGAAAAAACCTTTTCGCGCGTCGGAGAATCCCGACAACGAACCTCCGAAGCACGGATCGTGGCCGCGACCAACCGGAATCTTGAAAAATGGGTGGCAGAGGGTGGGTTTCGCGAGGATCTCTTCTACCGGCTCAAGGTGATCGAAATCCCTGTCCCCCCCTTGCGTGAGCGGTCGGAGGATATCCCCTTGTTGGTTCAACATTACCTCGGCCGACTCAACCGCAAGCTGAATCGTAAGATTCAGACGGTTAGCCCTGAAGTTATGGCTATTTTTCAACGCTATCCCTGGCCTGGAAATATCCGGGAACTGGTCCACCTGCTTGAGCAGATCATGACCTTCCATAATCCGGAAAGACTTGATCCTCTTCATCTTCCGGCTTATTTGCGCAGCGACTCTATTTCGGCATTGCCCCCTGAATCTTATGCCAGCCTCAAAGAGAAATTACTCGCCGAAGTGGGCATCGAGTACTTCAGAAAACTGCTCGGTTATTATCGGGGCAATGTGACACGCGTAGCCGAGCACGCTGGGCTCAACCGCAGACATCTAAGTCGGTTGTTGCAGCATCTTGGCCTCGATCCCGCCCTTTTTCGTAAATAATGAGACAATTTTGTCCCGGTTTCCCCTTGCTTTCCGCACCCGGGACATAGATGTCCCGTCTCTCAGCTCAAGATAGGGCTATTAATGTCTCTATCTCCGTCCCTCAGGTCCACTTCGCTGAAAATAGATAGAACAGTGTTTATCCAATTCTGAAATAAAAATCCCTTTAGTTTAAGTAACATACAATTGAATATCAGCAGTTTTATGCGCGATATATTTATTGTGGAACGTTGTTTGAATATACCGAGGGCGAGTTAATGTCATTCGTCTTGCTACCAATAAGGGAGGATCTGTGAAATGAAAAAAACCGTAATTTCTTTGTGTCTGGGACTAACTTTTCTCTGGGTAAGTGCCGCCGGGGCCGTGCTGGTCGATCCCTACGACAATATTCTCCCCCCCGATGGGCTTTATGGCCTTTATTACGGCAATTACTACCAGGCGGATCGGATAAACGATGCCAGCGGCAACAAGGCGCTCGACATCGATCTTACCGCGAAAGTCAGTCTTTTGCGTGGGCTCTATTATCACCATTTCGGGAAAATACCTATTGCGCTCCAGGTCATTGTCCCCTTTGGTGAAGTTAAAGAGACGAAGTTGCTGAATGAAAAATCCTCGGGTCTGGGAGATATCACCTTCGGTCCTGGCGTCTTTCTTTACACGAATGAAAAAAGTGGCACCTACCTTTCGTACTGGCTCTACCTGACAGCGCCGACCGGCGAGTGGAATATGAATCAAGCCATCAATCTCGGTCAAAACCACTGGTATTTTGAGCATCAGCTTGCCCTGGAGCAGTTGTGGAAAGGGTTCGTTTACGACATGAACCTGAACCTTTATCACCACAATAAAGAATCGGACAACAACTTCCAGGCGCCAAAGAGGTTCGAGGTGGAAGCCAGCCTGGGTTACCAGCTCACTGACAAGCTGATCCTGGGTGTGAATGGTGGCGGCTACTGGGATCTGGAGAATGGCAAGGTTGGCGGAAGCTCCGTTGCCGACACCAAGGCCAGAAGACTTCAATTCGGTCCGACCCTCGGCTATCAGGCCACCGAAAAGATTGGAGTCAATCTTCGCTGGACCCACGATCTGAGCGCAAAAAACGATACCCAGGGAGATGATGTTTGGCTGCGACTGTCTTATGCCTTCTGATGCAGCGGGAAGCCTTTACAGCTGCGAAAATAACCGACAAATAAACAAGAGGTTTAAAATTATGCGAAATACACTGTTGATCCTGATCGCCCTGTTTTTTTCGATGGGGGTCCTCGCCCCCGGAGCCATGGCCTTCAGCAAAGATTCGTTGGTCTGGCAGAAGTGCACCGGCTGTCATGCGCCCAAGGCTAATAAAATCTCCAGGGTTGAAGAGCTACGCACCACACCCGAGGAGTGGGCGGTCATCGTCGATCGTATGGCCAGACTGCATGGGATGGATTTGAAGCCGGGTGAGATGAACCCGCTCATCAAAGAACTTTGCTCCACCCAAGGCCTGACGGCTGCGGAAGCTGCCCAGGTGAATTACCTCGATCTCTACAATAATCCACAAAATATTGAGAAACCACTGGCCACCGATCCGGAGAAGTTGTTTGTCACCTGCGTGCGTTGTCATAGTGCGGGGAAAATCCATTCTTACCGGATGACCGAATCCGCGTGGAAAAAGGTCCGCGACTTCCATCTCTACACAACTCCGACTGTTCTGAGTCAGATGCGGGAAATGAAATGGATTCCCGAGGCCGACGCCGTACTGGCGCAGCTGGCCAAGAGTCAACCCTATGGTGCCGCTCTGAAACCTTCTAAGAATTCACTCCCTGCATCATGGCTGATTCTGGGGTACGAACCCATCAAGGGGAATTATCGCGGACAGGCGTCGCTCAAAAAAACTGCCAACGGGGATTATGCGGTAGTCGGTAATTTACAGTATGCGGACAACACGACCGAGAGCTTCAGCGGTGATGCCTCCCTTTATGGTGGTAGCGCTTTCCGGACCAATTTAGAGCGCAACGGTTTTAAAACGACAGGTGCTTTCGCCTTCGCCGACGGCATGCTGCGCGGCCAGCACAATTTCCCGGCGCCAAATTTTCGTAACTCAACCAGCAGTTGGTATCCCCAGAATGGCAAGTCACGCGTGCTCAAGCTGAGCCCCGGCTATCTGGTCGATGGTGAAACCACAACCCTGGTGCTGGAGGGGGTCAACCTGCCACAGGTGAAGACCGCTGATGTCACTACCACGAATGACGCTATAACAATCATCTCGTTAAAACAGTTGGGCACCAATGCCATTGAGGTCCAGGCTCTCTACCGTGGCAAAGGGGCGGCGCAGGCTAAACTCAGCGTTAAGGGGCTTGTAGCCGGGACGTTGAACCTGGTCGCGCAGATTGATTATATCGCCATCACCCCGGAGTTGGGGCGTGCCAGGGTCAGCGGCGGACCGCACTTTCCTTCGGAAGGGGTGCAGTTTGAAGCGATCGCCTATTCCAAAGGGACCAACGCCGACGATCCGGCAGACGATGTAGCGCTGGGCCCGGTTGCCGCCAGCTTCACCTTGAAGGAGCTGGTGACCCGTCCCGGTGATGACGATCTGCGTTGGCTGGGAGATATCGGGGCCGCCGGGACTTACATCCCTTCCAGCGACTATGGCCCAATCCCCGAAAGAGCATTTCATGCTGAAGGAACTGGTCTGGTCAAAGTCATGGCTGAGTATAAGAAAGACAAGCGCAGTTATTCGGCAGAGGCCAGGTTGGTGGTCACCGAACCCGACTTTATTCCAAGGATAAAGTAACCATGAATTACCTGTGGGCAGAGCATAGGGTTTTTCCGGCCGGCGATGGCGCGATTCTCTTCGGGGTGGATCATGCAAGTCTGTTTTTTATCGACGCGCAGACGCGCGAGGTTCTGCAGCGCTTGGGTTCTCGACCCTCCCTGAATCTTAGCGAGACAGCCCCGCAGGATCGAGAGATTCTGTCCGGGTTGCGAGAAGCGCGTTTTTTACGGCCGGAAATCACCATGGAAAGACCCGCTCCAGTGCTACCTGATCCACAGGGGATTCCCTTGGCGACTATGGTATTGGAAGTGGCGCAGGATTGTAATCTGCGCTGCACCTACTGCTACGCTGAAGGCGGCGGCTACGGCGGCGAAAGGCGCCTGCTCACTCCACAAACAGCCCGCAAGGCCGTTCGTCTTCTACTCAGAGAAGCGGCCGATCGCGAGGTCGTGACTCTGGTGCTGTTTGGCGGCGAGCCGCTACTCAACATGCCGGCGGTCAAAGCTGCGATCGAAGAGGCGGTCCTTAAAGGGGGGGAGGCAGGGAAAAAAGTCCAGATATCGCTGACCACCAACGGCACCCTGCTTAGCCCTGAGATTATCGCCTTCTTGCACCACCATCGTGTCGGCGTTTCAATCAGCCTCGACGGTCCTCCTGACCTGCACGATGCCAACCGTCCCGATATCAGCGGACGGGGAAGCTACACCAGAATCCTGCCGAAGCTGCTGCAGCTGTTGCACAACACCCCGGCGCCGGTTGGCGCGCGGGTGACCCTGATCCCGAATCAATGGAGCCGCATCGAAGAGGTCTACGATCACTTGATCAGTCTCGGCTTTCATGAGGTCGGCATTGCCCCGGCCAGTCCGATTACCAACGAACTGCTTCCCGACAGCGACCAGGAAGAGATCCTTCTCCAGGGTTTTGCCACCATGGCTCGCCGCTTCAAGGAGGAGGCTGAAAAAGGCCGGATTCTCCCGTTCAGCAACATTCTCGACCTGCTCGGTCGGCTCCATCTGGGACAGACGAAATCGATCGCCTGTGGCGCGGGCTTCGGTTATCTGGCGGTCGATGCCGCTGGCGACTTCTTTCCTTGTCACAGGTTAGCCGGCGAGGAGATCTTTCGCGTCGGCGACCTTGATTCAGGTATCGATATGCACAAAATCAGCGCCAGCCTGGCAACACTCACCGAAGGGAAAGCCCAAATGTGCTCGGACTGCTGGGCCCGAACCCTCTGTGCCGGGGGCTGCCACTACGAGAACCATCTCCGGGAGACCAAATTGGGAATGCCCCCGGGGGGCAGCTGTCATTTTATCCGCAGCTGGTTGCAGCTCGGTATCGAACTTTATGCTGAATTGCGCAGAACGGGCGCCGAGGCCCTGCTTGAGAGGCTAGAGAAACGGATCGCTGGTTAACAAATTAACGATATTTTTCACGAAAGGTAAAACTCATGGATAAGAAAAGACGGATTGAGGCCTTGAACCTGAAAGCCAAAGCCATAGAAGCATTGGCCGAGGGGGAAGGAAAAACGGTCGAGGCCCTTGCGGAAGGCGATCCCTTGAACATGCCGGTCGGCTGCACCACCATCTTTGATACCGGTTGGGAAACCAATCCACGCCCGGCCACTCCGGTCGGAAACTGCCTCTCTTCGGCGCGTGATTACGCCGGTTGTGCGGGTGATTGCTGGTGGCCAGCCCAGGTTCCAGACGGTCTCACCAACAGTCCTGATTTCGATGTGGCCTGTCCCAATATCGCCCGGGACTGGCGCACTCTGAAATAGTAAGGAGTTGCCGGCTGTTGACTCAGACACAGTGGCAACGCAGACGAAAACCCTTCATTTTCAAACAACAGGAGTAATTCATGGCTTTCAAAAAGTATTTATTTTTAGCAGCTTTGCTGCTTGGTACCACGCTGATCTGCAGTCGGGTCGAGGCCAAAGACCTGATATTCCAGATGGGGAACGAGATGATTCAGGTTATCGATGCCGACACCGATCACATCACCAACATCCCGATGAAGGGCGCTGCCCGTGATTCGTCTTTTACCGCTGACAAGAAGTTTCTCTATGTCACCGGCAGTCGCAGAGTCATCAACAAGCTTGACCTGCAAAAGATGAAGATCGTCAAAAGTATCAACGTCGAAAAAAAGGGCTGGGAGCGTTTCATCTACGGGATGGCGATCAGCCAGGATGGCAAGACCGGTTACGTGAGTGTTTTCTCCCGCCGCACCGAAAATGGTGAGGCGATCATCGGTGCGCCTGAGGTGCTGCAGATCAATCTCGACAACGGCAAAATACTGCGCAGCCTGAAAATCCCCTTCGGCGTGGTCAGCCTCTGCCTGGTCGAAAATGACACCAAACTCTATGCCGTCGGCCAGGACATTTTTACCATCGACCTCAGCCACAAGCAGATGAAAATAGTGGACACCATCCCCATGTTTGATAAGGGGATGAACATTCTGGCCTTATGGAACTACACCGAGGAGAACGGTGGCGTCTGGCTCTCTCCCTACTACTCAGCCGAGGGGATGGGTCTGCTGAGCATCGATACCAAGACCGGCAAGGTCAACGAGACCATGCTCAAGGGCGAGCCGCCTTTCGCCTATAACGCCATTTATTCACCCGATAAGACCAAGGCCTATGCGGTTATGGATGAGGTGGCGGTCATCGATCTGAAAACCAGAACCTACAGCAAAATTGTTCCCATTCCCGAAGGGACCTGCTACGGCATCATGCCGACCACCGACGGCAAGAAACTCTACGTCGGCGCAGGGGGCTCGACGATTACAGTCTTCGATGTCGCCAGCATGAAGCCGATCAAGGTGTTGCAGATGGAAACCGATGCCATGGGTTTGCGACGCTTGACGCTCTAATTAACCACTGGTGCGGAGCCGAAAAATCTGCATGCGGATTTTTCGGCTCCGCGTTTTTTATCTTGAAAGGCGGATATGGAATACGGCATACGTCTCTCTCGCCCGGTCTTGCCCTTAGATGATCCGCGGCAGTGGTGCCCGAAGAAATGGCGAGACTTGCTGCCTGACGGTCCCTTGACCGCCGTTTATTTTGGTTCCGAGTTCTGTCAGGATCTGCTCCCCGCGGCCAAAGAGGCGGAAGCGTTCTGCGTGCTGGCCACGGAAGCTGGCCTGGAAGCGGTCCTGCTGACTCCACCGGTCAGAACGGATGGGCTGCACCGGATTCAAACCCTGGTCAGCGCCCTTACAACCCGGGGTTATGCGCCGACCATTGTGTTTAATGACTTTGGGGTGCTGCACCTGCTGCGCAGCGCGCACCCCGCAAGTAAACGCCAGGCCGGCCGACTCCTCAATCGCGCCCTCAGAGATCCGCGACTTGTCGAAGAGTCGCCTGCAGCACAACGCCCAGAGACGGCCAGGGGGGGTCAGCTACGCACGCTGCTGCAGCGTTACGGTGTCGCAGGTCTGGAGACCGATCCCGACCTGACCGGGGGGTATCTCGGTGAACAGATGAGTGGTCTGCAGCGGGTATTGCATCTCCCCTACACCTTTGTGGCCTCGGGCCGCAACTGCCTGTTCAAGGCCGAAAGCAACAACGATCAAATGAATTTCGCCACTGGGTTGACCAATTCCTGTTCAGCGTCCTGCCGGGACCGCTGGCAGCAGGAGGAGCGCCAGGATCTTGCCTTTCCCCTCTGGCGGGCTGGGAACACACTTTTCTACGAAGCGCATCAAGCCGCGGTCGAAGCACATCTGGACCAGGTTGACAGAATTGTCGTCCACGAAAGGCCGTTGGCATGAAGCTGCTTGCTCCGTTGCGAAATTCCTCCGAAGTGGAACCCCTGTTGGCGGCCGGGGCAGAGGAATTCTACTGTGGCATAACCCCTCCTGCATGGCAGACGCGGTTCAGTCACAACTGGATCAATCGCCGCTCCCCCGGTTCGGCCGGGATCGACGATTTTGCTGATTTGCAGCGGATTCTGCTCCAGGCTGCAGGCCGTCCCGTTTACGTCACCCTCAACGCCCCATTTTACCCGGCCGGGTCGTTGGAACTACTGGTCGAGTTCAGTGCCGAACTCCTTGCCGCGGGGGTCGCCGGGCTGATCGTCGCCGACCTCAATCTGCTCCTAAGTCTGGTTGAAGCAGGGCTGGCCGCCAAAATTCACCTCTCAAGTCTTGCCACCTGCACCAACCAAGGCGCTGCGACATTTTTTCAGGAACTGGGGGTGTCCCGGGTCATCCTGCCGCGCCACCTGACCCTGGATGAAATCGCGTCGAGTCTGGTCCCCGGGCTCGATTTTGAGGTCTTCCTGCTGAATGACGGCTGCGTCTTTGAAGAGGGTCTCTGCGCGACCACCCACGCCGCCGGGGCCTTCTGTCTGAACGATGGTGAAGCTGTACCGGGGATCTCAGCGCAGACCCTGGAGGGGTACGCCTTCTGGAAGTGGACCCTGAACCATTGTGGCTGCAAAACCAATCATGGCTATCCTCTCGGACCCTGTGGCCTGTGTGCTTTACCGAGGTTGCGGCATATGGGCATCAGCAGCCTGAAGGTGGTGGGGCGTGAGGCCTCACTGCCGCGGAAGCAGGCCGCGGTCAGCCTGGCCGCCCAGGCGCTGCGCCTGGCGCGTTCCGGTGCTGGTCCGGAGGAGATTCGCGACAGGGTGATTGAACTGCGCGGTGGCGCGGCCCTCTGTCAAGGGAGGCACCTCTGTTACTATCCCGAGGTGTGGGCCGCGGCGCAATCCGGGGAGGGCAGATGCTGAAAGGGATAAAACTCTTTACCCGTCATCTGCGCGGCAAGAAGGGATTGCTGGCGGCGGTGTTTATTCTCGGCCTGGCCGGTTCGGCGTCATCCCTGGCGACCCCTCTGATCGGCAAGAGCTTTATCGACGCCGTCGCCGAGCGCAGGGATTTTTCCAGTGTGCCCTTGATCGCCGCCGCCCTGCTCGGCCTGGCTGTAGTTGACTTGCTGCTGGGAACTCTGACCCGGGTGGTGCATACCAAACTTTCGGCCGTGGTGTTGGTGGAGATCAGGGCGCGACTTTTCGCCCACTGCGTCAACGCACCGCTGGAGGCGCTGGAAAAATTTCGCCACGGCGATCTGTTGAGCCGGTTCGGCACCGATATTTCCAAGATCCAGACCCTTCTGGTCGACGGGGCCCTCGGGTTTATTCAGAACCTGATCTTTCTGGTTGTGGCAGCTACCATTCTGTTTAATCTCTCACGCCCTCTGGCGCTATGGTGTTTTCTCGGGATTATCCTCGCGCTGATTATCACCGCCGCCTTCCGTCGTCCCATCGAAGCAGGGACCAGAGGTATTCGCGAGGTGATGGCCGGGCTCTCGCATTTCCTTTCAGAGCGGCTGGGTGCCTTGCGCGCCGTGCGCCTGCACAGCGCGCAGCAGGAGGAACAGCAGCGCTTTGGTCGACATAACACCAACCTGGTCAGCAAACTGCTGAAGTTTCAGTTTTTGGATGCGGCGGCGACCGGCCTGCCCGGCATCATCCTGACCGCGAACCTGGCCTGGATCTATCTGCTCGGCGGCGGGTTGTTGGAGCGCTCGGAGATCAGCCTGGGGACTTTTGTGGCCTTTATCCTCTACCAGGGGCGGCTGTACGGGCCTGCTCGGGGGCTGCTGGGGTTGGTGCGCAATCTTCAGGAAGTGCGCGTGAGCCTGGACCGGGTCACCGAGGTGCTCAGCGATGAAGGCGAGCCCTGCGGGCAGCCAGAAGCTGAGGCGGATGGTGAGGCGGGGGTTCGCCTTGAGGAGATCAGCTATGCCTATCCGGGCAACCCCCTGGTGCTGAACGGAGTCAGTCTGCAGATTGTGCCCGGAGAGCGGGTGGCACTTTTCGGTACCTCGGGCGCAGGCAAGTCGACCCTGATCCAGATCCTTTTCGGCCTGCGCCGCCCACAGCAGGGGCGAGTTTACCTGGGTGAAAAGAGCATCGGCTACGCGGGGAGCGAGCCCTTTTTGTTGCATGCCTCAGTCGAGGAGAATCTGCGCTACGGCAACCCTCAGGCCAGCTTTGAAGCTCTGGTGATTGCTGCGCGGATCGCGGCGGCCCACGAATTTGTCGAGGGGCTGCCACAAGGCTATCAGACCATCATCGGCGGTCGAGGCCAGGCCCTCTCTGACGGACAGCGGCAGAGGCTGGGGATTGCTCGGCTGGTGTTGAGGCGGCCAGATATTCTGGTGTTTGACGAAGCCTTCTCAGCGCTGGATCCAGATACTGAAGCACGGGTGCGTCGTAACCTTTGGAGCCATTTTCAGGAGAAGATCATTCTGGTGGTCACTCATCGGCTCGGAGGTTTGAATGAGTTTGATCGCCTGTGCCTGCTGCAGGAGGGTCGGCTGCGGCAGGTTGATGAACACCAACTTCTCGCCGCATTGGTGACAGCTTCCGCAGCTGAAGGCAATGTCGAATCAGAGCCGGGGCCGGGACGGACTGTCAGGGTTAAGCCGCCGCAGGGACATCCCCCGCTGGAAGTGGCACGGAGATCGGCATGAACAAAAGATTGGTTTTTGAAACCACAGGCTCTTTGCGCATCGGCATTATCGACACGGGGGTCAACCCCTGGCATTCCCACGTGCGCGGTGAGGTGCGTGGACTCCGGATTTATTCAGACGCACAGGGAAGAATTCAGGAGGATGAGGACTTTCGGGACATGGTTGGTCACGGTACGGCCGTCGCCGGAATTCTGCGTCAGGGTCTCCCCGCCGCAGAACTTTTTGTGCTTCGCGTCTTTGATGGGGAGTTGAACTCCTATCCTTCATTGGTGGCTCGGGCGCTACTGCGAGCTGCTGCCGAGGGGTGTCAGATTATCAACCTCAGTCTGGGGATGCTTCATGGCTCGGGGGCCGAGGTCCTTGAACAGGCCTGTCGAACCGTTCTGGATGCGGGATCTGTGCTGGTGGCTGCTGGCCATCCGCAGAGGCCGGGTCTGCTTCCGGCGTCATTTCCTGGCGTGATCGGCGTAGTATCCGCTGAGCATCTGAAACCGGGGGAGATTGAGGTTAATCCGAATCGACCTTATTCATACCAGGCTTCGGGCTGGCCGCGCGACCTGGAGGGGCTGCCGCCAGGGGCCAATCTGTGGGGCAATTCTTTTGCCTGCGCCAGAGTCAGTCTCAATTTTGCCTTGAAAACTCCGGCCGGATTGAGGTCGTCGGAAGCGGTTATCTGAGTCAAATTTTCAATCATTTCACTGTCACTCGAAAGGGCAACTCATGAAGCATCTGCTGCGCATTAATATGGAGAGTCAAACCACACTCAGCGAAACTGTCGACCAGAAATATGCACTTTTCGGAGGGAGAAGTTTGATCGCCCAAATCCTCAACCAGGAGGTTGATGCCAGGGTAGTTCCCCTTGGTTCAGAAAATAAACTCATCCTTTGCCCCGGACTGTTTGTTGATACCGCGGCACCCTGCTCCGGGCGCATTTCGGTGGGGGGAAAGAGTCCACTGACCAAAACGATTAAGGAAGCCAACGCCGGCGGGACCATGGCTAAAAGAATGGCCGCCTTGGATTTGCATGGACTGGTTTTGGAGGGTCAGCCACCCAAGGACAAATGGTTTGTGCTGGTGGTGGATGCCTCTGGGGTCGAGTTTTTGTCGGCTCAGACTTACCTTGGAATGAACAACTACCAACTTGGGGAAGAGTTGAGAAAAAAGATGGGGAGTGATATCTCCATCGCTTCGATCGGTTTGGCCGGAGAACGGGGCTATTTGAACGCTTCGATTCAATTTACCGACCTTGACGGGCACCCTTCCCGGGCCGCTGCGCGCGGTGGCCTCGGTGCCCTGATGGGCTCCAAGGGGGTGAAAGCGATCGTCTTCAAGGATCCGGAGACGACGGATTGGGCGTATGTGGCCAAAGCGAATTTTGTTGCGGCCAACAAGGCTTATGGCCAGGCTATTCTGGCGCACCCCTTTTCGGGACAGGGCCTGCCTGCGCTGGGGACCGCTCTTTTGGTTAACGTGACCAACGAAATGGGCATTTTGCCGACGCATAATTTCAGCAAGGGGCGTTGGGAGCATGCCGAAGAGACCAGCGGCGAGCGGATCGCCGAGCTGCAAGCAGAACGGGGCGGCAAGCAGACCCATGCCTGCCAGCGCGGCTGCACCATTCGCTGTTCCCAGGTCTATAACGACAAGGAGGGCAAATACCTGACCTCGGGGTTCGAGTATGAAACTATCGGGCTGTTCGGGGCGAACTGCGGAATTCGGGATATCGATGTTATCGCCAGACTGGACAGACTTTGTGACGACCTCGGCGTCGATACTATGGACGCGGCCTGTGCGCTTGGCATGTGTATGGAAGCCGGTCTGATAGCCTTCGGCGATGCCGCGGGGGCCTTGCGTCTTGCGCAGGAGATGATCGAGGGCACCGAACTGGGGCGGATTCTTGGTAATGGGACTGAAGCTACCGGTAGACACCTCGGAGTAAAGCGGATCCCTACGGTAAAAGGTCAGGCGATGGCGGCCTATGACCCCCGCGGGTTAAAGGGCACCGGGGTGACCTACGCGACAAGTCCTATGGGGGCCGATCATACAGCTGGTTGCACAGTCGGCGACCAGAGTCTTGATGGAAGGTGCAAGGACGGGCAGGTCGAACTTTCGCGTAATCTGCAGATCATGATGACAGTCTTTGACTCTCTGGGAATGTGTATTTTTTCCGGATTCTGCTGTGAAGATCCCAAGGTGCTCGGGTATCTGATCGATATGGCCGCTGCCAAGTTCGGCGGTGATTGGGACGTCAACCGTCTCATGGGTCTCGGGGTACAGACCTTGCTCTTGGAAAAGCAGTTCAATAAGGCTGCCGGTTTTACCGAGAAGGACGACCGTCTGCCGCAATTCATGTACACCGAGGTTCTCGAAACGGCAGGTACGACCTTTGATCTCACCACCGAGGATCTGGCCAAGACCCTCGCTTTTGGCGAATCAGTGTGAATAACTGCAACTCTGAAAAAGGGTTGAACAAACGCTGCGGATCGACGTCGAACTTTTTGCCACCATCCGGATCGGTCGCTTAAAGCAAGGGCAAAGCGGCTACCTGGACGAGGCTAGTTATCTGGCATGCAATTAAGTATGAAGCTGCTCTGCCAGCATGGCGATATGGTCGGGACCGATACCACAGCAGCCCCCGATCAGGGTCGCACCTTCGTCTCGCCATTGTTGTGCCCAGTGCAGGTAAGCCGAAGGCGTCAAGTCTGTACGTATTTTATTGAGGCCCTCGTTTGCGGACAGGGTTTGAAGCTGCGGGGAAAATGCGTTGGCATAGGCTCCAAGTTCAAGGTCTGGTGTGCCGGCGGATACCAGTGTTTCCCGTGCTACTTGAAGTGCTCCCCTGATGACTTCTGGCTGGCAACAGTTAAATAGAATCGCATCGACCTCCAGGCCGGACAAGGATTTCACGGCGGATACGATGGACTCTCCAGATCTCAATAGCGGCTCAGGGGTGGGCACGGCATCTTCGAGAGAGAAGGAGACCCAGATTGGCTTCGTCCCCTTATCCAGACTTCGGATCAATGAGGTTACGCGTACAGCCTCGGCCACAAGGCTTTGTGTTTCGCAAAGCCATAAATCGACATAGGGACCAAGCCCCTCTATTAAGGGCGTAGCAATTTCGGCAACGCGGTCAGCCTGATAGAGGTCGGCTCGATAAGATCCGAACAATGGTGGAATAGAGCCTGCGACCCGCGTGTTCGTTTGAGTTTCTTTAACGGCTGCACGTGCCACTTGTCCCGCTGTCGCGGCCAGGAGCCTGCCCTGGTTTTTGAAACGTTCCTCTCCGATATGGAAAGGAACCAGAGCATAACTGTTCGTTGTGATGACAGAAGCCCCGCTCTTTATGAACGCCTTATGGACCTCTTTGACCGTTTCGGGAGCCTCGATCATCGCTAACGCCGACCACTCCGGTTGTTTAAAAGGGGCCCCACGAAGTTCAAGCTCTCGCCCCATGCCACCATCCAGAATAGTGATCTTGGTTTCCAACGATTTAACAGTCATCACTCCTCACACTCTTTGTGATCATGAAAACTGATGCGGTGTTTCGGGTCCGCAGAGGACGAGATTGCATGTTGACATGGGGTCGACTCATGTTGCGACAATAGGGATGAAGCCAGAACAATGCAACCGGGGAATTTGCCCTTCCCGGTCGACCCTTTAAGACAAGATCACAGGATCCTATTATGCTAATTTGCAAAACAGTTCCCTTAAGAAAAACACTCTTTCTAACGAGCATTTTTCTTGTTTCCTGTTCGGGAAGCATCCCCCCAACCCTTGGCGTCTCTGGTTCCAGGATGGCTCCCTGTCCGTCTTCACCGAACTGTGTTTCGAGTGATGCCCAGGACAATGAGCATCTGGTTGCCCCGTTTCAGATTGTCTGTCCGACCATGGACGCCTGGAGGGTCGCGCGGGATTTACTCTCGAAGCTCCCGCGTACGCGGATTGTGACGGAAAAACCTGATTATCTGCACGCCGAATGCCGCAGCGCCCTGTTCGGTTTTGTTGATGATCTTGAGCTCAACCTGCGGTCTTCCGAAAGGATCATCGCGGTCCGTTCGGCCTCGCGTCTGGGGTATTCAGATTTCGGTGTCAATCGCCGCCGCATTGAAGGGCTGAGGGCAGCTCTCATCAGCCGCGGGGTTGTAAAATAGGCCGCACTCAGTTGTCGCCCTGGGATCGATTTTAGTGAGCGACAGGAATCAGAATTTCATTGCGCCGCATGAACCAGGGGACAAAAGGCGCGTTGTATCGTGCCCAGACCGCTTCTCCGTTAACGGTCAGGCCTTCTTGTTGAATCCAGACATCCAGTTTTGCCTTGTTCTGCTGATAGTTCTTTTTACTCCAAAACCCGGAGTAGCGCACTGTCGCCACGCGCCTGGCGGGAACCTGGCGCAGCCTGATCAGAGGGTCGTCTGGAGTCGGAAGGGTTTCGATGCTGTAGGACGCTGGCATCATAAAGCTGACCGCCCAACGATCCCCTGATTTTTGTTGTCCGACCGGGGCGGTCATCGCAATATTTTCGCCCTGCGTCTGGGCGACCGGCGCAGTCATGGCGATTTTTGTTTGGGATTGGTTGTCCCCGGAGATGTAACGAAACAGCCGCCGAAATGCGCTGCTTCCCGCCTTCTCAAAGTCGGCATCGACAAGAGTCTCGGCGAGCAGAGAGGGCGCATAATCGCGAATTTCAAAAGCGGCTTCTGTTTTGACGACTGCGTATGGGGCTTCTTCAATAGCCATAGTGTTATGCGATCCTGAGAGTATGATGATCAAAGTGAGAATGATCAGCGGGGTTCGTTGTTTCATTCACTTTCTCCCGTGTCATTTGAGGTTTTGACTGTCATTATGCGCTACCGTAAAGAGAGCGCTTAATGACAGAGAGTTCCGATTAATTACAACAATCCGTTACATACCACCCGTCGCTGGGGCAAAAGCAACCCGGTCACCTTCATGGAGCCGGGTTGTCTGCGGAACAATGACGTTGTTCACATAGACCAGTTTAATCTCTTTACCCTGAAATCCGAGCTTGTCAATCAGGTTGTTGACACTGGCTCCGGTGGGCAGCTCATGGGCGGTACTGTCGCGGTAATCACAGACATCCCTTTTGACCAATTGAGCGAAGCATTTTAACGAGACTTTCATGGCTGAAACTCCTTTCACAGGTTAATTGATTGCCAGCGCCGGGAACCTGGATCCCTCACTGACTCTCTTCCCTCCCTATCTCACAGACCATTTTCAGTGCCTCCTGCTAACAAGTGATCCCTGAAGCCCTTGCTGATCGGTTTCTCCCCCAGCCAGATCCCGAAATAAGCGCCGGCGAAGTCGGCTCCGGGGGCAGTGCCGAGCAGCTCATCATTCAGGTGCAGCTCAGTCCCACGGCCCGGCAGGTAGATTAGACGGTAGCGATCACCCGGCTCGACATCACGAAACAGGGCATAAAAGGTCTTTAACCGTGCCGACAGGCTGGCATACTCTGCGTCGTTAAGAACTTTTTTCAACAGCTTGTCCGAAGCGGACGCGAAATCTGCGGCCTTGATGCCATGGAAGTAAGAAAGCTCCAGACTTTTGCTAATGTCAGTGTTCCAGTCCTCTGAGCTGTGGTTCTCAGGCAGATACAAGGCCCCGGCATAGACATTAATAAAACCGGCCCATTTCATCAGCGCGACGCCCTGAATTCTGAGCGGGGTCCCTTCCACCAGTATGTGATCTTCAAACCCGACACCTTTTATTTCAGCGGCCTGCAGGCTTGTACCCAACACAAACAGGACGGCAAGCAGAGGGCAGATCAGGGAAGATTTCACTCTTTTTCGCATAGCGGAAGTTCTCCTGTCTTGCAGAGGGTTCCCAGGCCGCGATACTGACCTTCAGGCGCAGCGATTCTGGTGCGCAACCAGAATAACAGCGGAATCATCACCCCCCAGACAAGCGCCAGAGAGCTAAGGCTGAAGATCAGATTACCACCAAACTCAGCCGCTCCGATTCTGACTCCACCCAAGTAGGCCAGCGGCCCGCCGAGCAGCCCGAGGCTGGCCCCCAGCAGATAACGCCCGGACAGCCAGTTGAGCGAGAAACGCAACAGGCTGGCGAACTGGGCCCAGATAACGAACACCCAGAGCGGCAGCCACAACCCCCAGTTCGGGTCGGTCCTGAAGGTCAAAACTCCGAACCTCTGCTGCAGACTGTCGACCAGGATGCCGAGCAGGCAGGTGATAAGGATCAACTTTAGCTCGGCGCTCCGTGAATCGGTCAGCAACAGGTGGACAAGCAGCAACAGCAGCGCCGCCAGGGCGCCACTCAAGGGGTAGTCCCAGGCCGCGCCAAGTACGCAGCAGAACCAGCCGAGCTGGTAAAGAAGAATATTAAGCAGCTTGCTCTTCATCGCTGACATCATCCTGAACCTCTTTTGCGTTTGCCGGTTTCTCTACCACCAGCTGGGCCAGATCGATGATCCTGGCTTCAAAACCGGCCATGCAATAGGAAAAATAGTAATCCCACTTGCGCAGAAAGTTATCGTTATAACCAAGCCGCACAATCTCGCGCCGCCTGGCCAGCAGCGTCTCGCGCCAACACTCCAGGGTGCGCGCATAATCGAGACCGAAATGCTCCAGCTGACCAAAAATAAGGCGCGATCCGGCGGCCATCTCTTTGGCCAGCACACCGACCGAGGGGAGGTGTCCACCCGGGAAGATGTGTTTGCGGATCCAGTCGGAGCTGTAGCGATAGGCGGTATATTTGCGGTCAGGGATGGTGATGACCTGAATCACGGCCTTGCCGCCCGGTTGTAACAGACGCTCACAGGTGGCGAAGAAAGGTTTGAGCCCGGCATGGCCAACCGCTTCGAGCATCTCGATGGACACGATCTTGGAATACTCTCCCTTAACCTGGCGATAGTCGCAGAGCTGCAGATCAATACTCCCTTCCAGGCCGGCAGCCTTAACCCGCTCGCGGGCCAGGGCCAGCTGTTCATGCGACAGGGTGATCCCGGTCAGTCGGCAGCCAGTCTGGCGCACCGCCTCAATGGCGAAGCTCCCCCAACCGCAGCCGATCTCCAGCACATGATCCTCGCTGGTGATCCCGGCTTTGGCGATGATCGTTGCTATTTTGTTGCGCTGAGCTTTTGCCAGGCTGGTCTCCTTTGAGGGAAAGATTGCGGCAGAATAGGTCATGCTCTTATCGAGGAAAGTTGCGAAAAAATCGTTACTCAGGTCGTAGTGTTCGCGAATATTGCGTGAGCTGCCTTTGAGGGTATTGGCGCGCAGCAGATGGCGCAGATAGTTAAGTCCGCGGCCGATCTTCGCAGTGAAAATCCGCCGATCATCCAGCGCTGCTTCGTTGGCCGCCAGCAGTCTCAGCAGGCCGGGCAGATCATCCGCCGTCCAGTCGCCATCGGTGTAGGCTTCGCCAAAGCCGATATCCCCTGAAAACATGGCGCGCCGGAAAAAACGATTCTCGCGGATCTCCATTTTCATGGCAGGTGCGCTCCCTGGTTGGCCGAAAACATAGCTGCGGCCATCGGGAATTGTGACCTGCAGTTCGCCTTCAGGCAGACGCGAGAGAAATTTGAAGCAGAGCAACATGCCGAGCCGGTCGAGCAGGGTCGGTGGCACGGCACGCACGGTCATGGTCTGATTCGGAACGGGCTTGTCATACACGGGAAGCCTCCTTTGCCAATAGAGTTTTGCCGCCTGCCAGAGGATGCGGGGCATGGTGAGGCTGGCGCCGAGCGGGAATTTCAATATGATGCCCAGCAGGTTGTGGGTGGTGAAGGGCCGGGATTGGCCCTGCAACCTGGCCACCAGCATCAGCTCACCTTCCAGAAAATAGTTGATCTGGTTGTCGAGGTCGTGGTCCGGCCCAGTCAGCTGGAACTGATACTCTCCCTGACGCTTAAAGAAGGGGGAAACGTGAAACTGTTTTGCCGTCGTATATTGCAGCCGATCAGCCTTCGCTCCAGACTCAGGTTTGCTGAGGAGATAGAGATGCATCTCACCAAAAGTATTTCTGACCTGGGTCAGCACGCAGAGCAGTTCGTCGGTTGCAGAGTAGCAGTAGAAAAAACTGATCGGATTAAAGACGTAGTTGAAATAACGTGCGGCGGTGACCAGCACCACGCGGGCCGGTTCGATGTTGATTGCCGCGTCCTGTAAAACTTTGGCCAACTTTACGCGGATCGGCTCAGCTCCGGGCTGCAGGTAGTCACGGTCGTAAATCGCTACCGGCCGCAGTTGGTTGTAGCCGAACAGCGGGTTCTGGCGCGCAAGGAGTGGCAGCTCATCCAGATCAAACGCGTAAAAATAGGCCGGGTAGCGAAAGCTGTGTTGCAGCGGAGCCAGGCGCGCGTGACTGACCTCACCCTGGTAGATCACGGATTTCATAATTTCCCTCCCAGTGCGGTCCCGACTGCAACCGCAGAGCGAACAGCATCTTCATGGAACCCATAGCCGAAATAACTGCCGCAGAACCAACTGTCGCGCTGGCCGTTAAGCTGCGGAAGTTCCGGCTGCGTCGCAAGTGAGTCGAAACTGTATTGCGGGTGCATATAGTCGAACTCGGCGATCACCGTTTCTGGTCGGAACTGTTGCTGTAGGTTGAGGGTCACGCAGTAGTCCTGTTTAGCTTTAAAACCCTGTAGCAGGT
The DNA here is from genome assembly GCF_000384395.1 of Geopsychrobacter electrodiphilus DSM 16401. Classification (NCBI taxonomy): domain Bacteria; kingdom Pseudomonadati; phylum Thermodesulfobacteriota; class Desulfuromonadia; order Desulfuromonadales; family Geopsychrobacteraceae; genus Geopsychrobacter; species Geopsychrobacter electrodiphilus. The sequence goes on from NZ_ARWE01000001.1 coordinate 221,590, forward strand.
TCATGTAGTAGCTGACATAAACAGGCTGAGTCGCAGAATCCTGGGAGGTGCGGGTAAAGTTCCAGGCCGCCCAGGCCGATTTACGCTTGGGCAACAAAGACGAATCGGTGTGCAGTACGGTGCGGTTGAGCTGATAGCTCCAGGGGGAGAGCAGGCGTTTTTCGTCAGCGCTTGGATCGCCCAGCAGGCGCAGGGCCTGATCGGCATGGCAGGCGATGACCACCCGCTCGAACTGCTCGCTGTGACCATCGGCAAACTGCAGTCGCACGCCATCAGCTTCGCGAAAGACCTTTTCCACGCCAGCGTTCAATTGAATATCACCATTGAACTCCTGCCGGAAAGCTTTCACGTAGGCAAAGCTGCCGCCAACCACCGTCTTCCATTGCGGCCGGTTGCGCACTGACAAAAGGCCATGGTTCTTGAAAAAACGCAGAAAGGCCTCGGCTGGAAAGTCAGCGGCCCGTAGTGCCGGGGTCGACCAGATCGCTGCCGCCATGGGCAGAAGGTAATTATTGACCATAAAAGATGAATATTTCTTATGCTGCAGATATTCACCAAGGGTCACTGCAGGCACAGCATCGGTAGTAAGTTCCTTACGTGCGTTGCTGTTGAAGCGACTGATTTCCAACAGGAAACGGTAAAATTCGGGGCTGGCCAGATTGCGGCGTTGGGCAAACAGGCCGTTCAGGTCGTTCCCAGCGTAAACCAGCCCGCTCTGCAGGCACTGAAAGCCGAAGGACATTTCTGAATTACGGGTTTCGACACCGAGTCGCGCCAGAAATTTTTGAAACAGCGGATAAGTGGCTTCGTTCAGCACGATAAAGCCGGTATCAACTGCCAGGCCGGCATCAGGTCCAGAGCTGATTTCGATGGTGTTGGTGTGGCCGCCCAGGTAGTGGTTCTGCTCGAACAGGCTGACTTGATAACGATCCTGTAAAAGATAGGCAGAAACGATTCCGGCGACACCGCCACCGATGACTGCGACCCGCTGTTTTGTTGTCGATGATGTAGAAGTCATCCACCCCTCCGCTCTTTGGGCAACCAAGGGAAAAAACCGCTGGTGCGTTCTTTATAATTTTCGAACTCCGGGTTTCGTGCATACTTCGCTTCGAGCATCGGAATTCCCGAAACTTTCAGAAGCAGGAAGCCGATCAACATCGGGCTGATGACGCCGATAACACCATGCGGAGAGCCAAGTGAGATCAGAAATATCCCCCACCAGAGGGCCGCCTCGCCGAAATAGTTCGGATGGCGGGTGTAACGCCAGAGTCCGGTCTGGATAATTTGTCCGCGGTTGCCCGGGGCCGCCTTGAAACGCAGTAATTGCCAGTCGCCAACCGCTTCAAAAGTGAAACCAATGAACCAGATCAGGGAGCCGAGCAGATCGACCCAGGTCAGTTCGCCGCCAGGCTGGTTGATGACCAGCAGCACCGGCAGAGCGACCAGAAAGACCACCGCCCCCTGCAGCATGAAAATTTGCAGGAAACTGCGCCAGATGAAGGTTTTGCCCCAGGCTTCGCGCCACTGACGGTAACGGAAATCTTCCCCTTCTTCGCCAAGCTTGCGCAGGGAAATATGGGCCGCCAACCTCAGACCCCAGATCGTCATCAGGGCCAGCACCAGATCCTGCCGCACATGTCCGCTGTCCGCGGCGATATAAAGGCACCAGCCGACCAGGACAAAAGCCAGGCCGTAAGCGATATCGACGATGCTGTTATCCTTCAGTTTCATGGCTAGGGCGAACATCAGGCTCATAAAAATTAACAGGACGATAATGGCGAGCAGAAACGAGTTCATTCTTTCACTTCCTTCAGCCGGGGGTCAGCCAACGGCCGATCTGATAACTTCCCGTGGCGACCAAGGTGCAGAGCAATGTGCCCCAGACAATATCGACAACAACCACCTTGATTGGCCAGTCACGCAGGGTCGCCAGGTTGGTCAGATCGTAGGTGGCGTAGGTGAAGAACCCGAACAGTGCGCCCCAGATTGCCGCTTTACCTAGCGACTCGGCGTCCAGTCCTGGCTTAACCGCGAACAGGATAATCCCGGCGATATACATGAAATAGAACAGCAGTGCTGCCGACCAGTTGACCGCTGGGCTAAGTAAGTGGGAAAGATTGTTCTGGTAGAAGTTCTTCGCCACCACTCCCAGCCAGAGCAGGTCGATGGCGAAAAAGAGCGGTATCGTCAGCAGGTAAAGTTTCAGGTAAAAGTGAATTGTCATGAGAAGATCTCCGTCAGTTTTTGGCTGCGGTAATCAAAGATGCCGGCCAGCATCTTTTTGACCTGAACCGAATGAACCAGGCGGCCCAATAGCCCGAAAGGCAGCTGGTAGGTCACGCGGTCAATCATTCTCGTTCGGTCGTCAGTCATAGACTCAACCGCGTGGTAGTGGTACCAGAAGCGGTAGGGGCCGCACCGTTGTTCATCAACAAAGCTGTGTCCCTCTTTAATATGTTTGATCTCGGTCAGCCAGAGGTGCCGGCCGAAGAGTGGAATGCCGATGGCGTAATGAATCGTCAACCCGTTGAACATCCGCTCCGGAAGCCTGGAGAGAATCTCAAAATGAAGATCGGGGGGTGTCAGCTCGTTGAGGTTGACAGGGTTCGCCAGGAAATCCCAGACCTCCTGGGCGGGTGCGTTGAGAATCATCTCTCGTTCAAGTTGGTACATAAATATTCCTTTTTTAGTTGCAAGAACCTTCGTTTTTATTTATATTACTCACAAGGTTACCATTTTGTCTAGGACAAAAAATGAAAAATATTCAACAGCTCAGCAGTGAGGTCGGGATCGGGGTTGATACCCTGAGGATCTGGGAACGTCGCTATGGCTTTCCGGCCCCCCAGCGCGACCGGCGTGGCCACCGCAGTTATTCCCAAAATGAGGTTGAAGAGCTGAGGATCGTCAAAAAACTTCAGGATCTTGGCCAACGGCCAGGTGTTATTTTCGCACTTAATCCGAATCAACGACGTAAGCTGGTGGAGAAGCTGGTCGAAGAACAGGCTCCGAAATCGGCAAGCTTGAAATATCTGGCCGCGCAGATGCCGGTGGTTGAGATCGGTCCGCAACTGCGCCTGCTGCTCTCAACTCATGGCTTGAGTGACTTTATTCACGAGACTGTCGTACCCTTGGTTCTGTTACTTGGCCTGGGCTGGACCGATGGCAGTATCAGTATTGCGCGCGAACATTTCATCTCGGATCTACTAGAAGACATCATCAAAAATGAAATAAAAAAACCGCCAGCAGATGCAACTGCCAGCATTCTGTGTTCAACTCTCAACGGAGAGCGGCATCGACTTGGCTTGCTTATGGCGGCGGCAATTTTTCATCAGCAGGGAATCGGCTGTCAGCTGATCAGTGACGATCTCCCCATTTCCGAAATTGCACAACTTGCCGAGCAACTTCAGGTCGATGCGGTTGCTCTCTCTTTCAGCCCTCACTTTCCGGCAACCCAGGCGAAAAAAGACCTGGTCAGCCTGCGCAACATTCTTGACCCGCAGATCAAGCTAGTCGCAGGTGGCCAGGCGCTTGATCATGCACCCTACCTGGCGGGGGTCCGTATCTGCACTGACCTCAAACAGATTCCGGCGCTGTGCCAGAAGGAATTCGGCGTCCGGATCATAAAGGAGCAATAAAATGAATTTAAAAAATTATTTCAGTGAACAGAAAGGAATCGGCGTGCTCTCGACGGCCGATAATGAAGGCCGCGTAGATGCGGCGATCTATGCACGCCCCCACATCATGGAAGATGGCCGTCTGGCGATGATTATGCGCGAGCGCCTGACGCATAAAAATCTGCAGGAGAATCCGTACGCCGTCTATCTCTTTGTCGAAAATACCCCCGGTTATCGGGGGCTGCGGCTCTACTTGAAGAAACACTCCGAAGATACTGATCCGGCCCTGATCAAAGAGTTAACCCGGCGTTGCCTCTCCCCTGAGGAGGACCAGGCCAAGGGGCCCAAGTTTCTGGTTTACTTCGAGGTGGAGAACATTCGCCCCCTGATCGGCAATGATGAAACAGATCATTAGCCGACAGCAGATTTGACCTCTTGCTTTCGTATTTTTCTCCTGATGAGGTAAGGGCTATTTTTAAAAACATTTTACAAAACTAATTAATTCTCGTATAGTTTTCTGCCTGAGAATGGGGAAAGTATGGCTGCAATGGTGAGTGCATACCGACGGTTGATCATTGGTCTGGTTGGTCAGAAGCTGCATGTCGGCGGCACACGCCTGGCTGTGACCTTTCTGCAGGATCTGTTAGTAGAATTGACGTGGAATATTTCCGCCTGGATCAGGGTTGGAACGGGTCCCGGGTTTTTCTTCAGCAAAATCAATATGTCTGCAGATCAATGCTCTCCATGAAAAAGGGAATTTTTTCCAGGAACTATCCCTCATCTCCCAGGTCCAGTGTCAAACGAGAGATCTTTCAAAGCAGCGCACTGCTGGCTTTGATTGTGGTTGCTGTTTTCAGCGTTTTTCTCTCAACTATTCTGTATTATTCTGAAATCTCCAAGGCACAAGCGGTCATAAACCGCACCAACCGCGCCGTCACTTTCTCCCTTAAAGCCTATTTCACTGAAATCATCAATACGATCAAGGTGCTGGACGAGAACAAGGAAGTCCGGGATGCGATGAGTCTCGGCAACGAGGCGCGCCAACGTATCAGGGATGAGTACCGCTCTTTTTCCAACGCCAACAGCCATATTACTTACCTCTATTCGGGGTATAAAAACGGGTTGATGCTGATCAACGACTATACTCTGCCTGCAGGGTTTGATCCGACCTCCAGACCCTGGTACCAGGCGGCAATGGCCATTAAGCCTGAGACTTCAATCGGCCTGCCCTACCGGGATATTAGTACGCAAGAGTGGTTGGTTTCGACCAGTCGGGCGCTTAAAAATTCCGCTGGGGAATACGGTGGGGTGGTCTCTATCGATTGTTCTTTTGAGCAGATTTCTCAGCTTATTGCGCAGCCCGAAGAGTATAAAACCGAATACAGTTTTGTCATGGATCGCTCCGGAAATATGGTCATACATCCAGATCCGGCCCTGATGGGCAAGTCGCTGCAGAAAATGGCTGAATCCATTCGGTCGGCCAATCAGGGTGACTTTACCTACCAGGTGAACAATGTAACCCATCTCGCTCACTACAACCGTGTCGCCTCAACCGGTTGGACGGTCGTGACCCTGGTTGACAAGAGCGAAATCCTGCGTCCGATTATCACCAAAATGTTGTTGCTCGTCGGTTTGATCGGTGTCATGGCTGTGTTGCTGGGGTTTGTGCAGGGCGTGCTGCTGAGTAGACGTTTGTCCCAGCCACTGGTTGAGTTGGGCAGAAAAATCAAGGCGACTATTGCCGGAGAGGTGGAGGGCGTTGCGGCATATGTCTATCCGAACAATGAAATCGGGATTATGGCGCGGGAAATCGGTCAGTTAGCAGAAAAAGCTCTGATCGCAAAAACCCAAGAACTTCAGGCAAGCGAAGAGATTTATAAGAGCATCCTGATGGCCTCACCCGATGATATTACGATTGCCGATCTTGCCGGGCGCATCATTATGTTCTCTGATGCCGCACCCGAAATGTTTGGGTACTCTCCAGAGGAAGGGGTCGGCATGTTGATTATGGATTTTATTCATCCTGAAGATCATGCCCGGGCGCGCGCCAATATCGTGAAATTATTGCAGGACAATCATACCGGTCCCAATGAATATCGCGCCATTCGCAAGGATGGCCGCTGCTTCGATATCGAGGTCAAAAATGCCCTGATTCGCGATCGACAGGGAAATCCCTATCGGATGGTTCTTATTATCCGGGATATAACGAGTCGCAAACAAACAGAGCAACAAATTCAACTGCTGGTTCAACAGCTTGAGCTCGAGAGGGATCTTGCTCAACGGAATTCGCTGACGGACAGTCTGACCGGTCTGCCCAATCGGCGGTTTTTTGACAATGCCTTGCGGGCCGAATTTTCAAGGCACCAACGATCAGGTTCGCAGCTGTCCCTGATCATGCTTGATGTGGACCATTTTAAAAAATATAACGATCATTATGGACACCCTGCCGGGGACGACTGCCTGCGTCAGATTGCGCAAACCCTTAAGGCGGTGGTTGAGCGTGAGTCAGATTTCATTGCGCGCTATGGCGGCGAGGAATTCGTCGTCATTCTTGCCGATACCAGTCTTCAGGGTGCGTTAGCTTTGGCCGCGCGCATCAGCAAGGCGGTGTCTAAACTGGCGCTGGCCCATGCCAGATCAGATGTTTCCGACTTTGTCACGATAAGCCTGGGGATCGCAACCGCCGCAGATCATGTCCTGAATGATGGTTCCCAGCTGGTGTCCCTCGCCGACCAGGGGATGTACCAGGCCAAAATGAAGGGCCGCAATCGTTGTGAGGTCATGCCACCCCCGAGTTAAATTCATTTATGTGTATTAAAGGGGCACGTTTTTACTCCTGATTGTTATCTCCAGACCAAAAACCGCTCCATCGGCACAACCGATGGGGCGGTTTAAAATATGGTTCAATGATATTCGGCGAAACCCTCTCGCACCATCTCAACCCCTCTCTCAAAAGCTTTTTAAAATCAAGAGAGTCCCTGCGCGCTTTGCCTTTCAACAGTCAGGCAGCACAAAGTGATCAGGACGTGATTACAGCCTTTCAAGAAACCGTTAGAAGTACAGGAAGGCTGCAATTTCAAAGAGCTTGGTGTCTTCAAGATTGCCCCCTGCACTCCAGGCTTCATCGGGCGTTGCCTGGGCGAAGACGGCGGTAAGCCAGAGGTTGTCATTGACGGCGTAGTCAGCATAGAGGTTAACCTCGGTCGCAAAGTCGTTGCCAAACCCGGCCGCTTGGTCCAGGTTGAAGTCGTAGTAGATGCCTCCGACGGAAAGGCTCTCGGTCGGCTGCAGGTTCAGCTTGAGCATCTGGGTCTTCTGGTTGGAGTTGAACAGCTGGTACTCGCCGACGATTTCGCCCATGAAGTGGGTACCCCAGCCTCGGGAAAAGCCATAGAACAGGGGATCAAAACTTTCATCATCAGAGGTGCCAGCTTTGTCGCCGCTGAAGAAAGCGTACTTGTATGATAATGTCGGGCTCCAGGGAAGAGCGCTAACTGTGTAGCCAGCTTCGGCATACCACCCGGTGGCGTCCTTTTCTACCCGATCGCCCCCGATCTCTTTGACATACTCGGAAGCAAGAAAGAGGTCTTCGATGCCCATGGAGGCAAAGGGCGTGCCTTGGCCGCGGATGCTGTAGACATCCATCCCTTTGCGGTTTTCATAGTAGCCCAGGCCATCTTCATTGGAGTCGGTGACAGTCATCCAGGTCGCACCGATGGTGCCCAGAGTGTCGTTGATGTGTTCAACATTGATACCGTAGAGTTCGGTATCATTGTAATCAGCGTCGGATTTGAGGTAGAAGAGGTCGGCGCGAACCGGTTTTGTGTTAATGCGAACAATCGCCGTATTGTCAAATGACTTGTGGGGCGCGGTCCAGTATGCGCCGTACCGGCCGTCGAACTCGCCATCATAAATCAGGAAGCCGTCGCCGATCTGAAATTCCTGCTCACCCAAGGAAATATCAAGCAGGTCTTCCCCGAGAGAGAAGAGCTTGCCGGATTTCCACCCGATGTATGCCTGCTCGGATTTGATCTTCTCAGTATTGCCCTTCCACATTTCCCACTGTCCGTCGTTACCGTAGCTGCCGGTGGCGACGTAGCTGAGTCCACTGTAAAAGCGGCCAATCTCAGCCGTGTCGTAGGTGAGATTCAGAATCGGCTTGATGAACCCGTCAGAATATCCCCTGTCCTTATCCTTGTCAGCATAATTTACGTTGTCAAAATGGGCGTTCTGAATGGCGATTACAGCTGCGCCCATCTCCAGCGAAAAGTTGGCCTTGAAGCCGCCCTTATCAAACAAGGTAGATTCCGCTTTTGCCATGGCAGGAGTAAATACCAACAAAACCGCCAGAAAACCAAAAACGAAAAATTGCCCTATTCTTCTCTTTTGCATGAATTATCTCCTCTTACTGATCTACCTCTCAATGAGGTTAAAAATGGGCACTGGATTGGACCATGCCCTCGAAATATACCGGTCTATTGGCTACAACCGCTTTTTTGAAATGATTAAGCGAGGTGTCTTAAAGAATGCTTCGGGTACGTGGCCCCTAGGCAGGGTTCTGGGAGAGGGTGAGAGGGATGGGGTGAGCTTGTTGCTCACCTCACCCGACTCGATTACCGCTCTGAGCCTGGTTGGGAGCCCGTCAGCTTAGCGGCTGAGGGCCCCCTTCTCGTCCGGTTCAGGTCTGCTTGAGATAGGCTTCAAAGACCGGCAGTGCTGCCTGGCCATCGATGGTTGTTACCCCTTCGAGCCAGCCGCGATAGATTTCCGGGTGCTTCTTGAGCCAGATCAGTCCGGCCTCGCCGTGTTTCAGCTGCTTGTTGTCCTGCAGCATTTGCGAAATTTCGTTCATCATCCCGATCGGGAAGGTGAAATTTTTGAGAAACCGGCCGAGGTTCGGCTGTTCTTCAGCGAACCCTTTGCGAATATTGGTGAAGACCGTAGCCGTGCCGTCGTTTGCGCCGAAGGTCTCTGCTGTGCTGCCGGTCAAATACTTCATGTCAATAATCTGGTTCATGTAGTGGGGTGACCAACCAAGAAACACCACCCAGGTTTTCTCTCGTACAAGGTTCTTGACCTCGGAGAGCATGATCGGTTCGCTGGTTTCGATCAGTTTGAAGTTGCCGAGTCCGAACTTGTCGTTGTCGATCATGGCTTGAATGATCTGATTGCCGTCATTCCCCCGCTCAATACCATAAATCTTGTGGTCAAGCTGGTCGGCGTACTTGGCAATATCAGAAAAATCCTTCAGACCGCCATCAACCACGTAGGCAGGGGCCGCCAGGGTGTATTTTGCCCCCGGCATATTTGCCACGTACTGGATAACTGTGCCCTGTTTGAAGAATTTTTCGGCTATCGTCTCCATGGAAGGCATCCAGTTGCCGAGGAAGATGTCCGCGTCACCCATGGCGAGGGCATTATAGGCGATCGGCACCGAGAGGGTGACCTTGGAGGCATCATAGCCGAGGCTGTTGAGAATGCTGACCCCCAATTCGGTCTTGATGGTGACGCCGGTCCAGCTGACGTTGGCGAAACGCACCTGATTCGAGGCCAGCGCGGTGCCGCTGAAAAGCAAGGACGCCGCGAGGAGCATGATGGCAATAATAATTCTGCGCTGAGTTCGATAGAACATATCTTTTCCCTTTTTTAGTCAATCTGGATGGAGTCGGCAAGTCCGCTCCTTTTCCAGTAATTAAATGCCGAACCAGTTAATCGGTTTGGGGCTATGGTTTTGGAAAATATGTTTGACTTCGGTGTATTCCTCAAGACCGCTACGGCCGAGTTCGCGGCCCAGGCCGGATTGCTTGTAGCCACCCCAGGGGGCCTGGGTAAAGTAGACGTTGAAGTCGTTGACCCACACTGTACCGAAGCGCAGCCCTTTGCTCAGACGGTGAATCCGGTCCGGGTTGCGGGTCCAGAAACCGGCGGCCAGTCCGTAGATGCTGCTGTTGGCCCGATTCATTGCCTCAGTTTCGTCGCTGAAGGTCTCGATGCTGATCACCGGTCCGAACACCTCTTCCTGGACGATGCGCATGTCGTTGGTACAGGCGGTGAAGAGGGTCGGCAGGTAAAAGAAACCGGCCTGCAGCTCTGGGTCGTCCGGACGCTTGCCGCCGAGCTCGAGTTTGGCCCCTTCTTCCTGGGCAATTTTGACGTAGTTCTCGACCTTGGCGCGGTGTTCAGCTGAAATCAGCGGCCCCATCTGGGTGCCCTCGGCAAAGCCGTCACCGAGACGAATTTTTTCCATCCGTGCCTTGAGCCGGGCAACGAAGTTGTCGTGGATTGATGCTTCAACCAGCAGCCGTGTTCCGGCGGAGCAGATCTGTCCGGCATGGAAAAACACGCCGTTAAGGGCATAGTCGACGGCGACGTCGAGATCGGCGTCGGCAAAGATGATGTTGGGATTTTTGCCCCCCAGCTCCAGGGCGATCTTCTTCACATTGCCGCTCGCCGCGCGCATGATCGCTTTGCCGGTCTGCAGGCTGCCGGTAAAAGAGATCAGGTCGACATCCGGACTTTCAGCAAGCTCGGCGCCGACGCTGACGCCGGGTCCGAGGACGGTATTGATAACCCCTGAGGGGAAGCCGGCCTCGATCGCCAGCTCCGTGACCCTGATGGTCGTAAGTGGAGTAATTTCGCTCGGTTTTATGACGACAGTACAGCCCGCCGCCAGAGCCGGCGCCAGCTTCCACGAGGCCTGCAGCAGGGGGTAGTTCCAGGGCGAGATCTGGCCACAGACTCCAACCGGTTCGCGTATCACCCGGCTGCTTGAGTCGGCGATCGGCGAATCGATGACTTCACCGGCGTCCTTGTCGGCGAGTCCCGCATAATAACGGAAGATCCCGGCGATATCGTCCATATCCCAACGGCTCTCCTCGACGGTCTTGCCGGTGTCGAGGCTCTCAAGCACGGCCAGCGATTCGCGCTCGCGCTCGATCAGTTCGGCCAAACGGTAGAGGAGTGCGCCCCGGGCAGCGCCGGACTGTTCCGACCAGATACCGCTATCGAAGCACTGACGCGCCGCCGCAATCGCGGCCCTGGCCTCTTCGCGATCACCTTCTGCGACGCTCGCGATCACTTGTTGATTGAAGGGGTTGATTATCTCTCTGGTTTGCCCGGTTGCTGCAGGGACCCAGTGACCACCGATGTACATCTTCTGCGTGGTTTCACTCATTTTTTCACCCCATCGTCATGCTTATAAAAACCGGCCGGTGACGGAGTATCCGGATAATTGCCGAGAATCAGGTCGGCGGCTTTTTCGGCCACCATCATCACCGGGGCGTAAATGTTGCCATTGGTGATCGCCGGAAAGATCGAAGCGTCGACTACCCGCAGATTCTCCACGCCGTGAACCCTGAGGTCGGCATCGACCACGGCCATTTCGTCATAGCCCATCTTGCAGGTGCAGCTCGGATGATAGGCGCTTTCTCCTTCGCGGGCGACGAAGTCGAGAATCTCTTCGTCGGTCTGCGCCTCTTTCCCGGGCGACAGCTCCTTGCCGCGCAGATCATTGAAGGCCGCCTGGGCAATGATGTCGCGCGAACACTTGATCGCTTCCACCCATTCGCGCCGTTCCTGGTCGGTGGAGAGGTAGTTGAAGAAGATCTCCGGATAATCGCTCGCCTGTTTCGATGTGATCTTGACGTGACCACGCACATCGGTATTCATCGGTCCGACGTGCAACTGAAAGCCATGCCCCTGGGCGGGCGCCGAGCCGTCATAGCGGATGGCGATCGGCAAAAAATGGAATTGCAGATTGGGATAGGCGACCTCTTTGTTGCCGCGGATAAAGCCTCCGGCTTCAAAATGGTTGGTAGCTGCTGCGCCCTTGCGGCGGAACAGCCAATCAAAGCCGATCTTCGGCTGGTTGTACCACTTGAGGGCCGGGTACATGCTGACCGGCTTGGTGCAGGCATACTGAACATACAGCTCCAGGTGATCCTGCAGGTTCTCGCCGACTCCGGGGAGGTCGTGGACCACATCAATGCCGAGACCCTTCAAATGTTCGCCGTTGCCGATACCGGAGAGCTGAAGTAGCTGCGGGGAATTGATCGCCCCGCCGCAGGAGATGATTTCATTCCCGTAGACCTGATAAGTCTTGCTCCCCCGGCTGTATTCGACGCCGATCGCTTTTTTCCCCTCGAAGAGGATCCGCGTAGCCATAGCCCGGCACTGGACGCGGAGGTTCGAGCGGTTCTTGATCGGATGGAGATAAGCCCGGGCGGAGCTGTAGCGACGCGCCCGGTAGATGTTCTGGTCAAAGCGACCGAAACCCTCCTGCTGATAACCATTGACGTCTTCAGTCTGAGGATGTCCGGCTTCCTCGGTGGCCTTGAAGAAGGCGTCAAACAGCGGGTTGTCGCACTCCGCCGTCGTCAGATAGAGCGGACCATTGGAACCGTGGTATTTGTCTGCCCCCTTCAGCCGGGTTTCAGACTTTTTGAAGTAGGGGAGGCAGTGGGCATAATCCCAGTTTTCCAGCCCCTTGTTGCTCCCCCATTTTTCGTAATCCATGGCGTTGCCGCGGATGTAGATCATGCCGTTGATACTGCTCGATCCGCCGAGAACCTTGCCGCGCGGCTGGGCGATGCGGCGATCGTGCATCTGCGGCTCGGGGGCCGATTCGTAGAGCCAGTTGTAGGTCTTGTCGGTCAGCAGGTAGGTCAGGGCCGCCGGCATGTGGATGCGGAAATCCCACTTGAAGTCGGGTTTGCCGGCCTCCAGGACCAGTACTTTGTGCTGCGGATTTGCGCTCAGGCGGTTGGCCAGCACGCTGCCGGCTGATCCGCCACCGATAATGATAAAATCGTACATCTGCTTTTTCATGGTCATAATGTCCTATCCCTTTTTGGAAATATTAGTCTGCATTTGGTGTCGGTTTGTCGTCCGCCAGGTTTGCGGGACGCTGCGCATCCTCTACTTCCGCTGCGCAACGCTGCAGCATTTCGTAGTGAGCACCGACCGAAGCTTGTGCTCGTAGCGGTTCATTGTCTGCAATATGACGGGCCGTTTCGTCCCAGTTCGCGACGGTTTTCTGTCGGTAGCCCGGATCTTCATACAGGGCGTAATCCTGCGAGCTGAAACCGAGCTGCAGAGCCCGCATGATCCACTCGAAGATCGGGTTCTTGGTCATTTTTGCCAGACGGATATTCAGTTCGCGGTCCATATCCCCCAATGCTTCCATATCCGGCTCTGCTTGCTGAAGGCATTCCTGCAGCTTTTCGACCTCTGTCACCAGCTGTTGCTTCTCGGTGTCGTCGGCACGCGCGATCGCCAGGGTGGTGATAGTGCGATCGATGCTCTCTCGAAATTCTGCGATATGGGCCAGGCCGATATGCTGTTGCTTAAGAAACAGGGCCAGGGATTCGCTCACATTGCTGACGTCGATCTGCTTGACATAGGCGCCACCCCTGGCCCCTTTACGGATTTCGATCAGGCCTTTTTGCTTCAGCGCGCGCATCGCCTCCCTGATCACCCCACGACCGGTTTTGAACTGCATCTGGAGTTCCCGCTCACTGGGCAGGCCCTCCCCTGGCTTAATTTTTTCATCCATAATTGCAGCTTCTATCTGTAGCGCCACATCCTCGCCGGCGCGACCGATCCTGGCCGGTGTAAACAGGAAATCTAAATCCATACCTAGTGGACCTTTCTTTATTGGTAGTACCTATTTGCCAATCCTGAAGGTTTTTTGCGAGGAGGATTGATATAATGGGCAAAATATTTCAAAAAATTGGGATATTAACTACAAAACTGGAAGGGTAAGTTGTCTCCGACCGTTTAATGGTAGGACCAATCTACACGTTGCTGGTGCTTGCGTCAACTTTTATGGCTGAAAAAATCGGATAGGGGCCGGGTTGCCAGCTTAGTTCAATTCAGCGGTAGGTCAGAGAGGTGTGCATCGCAGGGGGGGTAGATTCATATTGCAAGTGCACCATCTGAAGCCTCATCAAGAACTTCTTGGGGTGTCCGGTAGCCAAGGCACTTTCTCGGGCGGTTGTTGATCTTCTGTATCACTTTGGCCAACGCTTTTTCTGATACGCGCTTAAAGTTCATCCCTTTTGGGAAGTAGAAGCGCAGCAAGCCATTGATGTTTTCATTCGCTCCACGCTGCCAGGCGGAATAGGCGTCGGCAAAGAAAACCTTGAGGCCAGTCCCGGCTTCCAGGTCTTTGAATCGTGAGAACTCTTTACCGTTGTCCAGGGTCAGCGTATGGCAAATCCCTTGCGGCAGTGACTGATAAGCCGGAATCGCTGATGCATTGAAGGTCTCGGCTTTTCGGTCCGGCAATAAAGACGCCATGAGATAGCGGCTTTTGCGTTCAATATGGGTGGCAATAGCGCCTGAACCTCGTCGGCCAAGGACCAGATCTGCTTCCCAGTCACCATAGCGACCTCGTTCGGCAACAACCTCAGGCCGCGTTTCAATGCCGACCCTGCCGGGGATGAATCTGCGACCGGCACCGTAGCGTTTCTGCCGTCTGCGGCACTTATGCCGTCTTCGCAAATGGCGATGCAGGTTGCCACCCTGCTCGGCGTCGAGAAACACCCAGCGGTAAATGGTTTCATGACTGATCCGCATGCGTTCGTCATGAGGGAACTCTGAACGCAGGCGTTGAGCGATGACTTCTGGCGGCCAGTCTTCCCTGAGTTTGGTATCGATGTACTGAACCAGTGGGGGATGACTCTGACGCCGGTAACTTCGCGCTCTATGCCGATTTATTTCAACTTGTCGCTCGATAAAGTAGTACCAGTAAACTCCGCCTGGGTAGGTTGGACCATTACGCTTGAGTTCACGACTGATGGTCGTGTGGTGTCGTCCCAGGCGACGAGCAATCTCTCGCAAACTGAACTTCGCCACCTTTAAATGGCTGATGACATACCGATCTCTTGGAGTAAGATGTGTGTAGGGCATGATGGATTCCTTTCTGGTGTATTGGTTGCTCGCACTTCCAACATTACCAGAAACCCCATCATGTCCTGCTTTTTAGCCCGTGTTACGGGTGGTGCACTTACGAATAGAATCTACCGGGTATCTAAGTGAGTAAGGGGTGCATGTTCTGGATATGCCGAACATTATCGGTAAGGGGAACAGGGTTTAACATCGAATTCTGTAGATGGCGGGGAACCCTTTGTTTTGGTAAACTTTCTATGCTGGTGGTGTGGCTCGTGGGGTCAGTGACCTGCTTTTTCCGATTCCCTTATACCTGAAAGGCCACCCCCGTCATTTGCATCATTCGACGAACTGTCCCGGGCCGGATTGGCGGCGAGCCTCTCTATCGCACTAAAATACCTGGTCTTTTAAAGGGATTTCATTGATGATCGTTTATGGCTGTGCTAAATTGTGGGCTTGAGGATTTTTCAGTGATAGAGGGGCGCACAATGGCGGGGAAAATCTGCTATTTATAGATAAGGCGTTTTCGGTCGTGGAGCCGGGGCGTCTTTTTTGGTTTATTCAGGATCAAGGATAAACCCCTTTCGTTCTAATAAGTTGTCTCCCTCATACGGCTGGTGCCGAAGTTGTCGATGACTTATTCTTCTGGATGATTGGTTTAAGGCCCTATGCATAATCTGGATCAGCCGATATCGCTTGCCAGGATTCTGGTCGTGGACGACGAGCTGTTCATGCGGGTTACCCTGCGCGATATGCTGGAGGACAGTGGTTACGCGGTAACCGACGCGGAAAGCGGCACCCAGGCTCTTGGCCTGGTCGCTGCGGGGGGGATTGACGCCGTTCTTCTCGACATCGTCATGCCCGGCATGGACGGTTTTGAAACCTGTGTCGCCTTGCGCGGGATGGCAGAGGGGAAACACCTGCCGGTCCTGATGGTCACCTCCCTCGAGGACGAAACTACCGTCAACCGGGCCTACGCCGCAGGGGCGACAGATTATCTACCTAAACCGGTCAATCAGACCCTGCTACATCACCATTTGCGCTATGTGTTGCGTTCCAGTCAGTTGTTCGAAGAACTCCGCCAGCAGCAGGAACGTCTGGTTGTTGCCCAACGGATCGCCCGCCTCGGCCATTGGGAGTGGGACGCGCAAAAGGGCCAGCTGCTCTGCTCTCTCGAAGCGAAACGGGTTTTCGGACTGACGCAGAGCACCCCGGCAGCATCTCTCAACCTTGAAACCCTGTTGAGCAGGGTTCACCCCGAAGACCGCTCCGCCTTCCGCACCGCTTTGCAGCAAACCCTTGATACCGGAAACCCCAGCGATCTGGATCATCGTCTGCTTTACCCCTGCGGCACCTTGTACTATGCCAATTCGCATCTTGAGACCGGGGACAGCGCTCAAGGCCGCGGCAGCATCCTCACCGCGACCATCCAGGATATTACCGAACGCAAACAGGCCGAAGAGAAGCTGCTGCTGTCAGGAAAAGTTTTCGACCACAGCAGCGAAATGATCCTGATCACCGACGCCGATTTAATCATTATCGACGTCAACCCCGCCTGTTGCAGTCTGACCGGGTTCGAGCGTGCCGAACTCGTCGGCAGCAGCATCCGGAGTTATCCATCGACCAATCAGGATGAACATTTTTTTCGCAGACTATGGGAATCCCTTACCCAATTCGGGCGCTGGCAGGGAGAGTTGTGGAATCGGCGCAAGGATGGTGAATCCTTCCCGACGCTGGTTGCCATCAGCAATGTGACCAATGAACAGGGGGTTATCACTCACTATGTGGCCGTCGCCACCGATATCTCCAAACTGCGTGAAACCGAGCAGCGCCTGCAGTATCTCACCCAGTTCGATCCCCTCACCGATCTGCCCAACCGGGTGCTGTTTTACGACCGGGTGGAACAGGCCCTGGTCCACTCGCGGCGCAACAGCGGGGTGTCAGGCGTGCTGTTTCTCGATCTCGACAATTTCAAAGAGATTAACGACACCTTGGGCTATCAGGCCGGAGATCTGGTCTTGCAGATGTTCGCCAGACGACTGGTCAGTGGGGTGCGGAAGATCGATTCGGTCGCCCGGCTTGGAACCGACGAATTCTCGGTTATCCTGCGCGAACTCAACTGTAACGAAAGCGCCGCCCTGGTCGCGCAACGGATTCTGGATGCCTTGAATCAGCCGTTCGAGGTCAACAACAGCGAATTCTTCTTGACCTGCAGTATCGGCTTGGCGCTCTTCCCCGCGGATGCCGATAACTCCGAAGACCTGATCAGAACCGCCGAAAATGCCATGCAATTCGCCAAGGCCCAGGGCAAGAATAACTATCAATTCTTCAGTAAAGAGATGAACAGTCAGGCTCAGGCGCGTCTGAAATTGAAGACCGATTTACGCCGCGCCCTGGAACGCCAAGAGTTTCTGCTCCATTATCAGGCAAAGTTCGACAGCCAGACCACAGAACTCACCGGGCTTGAAGCCCTGGTCCGCTGGCAACATCCTGAGCGGGGCCTGGTGCCGCCACTCGAGTTCATCCCCCTGGCCGAAGAGACCGGTCTGATCGTGGCTCTCGGCGAGCAGGTTTTACGTATGGCCTGCGCCCAGAACCGCGAATGGCGGGACCGCGGCTTCGCACCGATCCGCGTGGCGGTCAATCTTTCGGCCAATCAGTTTCGCGACCCCAATCTGCTCTCGATGGTCAGCCGTGTCCTGGCCGAGAACCGGTTGCCGGCCGATGCCCTGGAACTCGAAATCACCGAGAGTGCTTTGATGCAGGATACCTTGGAAGTTGCCGAGACTCTGCAGCAGTTCAGATCCATGGGGATTCGGATCGCGTTGGATGATTTCGGAACTGGATATTCATCCCTCAGCTACCTCAAGCGCTTTCCGGTCGACACCCTGAAGATCGACTATTCCTTCGTCAAAAATATCTTCGTCGATGCCGGAGATGCCGCCATTGTAGAAGCCATAATTGCCATGGCCCTGAGTCTGAAAATGCAGATTATCGCCGAGGGTGTCGAAACCGACGACCAGCGTAATTTTGTGCGGGATCGGGGCTGTCAGGAAGTCCAGGGTTATGTCGCTGGAATGCCGCTGCCCGCCAGCGGAATCGAATGTTTTTTCCAGCAGCGGCAGGCAGCGCCCCATCCATAAGTCGCTACCCTTGCGGCAGAGCTGAACTCCCGTGTTGGTTTTCTGCGAACACTCTTGAACAGCTGTTCCATTTAACTTAGATTTTAAAAACTATTTGAACTCCATTATTATTTTTGGGTGATAGATGCCATGTTTTTGATTTCTTGCGGACCTATGTCTTGAAATGATAGTGCCACAACACGTCTGATCTACCATCAAAAGAGAACCGCCCTGAAAGGTATCACATAGAATTTACTCAAGAATTTGACTCTTGAGCGTCTCGAAGAAAACCTTTATCGTGGTGCGTAGCGACATCGGCAGTTCAAATGTTTGCGGCGGTCAGGTCTTGGGGCTTCATCTTCTGAGAATACGTCTGCGCCATCATTGCCCCTCTGACCCATTGACATGTTCAGCCAATCCAGCACGATGAAGTTCAACGATATTGTCAATTCCGCTATGGCTAAATAATTGCTCATTACCTGCCGATAAGAACGTGTCTCTGTGGCAATGCTGCGCGCAGTTGAACTCTCTGGCGCAGCACCCGGCATACCGTACTTAAATGAAATAATGCCCTTTTCTTTAACCCTAATTAGCAGCGGAGGCTGAGGTATGGAGAATCGTTTTTTTTCTATGGGTGAGGTGTTGGTTTCTATCAAAAAAAGCAATATCACTGACATCGACGAACGCGCCTCTCGCATTCAGGCCTACATCGATCATGCAAACAGTGGCAGCGGTTATGAATATGACCGTTTCCTTGAGTTTGGTGCCTCGAATTTTGGCAATGTCGTCACGGAAAATTCAGGGAACAAAAAAGAGTGCATCCTCTGGTGTGTAAACCATTACCTGAGTCTCAACCGAAATGCGAACGTAATAGCGCGGGCGCGGGACACCTTGCTAACCTACGGGACCGGCTGCGGAACCTCAGCGGCTTCCTGCGGCATGAGCTCTTTGCATAAAGAACTTGAGTCGAGGCTGGCAGGTTTAGTTGGCAAGGAGAAGGCTCTGCTTTATCCGACCGGGTTCACTGCCAATACTGCTGCTATCTCATACCTGACCGGGAAGGAAGACCTGATTATTTTCGATCGTGAGAGCCACTCATCAATCATCAACGGCCTCAAGCTATCCGAAGCAAAATGGATCTCGTTTAAGCACAATAACGTGCAGGATTTGGCCCTTAAACTTAAGAGGTACCGCAATTCCTACCAGAATATCTTTGTCCTGGTCGAGGCGGCCTACTCGATGAGTGGCGATTTGGCGCCACTTAAAGAACTGGTGTCCCTCAAAAAGGAATTTGGCTTCTACCTTTATGTCGATGAGGCCCATACTTTTGGCATCTATGGTGACAAGGGCCAGGGTTACTGCCATGACCAGGGGGTCAGCCAGGATGTTGACTTTATTATGGCCACCCTCTCCAAGTCGACGGCAGCAATCGGAGGGTTCGTTGCCGCTAAAAAGGAGTATTGCTCCCTGCTGAAATGGTCTGATCCCTATGTTTTTCAGGCATGTATCCCGCCCGCAGACGCCTCCGTCATTCTCGCCTGTCTCGATGAGATCGAGCAGCGGCCCGAAATGATCAGCGAACTTCACGCTATGAACAGTTATATGCGGGGCCTTTTACTCGAAAAGGGTTTCAATCTCGGGGAAAGCCAAAGTCCCATTATCCCAATCTTTATTGAAGATCATAGAAAGCTGCAAATGGTTGCTCGGGATCTTTACCAGCAAGGGGTCTATTCGACGCCCATCTGTTTTCCCGCCGTCAAAGTGGACGAGGGGAGAATCCGCCTCATTCTCAACGCGGCCCATACCAGAGAACACATCCACGCCACGGTCGAAGCGCTGGAGACTGTCTGTAAACGACATCAGGTTATTGGCGGTCAGGAAGATTCGGTAACGGGACTTTACAACCGCGCCTTTTTCGACGAAAAGCTGGAGAAAGCATTCAATCTGGCGGTGCGACAAGAACAGCCACTTTCAATTGCGATCGTCGCCGTCGATAATTTCAGGCAGATCTTTACCAGTCATCCAGCAGGGACTGGAGATAAAATATTGAACGCCGTGGGTGGCATAATCAACGCTTCAATGAGGTCCAGTGATATAGCAAGTCGCTATGACGAGGAAGCCTTTGCCCTAATGTTTTTTAAAGCAGAGGTCTCCGACATGAAAGTGCTCTGTGAACGGCTGATCGACAGGGTTCAGCAGAATGACTGGTCCGCTATCTGTGCCGGGGAGAAGGTGACCGTCAGTATCGGCCTGGTCGACTCACGCGGTACCACCACCACCGGCGCGTTGATGAAGAAAGCGCTGGAATGTCTCGATCGGGCGCAGCAGATGAAAGGCAGTCACGTCTCAAGTTAGACGAAGCCCCATGACGCTGAAGCAGCCGTGGACTTTTCACTGTGGTTCGGGGAAGTGGTTGAGTTGACGGCAGTCGGATGGTTGGTGAATGTGGATCATGGGGGTTCACTCTCTCGAAATTAAACGACCCAACCAAATTATTAAATGGTTGGGCCAGATAGAATCATTGAGTTGTACCGGGAAGCGGACAAAGTCACTATCAGGTTTGCAGACAAGATAAGGGTGAAATCATGAAACTATTAGTTATTCCCTTTCTACTTCTGGTTTTTGGTGGCTGTACAACAATGGTGCCAGTCGAATTAGCACCAAAACAACTTCATGACAAAATTACTACTTCAGATATTGTTAAGGTCGGACAGAGCGTGAAAATTGTAGTAACTGATGGTTCTCATCATGAATTCAGGGTAACAGAGATTACAGATTCCCATATTTCTGGCAAAGATGTTGCTATCCTGATAGCGGATATCGTCGCACTTGAAACAAGTGAGTTTAGTGGTGGGAAGACAGCCCTTTTGGCCGGAACGGTGATAATGACACCGGTATTAATTCTTACCATCATGTTGATATCAATGGGTGGAGTTTTGGCCCTGTAACATTTTTTGTTTAAATGCCATGCTTTGCAAGTTATTGAGTGTATTGCGGGGGCCTTTCCGTGGAAACAGAAAAGCCCGATCCAATGTTATCTGATCGGGTCGTATAGAAAATAAAAAAGCGGAGCCATTTCTGACCCCGCCTTTGTTTTAGCTGAATTCGTTACACCTTCTGCTCTATGCTTGTCTCCGCTTCCGTCCGTACCAGGCAAGGCCTAAAAGGCCAAAGCCGAGGAGGATGATTGTAGATGGTTCGGGAACCGGTTGAGTATCATTTAATTCAATAGACGTCTCGATTTTTAAATTTGACTGGGTAGTGTGGCGTTCTGCAAAGAAGAAATCAAAATCATAACTCTCGCCATCATTCAGCCCCAAATTGTCTAGATCCACAGACGCAATTGCTGCCGCGTGGATGCCACCAAGATCAACCACAAGCTGCTTGTTGATAAAAACCCAGACATCATCATCACCTGTAAAGTTAAATGTTTGTCCTGACTTATAGGTGAAATCAGTATGTAGTTCGTATGTAAAATGAAAATTGTGCCCGGATCCTGGATAATTACCTAGAAGTAAATTGTCGATTGGAAAGAAACTGCTGTTTTGGTAAGAAAAAATGCCATTTCCTGGAGAGGTTTCATTTAGTGTAATTGTGTAGTCCATCACTCTAGCAGGATCGGAAATGTTGTACCACTCGTTGAAAGATGTGGAGCTGGCGATACTATCGTTAGCCGCTCCTTGATAAACCGGCTTGCCATCCGTACCCAGGGTGTTTTGAACTATCCCCGTTATAACTGCACCTGTATAAGATGCTTGAAAGTCTGAATTAAGTGCCGGTGTAAAATCTCGCACTGTTCCTGTGAGGTTGATAGATGTTGCTGAAGCCATAGTCGCAGTTGACAGCGTGATTATAAGTATTGAGATCCCAGCCAGATAACGTTTCATTAGATTCCTCCATTAGGCAATATTTGGAGAACTTACTGTGCAGTATTAGTGCCGACGTCTAACTTACTGAAATTACATTAGAATCCGTGACACATTGAGGTTGTGTAAACTTTTTAGTCAATTTCCCACTGTTGAGCCAGCGATTAGGGCCAATGCTGTCGGGTTTTTTTACAGTCTTATACCAAAATGCTGTCCAGAAGCACCCCGCTCCAGTCAATGTCCCCGGAGACGTCGTCCCAGAAGCATTTCTCGGATCGGTCCGCCCAGGGTGAAACTTCCCAATCCACTCATTCCGTAAACGAAAGAAGCCCCCGGACCAGAGACGGACCGGAGGCTTTCTTTTGTCATTTTCGACTTGCAGACTCGGGATGCGAAGCCGTCGGAAATTATCAATAAAAGGCTAGAGGGTTTGAACCTCCGACCCTTCTACTTTAATAGTCGGCCCTGAAGCATCGGTTGCTTGGAAAATACAACAAATTTGCATTATCAAGCTAAGGGGAATAACCTGATTTTATGTAAAGTAATGAGTTTAATTTACCCCGAAAGGTGATTAAGAAATGAAGTGTCCTTTATGTAAGGGTAGAGAACATGTAGAAATTGACCTGCATGCAGAGGGCTTCTCCCAAGATGCTCGTGAGTGCGGTGACTGTGGCGCAATTTGGACATTCTCTGGTGATGCTCTCAAGATTATCAAGGGCCGTGTACAGCAACGACAGAAAGTCTGCACAGAATTTGTCTGCCCAACCTGCAGAAGCATAGTCAACGCTGAAACCGATTTGGATGCATTTAAATTCCACGAAGAGCTTTATAAGTGCGCTGCTTGTGGAACGGTTTGCTCTATTGCTCACGATCAAGTGAAGGTAGTTAAAAATTCACAAAAATGATCGTTCCTTTATTCTACTGGTGGCCAGGTGTAATCAGGCGACTATAATGTAACGAGATAAAATTGTATTACAAAGGTCCGTCTTAGTTCAGTTGGAGCATCCCTATACATCCCTGGGTTGTCAGGGGATTGACACTCTTAAGGAGTAATGCCCCTAGCCCTTTGGTTATGTTATCGCATCATTAGTCCTAATACCTTTGCCATTTTTTTCTAGCTCACCGCATCATTGCCCTATCCCGTTGGTCCGATAGTATCTCACAAAGACAAATGTACCCAATGTGACTGTTCCCTGGCGTTAAACGCTGAGGGCGCGACAGAAAGATCTCTAGGCTAAAATAGTTTGCGCTGGAGAAATGTGAGTCATAGGGAAAACCGAGGCGGCTATGGTTGGCTGCGTGAAAGCGCCTTCAGGGGCCATTTCCATAAAGGGGTGGCCTAATAAAATCGAGTTGAAAGCATAACCTAACCATTCAAGCCCAAGGAGAAAAGCGATGAAGAAAATATTGAACGCACTCAAACTCTAGCTGACTGTCTTTGCTTGCATGTTGCTGACAATTTGGACAACACCAACTCAAGCACTGACCCTTGACAATGATCAATCGCAAATTTATCTGGCCAGTGGTGGAGGCAGCGGTGGAGGCAGTGGGAACACTGGAGGACAAAGCGGTCAAGGCGTAACAGGTTCATTTAGTCACGAAACCACGGAAATGGAACAAACACGTGAGAGGGAGCAAGAGCGTAATCAAAATCAGGATCAAGTGAAAGACCAGGATCAAGTGAAAGATCAGGACCAAGTGAAAGACCAGGATCAAGTGAAAGATCAGGACCAAGTGAAAGACCAGGATCAAGTGAAAGATCAGGACCAAGTGAAAGATCAGGACCAGGACCAGGATCGAGATAAGGTTCACCAATAATCATATGCTACCTAACAGGCTGCTGGCCTTGATCATTTTGGGCAAAATCAAGTTAAAACCGCGGCTCAATAGGAACTTCTACGAAAAAACAACCTTTATAAAAATAGGAGGTTTGTAAGTTAGAGATGGGCACTATGCGGAAATTGCCTTGACTGTTTCCAGGCCGGCATATCTCAAACTCGAGGAAGGAGGACAAGATGGGAATCGTTACGAGATACTTAGTTGATGGTCCTAAGAGAAAATGGCAGTCGGCAGGGGGGCTGACTCTCTTGCTGACCTTCTTGTTAGTTCTTCCGACGGCCAGTATGGCGGCTAAAGGCGGCATCCCTGGCCCCCCGGCGGGGGATGAAACCTCGAACAACCTGTCGATGCCGGCGGTACAGACCGAGTCGGTGAACTCGATTCCGGCCAACTGGAGCACACCGACGGAGCCGGTGCTCGGCGTCCACTATTCCTATGGCTGTGATAAAGGGGAAAGCGACGGTAGTTTCAGTTACCCAAACACATCCTGTGTTGACAGTCTGTCAGATCCCACAGTCTTTTACGACGCCACTGAGTGTACTGACGCCGTGATGCCTTCACCCTGCGAGGGGCTACCAGTCGATCGAATCTATTGGCAGAAGGTTGACGTCAACGAGTGGTGGGCCGACGACGACGGGATATCCCCCGACCCGGGGCATGTCGCGTATGTGGATTGGGGTGATGCCCTCGAGGCGGTCTCCTGGAGCGAGCGCTCGGTCATCCGTGTGGAAACTCAGCCTTACAGCAGCCAGATCCCCGATTTCGACCCCGTCATAAGCTGCTATGATGCGGCCATTGCTGCTTCGCTGGATCCGGAAACGGCCTGCAAGGTGGGCTTCCAGATGTGGCACATAGGCGGTCAGGGTATCAATGAAAACTGGGGAGTTCGGGCTGATGAAACCGCGGTCTCGTATAACTACGATTCGCCGTTCCAGATCATCAAGACCGGCAACGCTCGACTGAATTTGACCAAGCTGGCACCAGGGTCGGCGACTTGCCCAATGCCTGGTGGCAATTCCGGTGATTCATCACCTCTCGGGGAAGATGGGATTTGGACCGGTACCGAGTGGCAAGGGACCTGTACCTATTCGGATGAGCCCTATAGTGTCGAGACCAGCGTCGGCGGAAAGTACGTCTACGGCTTCAACTGGCGCATGAAGAACGTCGAGTTGGATTCGCATTGTGCCGGATGGGAAAAGACCGGTTTCTGGCGTCTGACCTTCTATGCCCCAGAGGGCGACGTGATGTTCAGCGATCCGAACGCCCCGAATGTCGCGCCGCCGGCCGTGCCTTCCGAGGTGCGTACCTTGCCGCGGGGGACCGATTTCAACACGGTCACTGTGCCCGCCCCTGAGCCGGTAGTGGTGATCCTCGCGGAGGAGGAAGAGGAAGACCCAACGGCGGATGACAGGCTCTACAGACCGGTCATTGACACGGAAAACAACCTGACCTACCTCGACATCTGCATTGTCGGCAAGACGCAAGGCGGTGGTGGCGGCAAGCCTGGTGGCGGCAAAGGTAAGCCATAACCTGGTCATAACAGGCGCAACAGTTCCAAGGCGTAACGGCTTGTGATTGCCTGAGTCATAACACGCCGGGGGGCGGTGCCCGTCCCCCGGTTACCCGGCAAGGCATTCGGTGCCTGTCTGAATGAGCAATTTTGAGAGGTTGGCGAGAAATCGTTTGCGGTCGGCATCGTTGCGAAAGATGTCACAGCGACCGACACCGCGGAAGATTAATCCTATAGGGACGTTGTTTATTTGTCGATTAGTCTCAACAATACAGGGTTATTCTGCACTAAATGTTCGCCTCGACCCGCAGCAACACTTACACCTGATCTCCCGAGTCCTAACTGTCTTCCGAGTTCGGCCCCATTCGCGCCGGCTTGGCGGGTGACAATGTAGCAGACAACACTACGCACTTCTGCAACACCTGGCGCTCGGGTCTTTAGTCGCAGTTGCTCAGGGGCGATGGAAAAATGAGCACAGACTTTGCCGATCAGTGCGCGGATATCGACGCTGAATGCAAGCTCCGGCGCCAGTTCCCGTCGCGTGCGCAGTTCCTCAATAAAATCCCCACCGCCGAGAATTCGGTCATCATATGGATCATCCGGCAGATTTGTTCTGCGTCTTTTGCCGCTGGTCAAGTCGTCCCGCGTTCCTTGCGCGACACCATCAGTGATAAACCGGTGGTAGTGTCGTCTTGCTTTGGTGGCACTTTTCGAAAAGAGTGCGAGAATGTCGTCTGCCACCTGACCCTCCAATATTCCGTTGCCCATGATGACCGCATGCCCGGTCCAGGGGTAGCTGTCGAGAGTGGAAAGGTCGGGCACCAATCCGGACCGCAGCGGATTGAGATGGATATAGCGCAGCAGTTCGAGAAGATAGACATCCTCATCGCAAACAATCGATTTGTAGCGATTTTGAAAAAGGTGTCCTGCGCGTTTATGGCGAAGGTTAAAGTAAATGGCATAGCCTGTCAGAAGCCTGCGCATCAGAGGTGCCAACCGCGACTGGCGAGGACAGAGCAGAAGATGAACATGATTGGTCATCAACGACCAGGCAAGGCATTCGGTGCCTGTCTGAATGAGCAATTTGGAGAGGTTGGCGAGAAATCGCTTGCGGTCGGTATCGTCGCGAAAGATGTCACAGCGACCGACACCGCGGAAGATGACGTGTTGGAGTAGACCTGGGATATCTAGGCGGGCGGCTCTTGGCATGTAGTGAAGGTAGCAAAGGGATATGAGGCTAGTCAACTAATAAACAACGTCCCTAGATTGCCCTACTTTCGGCAGAAAATAAAAAAGATTGACAGCGCTATTTAGGGCTGGCATAGTAATGAAAAGAAAGGGAGGTTCATTATGAGTGTTCGGCGATTTGACGATTTTGTGGCAGTACCAATCTCTACAGAACTCTACATGGCTATTGCCGCGAGGTATCCAGGAAGTGTTACCTCGCTAATTGAGGACGTTGTTGAGGCTTTCCTCGAGAGAACAAAGGAAGAAGAACCATTTCTGGCAAGATCTTCGAATGGAATTAACTGGAGTTCAGTGTTTCTCGCTACGGGAACAAAATTAAGAGTCAAGTACCGCAATGAATACAAATACGCTGAGATCGTAGAGGATGAGATTCACTATGACGGCGAGGTGGTACCTTCAGTCTCAAAGATGGCAAGTGTTATGTGTAACAACACTTCAGTGAATGCTTGGATCAATGTTGAAGTAAAAAGACCCTCTGACAAGACCTGGATAATTGCTGATATCATTCGCAAGGGTTAGTTCAAATTCTTCTCAAGGCAGGAGTCAAGAATGGACATGACACATCACGCTCAGACAAGGTCCCAGCAAAGAGGAATATCTCCGGTTCATCTGAAACTGCTTACCGCTTTTGGGCAGTCGGAGAAAATGCCTGGAAATGCAACGGCGGTTTTCTTGGGAAAGAAGGGCCTGAAAGACCTTGAGTTCATCTTGCGTGAGGGCCTACAGGTCATGGATAAGCTAAAGGGACAAGTTGTCCTCCTAGCTGAAGATGATAGCGTGATCACTTGCTACCATAGAACCAAGCGGACTTGGCGCTAGGAGAAACGACACAGGATGGAAGCCAAAAAGAGGAGGGACTTAGCATGTTAGATGAAATCAGGAATGCCTTGGAAAAAACAGCAAAGATGGACAACTCCATAGACCGGGCGGAGGAGCTGGATGTTTGTCTCACTTGGATCGAAGATGAACTGGAAGGATGTGGTCTGACTGACCAAGAGTTGGAGAGAATCAACAACATACGCAAGGCCCATTGTCGCGAATTCATCGAATCATTGAGTGGCTACGGCAATTCTGGATATGAGGAGGCCGGACCACTGGCTGGATTGTTTCTCCACCATATTCAACTATGGGGAGAGTTGGGTAGGGATGATCCTGAATTGCTTACAAAGGTCCAGCCCTTTTTCGTATGTATTGAATAGATTTTTGTTTGCAATAAGACGCTGAGGTAGCCGTAGACTTCTCGCCATAGGGTGGGATCGGATTCGGACAGGGGGTGAAGGTCGTCGAGGGATCGGTAGTGGTTCATTGAGGGGGTCCTCTCTTGGGGGAGAAAAAGAAAGGCCCAACCAAATGTGATCTGGTCGGGCCATTGTGCGGATAGTTGTAAATGGTTTTTAAGGTTTCTTGCGGGTCAGGCGCTTCTTATTTTTCTCATCTAACCATGTATGATAAGAAGGCATTTTGAGGTAGAGTTGCTGGGTCAGATCGGCCAAGACTCTCAGGTTTTCTAGCCTTATGTAGGCTGGTCGAACAATGTCGGCGTGTCTACCACCGACTTCTTCCCATGCATTTTGGAGCGAATAACCTGCAAACAACTCTGTGCCAGTCAGCATGATTACTGGTGCCCGCGTTTGTTGTCTTTCTTTTATGTACTCGCGACCCCACTCAGCAAATTTTGCAATACGTTTAATTTCGTCAGTGGACAAGTCGGCCGCTTGTTTCATCGTTGAAAAAACAACTACAGATCCTGGAAAGCGGCAAGCAAGGGTCTTCATCCTATCGATGTCTTCGGCTTTGAACACCTCTTTCCCAAAACTTTTCGCTTCGCCAAAAACGACTTCAGTAGGGAAATTATTTCCAAAAAACTGCTGTCTTTGATACCAGAGTATGAAATCGGACTCTATCTCAATTTTTGGTTCAAGTTCGAGTGTTTGTCCAGCAGACCAAGTTGTATTTGCTTCGTGAAATTGACCAATTACTTCCGAAAAAAATCTAATTGACAAAGAGGCAGCGTAACCCCCTTTGGCATAATCTGGTAATGCAAAAGGTCCAACTAGCCGATATGCCCACCGAGTATTTATACTGCTCGGATCAATATTAGGAAAATTAAACTGTTGTAAACAACGACTACAGTCAATTTTTTGGTCTAAATTTTTTAATGAATACCAACTCCAGTTTGAGCACTTCGTACACTTAACTTCCAACCCTAGTTCTACTGCGCCCCTTTCGACGAGACCTTTAAAGTTTCTTTCATGCCTATCATTGGCTTTCGTTGCATTGTTGATTCTGTTTCTGAACTCCTGATGGTGGGCACTCCGCGATACAGGCCTGCGGGAAATTTCATTTAGCCATCGGACAATCTCTGCATTAGCAAAATTTGCAACACCCCAAAAGCCGCCTAATGTTTGAATTATCTGTTGGGTTGCTTTTCCAGCATCGGATAGTTGGCATTTAATTCCGATTTTCTCAAGCCAATTGCTGATAGCTGTTGAGCCACAAGGGAGTTCCCATCTTTTAGATAAATCTTTATATTTAGGAAACGTCACTAACCCTTCTGTCGTAGGTAAAAGGTGGTTTCCTCCAAGACCGAAATTTGGATAAACGGGGTTTTTAAAATTACAGGGAAACGTGGTGGCAATTTGATTTTTGTAGCTATGATCATTCAGGGTGACTACATTCGCATAACAATTGCTATTCCCATATTTTTCAGAAAAATCTGGTGCCAAGACGTCAAAGTGTATCTCAGGTTTATCATCAATAAATGCAGAATCGAAAGACTTCTCATCGGCGGACAATGTTGGTCGCATTTCACGGTGGGTAAAATTTGGCGATGATCTCCAAATGGAGGGATACCAGTCTTGACGGCAATTCGCTCCATCGACATCAACTCGTAAATGTTTTTTGTGTAGATCTTCAATGTCTGTAGTTGGGATTGACCTCGAAAACATAACCGTCGGACGAATCATCACTCCATTAGGGTTCCCAGGTAGTGGTCGATAGTTTTCTAGAATATAATCCCTGCAAAAATCGGAAAGAGCTTCGATCCATTGAACCGGAATAGGTAAAACATTACGTGTTACTGCCCGAAGATTCCAGAAGTCGATTAAGTCCCTTGGTTCATGCGTATCTAGAATAAACAGGGCTGGATCACGATGATCATGATAATGAACCTCTATCTCTGATCTCCCAATGCGTAGTGCTGAGGTGAAGCTAGATTTGTAGAGTTCGGCAAGGGCCCTACTGCCAAGTGTTTGAACTTTGGGAGTAAATACATCAGTAAAACCCTTATGCAAATACTTTAAATCTTGTTCTTCTGGGAAAGCCCCGAACATACAGGCGCAGAACTCTTTCAGTTTTCTTGACTCAGGTGTAATGTCGACGATGTTATGTTCATGTCTATGGGCAAATTGAAACTCCTTGCGATAGAGGTCCCTATATAGATCAAATACACTCTGACCGAAGCCCTGCCTGTCGCGATCACCATCTAGAGTCAAAATGTCTTCTATTTGCAATACTCTGCCTCTTTCAAAGCCAAGAGAATTTGCTAAGCCCTTTTCAGCTTCAACAAGAAAGTCCGGTTCGAAAAAGTCTAGATATCCATTAATTATCTGTGTAGCATTTTCAAAGTGGTTATTGTGTCGATCCCACCATTTAGGTAATTGTTTGAAGAAAGGAATAATCGGATTGAATTGCCCACCCCACAGGCAAGTGTTTGTCTGGAAAATTTTGAGGAGTCGTTTTCGATCATTAGGGCGTACGAGAAATGCAAACCTTGCAGGCCGTAGCCTGACTTGAGCATTGATAGACGTCATGTTCCCTCCCATTGCAATTCAGGAAGCCTACCTGAAGTTAAGCAATGTCTCCAACTATTTATAACGCCCCTCAATCCTCCCGGTGCGAGGGGTTTTCTTTTGACGTCCCGGAGAGAGACCCTCCCCAAAACCCCGGACCGGACCACCCAGGGTTGCACCTCCCGCCTCCCCATCTCAGATGGACATGAACCCGTACACTCCTCGCCACAGGTCGGGATCGGTTTCGGACAGGGGATGAAGGTCGTCGAGGGTTCTGTAGTGGTGCATAGCGGGGCCCTTTCTGGGATAGTTGTTGCTTCTGTTTTAACAAGGGGCAGGGGCAGCCGGGAAGGACCGGAACATAAATCTGTCCCCTATTCGGGATTCTGATTATTTCGGCTGTTTTAGATCAGCCATAGGTGACGCAAAGATATCTGAACCATTCAAATTTTGACCTAAATTCTCAATTGCTGTACATTGACAAGTATCTTATATTACATGGCAATTTAGAATTTTAAGAGGAAATTAATTAGCAATCACAAGACATCCGTAGAATGATGGATGGCTTTTTTCTTATGGGGACAAGGAGTCATGAATATGACCAGCAGGGAAGGACTTAATCCTTTATGAGTACTGCAACTACTGAAATAAAAATTAAACAGAAGTCATCTTTTGACAATGAACTGAATCTTAACCAGCAAAGTGATATTCGCGAGCGGTTGAAGCAATTGCTCTCACAAATTGGTGCAGGGTTGCATGAGCGAGAGCAAATACTTGCTATTGCATTATTGGGCACTATATGTGGACAAAACACTTTCTTGTTTGGGCCTCCAGGAACAGCAAAAAGTTTGATTTCACGTCGTTTGGCTCGTGCCTTTAAAAGTCCTGTTTATTTCGAATACTTGATGAATAGATTTAGTACGCCCGAGGAAGTGTTCGGTCCTGTATCAATTAAGGCACTTAAAGAAGATAAATATCTAAGGCAAGTTGAGGGTTATTTGCCGACGGCTAACTTTGCATTCTTGGATGAAATTTGGAAATCCAGTCCGGCGATATTAAACACGCTCCTGACATTAATTAACGAACACGTCTTTAAGAATGGCAATGATATTATTGATGTGCCGCTGAAAGCACTTATCGCGGCATCGAACGAAACTCCTGCCGAAAACCAGGGGTTAGATGCTCTTTACGACAGATTTATCCTCCGTTTGTTGGTGCCACCAATTAAGAATGAAGATCGCTTCAATGCATTGCTCAATTCCAAACCATCATTGTCCAAACTGCATGTTGATGTAAATTTAACCATTGATTACCAAGAACTGTCAACATGGCAGCAACAACTACATAACGTTGCGATCAGTGACGACTCATTACTGATTATTAAATTTATTCGAACAACACTGGCAGAACGTTTTGATGAACTTGGCGTTTATGTTTCAGATCGTCGTTGGCAGCGGGCTGCCATGCTTTTGAAAGCATCTGCATTTTGCAACGGTAGAACTGAGACAAACCATAGTGATGCTATTTTACTTAAGCATTGTCTGTGGACGTCTCAGATACATCTACAAGAAGTTTCTGATATTGTCATGCAAGCGGTAGAAGAGTGTGGGTTTGTCACCGACGCTAACCTTTCTGAGCTAGACAAAAAGAAAGAATCGCTAGATAAGGAGATTAATAGAGAGCTATTTTTTAATGAAGATGTGTACGATACTGTAAAATTAGGCTGTAATAAAAAATACTTTAAAGAAACATTTACTTTTAAATCTAAAAGTTATGCTCGTGACACTGAAAGATTTGAGATATTTATGCAGTATTCAGAGTTTAAAGCTAAAAAGGAATTCACGCCTGTTGATGTTAATGGGAATGAAAACGAAGAGATAATTTGCAAATTTGATGAACAAGGCTCTTGTATAGTTTCTTATGTAAATAATTATAATAAATATGAAAATATAATTTTCACTCCTAAAGTTATGTTCCATAAGGGAGATAAAAAAGAAGAGATAAATACGCGTTTAGTCAAATCTCTTGCTGGATCTGTAATTAAACTGCGAGGCGAATTAAAAAAAACATTGTATTTGACTGAAAAAAAACTTCAAGGCTATAAAATTCACCTTGAAAGCTTGTTTGCAGTTGAACGAGAAACTGACGTTGCCGTAAAGGGTATTCAATCGCAAATCGGCCAGTTGAAATTACGAATCAAAGATTGTGAGCGTCTGGAAGCGCTATGCAGGTAAGATCGGTAAATAACGCTTCGGCGTTAATTCAAGCTGAAGTACAAACAGGGCACGAAGAACTTTTTTCACAGGTTGATGGGTTGAGTACAGAATTTGGGAAACTGCTTTCCGATTGGCAGAAAACTAGTGGAAAGTGGCTTCACAGCGAGAACCCATTCGTAGGACACACTGAGAAACTTGAGGGTTGGCATCAACAATTTGCGCTAGGAACCCTGAGTGATTCAAGCTTTCTAATCGGCGACTTTCAACGTTTTAGTCGATTTGCCAAAGTGCCTTTTGATTTGGATTTCTGGAATCGGCAACTCATGGTTGAAGGTGAGTCAGAAAACCCTTTGTCGCATGATATAGGCATAACACAGGAGTTGCTTTTAAGCGATTGGCAAAAAAAACTCGATGAGGCTCAGGCTGCTTGGCAGGTAGAAAAGTTGCAGCTGTTGCGTGAGCAGTTTTTGATGCAAATCAATGAGTGGCTGAGCTTACTTGCGGAGCTAAAGGAGGACTTGGAGTCCCTTGGTTTGGAGCCAGGTATTTGGCTCGATTTGAGCAAGGGTGAGTTGAGCTTGCAGCAGATTGACCAGCTTAAACGCTGGGCTAAGTATCTTGCCGAAGATGAGGGGGCTCGCGCAATTTGTGAATTGTTGGGTAAGGTGAGGCAAGCCGCAAAATTAGAGCGCGTTGAATGGGTTAAGCAGGCAATTTCTGTTGACACACCATACGTAGATGTTTCTTCAAAAGAGGAAATCGTTGGGATAAAACTAGGAAGGGAGATTGAACATACCTTGCCTTCGGAACTGGCTCTATTGTCAGATTCCGATACTTCCATTTTGTTTGATCTGAAATTTTTGGAATCCAGATTACTCTGTTTCGAGATGCAAGGCATTTCATATATACAAGAGCAACAAGAAATGGAAGTCGAGCAGGCACAGGCTGATGATGAGAAGCTGGGGCCAATGATCTTATGTGTTGACACCAGTGGTTCAATGTGTGGAGAACCTGAACATATTGCAAAAGCAATGGCACTATTTCTGTCAACACAAGCCAGAGCACAAGATCGGAAGTGTTACTTAATTAACTTCTCAACAAATATAGAAACCTACGAACTGACAGGCAGAGAAGGGCTTTCTAGGCTGATTAATTTTTTAGGCAGCTCCTTTTATGGAGGTACAGATGTTGGCCTGGCGCTTCGGCATGCGCTTGAAATAATGAAGCAAGAAGCCTATGCAAAAGCTGATATACTCGTGCTCTCCGATTTTATTATGGGGTCTTTGCCGACAGGAATTTTAAATGCCATCAGCAAGCAAAGAGAAAATGGGAATACGTTCAATTCATTGGTGATTGGTGATTGTTTTATGACTGAGCGATCACGTACTTATTTTGATCATGAGTGGGTATTCAACCCAAAAAAAAGCATAATCCAAGAATTAACTCAGTTTGAAATGTGCATACGTGAACCGAAGGCTAGATTTTAGTTTTGCTTCATCATAGGTCCTATCTGGCGCAGTAATTATGCCTTCCAACATGCCGCCCCGGACACGGTCCCTCCCCAAAACCCCGGACCGGACCACCCAGGGTGAAACTTCCCGATCCACTCATTACGTAAACGAAAAAAGCCCCCGGACCAGAGACGGACCGGAGGCTTCTTTGTTGTCATTTTCGACTCTCGGGTTCGGGACGAGAAGCCGTTTAAACTTATCAAAAATTTTGGTCGGGGCGAGAGGATTTGAACCTCCGACCCCCTACTCCCGAAGCAGGTGCGCTACCAGGCTGCGCTACGCCCCGACAACATCTCTTTCGTGGTACGGGCCACATTTCTAGCACCCTCGATTGTGAAAATCAAGACATTTTGCCATGAACTGAAAACGAAAGTAACAAGTGACCAATGTAGGGCCAGGAACTGTCAGCTGCCGGCGCAGGTGGCGGCCAGGTGGATGACCGGCCGGGATGGCAATCCGGCTCAGGTGACATTGCGATTCGCATCCCCTTGATTAAGCTCCGCTTGTTTGCGCAGTACGACCCGTCGGATTTTTCCCGAAATGGTTTTGGGTAATTCGGGTAAGAAGACTATCTGACGTGGATACTTGTAGGGCGCGGTCTCTCTTTTGACGTGCTCCTGGATCTGGGTGGCCAGCTCGTCGCTGGGCTCAAACCCCGGGGCCAGAATCACAAAGGCCTTGACGATGGTTCCACGCAGCTGGTCGGGGGCTCCTATCACCGCACTTTCGGCAACGGCTGGATGGCTCTGCAGGGCGCTTTCGACTTCGAAGGGACCAACCCGATAGCCTGAAGCATTGATCACGTCATCGGCGCGGCCGACAAACCAATAATAACCGTCCTTGTCCTTGTAGGCTTTGTCCCCGGTGTAATACCAGTCCCCGATAAATGACTCCCGGGTCGCTTCTTCATTGCGCCAATACTGCTTCAGCAGGCCGACAGGTGGCTCGGGCTTGACCCGTACGGCAATATTCCCTTCCTCACCCTGAGGCACAAGGTTGCCCTCGTCATCGATCAGTTCGACCTTAAACCCCGGTGTCGGTTTGCCCATGGAGCCCGGCCGGATTTCCAGGCAGGGGAAGTTGGCAATCAAATTGACCGATTCTGTTTGACCGAAGCCATCATAAATGGTTGTGCCGGTGTGTTCTTTCCAAACCTTGATGATCTCGGGATTCAAGGGTTCGCCGGCGGCCAGGGAATGGCGGATGCCCGATAGATCATATTGGGTCAGATCTTCCAGGACCAGCATCCGGTAGACCGTTGGTGGTGCGCAGAAGGTGGTTATTCCGCATGACTGCATGAGTTGAAGGTGGGTTCGCGCGTTAAATTTGCCGTCAGCGTCATGGACCATAATGGCGCAACCGATCTGCCATTGGCCGAAGAGCTTGCCCCAGGCGGCCTTTGCCCAGCCGGTATCGGAGAGAGTCCAGTGCAGGTCGGTCGGCTTAAGATCCTGCCAGAATTTGGCGGTGATAATATGGCCGATCCCGTAGGAGGCCTGGGTGTGGGGGACCATTTTGGGAAATTTGGTGGTCCCGGAGGTAAAGTAGATCAGCATAACATCGTCGGCGCGGGTTGCCTCAACCTCTTCCCGCTTCAGGGAGGCTGAGGCCTGTTGCATCAGGTCGCGGTATGAATGCCAGCCCTCACGCTCCCCCCCGATGGTGATCATGTGTTTCAGGCTCGGACACCCGCTCTTTGCTGCCTCGAGTTTACTGGCGTTTTCATGCCAGACCACCGCACCGACGGCTTCGGCCTGATTGACGCGGTACTCAATGTCTTTGGGCACCAGGATATTGGGCGCCGGCAGCGGAATGACGCCGAGCTTGAAGCAGCCGAGCATGACGGCGTACCATTCGACCAGGCGCGGGACCATGACGAAGAGGCGATCCCCTTTTTTAAAACCGAGGGTTCTCAGGCTGTTGGCAAAGCGGTTGGAAAGACACTGGAGATCGTAAAAGTTGTATTTGCGGATCTCCTCACCGCTGCGGTCGGCCCAGACCAGGGCCAGTTTGGTTCGGTCCTTGGCCCAGCGGTCGAGGACATCGAAGCCGAAGTTGAAAAATTCGGGGATAGTTAGTTGGTAGTTCTTTACAGTCTCCTCGTAGTCCAGCATGTTCGGTCCGTTCAGGTTCACCGGCTGGTTGTCGTAAGAGTGCAATGTCATCGTCATGGCTTCTCCTTTTCTACATATTGAGTACGGCGGGTAAAGGCGTGCAAGATCACTAAAAGTTTCAATCTGTAGAAATAGCAAAGAGGGTGCCAAGCATTGCTTGACCATCGATGTGCGGATAAGTTGCTGTTTTGGATGAAGTTTTTTTAGGAATCTGTGGAATCTGAACAGTGTCTCGACTGTCACCGAAATTAACACTGTCGATCAGGGGTGAAATGTTTTGCCGTGAGCTGGGAAAGCAATTTTAAGTCCGGACGGCCTTCTTTGCCCGATCCTAAACTATTTTCGCCTTGTTCTTTTCTTCAAGCCAGGAATCAATCAGCATCAGGCCGACCCCGATACAGATGGCGCTGTCGGCGATGTTGAACGCTGGCCAGTGATACTGGTACCAGTGTATATCGATGAAATCGATGACTTCATGAAAACGGATGCGGTCGATAAGGTTGCCGACCGCTCCGGAAAAAATCAGTCCCAGGCCGAACTGCAGGCGCCGACTGCCGCCCTGGATTCTCTTGAGGTACCAGAGGATGCCGATCCCGGCGACGATCGAGACCAGAAAAAAGAACGGCAGGCGCAGGCTGTTGTCGGCCAGGATGCCGAAGGCGGCACCCGGGTTGCGCACGTAGGTAATGTGGACAAAATTGGCCAGCAGTTCAATTGACTGGTGCAGTTTAAGGCTGCTGACAATCAGCCCCTTGCTCAACTGGTCGAGCAGGACGCTTACAATCGCAATATTGATGAACCAGCGATATTGGCGCATCAACAGCTGGCCAGCGCCGCAACGCAGCGTTCACAGGCCTGGGGGTGTTCCGCGCTGGCGCCCACCGAGGTGACGTAGTTCCAGCAGCGTTCGCACTTCTCCCCTTCGGCGGCATCAACACGCAGCTGCAGGTCTGAAATCCCTTCGGCGGCGGTT
Source organism: Geopsychrobacter electrodiphilus DSM 16401 (assembly GCF_000384395.1). Taxonomy (NCBI): domain Bacteria; kingdom Pseudomonadati; phylum Thermodesulfobacteriota; class Desulfuromonadia; order Desulfuromonadales; family Geopsychrobacteraceae; genus Geopsychrobacter; species Geopsychrobacter electrodiphilus. Next base: position 258,284 of record NZ_ARWE01000001.1, read on the forward strand.
GCCCCCTCGAGGGTCGCGCAGAGCTCAACCTGAGAAACGATGAAGTAACTGGGGAGCAGCGGCAGGTATTCTTGCAGTAACGGCAGCAGGGATGCGGGGGCGTTGAGCAGGACCTTGGCCTCCAGGGACTGGCCGATTCGTTTTTCGCTGCGCGCGACTTCAAGCGACTTGGAGACGGCGCCGCGCACCTTCTGGAGTTGTTCATAGCGTTCTTCGAGGGGCAGGTTACGCCAATTGTTCTGGGCCGGGGCCTTGGCCAGGTGCACACTCTCCTCACGCTCACCCGGGAGCTCGGTCCAGATCTCTTCGGCGGTAAAGCTCAGGATCGGGGCGAGCATGCGCGTGAGCGCGTCGAGGATCAGGTAGATGGCGCTGCGTGCGCTGCGGTACTCGAGACTGCTCTTCGGGCTGGTGTAGATCCGGTCTTTTAAGATATCCAGATAGAAAGCGCTGAGGTCGATGGCGCAGAAGTTATGAATCGCGTGGTAAATGACATGAAACTCATAGGCAGCGTAGGCTTTTTCGACCCGCCCGGTCAGGCCGGTCAGGCGCGACAGCGCCCAGCGGTCAAGTTCGAGTATGTCGCTGGTTGCGATGAGATCGGTGTCGGGGTTGAAGCCGTTGAGATTGCCGAGGATGTAGCGTGCGGTGTTGCGAATCCGCCGGTAGGCGTCGGAGAGGCGTTGCAGGGTCTCCTGGCCGATGCGGATATCGTCACGGTAATCGGTGGCAGCAACCCAGAGACGCAGGATTTCTGCGCCGAATTTGTTGATGATCTCTTCGGGGGCGATGACGTTGCCGGTCGATTTTGACATGGGGCGGCCGTTGGCGTCGAGGACGAAGCCGTGGGTCAACACCGCATCATAGGGTGCGCGGTCACGCGTGCCGACCGATTCGAGCAGGCTCGAATGGAACCAGCCGCGGTGCTGGTCGGAACCTTCAAGATAGAGATCGGCCGGGCTGTGCAGGTTTTCGCGGTGTTCTAGGACCGCAGCGTGCGAGACGCCGGAGTCGAACCAGACATCGAGAATGTCGGTCTCTTTGGTGAATTTGTCATGCTGGCAGGCCGGACATCTGGTCCCTTCGGGGAGCAGTTCGGCGGCGTCTTTTTCGAACCAGATATCGCTGCCGGTCGCTTCGAACTGATCGGCGATATGGTGCATGACCTTGCCGTCGATCAGGGCTTCACCACATTTTTCACAGTAGCAGATGGTGATCGGTACGCCCCAGCTGCGCTGGCGACTGATGCACCAGTCGGGGCGTCCGGCGACCATGTTGAAAATACGGTCGTGACCCCAGGCGGGGATCCATTCGACGCGGTCGATCTCGGCCAGCGCTTTGCTGCGCAGGTCCTTTTGATCCATGGAGATGAACCACTGCTCGGTGGCGCGGAAGATGATCGGTTTTTTGCAGCGCCAGCAGTGCGGATAGCTGTGGTTGATCTCGCTCTGCTTCAAAAGGGCGCCGACCTCGGCCAGTTTGGCGTTGACCGCCTGATTGGCCTCGTTCAGTTTCATGCCGCCGAACAGTTCCAGCTCTGGAACGTAGCGGCCGTAGTTGTCGACCGGATTATAGACTTCGAGTCCGTAGCGCAGCCCGACCACATAGTCATCCTGACCATGGCCCGGTGCGGTGTGGACGCAGCCGGTTCCGGCTTCGAGGGTGACATGGTCACCGAGCATCAACAGCGAGGCGCGATCGTAGAAGGGGTGGCGGCAGTTGCGTTTTTCAAAGATGGTGCTGCTGAAGCTGGCCGCGATGCGGGTGTTTTCGAGGCCGAGGGTTGCCATCACCTTTTCGTAGAGGCCTTCGGCGACGACCAGATATTCACTGCCGATATCCACCGCGACGTAATCCAGCTCGGGGTTCAGGCAGATTCCCAGGTTGGCGGGGATGGTCCAGGGGGTCGTGGTCCAGATCACAAAGGAGAGCGGTTTATCGCCCAGGGCCGCGACCTCGAAGGGGAGTTCGTCGGTATAAGGGAATTTAACGTAGATCGATGGTGAGCTGTGGTCGGCGTATTCGACCTCGGCCTCGGCCAGCGCCGTGACGCAGGATGAGCACCAGTGGATCGGTTTTTTCCCCTTGAAGAGGGAGCCGCGCTCGGCCAGACGCGCCAGTTCCCGGGCAGTGGCGGCCTCGTAGCTGGTCGCCATGGTCAGATAGGGGTGGTTCCAGTTGCCGAAGATACCGAGCCGCTTGAATTCGTCAGCCTGAATGCTGACCCACTCGCTGGCGTAGTCCCGGCACAGGCGACGGAAGTCGGCTTTTTCCATTTCACGTTTCTTTTTGCCCAGCTTCTTATCGACCATCAGTTCAATCGGCAGGCCGTGACAATCCCAGCCGGGAACATAGGGGGCGTAGTGACCCTGCATCCGTTTGCTCTTAATGATGACATCTTTGAGAATTTTGTTGAGGGCGTGGCCGATGTGGATATGCCCGTTGGCATAGGGGGGGCCGTCGTGCAGGATAAACGGTTTCTGGCCAAGGTTGGCGGAATCGATCCGGTCGTTCAGGCCGGAGTCCTGCCAGTTTTTAAGAATTTCAGGTTCCCGTTGCGGCAGGTTGCCACGCATTGGAAAATCGGTCTGCGGAAGATTGAGCGTCTCTTTGTAGTCCATTGCCGCCAGCTTTGCGAAAGGGGTTGAATCTGCTGCAAAATATCCGCGCAGACTAACAAAATAGACCGGTCTGGGGCAAGGGAAATCAGGTGGGGTCTGGACTTAGGGGGCAAAGGCGCATACGCGCTCGTGATGTCATTTTTGGTCTAGCGGGGTCTCCGCCTGTTCTGCCGCCCTTTTTTCACGCCGCTCGCGCGAGATCAGGAAGAGGTTCCGAATGTAGATGATGAAGCCGGTTGATTGTCCGACCATAAAAACCGGATCGCGGCGGATGATGGCATAGATCAGCAGGAGGGAACTGCCGCCGAGGCTGAAGTACCAGAAGGCGGTGGGGATCAGGCTGCGTTTATGTTTTTCCGAATAGAGCCATTGCACAAAGAAGCGCATGAAAAAGAGGGACTGCCCAACGAAACCAATGATCAGGATCAGAATCTCATTGGTGGTGAGCTCAGTGCCGAACATTGGTCTCTTCGATTTCGATGCGCAGATTGCGGATCATCATCCAGCGCACCGCAATCAGGTCGTAGAGTCCTTCAATACCCCGGCGCAGATTGGTGTATTTCGATTCGCCGTGGAGACGCGGGCGATGGTTGACCTTGACCTCTTTAATGCACGCACCCTCCAGTCGCATCAGGGTCGGCAGAAAGCGGTGGAGACCCTTGTAAATACGCACGCGCTTGAGCATGGCCGCGTTCATGATCTTGAGTGAACATCCGGTGTCGTGAATATTGTCGGCGGTTACCCAGTTACGGATGCCGTTGCCCAGTTTGCTGGCCAACTTCTTTGACAGGCTGTCCTGGCGACTGTAACGCCAGCCGGTGACCATCTGATAATCGTCGCCGTAATGCTTGATCATCTCGCGCAGATCGGCAGGGTCATTCTGCAGGTCGGCGTCCAGGGTGATGATGACGTCCCCGCTGGCGTTTTGAAAGCCGGCCCACATCGCGGCCGATTGTCCAGCGTTACGGGCGAACGACAGATACTTAAAACGCTCGTCTTCCGCGGCCAGCTGCTTGATCAACTCAAGACTTTTGTCGCTGCTGCAGTCATCGACCAGCAGGAACTCGCAGGGGGCGCCCAGGTCGGCAGCAACCGCTTGAAGCTCAACCGCCAGGGGACGAAGGTTATCTTCTTCATTGTAAATCGGTACCACAAAACTGATTTTTTCCATCCGAAATCGGCCCTTTCCGTGGGTGATGTCAGATCCGGCGTAACGCCGGATTCAATACTAAAAACGGAACAATTTAACACGCATCTTTTCTCGCTGTCTGCAAAAAAAAGCGTGAAGGTGGAGACCCGCCGACAGCCTTCTTGACATGACATCGGCGAATCACTAGTCTGCGCGGAAAGCCCCACCGTTCGTGGGGACGGAGGTATTTTTATGCGGGCCGTATTAGGTGTGATGGAAAATCTGGAAAAGGGGAGCCGCGCCTATTTCTTTCTGCTGTTGCTCGGACTGCTGTTTTTTCTGCCAGGCTTAAGCACTCTGCCGCCGACGGATCGCGACGAAGCGCGCTTTGCTCAGGCGAGCAAGCAGATGGTTGAGACCGGAAATTATATTGATATCCGTTTTCAGGAGGTGCCGCGCTACAAGAAGCCGATCGGCATTTACTGGCTGCAAGCTGCGAGCGTTAACCTGATGGGCGAGCCGCTGAATGTTATCTGGCCCTATCGGATCCCCTCCTTGTTGGGGGCCTTGGCAACGGTCCTTTTGACCTGCTTCTTCGGGCGCCGGTTTTTCAACCGACGGGTCGGACTGCTGGCCGGTGTCCTGGTCGCCAGCTGTCTGTTGCTCGGGGTCGAGTCACGTCTGGCCAAGACCGATGCCAGTCTGCTGGGCACGATTGCGTTGATGCAGGGTGCGCTGGGACTGATCTACCTGGAAAGACAGGAGCGTCACCGGGGTCGCTGGCCGCTGGTGCTGCTCTTCTGGCTGGCCTGCGGCGCCGGGGTTCTGATCAAGGGGCCCCTGTCTCCAGTGATTGCGCTGGCGACCATTTTGTCTCTGGCGGCGGCTGATCGTAACATCAGTCTGTTGCGAGCGATTCGTCCTCTGCCGGGCTTGTTGATGGTGGTGGCGATGGTTCTCCCCTGGTTCATTGCGATCCAGAATGCCACCCACGGGGAATTTTTACAGAAGGCCTTCTTCGGAGATTTTCTGCCGAAGCTGCTGGCGGGGCAGGAGTCCCACGGGGCGCCGCCCGGCTATTATCTGCTGCTCTTTCCTATTCTTTTCTGGCCGGGTTCGTTGCTGGTGATGCATTTTCTGCCGCGCCTGTGGCGCCGCCGCAGCGAGGATGCCGTAAGGTTTCTCTTCGCCTGGCTCATTCCGGCCTGGATTATCTTTGAACTGGTGCCGACCAAGCTGCCCCATTATGTAATGCCCTTTTTCCCGGCGATTGCCATTCTGACCGCGGCCGGCTTATGTCAGGCAGGACGGCTCGAACCGGCGACCGGGTGGGTGCGTCGTCTTATCCTTGCTCTCGGGACCCTGGTCTGGTGTGTTGGAGCCGTGATCCTGATGCTGGGGTTGCCCCTGTTGCCGGCCTGGTTCGGTCAGTTCCAACCCTGGCACATCCTCCCCTTTGCCGGCGGGGTGCTGGTCTTGCGCGGGGCGTGGAAGCTGCGGCATAACCTGCCGCCGTTGTCGGTTATGCCCTTGTTCCTGGGGGGGGCCTTATTGATTCTGCCATTGAGCTTTGCCGACATTCTGCCACGACTCTCCATCGCCTGGCCGAGTCAGGAGGTGGCCGAAATCCTCCAGCATCGTCCCCCGGGAGAGCTGATTTCCGTCGGCTTTGGCGAGCCCAGCTTACCTTTTTTGAATGGCACCAAAACGCGCATGACGGATGCCGCAGGGGCCGTTCCGTTACTGGCTGACCCCCAATTCCGTTATCTGCTGCTCGAAGGGCGTCAGAAACAGCGGCTGCAGGAACTGGCGCCCGCTGAGCTGGGGCAGATGCATCTTGTCCAGTCTTTTAGCAGCTATAACTACTCCAAGGGAAAAAAGATGAGGCTCGAGTTGTATGCCAAGCCCTGAACCGCGGCGCGCAGGTCTGTTGATTGGCGGCGGGGTGTTCGTCCTGCTGCTCTGTGGTCTCTCCACTGTCTATTTTGATCGGGTGGCGATCAATTATTTTCTGGCCGCTGACCCTTTCAGCCTCAAAATTTTTGACGCCATGACCCAATGGGGAGACTCGCTCTATTCCCTGTTGCTGGGGGCCGGATTGTATTTTGGCTGTCGTTTGCGTTTGCGCGGCAAAATAGACGCGGCGAAACGCCTGTGGCTCGAGCGCTGGCAACAGCGCGGTCTCTTCCTGTTCGTGGCTGTCGCCAGTTCCGGACTCCTGACCGACCTGATCAAGTTTATCTGTGGTCGGGCCCGGCCGGTCAAACTTCTGACCGAAAATCTTTACGGCTTCTCCTTCTTCGAGACCTCCTCGAAGATGACCTCCTTCCCCTCGGGGCACAGCAACACTGCGGCCGCCATCGCGCTGGTGGTCTGGTATATCTGGCCGAAAAGCTGGCCGCTTGGGCTGCTGTTGACCGGCGGGGTTATGCTGAGTCGGGTGGCGCTGCTCAAGCACTATCCTTCAGACACTCTGGCCGGGGCCTATCTGGCCGTGGTCACCACTTTTTACCTGTTTCATCTCTTTCGGCGGCGGTATCCGGCGCTCTTCACGCGGGGCGACCTATGATGCCGAGCCGGCACGAACTGCAGCGTGATTTTCTGCTGCCGTTGGTGATCATCCTGTCCCTGTCGTTGCTGATCAGTCAGACTGATTTTGATCGAACCCTGGCCGGGTTTTTCTATCAGCCCCCGGCGGGTTGGGTGTTCGGCGAGGATTGGCTGTGGGCGACGCTTTATCGGTTCGGCATGGTGCCAGGGCTGATCCTGGCGTTCGGCGGGCTACTGCTGGCGCTGGCCGGGACCTGGGTAAAGCGCTTGCACCGCTATTGGCGTCCGGCGACATTTTTAGTGCTTATGGCCTTGATCGGTCCCGGGCTGCTGGTGAGCCTGGTCGGTAAGGAGATGTGGGGTCGGCCGCGACCCATAGATACCATCGATTTTGGCGGTTTTCGACCCTATCATCAGGTCTATCAGCCCGCCGGCCCCGATATGGGGAAATCCTTCCCCTCCGGGCATGCCGCCATCGGGTTTTATCTGATTGCGCCCTTCTTTGTGCTGCGGCGAAAACGGCGCAAACTGGCCTTGAGCGCGCTGGCTATCGGTGTGGCTTATGGCGCCCTGATGAGCGTCGGGCGCATCGCGCAGGGGGGGCATTACCTGACGGACGTCCTCTGGAGCGGCTATCTGGTTCACCTGAGTGGCATGCTCTTTTACTATCTGCTGGATCCTGAGCGGGAGATTTGAGCCCTTTTCACGCTCAGGGCCGTTGCGGCCAGCTCTTTAAATTCTCACCCAGATAATAGTCGAGCCTGCGCGGCAGACTTCCCCCCAGATCGATCTCTTTTTTCTGTAACGGAATCACCCTGCTGAAGCGTTCAAGCAACTTTGGCGGCAAGGGCGTGCCTGAATCACTGAGGATCAAGGCATCCCAGCCGATGCGGTCGAAGGGACCTGGCCAGACTTCGTACTGTGAGCTGACGACTGGTGGATCACCCGCCCAGCGGTAGGTGCGGGGATGATCCGGGAGGTAAAAGGCGGATTCGGCCGCGTGTTTACGTTCAATCCCGAGGATAAAGGTTTTATCCGAGTGGGGTTGCTGCGCCAGGATCTCTGCTGTCACACGACCTGCTTCTTGCCAGCCACGGATCCGCCAGGTTGGGTCCTTACGCCCCAAATCGAGCAGGTTCTGGCTGACAAAGGGGAGCAGATACCCGGCCAAAAGCAAGATCAGCCCGAGTTTCCAGGCCGGATTGAAGAACCGGCGCAGCCGATCAAGGCGCCCGGCGTTAAGCGCTCCGCGTCCCCAGGCGGCGAGCAGGATCATCCCGGCAGGATAGAAAACAGCTGGCCAGTTGGGGTTAATGCTCTTCTTGAAGCTCATCAGGAAGAAGCCGATAAGACCGATCAAATTGAAGCAGAGCAGGTAAAGGGTCTGTCGCGGCAGCTTTTTCAGCTGCAGCAGCAGGCTGAAGGCCAGCGCGACCAGCAGTAACCAGCTTAAGGGTGAGAGCAGCCCGAGCTGTGAGCCGACAAACTCGCTAAAAGTAGCGAGACGCGCCAGCATATCGGGGTTGCTGCCGCCGATATTATGTGCGGTGTGGCGAAAGGTGATCCAGTCGTGCTGTGCATTCCACCACAGCGGCGGGATCAGAAAAAGCAGACTGCCGCAAACGACCAGCCAGGGCCAGGGGCGTTTGAGTTGTGGCCGATCCTGAGGGCTGAGCAGCAGATAGATCAGCATCAGCAATGGAAAGACCAGCATCATCTGCTTGCCCAGGGTGCCGATGCCGATCAGCAGCGCGGTCGCCAGCTTCCAGCCGAAGGTATCATCCTCCAGGCTGTGCCACAGGGTCCAGAGCGCCAAACTCCAGCAGCAGATCAGCAGAACGTCAGTTGCCATAATCAGCCCAAGGGCGGCGGTGGCCGGGGTTGCGAGCCAGACGACCAGGGTCCAGAAGCCGACCTCGGCAGAGTAAATCCGCCGCGCGGCCAGAAACAGCCCCCAGAGGCCGAGCCCCCCGAGGACGACCGCGGGGAGCCTTACGGAGACTGAGGTGGCGCCGAATAGCGCGGTTGTCAGGGCATTGATCCAGGCGATCAGGGGCGGCTTGCTGAAGTAGCCGAAGGCCAGTCGTCGTGACCAGTCCCAGTAGTAGGCCTCGTCGGGGCCCAGGTCGAGGGGTACGATAAACAGATAGAGCAGACGCCAGAGGCTGATGGCGGTCAGCAGAATCAGGGCACGGCGGGTCCATTGGGCGTTTTCGTTTTGTATTGTCATGGTTTATTTCATGGGTTTAAGAATTAAGGTTGCCTGGCAGATTAGCCCAGGGATGACTGTCGATCAAGTAGATAGCGGCACCGGTCTGCCAACGGGCAGCCTGTGCAGGCCGGTTTTTTGCGGCAGTGTTCTTTGGCGTGGGCAACGATCAGGGCGTGGTATTCGTTGAAGAGGGGAGCCTCCGGCGGCAGAATATCCATGAACATCTGCCTGATGACCGCATAGTTCTTTTGCCCGCACAAAATCCCGAGACGCTCAAAAATCCGCCCGGTGTAAGCGTCAACCACAAAGGTGAGATGTTCGCCGGCGTAGAGCAGGATCGAGTCGGCGGTTTCCGGCCCGATCCCCTTGAGGCTGAGGAGTTCAGTGCGTAACGGTTCAAGGGGCTGCTGGAGCAGCAACTCAAGCCGGCCCTCATAATGCTGCTGCAGGTAGCCGGTAAAGAGTTGCAGCCGCTCTGCCTTCTGACGGAAAAAGCCGGAAGGTCGAATCAGCCCCTCCAGACTGGTGCGCGGCAGCGCGGCGAGCGCGGGAACGCTGAGTGCCTCTGCGTGACGCAGGTTGAGGATCGCCTTCTCGACGTTCCGCCAGTTGGTGTTCTGGGTCAATATCGCGCCGACCGCCATTTCAAACGGGGTCTGTGCCGGCCACCAGTGGCGTGGACCGTAGGCGGCCAAAAGTTTTTGATAGATTTTCAGCAGGTCGGTCATTGTCAGCGCTCCCTGAAATCGGCACAACATAGCACGCTGGTTTGTCGCGGGGTTAGTCAAATGCTCCTGAAAATTGTTTCGCGCAATGGCGCCCTTTTCCGCTGTTGCTACCGGCGTTCGCGGTTCTCATGGCCCTTTGGTTGCGGGCAAAAAATTACCTTGAGGGGTGGTTTCTTTTTCTCCCTCAGCCCTCTATAATCCCGCCCCATGCAAAAGAGATTCTCCATAGACGCGCGGATGCAGCTGCAGGCGGCGATCGCCGAGGCCGGGGGTAACGAGGTCTTCGCCCTGGGACACACCGATGCTGATTGCCGGGTGGTCGAGCTTGACGTGCTGGCGCGTGGTTCGCAGCAGGCGGTGCCGGCGGTTTTGAACAACTGCAGTTACGGCGACATCATTATCCACAACCACCCCTCGGGTAACTTATCCCCATCCGAACCTGATATCCAGATCGCCAGCGGTATAGCCAGCCTGGGGGTCGGTTTTTATATTGTGGATAACGCTGTCGATAAGATTTACGCAGTCGTCGAACCCTTTGCGCCGCAGGATGAGACCCAGCTGGATCCGGCGCGGATTGATGCGATTCTGGGCACAGCTGGACAGGTGGCGCAGCAGCTCCCAGGCTATGAAGATCGCCCCGAACAGCTGCGTATGGCGCTTTGTGTCGCCGAGGCCTTCAATCGCGGCCAGCTGGCGGTGATTGAGGCCGGCACCGGCACCGGCAAGAGTCTGGCTTATCTGGTCCCGGCGCTGTTGTGGGCGCTGAATAACGGCGAGCGGGTGGTGGTCTCGACCAATACCATCAACCTGCAGCAGCAGTTGATCAGCAAGGATCTGCCGCTGTTGCGGCGGGCGACGGGCCTGGAGTTTCGGGCGGTGCTGGTCAAGGGGCGCAGCAACTATCTGTGTCTGCGCCGCAGCGATGAGGCGGGACGCGAGCCGGGTCTGTTCGTGAGCAACGAAGAGGCCGAACTGCGGCAGATTCTGCAGTGGGGCGAAGCGACGAGCGATGGTTCGCGTGACGATCTCGGCTTTAATCCGCAGCCCTCTGTCTGGGAAGAGGTTTGCTGCGAGGCGGATCAATGCAGCCGGGTGCGCTGCCGTTTTTACGCGAAGTGTTTTTTTCACAAGGCGCGCCGCCAGGCGGCCCAGGCCAACCTGCTGGTGGTCAATCATGCCCTGCTGCTCTCCGACCTGGCGCTGCGCCAGCAGACCGATAACTACAACGCCACCGCCGTCCTGCCGCCCTTCGGGCGGGTGGTAATCGACGAGGCCCACCATCTCGAAGATGTGGCGACCAGCTATTTTTCCGGGCAGGTCACGCGCTTCGTTTTTGCACGCACCCTGAATCGATTGCGTCATCCGCGCAAGCCGGACAAGGGGCTGCTGCCGCGATTTTTGTCACAGCTGGCCAAGGAGCTGCCCGATAGCTTCGATGAACTCTATCGCGGCATCCACGAGCGGGTCGAAACCCTGCAGGGGTTGCGACAGACGCTGCTCGATGAAGCGGTCGAAGCGCTGGATCTGGTCGGGCAGCGCCTGGCCAGAGAACTGAAGCAGGAGATCCGTGAAGGGTTTGATCTGCGCCATCGCTTAAAGGCTGAGTTCTTTCAGACCGGTTGCTGGGATGAAATTGTCGGCCTGGTCAAGCCACTCCTCAAGCAGAGTAAGTCTCTGGCGCGCAAACTCGATGGCCTGTTGAGCCAGTGTGAAGAGTTGCCCGACGCGGTCGCCGATAAGCTGAGCTCCCCGCTGGTCGATCTGGCCGGGATCGCCCGCCGACTCGATGGCATCGCCGCAGATCTGAACCTGTTCCTCGGGGCCGCGGAGGAGAACTGTGTCTGGATCGAAGTCAGTAAGGGGCGCATCGGCCGGGCGCGAGGCAATATCACCAAACTCTGCAGCGCGCCGCTGGAGGTCGGCAAGGGGCTGAACGAAGCGTTGTACGAGCGGTTCCGTACGGTGGTTTTGACCAGCGCTACCTTGAGCGTCGCCGGGCGCTTCGACTATTTTTGCGGGCGCACCGGGCTGGACCTGGCCGAAGTTTCGCGCCTGCAATCGCTGGTGCTGGCCTCCCCCTTTGATTATCAGACCCAGGCGCTGGTGGCGGTGCCGACCGATATCCCCGAGCCGGGCCGTCCCGGTTTTGATGCCGCGATCGCCGAACTGACCGAAAAGGCGTTGCTGTTGGCCGGCGGACGCAGCTTTGTGCTCTTTACCGCCTATCAACTCTTGACTAACACCTATGAGGCGCTGGCGCCGCTTCTTGAAGCGCACAAGATTCACGCCTTGCGGCAGGGGAGTGAAAATCGGCATCTGTTGCTCAAGCGCTTCGCCGAGGATGAGACCAGTGTGCTTTTCGGTACCGACTCCTTCTGGGAAGGGGTCGATGTCCCCGGGCGCTCCCTGGAACAGGTGATCATCACGCGTCTGCCCTTTCGAGTGCCGACCGAGCCGGTGCTGCAGGCGCGCGCCGAGGCGCTGGAGGCACGCGGTCAGGACCCCTTCATGAAATACACCGTGCCGCAGGCGGTGATCCGCTTCAAGCAGGGCTTCGGACGCCTGATTCGCAATCGCAGCGACCGTGGCGTGGTCCTCATTCTCGACAGTCGGGTCGTACGCCGCGGCTATGGCCGCACCTTTTTACGCTCGCTCCCGGAGGCTCAGACCCTGAACCTGCCGACGGCCGAACTGCTGCCGCGTATTGCCAGCTTTTTCGCCGACAGTTCTGATTGAATCTGCTAGACTATGCAGCGACCCGCGATATATGCCACCCATTTCGATATCGCGGTTAGATGCTGTTTTGGTTGTCTTATGAGGGTATAACCATGCTTCGCCTGTTGCTGCTGCTGTTTCTGCTGATCCCCGCACCCTTGCTGGCTTCGGACCAGACTGGTCCGGAGGCGGTTGAATACCCGTCGCGCTGGGGGGTCGTCACCTTCAAGCATCTTTCCCATCAGCAGAGACTCGGCAATTGCCGGATCTGTCATCATCAGGGGGTTGAAATGGGCAGTTGCGCCAGTTGCCACGGCGTGATTAAGGGTCTGCCGCAACTGAAGGATGTGCTGCACAAACAATGTGTCAACTGTCATTGGCAGCAGCATGGCCCCACCGAGTGTGCCGGATGTCATGATCCTGAGCGGCTCGATGAGAGCGTCTACAAGGATTAATCTGTCATTTACTGAGGGTTGAAAGGATCTATTTATGAAACAGATTTTGTTACTTGCCAGCTTGATTCTTCTGGCATGGACCTCTCTCTCTCTGGCCGCTGTACCTGAGTCTGCCGAGGCGCAAAAAATCCTCAATACCAAATGCAATAAATGTCACCTCCTCGACCGGATTGATCAGGCCCTGGCCGAACATCGCGACATGCTCGAAATCCAACAGCGGATGATCAGGCATGGGGCCGAACTTGATTCGCATGAGCAGCAGGTGCTGGGGATTTACTATCGCAACTACGCCACGGATAAAGCTTCAACTCAACCTCTTCCAGCTGATCCTTTGGCCGAATATCGTTCTGTCGTTGCGGCGCGTTGCAGCGGATGTCATTCTCTCGCCATCGTCGAAAAGGCGATGCGCGAAAAACGTGACTTCGGCTCTCTGGCGCAGATGATGATTAAACGTGGCGCGGTGTTGAATACCAAGGATATGAAGATTATTCAGACCTTCTGGGGTCAGCCGCTGAGGTAGGTCTGTGAGGAGTGAGGGGTAAGGAGTGAGGCGAGAAAAGCCTTACGATTTTAAAAAAAGGAGGGGGATATGAGTCGGATCAAGGATTGGCCGGAAGACGAACGGCCGCGCGAAAAGCTGCTGCAGCGCGGGGCCGAGCAGCTCAGCAGCGCCGAACTGCTGGCGTTGATTCTGCGCAACGGTGACGCCTCAAGCGGGCGCAGCGCCGTTGATCAGGGGCGCAGTCTGCTCGAGCGTTTTGGCGGGCTGCGCGAGCTGGCCCAGGCGCGCACCGCCGAACTCTGCGAGCTGCCCGGCATCGGACCGGCCAAGGCCGCCGAGATCCAGGCGGTTTTTCAACTGGCGCGTCGTTTCGCCGCCGCCGCCTTGCAACCCGGTGCCCGCTATACCAGTTCAAGTGATGCCTTCAGTCACTTTCATCCCCGCCTGCGCGATTATCGGCGCGAAGTTTTTCTTGCCCTGCTCCTCGACAGCAAAAACTGTCTGCTCCGCGAGGTCCAGATCTCCGAAGGAAGCCTTAACGCGAGCATCGTTCATCCGCGTGAGGTCTTTGTGCCGGTGGTCCGTGAATCGGCCGCCGCCGTGCTCTTTATTCACAATCACCCCTCGGGGGATCCCACCCCCTCCAGCGAGGATATCGCCCTGACCAGCCGTTTGAAACAGGCCGGTGAACTGATGGGGGTTCGGGTTCTGGATCACATTATTATCGGCGATGGGCGCTATCACAGTTTTGCCGACCAGGGGATGCTTTAACAAAAAGTGAAATTCTTTGCTTTACAAATTTAACGCGCAATCGTAGATTACCGCCCATCGATCTCATTAGAGCTCGGAGGGGGAATGAAATCGTGATGTGCTGAGGGAATCCCCTCGGGACACTCCTTTAATTTAAGCAAATTCCCCTCAAAAATCGGTTTTTTTGGTCATGCCTCTGGAGCTGTGTCCCGACTCTGACTCGACGTCGGTGCTCTCGTTTACTCCGGATTGACCCAGATGCGAAATGCTGGCCTGACAACAGGTTTCAGCTGGATTTAAGGTAAAAATGGGGGGGGGGGGAATGCTTGTAAACCGTGGGTTTTCACTGGTTGAGCTGATGGTTGCGCTGGCGATTTTTATGATCGCCGTACTCGGAATGGCACCCTTGCTGATCACTCATATCCGGGTGAACGCTGAGAACCAGCTTCGCAGTGCCGCGCAGGATATCGCGGTCGAAGAGATGAACCGGCTTCAGGTTCTGGACTATCCGGATCTTGCCGCAGTGAGTGCCGGCCCCATCACCGAAAGATCGCTCTATTCGCTGGTCAGAACCATTGAGGGGGATCAGCCCGGGACCGATCAGACCCGCATCACCGTCAAGGTGAACTGGATCAGTCGGGGGGTGAAAAATTACCAATTGATTGCCGTCAGGACCGCCCAATGACGGGGTCCAGAGGGTTCAATCTGGTCGAGCTGCTGGTGGTGATGGCGCTCATGTCGATCATCAGTCTGATCACTTATCCCTTCTTTATCAATTTTCAGTTCCAAAGCCTCAGTCAAATCAACAAGAGCGATCTGAATGATCGTGCCAACCGGCTCCTCAATTACCTGGCTGAAGAGGTTCAGGAGACCGGATTTATGGTGACCTCGGTGCCGCACAACGGCGACGGTACGACCTTTCAGATAAAACACGGCGCGAGCCTCGAGACTTTTAGCCAGAGTATCCGGGTGGAAGATGTCGCCGGGGGGAATGATCGTCTGGATATTCTGAAGGCGGTCTCTTTCTTCCCTCCCCTGGTTGTTACTGAAGTCGATGCGGGTCCTCCGCACAAAGTGAAAATCAATCGCCCGCCAGACTATAACGTCGAAATCAACGATGCCGCCGGCGTGAATGCCATTTTGACGCGCAATCAGGTCATCTTTGAAAATCATAAGAAAATTTATCGGGTCATCGATATCGCAAGCGACAGCCCGGATCTTGATCTCGACGGTGATGGCCACAAGGACCGGTTCCTGACCCTGGTGCAAGCTCTCGCCGAACCGGTGCCCCTCGGTTCTGAAGTGCTGGGAGTGCGGGTGCTGGGTTTTTTTGTCGACGCGGGTGGCTTACGCGCTGACAATTATGTGACATCCCAGGTTCTGGATAAGGATATCGACGGTCTGCAGTTTGAATATTTTATGAAAGATGGCAGTACGAGCGCCGCCCCGATTGGCGCGGCGATTGAAAATATTCGTGGCATTCGCATCGCTCTGCTGGTGCGGGCCACCAGGACCGATAAAAACTATGTCAATACCACGATCTACACCCTGGGGAACCGCTCTTATGGACCCTATGGCGATGGATTTCGACGGGTGGCAGTCGAACGACTGGTGGAGGTCAAAAACTATGCTTTGGAATAGCCGTGGGATCGCCCTGGTTTCGGTCCTTTTGATCACCGCTGTCATGTTGATCATCTCCTCGCTGCTGGCGCAAAAGGTGATTCAGACGACGCGGGTTTCAGCCCAGCAGGGCCTCAAGAAAAAATCTCATTACGCCGCCAACAGCGGAGTCGAAGAGGCGCGACGTCAGTTGGCGCTCAACTATGATTCGACCTCCTTGTGGGGCAATGTCCTGAGCGTCAGTACGGCCGGAGCTTACCCTCTGGCCCCGACCTTTACCACGACGGTCGATAATTTTGCGGTCAGAATCTTTGTGCGGGACAACAACGATGGTGATGGCGACTACACCCACGACAATGATCTGCGGGTTTTTGTTCTGGCCGAAGCACAGGGACCTGATAACACCCGGACCATGGTTGAGACCCTCGGTTTTCTCAAGCCGGGGGGGAGCACCGGCGGCTACAACGGGCAATATGGGCAGGGCGCCGGGAAAACCAACCGCACCAGTGGGGGTCTGGCAGATGCACTGGCCGCTTCAGCGACCGGGTACGATATCAGTGACGCACAGTAGTTTTCTATTGAAACCATTAAGGGCTTGATACAAGAGGAGGGGTGCATGAAAAGAAGGACTCCGGGCAGGATTTTGTCGATGATACTACTGTTGTTGGTGAGCTTGCCTTACACGGCGGCGGCGACCAACAAGACCTTTTCTGCCGGCTCGGTGATTATCCCGATGGATCCCTGCTGGCAGCCCAACAATGATCCGGGTGTCGATCCGGCATTTCTGCATGCGGCCTGCGATTATCAGACCCCGAGTCTGCGCAATGATCAGGGGGTGTTTCAGGCCTATGGCCTGGTTTATACCCTGTTACGCCAGGGCGTGCCGGTGCACTGGATTATCGATCCGCTTAAAACCAGCCGTCATGGGATCGATTTCAGTATCGCCGGGGATGGCATCAGCCCGCCGGTCGCAAGATACAGCAGCGCCCCAGGCCTTGCGACCAGTCTTGATCCTCTGACTGTCCGGACCCTGGGTGATGCGACCCTCGCTGCTCATGTGGTGGAATACCGTGGTGGTCCTTTTGTTATTCGCAAGCAGGACCTTTCCGCCGCCGGGCAGGAGGTGCTGAACAGTTACGCCAATGTCAAAAAGCATCTTGCCCTGGTCGATTTTACCGCCCCGGTCGAGAAGGTTTTGGCCAACCTGCCGCCGAAAATAGCGGTGCTCGGTCAGGGCGCGACGGATGTCCTTAAGGATTATCTGACCGCCTCAGGTCTCGGCAATCAAACCAATGTGGTTTATAACATTATTCAGCCGGCTCAGATCATCGATGGCACCCTGGCCGCCGAATATCAGCTGTTCTGGGCACCTCACTGGATCGTTGAGGATGAGATTGCCGCCCAGGCGGACCGCGACGCGGTCATGCTCAAATTGCGGGAATTTCTGGAGGCGGGCAACTCAGCCTTTCTCGAATGTGCCTCGATCGAGAGTATCGAAGGTTCCTCAAGGGGTGGCGTCGACGCGTCAACTCAGGCCGCCGGTGGATGGCTGACCGGCAAGGCCAGCAGGATTCCACGCATCGAGATCAACCAGGGGAGCCAGGATCCTGCCTACATGGTCTTTGAAGCGCCGGTCTCCTATCTGGCCCAGTGTGCCGGCTGGACCTATCAGGCCACCGGCGGCCATGTGCATAATCTGCGTCCCCGTCAGACGACTCCTTTTGTCTACAATGATACGGTCACCCGTTTTGTCCATGATGGCGATGGTCTCTGGGATCCCGGCAGCACGGTTTACACCCCGGGGTTTGATTACTATCTCGGTGGGCGCATCAACGGCAGCCCGACCCAGGGTTATGTCTCCTATCTGGCCGGGCACAAATATGCCAAGTGCAATGGCGCCGGCGGTGGCGATTTTGTCATGCGGATCAAGCTGGCAAACGCAATCGGCAGTGGGCAGTACGTCGACCTGATGCTGACCTATGACAGCAATCAGACCCTTGAGGCGCGCTATTACACCGACGGAACCTTTACCGCTTTGAGCGGAGCGAACAGGGTCGATCAGCCGGGGGAAAAGCAGGTGCATGATGGCACCATGGGCTTCAACTTTCTCGAGACAGAGTTCAGGACTGATCGCAAAGAGATCCGGAATCTTCAGATTGTTAACCGAAGTGCTGCCAGCCACAAGATCGACAGTATCAGGGTGAGCTATCCGGCCTCCGCTGGCCGTCTTGTCGAGATCCGCGATGCAAACGGGATCGCCAATGTCAGCAATGACCGGTTTTGTAGCAATGTTCGCACGAATCCGGCTTCCTGCCCGGTGAACTACGCTTTGCCGGGGGTCGATTCTGCCGCAGTCACCAGCTGTGATGTGACCTGGGCGGATACCAACACCTGCGGGCTGCGTTATGTGCTCAATACCGTGCTGGGTCTGCAGTTCACCATAATTTCTGCTGAATATGTGGCCTCGTCGCCGATTATTGACGACAAGCTGCTCTTCAGTGCCTCGTTTGAATATCCAGCGCACGTTGGCCATCTCAAGGCTCTTGACCTGACCTCGACGACGGATGCCGGGCGACTGGTGTGGGACGCCGAACGCCAAATTCCCCTGCCGGGGATCGGTGCCGCACCGGGCGATTTGCCGAACAGTGACCCACCGAATCATCCGCAGAAAAACAATATCTACCGCTATCTCTTTACCAATGTGGGCGCGACTGACCTTCCGTTTACCCAGGCTCAGGCTGCCAACCTGCAGGGCGCGCTCGGGACCGCCAGCCTGAATGAAACCAGGGCGCTGATTAACACGGTTCGTGGGCGCTTCGGCGCATCGGAGAGCCTGGTCGACGGGAGCTCGGATCAGGGGCACAGGCTCTGGGGGGTCACCCGTTCGACCCCTGCGGTGATCAGCGGCTCGCCGATTATTTCAGGGTCTAAAGAGCGTGACCGTATCGCCTATATCGGCGCAGAAGACGGAATGTTGCATGCGTTTTACGCCGGCAGCTGGGACGCGACCCTCAACGCCGGCCAGGGCGGTTATACTGCAGGTACCGGCCGGGAGATCTGGGCCTATATCCCTTCGACGCTGTTGCCCTATCTGCAGAACCAGCCGTTTAATGACACCAACCGCTCGGCGATGGTCAACGTCGACGGTTCACCGGCGGTTGAGGATTTCTTTATCGATCTGAATGGGGATGGCGCCAATGAATGGCATACCCTGCTGGTCGCGACGGCCTCTATCCAGGCGCAGAATCTGGGGGTTGTGTTCGCCCTGGATATTACCGACCCCTACGCACCCGACCTGTTATGGGAGCGCACTTTCCCCGATTTGAATATGGGCGATTCGCGTGGGGTCTCCATCGGCTCGGTGCATATGGGAGACAGCCTGCGAAATTCGGTTTATCTGACCTCGACCTATCACAGCAAGCTGGCGTCCGATGGCAGTCTCGATGCGATCAGCGGCAGTTACGGGATTAATGCCTATTCGCTGGATCTGGCCAGCGGGAATCTGCGCTGGCAATTCCAAAGAAATTACCCTGGAGCTGCGAAAAATATCAACGAGTCGCCCGCAATCCCGGCCCTGATGGATCTGGATAATACCGGAAACGAGGATTTTCTCGTTTTTGGCGACATGGCCGGGCGGCTCTGGGCGCTCGATACCAAAACCGGTGACCCGATCACCGCCGCTGACAGCCCGGTCTATACGGTCGGCGCTGGTGCCGACGAGCCGATCGGCGCCGGAGTGGCTATTTTGGGTAACGATCTGGTGTTTGGCACAGGTGGGGCCGATTTCGCGAGCGGGGACAATTATGGCCTTTATGCCCTGCGCCTGAGCCGGACCGGCGGGCGGTTTTTATGGAAATATACCTTGAATACGGGCGAAAAGGTCTGGTCGGCCCCGACCTATGATCGCTTTGGCCAGATCTTTGTCGGCACCGGCATCGGGTTTAATTCACAAAGCAATGCAGACGCCATGGAGTCCACCAGCGGGCGCCTGCTGTTGCTTGACCGGCAAGGCACTCTCCAACGCGCGATCGCGACTGAAGGCGCCCAGCTCGGGAGTGTTGATGTCGGCAGCGGCGCCGCTGTCGCGGTTTCCTATACCGGGCAGGTGACTCAGTTCGGCACACCGGACGGGTCGAGCCGCGGCAGTTCCCCCATCGCGTCATGGCTCAAAATCTTCTCCTGGCGGCTGCGATGAACGGCCAGGGGCAGCAAGGGTTTACCCTGCTTGAAATGCTGGTTGTGGTGAGCGTCATGGGTATTATCGCTGCCCTTGCCGCGCCGAACCTCCACGACTATATTGCGCGCTGGCAAGTCCGCAGGGCAGCCAACCAGGTTTATGACGATCTGCAGAAAGCCCAGCAGGCGGCGCTGCAGGCGGGAAATTACGGATTGAACAGCGCTGGGCGCCTGGCAGAAAAAAAGCTTTTCTGGGTGTTTAATGTCACAAATCGTAGTTATCAGACGTTCCGTTGGGAAGATGAGGATGGCGATGGGACGCCGGATGCGGGGGAGGCGACCCCCCTCTTCATGTCGACCCTCCCCGAGAACGTCAGCTTCGGTATGGTTTCGGGGGTGACGCGCACCGCCTGTGGCGACTCTGTGGGATCTCCTGCCGCCGCGATCACCTTTTCGGCGCCAGGTTATCCGCCGTGCAATGACAGCCCCAGCCTCAGATTTAATAAATTCGGTTTCAGCGAAACCGGACCGGGAGGGATCTATCTGACCAAAGGAGAGGTCTCTTATGCTCTCAGCATGACCCGCCCCGGCAATATCACTATGTGCCGTTGGGATGGCGCTCACTGGCGGCCGATGTGACCCGCGTAAAGTCAGGTCAATGGCTTAAGGAGCCTTTGACGGCACGGAGGGCGGCGCTTTTTTGGGGCAAAAAGGTAATGGTTGTTCAAAATTGTAGATTAGCAGCTGTCTTTTTTAGAGGAGGTAAGCCTGGCACGTTGTTGCCGACCGCATTTCACTTTTAAGGGAATTGTGCTAGTTACTTGTGCAGTATTTTGTACTTGCGCCCCCTTTAAAGGAGGAGTTGTTGGCAAAAGTTGTTGGTTTGCGGACCGAAATCCTGACAACGCTGACCTTGCTGATGGCTGCCGCGCTGTTGCTCGGTGGTTTCCTCATGCTGAGGCTGACGGAACAAAGTCTGCTCAAGCAGCGATTAAGCCAGCTGAACTCAGTGACTCAGGTTATTGGCACCGCGCTGAATGAAAACAACCCACAGGCGTTGCCGCTTGCCAACCTCTCTTTTCCCACGGAGTTATTGAAGCGTTTGCCGGATGAAATGCAGAACAGTGGCTGGTGGTTATTCGACCAGGATCTGCATTTACTTTCTTCTTTTCGCAGCGGGGTTGAACGACCTTTCGATCTTGCCCGCTTGCGTCAGATCATGTTGTCTCAGGAACCTTTTCAGACAGTCGAATTTCCTTCTCTCCTCAACAGTTTCACGACCACGTCCACGCAGAGCAAGATCGTTCTGCCCCTTATAAAAGGAAATCGTTTTTACGGTCTTCTGGAAATCCATTTTTCCCTCGATGACATCTGGTATCGCCTGTTAAAGACGCGACGCTATGTCCTTCTGTATGTCCTTCTCTATGGAACCGTGCTGGTTGTTATCGGCTATTATCTGTTACAGCGGAATGTGGTGAAGCCGGCCCGAAATCTTTTGTTGGCGACCGAAGAGGTCGGACGTGGCAGTCTGGAAACCCGGTTGCCGGTCGCCGGTCCCTTGGAAATTTCGCTTTTGGCCGAAGCCTATAACAATATGGTTGATGCCTTAAAAGGGAGTCGCAGGGAAACCCAGGCGCATATTGAAGCCCTGGAACGCACCAATAATGATTTGAAGGTTTCACGCGAAGAGTTGATCCGGAGTGAAAAATTGGCATCTGTGGGCCAATTAGCTGCGGGGTTAGCGCATGAGCTTGGAAATCCGTTGGCCGCCTTGATCGGCTATCTGGAAATAATGAAGGACCGGATTGAAGATAACTCGAGTCGCGACATCCTGCAGCGATCACTCGTTGAAACAGAACGGATCGATTTCCTGGTGCGTGAGTTACTAAATTTTTCACGCCCGTCAGATAATATGCCTGAACGATTTGATCCTGCAGTTGAGGTGACAGACTGCCTCAACTTATTAAAAAGCCAGGGCGTTTTTGGCCCGCGCCAGATTGAAGTGTCGTTGGGAGAATCCTTGCCCTTCGTCAAGATGGGTCGTCAGAGATTTCAGCAGATTTTTATCAATCTGCTCCTGAATGCCGTGCAGGCGACAGAGGCATCCGGCCAGATTACGCTCACCGGCGAGGCTGGTGAAAAGTTTGTCTGTCTGGAAATCATGGATAATGGTTGCGGGATCAGTGCTGAAGATCGTAGTCGCATCTTTGACCCATTTTTTACGACCAAGGCCCCGGGCTGCGGCACCGGTTTGGGGCTCTCGATCTGCCACCGTCTGATTGAAGAAGTTGGTGGGATGATCGAGGTCTATTCTGAACCCGGCAAGGGGAGTCGTTTTAAGGTTTTACTCCCGGCATCGGATATAACCTAGTGCGCAAAATTTGCACTTAAGCTCGTGCAAATTTTGCATTTATTGGAAACTGGGTTTATTGTCCCCTAATTCCATCTAACTGGAAATACAAGAAATATTCTTCATAGTATCGATGGTGTGAATTTTGCTTTTTAACCTGAGCACAAAGTGAACTGTTTCGTGGGGAGATATGATTAAACATCAAGCGACAGCTAAGACTCAACATGGACCCTGGTCAGCAAGAGCCGCCGGATTCACCTTAATCGAACTGATCGTCGTCCTGGTGATTATCGGGATCGCAGCGGCGATCGCTATCCCCAGCTTTAATGGGTTTTTAGCGAGTAGCGATGTGACGTCTGCCACTAATGATCTGGTCTCAGCGCTGAATCTGGCGCGGAGTGAAGCGGTGACGCGGGGCGTAAATGTCACGGTTTGCAAGAGCGCTGATCAGGCGACCTGTACCACCGCCAATACCTGGGCGCAGGGGTGGATCGTCTTTGCTGATCTTAATGGTAACGGGGTCGTTGATGCCGGGGAAATCGTGCGTGTTTATCAGGGCGCTGGAGGCAACACCACCATGGTTGGCGGGGCTTCAGTGGCTGATCGTGTAACCTATTCAAGCACAGGCTTCCCAAATCCGATGCTTGCCGGGACGGCAGCCCAGTTAACCATCACGGTGACCTCGGGCAGTCGTACCTTACAAGTCATTTCGAGCACAACCGGCCGTGTCCGGACGGCTACGCCATAGATAAGGGAATGTTTATGATGATTAAAGGCGAAAAGAACAATCAGGGATTTACCCTTATCGAAGTTTTGGTGGCGCTGATTATCCTGTCAATCGGTCTGCTTGGGGTTGCCGGCATGCAGATCAGCAGTATGCGAGGAAATCATAACGCCTACTTGCGTTCCGAGGCATTGCAATATGCCTACGAAGTTGCGGATATGATGCGGGCCAACCGCACCGCCGCAATCAGTTCCAACGGCACCATAAACTATACAATTACTGCGACTCAAGACCCGGCCACGCTTTTAAAAACCGGCATTGCGCTAACGGACCTCCAAGAATGGCGGCGTGGGCTTACGGGGGCAAGTAATCCCGCATCCGGGTTGCCTGGTGGACAGGGCGCCATTGCGGTGGTTGCCAACGCCGATAATACCTGGACCGTGACCATTACCGTGTCCTGGGCTGAGGGGCGCTTAGCTGATGACACAACGCCATCTGTCGTAGTGGAGACCAAGTTATGATGTGCCTGAAAAAGAAGAAAATGGGACAAGGCGGCATGTCTCTGGTCGAGTTGCTGGTCGCTTTAACCATAAGTCTTGTGCTGCTGGCCGGGGTCTATCAGGTGTTTACCGGGAGTACGACCAGTAATCGTGAAAATGAACAGTTTGCCCGGCTGCAGGAAAACGCGCGTTTTGCCATGGAGATCTTGGGGCGTGAAATCCGGGTCGCCGGGTACTCGGGATGTTCAAATACCCTCCCTGTAAATAATCTGAATCCGGCAGGAACCGGATACATCGCGCAATTCCTTGATTTCGCGAATGGAGTTCAGGGGAACAACTGGAATGGTGCGGGCTGGACCCCGGCGATTGATGCCACCGTCATTACCAATGCGGTCAATGGCAGCGATATCCTCACCGTGCGGAGCCTCGATAGGACTGACCGCATTGAAATAACGGGGAGTAATATCAATTCCGCCAATTTGGCCGTCGTCGCGCGAAACAGCATCAACCAGGGCGAAATTGTCATTGTCAGTGATTGTCGGGGCGGGGATATCTTCCAAGTCACAAATAACAATACTTCGGCGACACTGGCCCATGGCGTCTCAACCAACCCTGGAAACCTCTCCCCCAATCTGAGCAAGGGGTACAATGCCGGTGCAGAAGTTTTCAAGTTCCGCAGTCAGATTTTTTATATCCGCAATAATCCCGCCGGGGTGCCTTCCCTGTATCGCTTGCGTTGGGATGGGACGACCGGTGCTTTTGGGACCATGGTCGCCGAGGAGTTGGTTCAGGGCGTTGAAAATATGCAGGTACGCTATGGCATAGATACAAATGGCGACCGGCAGGTTGATTCTTATGTTACCGCCGCCGGCGTAGCAAATTGGACCCAGGTTGTGGCAGTGAGGGTTGGTTTACTTTTTCAGAGTGATATCAACGGGAAAACCCCGGTTGATACCTCGTCTTATGATCTGGATGGTGACGGAGTTAATGAATTTAATCCCCCGGATGAACGGCGGATGCGCCGGGTTTTCAAGACGACCATTGCGATAAGGAACAGGGTGTCATGATGAGGACTGTGAAGAAGAATCCCATCGATAATCAACGTGGAATTGTGCTGGTCGCAGGTTTAATGATTCTGGTTATTCTTTCCCTGTTGGGCATTACGACCATGCAGACCTCCACCATTGAAGAAAAAATGGCCAACAATATGGGGCAGCGGCAACTGGCTTTTCAATCCGCCGAAGCTGGGTTGCGTCAGGCTGAGGCCCGCTTGACCGGCTTGGGCGGCATCGACCCGACTCTGCCGATTCTGACACCTGCGTCCCCCGGCGCGACCCCGTTGTGGAATACGGCAAATCGTTGGAGCGGTGCCAACTCAAGCGTCGGTTCAGGCATTTTAGGTGTGACGGAACAGCCGCGTTATATCGTGGAGAAGGTAGCTGAACTGCCCGTCGGCGACGAAGTGCTTGACGCTGATGCCGTGGTGGCAACCAACACCATGTACCGCGTGACCGCCCGCGGGGTTGGCGCCATTAACACCGCTGAGGTGATCCTGCAGATCACCCACCTGCAATAGACAAAAAACGGCTTATCCCGATGAAAAATCAGCTTGATTGGAGACAGATATGAAAAAGCGAACAGAAATTTTACGGTTGTTGAGCATCAGTGTGTTGCTCTGCCTGTTGAGCGTAACGCAGTCTTTCGCCGGAATCTGCTCCATCATCAACGCCGGAACTCTCATTGAAGCCGAACATTTCACAAGCTTTGGCGATAATTTTAAGACCAAGACGAATGGTTCAGCCAGCAACAGTAGTTTTCTAGAAGCGATTTCAAGTTCAGATTATAGCAACCCTCCGTCGGGGACGCCGGTGAGTTTTCAGGTTGACTTCCCGGCAGGAACCTATCCTCAAACCTACCGTCTGGTAGTTCGTGGAGATGGTCGTCACAGTGGCAGTAAGGATTCGATCTGGTATGGGGTCGATGGAACCGCGACGGGTAATTTGAACTTCAACTCTTCCAATGGCTGGAAGTGGAGCAGCACCCGCCAGAACTATGGGAGCAACCCGGCAGATATCGTGATCACCTCGGCCGGAACGCATACCCTGAATTTTTGGACACGTGAAAAGGGTTTCTATTTCGATTCGTTTGTCCTTACCACGGACCTGACCGTCACCTCCTACTCAGACAGTGTTAAGGTGCCACCTGGCGTAACGGCGGTCGACCCGACCGATCCCGGGAATAACAGTTGCGGCTCTGTGGTTGTTGACCCGGATACCGACGGGGATGGCTATACCGATTCAAATGATTGCGCGCCCTTGAACCCGGCCATTCATCCAGGCGCCGCAGAATGTCTGATTACCGGTCTGGGTGATGGCATCGACAACAACTGCAACACGGTGGTCGATGAAGGGTGTCTGACAGATAACGATGGTGATGGCGTCACCAGTTCCCTCGATTGTAATGATAACGACCCGGCAATTTATCCGGGGCATCTCGAGCTGTGCCACGACGGCAAGGATAATGACTGCGACGGGTTCGTCGATATGGCCGACCCGGATTGTGACGTCGATGGCGATGGCTACACCACCGACCAGGGCGATTGCCGTGATGATCGTGCCGACATTCACCCCGGTGCGGTGGAGATCTGTGGTGACCTGATCGATAACGACTGCAACGGGACCGTTGATGATGGTTGTGATACCACCGCGATTACCGACAGCGGCCTGATTTCCCAGATTCCACTCACCCTGAAGAACCCGGCCAAGCCTCAGGTTATGCTTGATATGTCGAACGATCAGCAGCTGTATTTTGCGGCGTACAGCGAATACGGTGACCTCAACCAGGATGGCATTCCTGATGGAACCTATATCCACGCCATCGATTACTTCGGCTACTTTGACGCTCACAAATGCTATGTCTACGATACGGGCGCCGGCTACTTCAGTCCCGTTTCGATCACAGCGGACAAGTATTGCGCCGGGGGCAGCAGCAAAGAATGGAGTGGCAACTTCCTCAACTGGGCATCGACTGCCCGCATTGATGCCGTGCGTAAGATCCTCTATGGCGGTAATCGCTCAACCGATACCTCTGCCCTGACAGTTCTCGAGCGCAGCTATCTGCCGAATGATGCCCATAGCTGGGTGAAGTATTACAGCGGCACTGATATCGCCAAACTGACCCCCTTTGCCGTCGGCAGTCTGCCCAAGACCGCTACCAGCACAAGTTCAGTGGCCATCGGCGGCGGGAGCAAGACCTTCACCACCACCTTTTTGCCGGCCGAAGTCAGGGTGGGCGATCAGTTGATCATCAGTAAGACCATCGATCCAAGCCAGTTTTACATGCGTGGCGCAGTGACCAAAATTTCCGGTTCGGACGTACAGGTCGATGTCAGTGATTTTGCCGGCAGCGGGACCAATGCCGCCTGGACCCTGAGCAACCAGACCCGCAAGGGGATCACCCTGTGTAATACCACGCTCGCAACCTCCGGCTATTCGCAGGACGTCACGGCCGCACCCTTAATTCGGGTTGCGAATGGCGACTACAGTCTCTGGACTGCCAACGAGCGCTGGCAGTGTCGCTGGGACGGTGAAAAAAGTGTTGATAACGGAAACGATATCGGCCTCACCGGGATAACCGCCAACAAAAAAACTCCGGTTCGGGGAGACGTGGCTCTGAGTGTTTCCGGGCTCAGTGTGGCGGGTGATTATGCTGCACGGGTGAAGGTTTGTGACAGCACGCTACTCGGCAACGAAAAATGTCGCCAGTATCCGTCTGGAGATTACAAACCGGTCGGACTGTTGCAGGTGCATGGCGAGAATGACAATCTGGAATTCGGGCTGATGACCGGCAGCTACAAAAAGAATAAGTCGGGCGGGGTGCTGCGCAAGAATATCAGTTCAATCAGCGATGAGATAAATGTTACCACCGATGGGACCTTTACGGCCGCGCCTTCCGCTGGCTCGATCATTGCGACCCTTAATAAACTGCGTCTTTATGGCTATAATCAGTCCACGGGGACATACAATGATAGTGGCAGCGGTGATAATTGTTCCTGGGGCCTGAGCTCGTTTACCGATGGTAACTGCAGCAACTGGGGGAACCCGCAGTCGGAAATCTTCCTTGAGAGTCTGCGTTATTTTGCCGGCAAAACCGCTAACAGCGCGTTTACCTTTAGCGGTGACGACAAGCTTGCCGGGCTGACGACCGCGACCTGGAGTGATCCTCTCAGCGACAAAAACTATTGTTCATCGCTGAACATCATCGACTTCAACGCCAGCATGGCGTCTTACGACAGCGACCAGCTCTCCAGCGTTTCTGATCTCAACACCACTTTGAGCGCTGCAGAAATGACCGATACTGTTGGCGCCGGTGAGTCGATTAATGGCAATACCTGGCTGGTCGGAGAATCAGGCACAAACAACAACCAGCTATGCACAGCTAAGACGGTTGCTTCTCTTGGTGATGTTCAGGGGATTTGCCCCGAGGCACCACGCTTGTCCGGCTCTTATGCGATTGCCGGGCTCGCTCATCAGGCCTTTACTCACGATATCCGCGCCGCGTTACAGGGAGAGCAAACGGTCAAAACCTTTGGCGTGTCTTTAGCGGCGGCGGTGCCGCAGATCGATATTCCGGTTCCGGGCTACCCTGCCAAATCGATTTCGATCATGCCCGCTTGTCGGAATACGAGCCTGTCGCCAAATGCAAACTGCAATATCGTCAGTTTCAAGCCGATCTATTTTAACAAGACCACCGGTTCCGGAAAATTCTTTATCCAGTGGGAGGATAGCGAGCAGGGCGGGGACTACGACCAGGACATGAGCGGTTTTCTGGGCTATAAAATCGACTCATCAACCCTGAAGATTGAGGTCACGACCGATGTTTTTTCTCAGTCGACAGGTAATAGGCTGGGCTTCGGATATATTATCAGCGGAACCAGATATGTTGATGGCACGACCAGCTCCGGTGAAGGTTTCCATGTGCACTCCGGGATCAATGGATTCAGCTATGTAGATGGATCGGGGGCACAGGATTGTAGCGCGGGGTGTAATAGCGCGGAGGATGCCACATCACAGACCTATACAATCTCGGGAACTCCGAGCGGTCGTCTCGAATCACCCCTTTATTACGCCGCCAAATGGGGGGGCTATAACAAGAAAAATACCAGCCTGACCTTTCCGACCGACACGGCCTCCTGGGATGCCGATGGGGACGGACAACCGGATAACTATTTTTATGCGACCAACCCCAGTCAACTCGAAGCAAGCCTCGGTAAGGTTTTCACTGATCTTGCCGAAGTCAACTCGTCGTCGGCGGCGGTTGCCAGTAATTCGACCCAGCTTCAGACCGGTACGACCATCTATCAGGCCAAATTTAACAGCGCTGACTGGTCAGGAGAGTTTCTCGGTATTGGTTTGACCAAGAGCACCAGTGGTGCAGTCGTCACCAATCAGATCTGGAACGCCGAAAATCATTTTCCGACGCCGGCGAATCGGAATATCTTTACCTTTAATCCCAGCGCGACTTCAGCGCCTTACGGAAGTCTCTTTACCTGGGCTACGTTGACGACGGGACAACAGCTGTTGCTGAATACCAGCATCGCTGGAGCCAATGATGGAATGGGTGCACAACGCGTGGCATTTTTCCGCGGTGACCGCACCGTTGAACGCCAGAATGGGGGCACCTTGCGCGATCGCAATAAGGTGTTGGGTGACATCATCAATTCCGATCCGGTCTACGTCGGAACCCCGGACTACGGATACGCCAAACTTCCCGGTACAGAAGGGACGAGCTACACCAGTTTTCGCGCTGGAAGCAGCTATGGAACGCGGACGAGAATGGTCTATGTTGGCAGTAACGACGGGATGCTTCACGCATTCAATGCGGAAACTGGAGCAGAGACATTTGCGTATGTACCAAATTCTGTAATCAATCTCATGCCTCGGCTCACCGCCACCAACTATGGAACGCAACAGAACGGCCACCATTTTATGGTCGATGGCGCGCCGAAGCCTGGCGACGCTTATTTCGGCGGTGCCTGGCACACCGTTTTGCTCGGTTCTACTGGAGCCGGCGGGAGAACGGTTTTCGCGCTGGACGTGACTGATCCTGGAAGTTATTCCACCAGCAATGTCATGTGGGAAATCACTCCGCAGACGAGAGATGCCTCAAGCAATTTTGTTTATGCCGACCTGGGCTATACCATTCCGCAACCGACAATCGGTCGTCTGTCGAGCGGCGAGTGGGTGGCTTTTATCAGCAATGGTTACCATAGTACAAATGGCAAGGCTGTCCTTTATGTGGTTGACCTGGCGACCGGCCTGCCGCTGGCAACCGCTTATGGAACCATTGATGTCGGGGTTGGTGATTCCCTGACCCCGAACGGCCTCAGTACCCCAGTCCCGGTGGATGAGAATGGCGACAAGATTGTCGACTATGTCTATGCCGGCGATCTGCTCGGTAATCTGTGGAAGTTTGATTTCACCGATGCGCTCCCCAGCAAATGGGGGGTTGCCTATAAAACGGGGGGGACCACCCCGGCGCCGTTGTTCACGGCGAAAGGACCCAATGGTGAAGTTCAGCCGATTACGGTTCGTCCTGCGGTTGGTCGTCTGCCGAGCACAAACCAGATTATGATCTGGTTCGGGACTGGAAAGTTCTTTGACAGCAACGATAATGTTATTGACCCGGTTGTGGCGAATCGTCCGGTGCAGACCTTCTATGGCATTCTTGATGAGGGATCCGCGCAGACATACACCAGTCGCAGTACTATTCTGCAGCCACAGACGATTCTCTTTGAGGGGAAGGTTCCGATTCCATCGTCGAGCCCTACAGCGTACTATTTTGATGGTCGCGCCATCCGGGTGCTCTCACAAAATTCTGTGTATTATGGTAGCGGAACAGGGCATAAGTCGGGTTGGTATCTCGACTTGACATCCCCGAATACTCCAACTAAACGCGGTGAGCGTGTTGTTGAACAGGCCATTTTGGACAATGGAAAGATTATTTTCGTAACCCTGATACCCTCTGATAGCCCCTGCGTTTCGGGCGGTTCAAGTTGGCTGCTGGAGATGGATCCGTTCTCTGGTGGTCGGCTCCCAGCCCCGATTTATGATGCCAACAATGATAATAATATCGACAATGGTGACAAGGTGACGGTTAATATTGGCGGGACCGACATTCAAGTTCCGGTGACCGGTCTTGAATCGAGTGAAGGGATCATCCAGTCGCCGAAGGTTCTTAACGATGATTCCGCTGCCAACTCTGATGGGACTGGAACCCAGGTGAAAGTGTTCTCCGGTTCGACCGGTAACCTGATGTTCCAGAAAGAAAAGGGCGGAAGTTTGTCGTCAAAAGGGCGACAATCCTGGCGACAAATAAAGTAAGATTCTGGTTTAGAGATACCAATTTTACAGCGCAGATATGATTGCTGCGCTGTAAAATTTCATCTTGGAGAGTTTCGATATGTTTGGAAATGAAAAAGGTTTTACCCTAATCGAATTGATGATTGTGATTGGTATCCTTGGAATTCTGGCCGCGATAGCAATCCCGGTCTATTCAGGATATAGACACAATGCTTACCGCGCTGCTGCTAAAGCGGCTTTGGTAGAGGGTGCCCAAAATATGGAGCGCTATTTTACTCGAAAAAACGAGTATAAGGACGCAAAGGTGGGTGATCCTGCTACAGGGGATCAAGTGTTACAGACAACGGAGGGGGGGAAGTACACGCTGACATTTCAGCCAGGAAGTGTCACTACGGCGGCCACGACAACGACTTTTACGATCAGGGCGACCCCCTCTTTCACGGATAAGTGTGGCTATCTGGAAATTACCCAAACTGGAGCAAAAACTTCAGAGATTGCTGCTAATTGTTGGTAGGGAGTATATTGCGCATATTTTTAAGGCCTACCGGGTTTTATGGTAGGCCTTTTTCATGTGGAGGTTGGTTTCAAATTTAGCGTATGTCAAATTCTTTCATTTTATAGAGTAGAGATCTTAAGCTGATCTCAAGGAGTTTCGCGGCCTGAGTACGATTACCAAGAGTATGCGCTAATACTTTGGTGATGTATTCCCGTTCTATCCTCTGTGAGGCCTCCTTCAGGGAGAAGTCACCCTCTTCAGGTCGTTGTGTCAGGCGTCTTTCGGTTGGCAGAGGAGGCAATTCCAGAACCTGGTTGCGGCAGAAGATCAGTGCCTTTTCAATGAAGTTTCTCAGCTCTCTAATATTCCCGGGCCAGGAGTATGTTTGCAATTTTTCGAGGGCTTGTTCGGTTAGTCTTGGTGCGGCTCTGCCATCCCGGAAAGAAATTTGGTCGATGAAGTGATAGGCTAAAACCCGAATATCCTCCGGTCGTTGGCGAAGAGGGGGGAGGTTGATGTCGACCACTGCCAGGCGGTAGTAGAGATCCTTGCGGAACAGGTTTTTGTCAATTTCTTGTTCCAAATCTGTCCCGGTTGCTGCTACCACGCGGGTATCAATCCCTTCTGATTTAGTCGCCCCAACCTTTCGAATCTCAGCCTCCTGAAGAACACGCAAAAGTTTAGGCTGTAAATCGAGGGGGAGCTCTGCAATCTCATCTAAAAACAGGGTCCCGCCACGGGCCACCGAAAACAGACCTTGCTTCTCATGCTCGGCACCTGTAAACGCGCCTTTTACATGCCCGAAGAGCTCACTTTCAAGTAACCCCGGGGAGATAGCACTGCAGTTGATTGCCAAAAAAGGGCCAGTCCGGCCGCTTTCGGAATGGAGTGCTTTGGCAATAAGTTCTTTCCCCGTGCCTGTTTCTCCGCTGATCAACACCGATGTGTTCGATGTGGCGACTGTACGCACAGTCTCAAGGATCCGGTTCATGCTGTTGCTTGCAAAGATGATCTGCCTGACATCAAAAGTTGTGACTTGCTGCGACAACTGATTTTTAAGAAAAACGTTTTCCTGCTGTAGTTGAAGGCGCTCTTCTGCTTTTTTCAGGGTCAGCAGGACTTCATCTGGCTTAAATGGTTTTGAAATATAATCATAGGCGCCAAGTTTCATACAATTGAGAGCCGTCTCAATGGAACCATAAGCACTCATCATAATGATTGTGGTTGTCAGGTTAATGATTTTGGGATGGCGGAGGAATTGGAGACCATCCATATCCGGCATGCGAATATCACAGAGGATGACATCAAAAAGTTCTTTTTGGAGCAGCTCCAGGCCAATCTGGCCATTAGAGGCTTCGGTAACACGATAGCCCTGTTGTTCGAGGACCAGGCGCAGCATATGGCGCATGGAGGCTTCATCATCTATAATCAGCAGATTTTTGAAGCTTGCAGGCATAAGCTGTCCATGAAGGCAAAGGGTTGATGGTGAAACACATCAAACAGTGTGGTCAGCATATCTCCTGTGGCCCAAGTTTTCAAATTTATAACAAAAAAGGCCGGGCAAAATGCCCGGCCTTTTTTGTTGAGTTTGAATGAAGCCTAATTCAGGGCTGCCAGATTTTCAGTAGAGCTTCGGCCATCTCGGCCGGGGAATCGGCGACCGAGATACCGCATTCGCGCAAGAAAATTTTCTTGCTTGCGGCGTCCCCTTTGCCCCCGGAAATGATCGCTCCGGCGTGGCCCATGCGTTTTCCGGCTGGCGCGGTCGCGCCGGCGATAAAAGCGGCGACCGGTTTGGTCATATGGTCGCGAACGTATTCAGCGGCCTTCTCTTCGGCGTCGCCGCCGATTTCTCCGATCATGATGACCGCTTTGGTTTCGGGGTCGGCTTCAAACATCTTGAGCGCATCGAGATGGCTGGTGCCGTTGACCGGGTCACCTCCGATACCGATGCAGGTGGTCTGGCCGATGTTACGGCTGGTGAGCTGCCAGACCGCTTCGTAGGTCAGGGTACCGGAACGTGAGACGACTCCGACCGGGCCGGGCTTGTGAATATAGCCAGGCATGATGCCGATCTTGGACTGGCCGGGGGTGATGATACCGGGGCAGTTGGGGCCGATCAGGCGGGTTTTCTTGCCCTCCATGTATTTTTTGACCTTGACCATGTCGAGGACCGGTACGCCCTCGGTGATGCAGATGACCAGCTCCACGCCGGCATCGACCGCTTCCATAATCGCATCGGCGCTGGCGATCGGCGGGACGTAGATGATCGAAACGTTGGCGCCCGTTTGCTCCACGGCCTCAGTTACGGTGTTAAAGATCGGGAAGCCGTCAATTTTGGTCCCGCCTTTGCCGGGGGTGACGCCGCCGACCATCTGGGTGTCGCAGTAATCACGGCAGCCCTGAGCATGGTAGAGGCCGGTTGCCCCGGTGATCCCCTGGGTAATAATTTTGCTGTTTTTATCGATCAGAATACTCATCGTATTTCTCCTTAGCCCTTGACCGCTGTGACGATCTTTTGCGCGGCATCAGCCATGCCGTCGGCGGTGACAATATCAAGCCCTGATTCGGCCAGAATCTTCTTGCCGAGGGCGACATTTGTTCCTTCAAGACGCACGACCAATGGGATCTTGACGCCGACCTGTTTGGCCGCTTCGACGATACCGGTGGCAATCACATCACACTTCATGATGCCGCCGAAGATGTTGACCAGGATCCCTTCGACCTTTTTGTCAGAGAGGATGATCTTGAAGGCTTCGGTGACACGTTCGATGGTTGCGCTGCCGCCAACATCGAGAAAGTTGGCGGGAGCCGCTCCGTAGTGCTGGATGATGTCCATGGTCGCCATCGCCAGACCGGCACCATTAACCATGCAGCCGATATTGCCGTCGAGGGCGATATAGGAGAGGTCATACTGCGAGGCCGCGGTCTCCATCGGATCCTCTTCATCGTAGTCACGCAGATCACGGATGCGGATATGGCGGAAGAGCGCGTTGTCGTCGATGTTGAGCTTGGCATCCAGACAGAGCAGTTTACCGTCGGCGGTCAGCACCAGCGGGTTGATCTCCAGCAGGGCGCAGTCGGCTTCAATAAAGGCGGTATAGAGGTTCATCAACAGCGGGACTGCCTGCTTGACCTGAGCGATGGCGAAGCCGAGCTTGAAGGCCACTTTACGCGCCTGAAAGGCGGTCAGGCCGACTACGGGATCGATCACCTCGAAGAAGAGTTTTTCCGGCGTATTGGCGGCGACCTCTTCGATATCCATCCCCCCCTCGGCTGACGCCATCAGGGTGACCTTTGAGGTTCCGCGATCAACCAGAAAGGAGACATAAAATTCATCGGCAATGTTGCAGCCAGATTCGATCAGGACCCGTTTGACCAGTTTCCCCTCGGGGCCGGTCTGATGTGTGACCAGAGTCATCCCCATCATGTCGCGGGTGAATTGTTTGACCTCGTCGGCGGTTTTGGCGATCTTGACCCCGCCACCCTTGCCCCGGCCCCCGGCATGGATCTGGGCCTTGACCGCCCAGGGCCCTTCGCCCAGACGTTTGGCCCAGTCTCGCGCCGAATTACTGTTGTACACGACGTGACCATCCGGAACCGGTACCCCAAAGTTCCTTAGGATCGCTTTTGCCTGATACTCGTGAATATTCATCGCTTCCTCTTTCGTTGAAGATGACAGTCGGCGATCCTTATATGGAGAGCCTGACTGCTGGAAGATGTTCAGCGTGGCAGCCTCAATTTTGCCACCCGAATGCGTATACACCCGCTTTGGCAGAGTGTCAAGTGGCCAGACCAGGTGACTGGTCGGCCTTCGGGCTCAGCCAGCGCAGAACGTATTAACGAAAGAAGGCTTGCCGCTGGATGTCGCGACAGGCCTTCTTTTTTGATCAGACCTTTAAGTGGCGAAAGGTCAGGGAAACTGTCGGACTAGTCGTGCTCCGATTGCAAGGCAGTTCGTCCGGCAGGTTCCTAGCGTTTTTTCCAATCGGCCAGGAATTTGTCGATGCCGGCATCGGTCAATGGATGTTTAGTTAATTGCTGCATGACGCTATAAGGGATGGTGCAGATATCTGCACCGATCAGTCCGGCGTTCAGCACATGCAGGGGGTTGCGGATAGAGGCGACAATAATTTCGGTTTCATAACCGTAGTTATCTAACAGGGTGCGGATCTGTTCGACTAATTCCATCCCGTCATGGCCGACGTCATCAAGACGCCCAACAAACGGCGAAACATAACTGGCGCCAGCCTTGGCCGCCAGGAGTGCCTGAACTGCACTGAAGATCAGGGTGACGTTGGTTTTGATCCCTTCATTGCTGAAGATACGGGTCGCCTTAAGCCCTTCCTCGGTCATCGGCACCTTGACCACAATGTTCGGGTGAATCGCGGCCAGATCACGTCCTTCCTTGACCATTCCCGGCGCGTCAAGCGCGATCACTTCGGCCGAGATCGGGCCATCGACAATTCCGGTGATTTCAGTGATGACCTCTTTGAAGTCACGACCACTCTTGGCAATCAACGATGGATTGGTGGTGACGCCATCGACGAGGCCCAGTTCATTGGCGGCGCGGATTTCAGCGACTTCGGCGGTATCGATAAAAAATTTCATACAATCTCCTTGGTAAAAGTGAGGTGGTTAATGCTTCTTTTTGAACTGGCTGCGGCACTTGCGCGAGCAGAAGTAGTGCTGCTGCCCCTGGATATTGGCTTTAACGGATTCGCTGAGAGGGATATAGGTCCCGCATTGCGGATCGAGCACCATCTGTTCCCCCTCCGGCTTTGCATTGTCACTACTTTTCGGTCCCTTGGAGCGTGACGGGAAGAGGGTCTGGATAAAACTGTAGCCGACAAAAAAGAGCAGGACGAGTAAGAGAAGTTTGATCATAATTATCTACCAGGTCAGGGTTAGCAGCAGTATGTTTTTGATCTCCGGTAACCGACTGAGCGTTTCAGACAACTTTAGTCTGGAGATCGGATGGCAGAGGTCGGGTGACAGAGCAACCAGGGGCTCCAGCACAAAGCGGCGCTCAAGCATCCGGGGATGAGGAATTTCGAGGTCCTCTTCCTTGATCTGGTGTTGACCGTGGAGCAACAGATCAATGTCGAGGGTGCGCGCCCCCCAGTGTTCCAACCGTTCACGACCTTCGGCCTGTTCGATCCCCAGACAGAGGGCTAACAGTTCCCGTGGCCTGAGCTGCGTTTCAAGCCGCAGAACCGCATTGAGGTAATCGGGTTGTCCTGCCGGGCCACCCACTGGTGGGGTCTGGTAGAGCGGGGAGGCTTGACAGTCGCTGACAGCGGGATGCTCGCCCAATGCCTGACGAGTGCGTCGGAACGCCGCGAGGGGATCGCCCAGATTGCCACCCAGTCCCAAAAATACTGAAGTTTTTTGCACAGATTTCATCGGTAGGGCATTAAAGCACAGGGGCTAAATCGAAATCAATTTGTAAGCAGTGGTGTTTGCCGTCCGGTCGGCCTGTACCGATTTTGCTTCCTTCGGTCGCCGAATTTTTTTCAATTATCAAGGTGTCCTGGATGACAGTAAAGGCTCACAATGGGGGATTGTTACACAGGAGGAATGACTGAACCTGTCAGTGGTGACGGTCTACGAAGATAAGTCGAATAATCTCAACCTGCAGGCGCCGATTCAGTTAGGTGCCTGAGAGCTTTACCTGGCCAGCGCCTTTGAGCGGATGTTGAATCGATACACCGAGAAGGCATCGTTCAGGTCAAGAATAGCGATGGTGATTTCTGCATCGCCGGTACTGTATCTGGCGGCCACAGTGTAGCTGACGACGAGCCGGTCTTTGTCGGAAAAAACTTCTTCAAAGTGTGGTTTTCCCAGGTCCTGGAGCTCGCCGACCCTTGAGAGAGCCTTCAGGGCAGAGGCCAGTTTAGCGGCAGAGGTCTTTTGCATAAAGGTGGCGGACATATATTTCTGTGCTACAGCAGGATCCCATTTTGAGAGCTCGGGGATCACCCGCAGCAGATAGGGGACTGCAGTGGTGGCGTACTGCTTCTCCTTCTGAGCCGAATAATAATGGAAGCTGGCAATTATGGTTATTGCGACGGATGCCAGAACACAGATCATGATAAAAATCTTTTTTTTCATAGAACCCTACATGCAGGACTTAGATTGACGAAGCATTGAATTTGAGCCGCCAGAAGTTAACACGGAACCGCTTGAAATTGCCAATAAGCTGATTATGGACCTTCGTCGAATTGGTGCGCTGGCAGACTCGTGCGGCGCTCAACAGCTTGAAACCGGTGTCCCTGGGTGCGCGGGGTGATATTGCGCAAATGATTCTGGCGGCGGCGCGGCAAGCCAGCGGTGGATATTTGTTGAAGATCCTGAGCTGCAGAGAAGTTCTGGGCGGGGTGCCGATCGGACCGAAATCCCCATCCCTTTATATCAGGCTGTGGCCGAAATTCTAGCCTTTGTGTATCCGCCCAATAATCGTTATGCAGCGCGTAAATCCGGGAATTAGCGCCGCTTTTGCTCACCTGAAAAAGCCTTTACACCCAACACCCCTTGGTGTATCTTGTCCAGCCTGCGGAGAGGTGACCGAGAGGCCGATGGTGCTCGCCTGGAAAGCGTGTGTAGTGCAAGCTACCGGGGGTTCGAATCCCCCCCTCTCCGCCAGTTTCTACTGGGCTGATCAAAAACGCCCATCTGCGGCGTTACCCTCGGACCGCTTCAACGACGTACCATTGAGGTACGTCTTATTCTGCGGACCTTCGGGCGCCTTGCATCTGGGCATTTTTGATCAGCCCGGCAACTGGCTACGACAGTTGAAGTTAATGTTAAAGCAAAAGTGCAAGGGCTAAGCAATTGCTGCAACACAGCAGTTGGTGAGTTTTTGCAACGCCATCTTCTTTGATTTGCCGGCAGAAGTGACAGCCGGGTCCCACGCAACGAGCGGTTGTGAACTCCGTCAGGCCCGGAAGGGAGCAGCGGCAGCAGCTTGATCGTGTGCCGTGGGGGTGCCTGGCTGTCACTTGTGTTGGCAAGTTTATAGAGTCCGGGAATTGTGGTTTTTCCCAGGCTCTTATCTCCTCACCCCTAACACCTCCGCCTTTACGGGCCGAGTTCACGGCGAGGACATCTCCCCATGTCGTACATGGTACTGGCGCGCAAATGGCGCCCCCAGCAGTTTGATGATCTGATCGGTCAGGAGCACGTCAGCCAGACGCTGAAGAATGCGATCACGGCCGACCGGGTGCATCACGCCTTTCTGTTTACCGGGGCCCGTGGTGTCGGTAAGACCTCGGCGGCGCGGATCTTTGCCAAGGCGCTGAACTGCGCTGAAGGTCCGACCCTGACCCCCTGCGGGGTTTGTCCCTCCTGTGTTGAAATTACCGCCAGCCGTGGCATCGATGTCTTTGAAATCGACGGCGCCTCGAATACCGGCGTCGATGATATCCGCGAACTGCGTGAAAATATCCGCTACCTGCCGTCTACTTCCCGCTATAAAATCTTTATTATCGATGAAGTCCATATGCTCTCAATCAATGCCTTCAATGCGCTGTTGAAGACACTTGAAGAGCCTCCTGATCACGCAAAGTTCATCTTCGCTACGACCGAACCCCATAAAATTCCGGTTACGATTCTGTCGCGCTGCCAACGTTTCGATTTCCGCAAGATAGCCCTCGGCAAGGTCGCGGCGCGGTTGAAGACGATTGCCGCCGCAGAGGGGATAAAGGTCAGCGATGCCGGGCTGACGATGATTGCCCGCGCTGGTGGCGGCAGCATGCGTGACTCCCAGTCGACCTTTGATCAGGTGATCGCTTACTGCGGAGAACAGGTTGATGATGTTCAACTTCAGGGGCTGCTCGGGATGGTTGACCAGCGCCTGTTGATCAATCTGCTGGAGGCAATTTTTGAGGGTGATGCTGGACGGGGATTGGGGATTCTGCAACAGGTCGACGAACAGGGTCATTCTTTCCGGCAGTTCTGCCAGCAGCTGATTGAGCTGGTGCGCGCCTTACTCTTTATCAGCGTCGTCGAGGATCCGAGCGAGATGCTGGAGGTCAGCGAATCTGAGCTGCAGGAGTTGAGAAAATTGGCCGTTTCGGCAGATCTTAATCGCCTGCAGCGGACGCTGACCCTGTTGATGCAAACCGAAACTCAGCTCGCGCATGCGAATTATCCGCGGTTGTGTGTCGAGATGGCGGTGGTCAAGTTGGCCAGCCTGCCGAACGGCGCCGATGTCGCGCATCTGATTCATAAGCTGGATCTGCTCGAGAAGCGCCTGCCAGTTGGCGGAGTGGTTCCGTCACGACCTGCGCGGACTGAAACTTCTTCCAACATTCCGCCGCCTCCACCGCAGCCGTTCAGGTCTTCTCCACCAGCGGAGGAACCGGAATCTCCAGCGGAATCCAGAGTTCAAGAACCTGTCCCTGTACCCGCAACTGCCCCGGCCGCTCCACGACAGCAGGATTGGGCAGGCCTGGTTGAGTTTGTCAATCAGAAGCGTCGCGCCCTCGGTTCGGTGCTTGAGCACGCTCACCCGTTGACCAGTGAGTTGCCGCTGCTCAAGTTCGGGTATCCGGAGGGTTCGTTCAATCTGCAGCTGTTGGGAGACAGCGAGACTCGCAGTGCGCTTGAAGCCCTCGCGGCAGAGTTTTTTGGCCGCCCGGTGCGCCTGGAGGTGGTCAAGATGGACGGGGAGCAACAGCCCGCAACCCCGACTTTTGCCCAGCAGCAGAAGGAAGAGCAAGTCAGTCGTCAGCAGCAGTTGCGCGATAACGCGAATGAACACCCGATGGTCAAGGCAGCCAAAAATATTTTCGATGGCGAGGTCGAAGATGTTCGGCCGATTGATAAAGGTTTTATCTGAGATTCTGGTGAAAAAAATTCACGATCTGCAAGGAGAAAAGTAGATGGCTAAAGGTCTTGGTAATATCATGAAGCAGGCCCAGCAGATGCAACAACGTATGGCCCGCGTTCAGCAGGAGCTTGAAGCGCGTCAGGTAGAAGCTTCTGCCGGTGGCGGTATGGTGACCGCTGTTGTTACCGGCAAGATGCAGCTTGTGAGCCTGAAGATTGAAAAGGACGTGGTTGATCCTGAAGATGTTGACATGCTGCAGGATCTGGTCTCGGCTGCGGTTAACGAAGCCTTGAAGAAGAGCCAGGAGATGATGCAAGAGGAGATGGGTAAGGTGACCGGTGGTATGAACCTTCCCGGTTTGTTCTGAACCTGCTGCTGTTGAATTTAGATTACTCTTCATCCAAAAGGCCGTCGGCAACTGTTCCGGGGGTCTTTTGTTGTTTTGTCCTCTGGCGCAAGAAGCTGGAATTCAGACGATAGTTGTGGTTTGAAATTGTGGACTGTATACAATAAAAGATTGAAATGGAGAAAGTTGTTATGCTAAAGTCCTCGCCTGGTCAGACCAATGGACCAAGAATATTTTCGCTAGAATTTAAATTTTTAGCGTCCCTGAAAAAAATAAAACAGCATTTTAATTTGTTGGAAATAGGGCATTTCCCATGCTAGGCTCGCTCCCATCTTTTGCCAGATTGGTCGCCGAACTCGGCAAGCTCCCGGGGATTGGCGGTAAGACCGCCACGCGACTGGCGTTTCATCTGTTGCGCAAATCGCAGGAAGACGTTCAGGCTCTGGCAACCGCGATGGTAGAGATGAAGCGTAATCTCTCTTTCTGCGTCCGTTGCTTCAATATCGCCGAAGGCGAACTGTGCCGCATCTGCACTGATGCTGGCCGGGATGAGAGTTGTCTTTGTGTTGTGCAGGAACCGCAGGATCTGATTGCGATCGAACGCAGCCATGGCTTTCGCGGGCAGTATCATGTTTTGCATGGCGCCCTCTCGCCCCTTGATGGCGTTGGTCCTGAGGACCTCAAACTTCCGCAACTGCTTGAGCGGCTCAGGGGCGACAAGATTCACGAAGTTCTGGTCGCGACCAGCTTCACCGTAGAAGGGGAGGCGACGGCGCTCTATCTGGCCCGGATCCTCAAGGATACAGGGATTAAGATGACGCGCCTGGCTCATGGCATCCCTCTGGGGAGTGATCTCGAGTACATCGATTCGGCTACGGTCCATCAGGCGATTGATAGCCGGCGTGAATTCTAGATAATTTGTTCCAGAAATATGTCCTCTGACAGGTATTTTAACCAAGATCTGTTAGAAGTTTATCCAGGCTTAAATCTCTACTGACTCCATACAATCGACGAAAAAAAATTGGTAGAAAACAGTTGAGCGTGATCTATCCGTTCACCAGCGAAGGAGGAAACTGATGTCTCGAAAGATGGTTTGTATTGATGGTTGTTCCGCTGCCGCGCATGTTGCTCATGCGACCAATGAAGTTATTGCGATCTACCCGATCACTCCCTCATCCGGCATGGGTGAAATCTCCGACGCCAAGAGCGCGGCCGGGCAGAAGAACATCTGGGGAACGATCCCCAAGGTCGTTGAGATGCAATCTGAGGGCGGCGCCGCCGGGGCTGTCCACGGTTCTCTGCAGGCTGGTGCTCTGACCACAACCTTTACCGCTTCGCAGGGTCTGTTGCTGATGATCCCGAACATGTACAAGATCGCCGGCGAGCTGACCCCGACCGTTTTCCATGTTTCAGCGCGCGCCATCGCGACCCAGGCCCTGTCGATCTTCGGCGATCATTCCGACGTCATGGCCTGTCGTCAGACCGGTTGGGCGATGCTCTGCTCCAACAACGTTCAGGAGGTCATGGATTTCGCCTTGATTGCTCAGGCGGCAACCCTTGAGTCCCGCATCCCCTTCCTGCACTACTTTGACGGTTTCCGGACCTCCCATGAGATCCAGAAGGTCGAAGAGCTGACCAAGAAGGACATGAAGGCGATGATCGACGATGATCTGGTTTCCGCTCATCGTGAACGCGCCCTCTCACCGGATCACCCGGTTCTGCGCGGTACGGCTCAGAATCCGGATGTCTATTTCCACGGGCGTGAGATCGCCAACGCCTATTACGAAAAAGTGCCTGGGATTGTTCAGGCGCAGATGGACAAGTTTGCCAAGCTGGTCGGGCGTCAGTACAATCTGGTCGACTATGTGGGTCATCCGAAGGCTGAGCGTGTCGTGGTGATGCAAGGTTCCGGTTGCGAAGCGATGGAAGAGCTGATCATGCATCTGGTCGCTCAGGGAGAGAAGGTCGGTCTGGTCAAGCTGCGTCTGTTCCTGCCCTTCCCCATCGAGCAGT
Source organism: Geopsychrobacter electrodiphilus DSM 16401 (assembly GCF_000384395.1). Taxonomy (NCBI): domain Bacteria; kingdom Pseudomonadati; phylum Thermodesulfobacteriota; class Desulfuromonadia; order Desulfuromonadales; family Geopsychrobacteraceae; genus Geopsychrobacter; species Geopsychrobacter electrodiphilus. The sequence continues at coordinate 300,365 of NZ_ARWE01000001.1, forward strand.
TCTGCAAGACGGTACCCGCCAGCGTCAAGAAGATTACGGTTCTCGACCGCACCAAGGAGCCGGGCTCCATCGGTGAGCCGCTTTATCAGTCGGTTCGCACTGCCGTTGGTGAGGGGATGGTCGATGGCTTCACCAGCTTCGAAGGCTATCCTTCGATCGTTGGCGGGCGTTACGGCCTCGGTTCTTTTGAATTTAATGCCGGGATGTGTAAGGCCGTTTTCGACAACATGCTGCAGGATAAGCCGATGAACCATTTCATCATCGGCTTCGATGATGATATCAGCGGCAAGAGCCTGAAGTTCGACGCTGCCTACAAGGTCCCCTTTACGGGCTACGCGGCCATGTTCTACGGCCTCGGTTCTGACGGCACCGTCGGAGCCAATAAAAACTCGATCAAGATCATCGGTGACAGTACCGATAATCAGGTCCAGGCCTATTTTGTTTATGACTCCAAGAAGGCCGGCAGCTTGACCACCTCCCACCTGCGCTTCGGCAAGGATGTGATCCGCAATACCTACCTGGTCTCTGAAGATGAGGCCGACTTTGTTGCCTGTCATAACTTCTCCTTTCTTGAGAAGTACGACATGCTCAAAAACGCCAAAAAAGGTGCGACCTTCCTGCTTAACTCCGCATTCGGCAAGAATGAGATCTGGGCTCAACTGCCGAAGTTTGTTCAGCAGCAGCTCATTGACAAGCAGATGAAGTTTTACGTCATTGATGGCATTGCTCTGGGTGAAAAGTTGGGTCTGGGTGCGCGGATCAACGTCATTATGCAGACCGCCTTCTTCAAGATCTCAAATATCATTTCCCTCGATCTGGCGATCAGCGAGATCAAAAAAGCGATCCTCAAGTCTTACAGCAAAGCGGGCGAAAAAGTCGTCAACATGAACAACCAGGCCGTTGACGTTGCGCTCGAAAATGTTGTTGAAGTTGCAATCCCGGCGGTTGCCGACAGCGCAGTTGAGATGCAGATCGGCAAGTGGGATGGCTGCTCCGAGATGGTCAAGAAGACCATCGGTCCGATCATCGACGGTCTCGGTGACAAGCTTCCCCTTTCGGCGATGTCAGCCGACGGAACCTTCCCGACCGCAACGGCATGTGTCGAGAAGCGCAATATTGCCGTTACCGCGCCGGTCTGGAAAGATGAGCTCTGTATCCAATGCGGAATCTGCTCATTCGTCTGCCCGCATGCTTCGATTCGGATGAAGATTTATGACGAGGCCGAGCTGAAGGGTGCACCAGCGGACTTTAAGTCGGTGGCGGCCAAGGGTAAGGACATGGAAGGGAAGAAGTTTACCTTGCAGGTTGCAGTTGAAGACTGCACCGGTTGTGGCGCCTGTGTGTACAACTGTCCGGTTAACAGCAAAACCGAAGAGGGCGTCAAGGCGATCAACATGGCGCCTCAGCCGCCCCTGCGCGTCAAGGAAGCCGCTAACTTTGACTTCTTCCTCGGCCTGCCTGATACCGACCCGGCACTGTTCAATCGCGCGACTGTCAAAGGCAGCCAGCTGCTGCCGCCGATGTTTGAATTCTCCGGCGCATGTGCCGGTTGTGGCGAGACCCCGTTTGTTAAACTCTGTTCGCAGCTGTTCGGCGACCGCATGATCGTGGCCAACGCTACCGGGTGTTCTTCGATTTATGGTGGCAACCTGCCGACCACTCCCTGGGCCAAGCGCAAGGATGGCCGTGGACCTGCATGGAGCAACTCGTTGTTTGAAGATAACGCCGAGTTTGGTCTGGGGATGCGTCTGGCGGTCGACAAGACCTCTGAATTTGCTCGTGAACTGCTGATCAGCAATATCGACTGTGGCTGCAGGGCCTGTGAAGGAACTGCCGGTTTGAAGCAGGAGATTCTTGACAGTCTGCAGAATACTCAGGAAGAGATCGAAGTTCAGCGCGGCCGCGTCGCCAAGCTGAAGAAGATTCTTTCCGCCTGTACCCATGAAACCGCCAAGCCCTTGCTGGTTAATGTCGACTATCTGGTCAACAAGTCGGTCTGGATCCACGGTGGTGACGGCTGGGCCTATGATATCGGTTACGGCGGTCTCGATCACGTCCTCGCTTCGGGTGAAAACGTCAACGTGCTGGTTCTCGATACCGAGGTCTATTCCAACACCGGCGGTCAGGCTTCCAAGTCGACCCCGATGAGCGCCGTGGCGCTCTTCGCGGCTGGCGGCAAGAAGATGCCGAAGAAGGACCTGTCGATGATTGCCATGTCCTATGGCAACATCTATGTCGCACGGGTCAATCTGTCTAACCCGGCACAGGCGGTTAAGGCTATGATCGAGGCGGATGCCTATGATGGGCCCTCCCTGATTATCGCCTACACTCACTGTATCGCTCACGGCATCAACATGACCAAGGCGGTCGATAACTGTAAGGAAGCGGTGGCATGTGGTCACTGGCCACTGTTCCGTTACGACCCGCGTCTTGCTGCGCAAGGGAAGAATCCGTTGCAGATGGACAGCAAGGATCCGAGCATCAGTTTCGCCGAGTATGCCAGCCATCAGAACCGCTTCCGGGTGCTGAAGAAGGCGAACCCCGAGCAGGCTGAAGAGTTGATGGCTGCGTCGGCCAAAGATGTGGCAACCCGCTACGATCTGTATAAGAAATTGGCTGAACTGCAGGCTGATTGCGGTAAATAAGCTGATTGTTTTAAGTTGAAACATCGAGGCTCCCGACAATTAATTTGTCGGGAGCCTTTTTAACTTCTATGCAGGGGTGCTATGACGGAATTCTTTTCAGTCTTTTTCAATGTGATTCTGCCCGTGTTCGGTATAGTCGCCCTCGGAGCCCTTCTGGGCGGTCGGCTGGAACTGCAGGCGCGCACTCTTACCCGTGCGGCCTATTATGTGTTCGTGCCGGCATTTATCTTTCAGGCCATCAGCAGCGCGACCGTCCCGTTGGGCAGCGCGATGAAGATGATTTTATTTATCGTGCTCACCCATGTGCTGGCGGCCCTGGTTGCCGGCGGCATAGGTCGGGTGCTGGGGAAATCGAAGGAGATGATCGCCGCGTTTGTGATGATCGCGGCTTTCGGTAATGTCGGCAATTACGGGTTGGCGGTGATCCGGTTTCGACTCGGGGATGCCGCCCTGGCGCCGGCGACGATCTATTTTGTGGCCATAAGCATTACCGCCTTTGTGATCTGTGTCGGTGCCGCAGGTTGGGCACATGGGGGCAGCAAGGGCGCGATCTGGGGGGTCGTCAAGACGCCGGCGCTTTGGGCGACGATCCCGGCGCTGCTGGTTTTATCCTGTGGCTTGACGCCCCCGTTGGTGATCAGTCGCATGATCGGCCTGCTGGCCGATGCCATGATTCCGGTGATGCTTTTTGCCCTGGGGTTGCAACTGCTCGAGCAGCGGCGGGTGTCTCTTTCTCGAGATGTTCTCCTGGCCACAGGCATGCGCCTTTTGCTGGTGCCGGCCCTTGCTTTTGGTGTTGCCATCCCTTTCACACTGGGTCCGATCGAAAACGCGGCGGGAATTCTCCAAGCCGGAATGCCAGCGGCGATTCTGGTGGCGATTATCTCGAAGGAGAATAATATTGTCCCCAATTTTGTGACCTCGGTTGTCGTGGTCTCGACCCTGGCGAGTCTGGTGACGCTGACCCTGCTGATGGTCATGCTTTAGCCTTGAAAAAAAGGAACAGCAGGTCAATTTGACGGGTGATGAGGCATAACCCGCTCTATTGACTACCTGAAACCTTCTTGCCTGAACAGTTCTAAAAATTCGTCGGCGGGTAATGGTCGGCTACGTAGATAACCCTGATATTCCTGGCAACTCAGTTGTTGCAGAAAACCGAGCTGTTCATTGGTTTCAACCCCTTCGGCGATGACCTTCAATTCCAGATGGTTGGCCATCGATATGATTGCCCGGGTTATGGCGGCGCTATCGGTGCTGGTGGTGATATCTCGCACAAAGGAACAATCGATTTTCAAGGTGTCGATCGGGAAGGCCTTTAAATAGGCCAGCGAAGAATATCCGGTACCAAAATCATCAATGGCGATACTGACCCCCACCTTCTTCAATTGCTGCAGAATGAGTCTGGTGTCTTCAGTGTTTTCCATCAACATGCTTTCCGTCAGCTCAATTTCAAGATACTGCGGATCAAGCCGGCTGTTTTTGAGGGAATTCTCCACCATTTCAAGAACTTTTGTACGACTTGATGGCAAGGAGAACTGCTGACCCGAGAGGTTGATTGAGACTCTTATCGCCGGTAGTCCCAGGTTCTGCCAGGCCCTGTTCTGGTGACAGGCTTTCTGAACCACCCATTCAGACAGCGGGGTCATCAGCCCGGCGTCCTCGGCGATGGCGATGAAATCTCCGGGATTAAGCAGCCCCCGGGTCGGGTGCTGCCAGCGGATCAAGGCTTCTGCACCGACAATCCGACCACTCTCTACGTTAAATTGCGGCTGATAAAAAAGCACAAACTCATCCCGTTCCATAGCCTTGCGCAGCTCGTTTTCCAGGGCAAGGCGTTCGGTTGCGACGTTGTTGAGCTCGGCCTTGTAGAATTGAAAGCTGTTGCGGCCCTTGTCTTTGGCGTCATACATGGCGATGTCGGCGTTTTTCAGCAGCAACTCCGCGTCCTGACCATCTTCCGGAAAAAGGCTGATACCGATACTGGTCGTGACAAACACCTCGTGCCCCCCGAGCTGCAATGGTTCTGAAATGGCTTTAAGAATCCTTCGGGCGACTCTGGCGGCATCCTCGGGGTTAGCCAGTTCGCTCAGCAGAACCAGAAACTCATCACCCCCCAGTCGCGATACGCAGGTGTTCGTCTCATCCAGATAAAAGCGTCCCAGCGAATCCGTGTCGCGGATGCAGGTCTCAATTCTCTCAGAGACTGTTTTTAGCAGCAGATCGCCGAGGTGGTGCCCGAGGGTGTCATTGATCCTTTTGAATCGATCCAGATCAAGAAATAACAGAGCCATTAAGCGCTCCGATCGACGGCCGGTCGCCAACGCATTTTGCAAGCGATCAGAGAACAGTTGACGGTTGGCGAGGCCGGTCAACCCGTCGTAAAAGGCCAGATGCCGGATCTGTTCTTCGGCCTCTCTTATTCGGGTCACGTCTTGTATGATGCCGCGAACGATGCTTCTGTTACCAACCTCTGAGAAGACCACTTCCCCCTGATTGAGGAGGTTACGCTCCTCGCCATTTGTCAGCACGACTCGATGATTCAGGGTGAAGGGTTTTTGTTCAGCGAGAGCGTCTTCAATAGTAACGCGGACCAGTTCCTGCTCTGCGACAGGAATATACCTGAAGACCTCCTTGAAGGCGAGCTGCGCGTCCTGGTTGTCCAGGCCCAGCAGACGGAAGCACTCAGCCGAGCCCTTGATGCTCCTGGTCGGTGGGTCCCATTCCCAGTTCCCCAGCTTGGCCAGCTGCTGGGCTTTGGCCAGCTGCAGTTGGCTTTGTTGTAAATCCTGAAAGACTTTGCCGGAACGAAGCAGGTAGCGCACCCGGTAGCCGAGCATGGCCCAATTGAGGGGCTTGCTGATAAAATCGGTGGCGCCCGCCTCAAAGGCGTGGTGAATCGCAGCTATGTCGTCAAGGCCGGTCATCATTAAGACCGGGGTGTGTTCGCCGCCGGGGAGCTGGCGCAGGGCGCGGCAGGTCTCGAAACCGTCCATGCCCGGCATCATGACATCCAGCAGCAGCAGATCTGGTCGGAGCTCGGTAAAGGCTTTGAGCGCTGATTTGCCGTCTCCTCTGATCAGCGTGCTGAAACCGGCCTGTTCCAGTGCGCCGCGCAAGCTTAGCTGCATGGTCAGGTCGTCATCGACAACCAGAATGACCGGCTTTTTAGGGTCTTGAATCATGTATCTGTTTCCAGTCCGCTTCGTGTTTCAATCAGCAGGGCAGCCTGTGCGCGCTGATATTCGTCGCTGATCTGAGTATAAAGGTCTGCGGCGTTTTGCACCTGTCCAGCGCGGCTCCCCATCTCCATGGTTTTACACAGCTCAGCTAAATGCAAGGCCCCAAGGTTGGCGCTGCTCGATTTCAGACAGTGGGCCATCTGTTGGGTCGTCTCCCAGTCGTTATCTCCGACCGCCTGATGCAGTTGGGTCAGAAGTCCGGGGGATTGTTCCAGGTATGCGGCAACTATCTGCTGGACCAGATCGGGCATGGCCTCAGTTTCCAGGGCACGCAGCGCGTCCAGGGCCTTACGGTCGATGGGTGAGGATGGCCCTTGTGCGGCAGCGTCAGCCACAGTTGCTTGTTTGGCGACTTGTTCGATCAGGATCGGTGTCTGTAACTGCGCTGGCCCCAGCCAACGTTCGAGGACGCTGTGTATCTGGCTTTTATTGAACGGTTTGGTCAGGTAGTCGTTCATGCCGGCTGCCAGGCACTTTTCGTTGTCACCTTCCAGGGCATGGGCGGTCAAGGCAATAATCACCAGCGGCTTAGTTCCAAGTTCCTGCTCATTTTTGCGAATCTCGGCGGTGGCCTGGTATCCGTCCATGACCGGCATCTGGCAGTCCATGAAGACCAGTTCGTAGCTGCCAGAGTTGATTGCCTCAAGCGCTTGTTGGCCATTATCAACCACATTTATCTGGCAGCCGAAAAGGCTCAGCATCCCTTTGGCCACCCGCTGATTGACAAGGTTATCCTCGACGACCAGCACCCGCGCATCGAACTGCGTAGTAACGTCCTGCAGATTGTGACGGGTGACCAGCCGTGGACTGCAGTTGTCGGGTTTGGAGTTCATGACCGAGACCATGGCGCTGAAGAACTCGGTCTGCCTCACCGGTTTCGTCAGGTAGGCGTTGATGCCAACCTCGCGGGCCATCTGTCCATCGCCACGCAAACCGACCGAGGTCAGCATGATTTTTTTCAAGGCTTTAAAGTCAGGATCCTGTTGAATCTCCCGGGCGACTTCAAACCCGTCCATTTCAGGCATATGCATGTCCAGCACCAGCAGGTCGAAGGGGAGCTGGCGTGTGCGTGCCGCCCGCAGCATGGCCAGTCCCTGACGGCCGGAGTCGGCGCTTTCGCAGAAGATCCCCCAGTAGCTGAGGCTGTGCGCGAGGATTTCGCGGTTGGTGGCATTGTCATCAACGATCAAGGCGCGCAAGCCGACTAAATCCCTGCGCGCTGAGTTCGGCGTTGGTGTCGCAGATTCACTGCGTGATAATTTAATTGTGAACCAGAACTTAGAGCCCTTGTTGGGTTGGCTTTCGACGCCGATCTCCCCTCCCATCAGTTCTACCAGTTGTTTGGAGATGGCGAGGCCGAGACCCGAGCCGCCATATTGGCGGGTGGTCGAGCCATCCGCCTGGGAGAAGGTTTTGAACAGCTTAGTCTGAGCGGCAGGGGTAATGCCGATGCCGGTATCCTCAACTGAACAGTGCAAACGAACAGTCCTGCCCTGCTCTCGGCCCGCAGTGACTCGCACCACCACCTCTCCCTGCTCGGTGAATTTGATCGCGTTGCCCATCAGGTTGGTCAGAACCTGACGCAGGCGACTGGGATCACCGACCAGGATTTCAGGGACCTCGGTGGTGACCTGAACGGCCAATTCCAAACCTTTGCTGTGCGCGGGGCCAGACAGCAACTGGGCGATATCGTCGATCATTGGCCGCAGTTCGAAGTCGAGCGCTTCCAGTTCCAGTTTACCGGCCTCAATCTTGGAAAAATCGAGGATATCATTGATCAGATTTAACAGGGCTTCACCGGAGGCCCGCACTGTTTCAGCGAATCGTCTTTGCTCCCGGTCCAGGGTGGTCTCCAGCAACAGTTCAGTCATGCCTAGCACACCATTCATGGGAGTGCGGATTTCATGGCTCATGTTGGCCAGAAACTGGGATTTGGATCGATTTGCAGCCTCGGCAGCGTCCTTGGCAAGGCTCAGCGCTCGTTGGTTCTCGCAGATACTGCTGGTCATGCTGTTTACGGCGTCGGCCAGCATTTCGAGCTCATCCCCACTGCTGATATTGAGCCGCTCGGATAAATTTCCGCGGGCAACATTTCGCGCATGCTGGTTGAGTTGTTCGATGTGGCGAACGATCGGTCGGGAGAATCTTCGGGAAAGGAAAATGCCGACCAATAAAACGGCCAGGCAGATGGTTAGAGTCATTAATGCCAGATGGATTGGCACCTTTAGAAATTCGCTCGCCGGAAGTACAGTGAACAGTTGCCACCCGGTTGTCGGTACCTGGGCCCAAGCGACGAAGACCTCTTCCCCCTGATAGGTGCCCTGGTCAAAGCCTGCGGTGCCGTGGAAAAGACTCTGCAGCTGAGAATATTGAGATGGCGCCGGATCCTTGGAGGTCGTGCCAGAAGAGCTGAGCCGGTGGCCACTAGTGTCAAACAGGAGGATAAATCCATGCTCACCAACTTGCTGGTTATTAAAGTTTTGGGTCAAAAAACTTATGGGAACCTGAGCCAGCAAGACCCCTTCAAAGGTATTACCAAAATAATTAAAACGCGCCATGGCCATCGGCAGGGATGGCTCTTGGCTGTCAGGCAGGGTTGTCACCTTACCGAGGACCACCTGATTGGGTTTGCTCATGGCCTGTGCAAACCAGAGGGTCTGTCGATAATTGTCAAAGCGTTGTACGACCTTGTCATTGACAACCTTGACTTCTTCCTCTCCGTCCCGGTTCAGGTAACTCAGGCGAGGTAATACCTTATGAAATTTGGTGAAGTGTTTGACGAGCGGCAGGTCGCGAGAGTATTTCTCATACTCAAGGGTCTCGACGCGTCCCAGTAATGATATTTTATCCTGCAAGGTAGATTCGATAGTGCTGGCCAAAGATTTTGCCAGGACAAGCTGCTTATCGAACAGCGCATCTTTGAGGGCAGTTGTTATAAAGAACATACTGAGACCGCCCAGCAGCAGGATGCTGAGCAAAATGACCAGGGACTGAGCAATCAGGAATTTTTGTTTGATGGTACGGCGCATCAAGTCTCCCCCAGAAGCTGTGACAACGAAAATTTATTTAACACCTGCCGGAACGACCCCGGCGTCCCGGATGATCTTCTCACCCGCCGGACTGAAGATGAACTCAACAAAGGTTTTGGCCAGGCCAGACAACTTGCCTCTCCAGACCAGCCCGAATGGTGCGACCAGGGGGTAAGAACCCTTCTGGACATTTTCTTCAGTCGGCGCAATTCCGTTGAAAGAAAAAATCTGCAAAGGATGATTGAGGGTGGCGGCCAGGGCACTGTAGCCGAGGGTGAAGGCATGGTCCGCAATGGTCTGAATGGTCTCCGGGGTTGAGTAAATCGTCTGGCCGACCGGTTGGGCGATGCTGGCAACTGCTGGAACCACCTTCTCGATTACTGAGCGTGAAGAATCCCCCTCTTCACGCAGCGCGATGAAAATTTTATGCGCCGGGCAAGCGCCCAGCTCTGACCAGTCGGTCAGCGAACCGGAGAGAACCCCGACCAACTGGGCGCTGGTGAGATTATTGAGGCAGCGGCTGGGGAGGTTAGCGGCGAAGATCACCGGTGATCTGGCGAAAACTCGATACTTTAGGTCGGCAGCTTTTGCTCGCTCCTTATCTTTCAACGGTCGGGCGACCCGGGCCAGGTCGCAGTTTCCTTTTATCAGTGATTTGACACCACCGGAGGAACCGATGCTGTCCGGCACCACAACCTGCATCCCCGGATTAACGACCTCAAAGGCCTGCGCCAGAGTTCGCAACAGCTCCTGGCTGTCGCCGGTGCCGTCAATCGTAATCTGATTTTGTGCGGCGGCGGGCATTGCGAGTGTAAGAAGAAGTCCTATCATCAATAACCCGTGAAACACTGATTGTCGCATGCTGACCTCCGATGTTTAAGTTCGAACGACAAATCTTCTGTGAAAATGAGACCGTCGATAATTTACGCTGGTGACTGCACCCTCATTGGAACGACCAGAGGGAGGGTCAAGGTAAAGGTGGTCCCTTTGCCGACTTCACTGGTCACTTTGAGCTCCCCACCATGATTTTTGACGATGTCATAGGAGATGGTCATCCCCAACCCGGCCCCTTTGCCGATCTCTCTGGTGGTGAAGAACGGCTCAAAAATCCGTTTAAGGTTGTCTGCCGGGATGCCGCAACCGGTGTCGGCGACCGCAATATAGATTTGTTCGCCGTCACACCAGGTCTTGATTCTGATTTCGCCTTGTTTCTCAATTGCTTGAGCAGCGTTAAGTAGCAGATTGCCGAACACCTGGCTGAGTTGGTGAGGGTAGCAGGAGAGGTGGGGCAGTTCGCCGAAGTCACGTTGAATAAGGGCCTTGTTTTTGATCCCGTTCCAGACCAGATTGATGGTGGTCTCCAGGCAGCGGTTGATGTCGGTAGGCTCGCGGTCGTTTACATCTCGCCGGGCAAGATCCTTGAGGCCATCCACAATTCTCCGGATCTGATCAGTTCCCTCCAGAGATGCGGCGATGAGTTTCTGTCCCTCCGTCAACAGGTCATCGATTTTATGCATTTTACCTGATACGGCAGCTGGGTCGCGGGCCTCATCAGTCGCCTGTTCCGCTATCACCTTCTCCTGAATGCCCGGCTGCCCGAGAACCTTGCAGAAATATGTGTTCAGGGTGGACAGATTACTTTTGATAAAGCCGAGCGGGTTGTTGATTTCGCGGGCCACCCCGGCTGACAGCTGGCTGGTCGAGGCCATTTTGTCCTGGTGGCGGATCATTGCCAGGGATGTCTGGAGGTCATTAAGTGTCTGGCTGGCTCGCAGCATATAGCGCAACCGGTAGCCGAGCATAATTAAGTTGAAAGGTTTGGTGGTAAAGTCAGTGGCCCCGGCCTCATAGGCACGTTGAGCGGAGTCCACATCGTCCAGACCGGTGATAATCATCACCGGGACGTGTTCGCCGGCGGGTCGTTTCCGCAAGGCACGGCAGGCATCAAAGCCGTTCATGACCGGCATCATGGCATCCAACAGCACAGCTTGTGGCTGTACCTGGTCAAAGACTTCTAGCGCGGCTTCGCCGTTTTCAGCTTCGGCAATGATGAACCCCTCTTCCTGTAAAAACATGCACACCATCACCCGGATGGACGCATCGTCATCCACCACCAGAATCAGAGGACTTTTTTTTTCAGCGCCGGCCAATGTTCGCTCCTCATAAAAATGCCAATGGCGTTTTGCTTTTACAAATTCTCAGGAACAACGCCTTAATCCTGTATTATTAGCATGGTTTTATGTCAATAGCGATTATGTAATGTTTGCTTTTGTGAGATTTGAAATAAATTGACTTGCCGCGACCGCTGTGATAGTTGAGGCGGAGAGTTTTTAATCCGTGAGGAATACTGAATGATCTTGGCAGCGGCGGCAACAGAGGCGACCATGGCGGCAATCGACCGCCGGAGACTGTCTACAGCCTAAGCCGTTGTGAATCACAATTGAGCAGTTTTTATCAGGCCATGGACAGTCACTGTTCATGGCTTTTTAGCATCCGGAGATTCAGGAGAGAGACTATGCGTAACAATATCGTGCACATCGGGGCTGGCGAGTTAATCTACGAAATCCGCGCGATCGTCGAGATCGCAGAAAAGATGAACCGCCTGGGGATCAAAACCAATATGGAAAATATTGGCGATCCGATCGCCAAGGGGGAAAAAATCCCGCAGTGGATGAAGAAGATCGTTGCCGATCTGGCGATGCAGGACTGTTCTTACGGGTATTGCGCGACCAAGGGTCTGCTCGGCACACGCCAATTTCTGGCTGATTTGACCAACGCCCGCGGCAAGGCGCAGATCACCCCGGAGGATATCATCTTTTTCAACGGTCTGGGCGACGCGATTCAAAAGGTCTACGGCCTGTTGAGTCGTGAGGCGCGGGTCATTGGACCGTCCCCCACCTATTCGACCCACTCTTCGGCGGAGGGCGCACATGCAGGGCAGAAGCCTGTGACTTATCGACTGAATCCGGATAACAACTGGTATCCTGATCTCGATGATCTGCGCCTGTCGGTGCAATACAATCCCGCCATCTCCGGGGTTCTGATCATCAATCCGGATAACCCGACGGGAGCTGTGTACCCGGAGCGGATTCTCAAGGAGATCATCGCTATCTGTACGGAGTATGATCTGTTCCTGATCTGTGATGAGATCTATCACAACATTGTGTTTAACGGCGAAAGCACCAAACCGATCTCAGACCTGATTGGTGACCTGCCGGCGATCTCGATGAAGGGGATCAGCAAGGAACTCCCCTGGCCTGGATCACGCTGCGGCTGGATCGAAGTTTACAATGCCGATAAAGACCCGGTTTTTGCCAAGTATATCCAGAGTATTCTGAACTCGAAGATGGTCGAGGTCTGTTCGACGACGCTGCCGCAAAAAGCGATCCCGAAGATTCTCAGCCACCCGGAGTACCCGCTATATCTGGAGACGCGTCGCCTGCGCTACGAGAAATATTCAAATATCGCCTATGATATGTTGAAGCAGGTGCCCGGGCTTAAGGTGAATCGCACCAATGGTGCCTTCTACATGAGCGTCGTGTTCAAGGCGGGTCTCTTGAACAATCAGCAGTCGCTGCCGATTGAGAATGCTGATGTGCGAGCACTGGTCGATGGCTTGATCAATGTCCCGGGCGTCAGCCATGATAAGCGCTTTGTCTATTATCTGCTGGCCTCGACCGGTATTTGCGTGGTGCCGATTTCGTCTTTTTGTACCGATGAACGTGGTTTCCGTGTGACCCTGTTAGAGATGGACGAAAAGGAATTTACCAAAGTGTTCAAGACTCTGGCCAGGGCGGTCGGTGATTATCTTTCTTCCGGCGAGCGGCGTGCGGCAGACGCAAAAATGGTAGACTGACCGCATGAGAAATTTTGCTGCCAATCAACTGATCTCTTCTCGTGACGACCTGCTCGCTTACCTGCGCTCTGGGGCGCGTCCCCGTGAAGACTGGGGGATCGGCCTGGAGACAGAAAAGCTGGTAATCGACGCTGGAACCGGCGAAGCGGCAAGTTATGGGCAGATTCGTGAGCTTCTGACCCAGCTTGATGGGACGGCAGGCTGGCAGGGGATCTATGATGATGAAGCCCTGATCGGCCTGCAGGGGAAGCGCTCCTCGGTGACGCTTGAGCCAGGGGGGCAGCTCGAGCTCTCGGGTCGGCTCTGTTGCGATATGCACTGTAACAAACGCGATCTGGCGCGTTACACCGCGCAGATCAATGAGGTTGCGCCGCGTCTGGGGCTTGCCATTCTTGGTTTTGGGATTCAGCCCTTCACCCCTTTGCCACAGATCGAGTGGCTACCGAAAAAGCGCTATGCCATCATGGGTCCCTATATGCTCAAGACCGGTGACATGGGGCAGCGGATGATGAAGCAGACCGCCGGGACTCAGGTCAATCTCGATTATCTGGATGAGGCGGATTGCGTGCGCAAGCTGCGGCTGCTGCAGTGGCTCGCTCCGGTCTTCTATGCCTTGTTTGCAAACTCCCCGTTACTGGACGGGGTCGAATGCGGCTATCTGTCGGTACGCGGCGAGATCTGGTCACGCACCGATAATGATCGCTGCGGACTGATTCCGGCCTTTATGGAGAAGGGCGGATCCCTCGATGACTATGTCGCCTATGCCCTGCAGACGCCGCTCTATTTTTTGCAGCGGGGGGCAAGACTGGTCGATATGACCGATCGACGGATCAGCTTCGCCGATTTCCTTGAACAGGGCGCGAAGGGAGAGGTTGCCTGTTTGGGTGACTGGGATGTCCATCTCTCGACCCTGTTCCCTGAGGTTCGTTTACGCCCTCAGCTTGAACTGCGGACTCCTGACAGTCTGCCTCCAGATTTTGCGCTCGCGGTCGCGAGTCTGGTCAAGGGTCTTTTTTATGATGACCTGGCTCTTCAGCATGCTGAAGCTCTTATAGAGGATCTGAATTTAACCCGGAGACAGGAGCTTTATCGGGAATCCTGGCGGATCGGATTGAAAGCCCGTTTTGGTGAGGCAACTCTGCTGGAACTGGCGCGTGAACTCGTTGCGTTGGCCCGACAGGGGTTGGCCCGCCAATATCTTCAGGGGTACAACGCGGATGATGAATCCTGTTTCCTTGACCCGCTGGAACCAATTTTAAGGTCGGGGGAAACCCTGGCCGAGCTCGTTTTGGCGGGATGGCATGGCAGCCGGCAGCAGAAGTTGAAGCATCTGCAGCATTTCTGCGGCTATGCGTTTAAAGCCTGAGCCTAACCAGGAGACTGCACAGATGAGCAGTCCTTCTATGTTGATATGGACTCAGATTTTTGTGCGGGACTCCCTGTGAGAAAAAGCCGGCGCAACCCTGTATCCCCCCTTGTCTTTTCGACGCGTTCCTGTTTCAATGTCAGCTCTCGACCGGGCGGAAATCCCTGACCCGGCGTTCTTTTTTCTTCTTATGAAGTGATAAGAGTCGTTCGAACGCAGCCGCCCAACAAAGGAGTTTTCATGCTGCCGAAAGAATTTACTGCCCCCATCGTCAAAGAATCGATCAATACCATTCGCTTGCTGGCGGCTGATGCCGTTGAAAAGGCCAACTCCGGCCATCCCGGAACGCCCATGGAAGCGGCCCCGATCGCCTACCTGCTGTTTAACCGTCATCTGCGACATAATCCGGCCAATCCGAACTGGGCCGGGCGTGATCGGTTTGTGCTCTCGTGCGGACATGCGTCAGCCCTGATCTACAGTATGCTGCATCTGAGCGGTTACGATCTGTCGCTGGATGATCTGCGGAATTTTCGTCAAGCAGGGAGCAAGACCCCAGGGCATCCCGAGTTCGGACATACACCCGGCGTCGAGACAACTACGGGTCCTCTGGGTCAGGGGGTGGCCGTGGCCGTCGGGATGGCAATGGGGGCGCAATTTCTGGCGCAACAGGTCGATGTTGAGCTGTTTGATTACCGAACCTGGGTGATCTGCAGTGACGGCGATCTGATGGAAGGGGTGTCGTCTGAGGCTTCTTCACTGGCAGGCCACCTGAAACTCGGCAATCTTAATTATATCTACCTGGACAACAAGATCACCATCGAAGGGGATACCTCTCTGGCTTTCAGCGAAGATGTCGGCACACGCTATCTGGCCTATGGCTGGCATGTGCAGCGGGTCGAAGGGGAGAATCTGGCCGAGATCGATACTGCGATGGAGCGTGCCAAAAATGACTCCCGTCCGTCACTGATCATCGCCCGTACGCATATCGGGATCGGGGCGCCAAACAAGCATGATAGCCACGAAGCCCACGGTGCACCCCTGGGCGCCGATGAACTGGCACTGACCAAACTGGCCTATGGCCGGGATCCCAAAGAGTGTTTCGTGGTGCCGGAGGGCGTGGCCGAGCATATGCGCGGTTCGCTGGCGCGTGGCGCTGAGGAGGAGGCCGTCTGGAACAAACAACTGACCCTGAAAAAATCGATTCCGGCGGTCGCTGCCTGGCTGGACGTCGCCGATGGCGAACTGCCGGCAGGCTGGGGGACTGAATTGCCGGTCTTTACTCCTGCGGATGGCGCCAAGGCGACCCGCCAAGTCAGCGGAGCCGTGATTCAGGCTCTTGCCAAAAAGATACCGTTGCTGCTCGGCGGGTCGGCCGATCTGGCGCCGTCGAACAATACCGAAATCAAAGGTGCTACATCCTGGCTCCCTGGGAAAAGTGGCCGAAATATCCACTACGGCATTCGTGAGCATGCCATGGGTTCGATCATGAATGGTTTAACCCACACACCCGGGATCATCCCGTTTGCCGGGACCTTTTTTGTGTTTGCCGACTATATGCGCCCCCCAATCCGTCTGGCGGCGATGATGGGACTGGCTCCGATCTACGTCATGACTCACGACTCTATCGGTCTGGGGGAGGATGGCCCGACCCATCAGCCGGTGGAGCATCTGGCCAGTTTGCGGGCGATGCCGAACCTGACCGTGATCCGTCCGGCCGACGCCAACGAGACTGTCGAAGCCTGGAAGGCGGCGATCGCCAATCGTAAGGGGCCGACCATGCTGGTCCTGACCCGGCAGGGGCTGCCCACTGTTGATCGCGCGGTTTATGGTGCGGCCAGCGGTCTGCAACAAGGCGGCTACGTGCTGGCGGCGGAAGAGGGCGAACTACAGATGATTTTGATCGCCACCGGCTCCGAAGTCCAGCATGCAATGGCAGCACGCGCAGCCCTGCAGGCCGATGGGATCGGGACGCGTGTCGTCTCGCTGCCCAGCTGGGAGCTTTTCGAGACCCAGGCGCAGGCCTATCGTGATGCGGTGCTGCCGCCAGCCTGTACAAAGCGGGTGGCGATGGAAGCCGCATCAACCTTCGGCTGGGAACGCTATATCGGTTGCGCCGGCACTGTGATCGGGATGACCAGCTATGGGGCGAGCGCCCCCGCGGGCGAGTTGATGGTGAGGTTTGGTTTTACCGCAGAGCATATGATATCAGAGGCCAAAGCGCTTCTCGGCTGAGAGGTCGCCAAAAGACAGTAGCAAAAAGGGTGGCCCATCACGGACCGCCCTTTTTGCGTTTGATCTAACGTTTAAGGCACCCTTAAATTTTGTTCCTGATGCCGATATAACCATTTGGGGTTCCGGTTTGTCAGGTGCTGGGTGGACTGGGTTTCGTTTTGGGCTGATTTTGAAATTAGACCCAAAAAAACAGTCAACCGATGTTGGCAAGGACCTTATTTTGACGGCACTAGCGTGTTGTGATATCAGACCTTGAGGTCCAACGGCCAACAGGAGTCAGCGCATGGAGATAAAAGAGTTTTGCCGCAACCTTGATCGGTTGCTTGCCAGTCGTGATCTGCTAGGAGCAGGGTTGGCCCTTGCTGTGAAAGCGATCGGCCAGGGCCTGAACGTCAGCACGGGGGAGATTGCCCTGCTGCTGGCGGATGAAAAGGCCGAGGCCTTGCACTTTCTCTGGCCACGTGGCCTACAGAATTCGGGAACCATCCCTTTCTCCAGTAAGGAATCTCTGGCCGCTCGGACCTATCGGGAGTTGGAGCCTGTGATGAATAACAATTTTTCCGTCACCCGCCATACTTCAATTTTTGAAGTGTTTCCGTTAAAAGAACAGTATGGACAGGCCCTGCCGATTCAAAAGATTCTCAGTGTTCCGATTCGAAATCGGGAGCGTTGTCTCGGAGTCTTACAAGTCTGTCGCAAGGCCGCCAGCCACGCCGAAGCGGGCCCGGATTTCACCCGCGAGCAACTTTTGGGTGCGGGACTGATCGCCCGGACGCTCATGCGTCATCTATAGGGGGGATGGATAAGGAAAAAGAGGCAAAAGCCTGCGTTGATAGGTTATACTTTACCCGAGGTAATTCACGGAATGCGGAAGGTTCAGCGCCTTGGGCTAAAACCCGCGAACTCCCTGAAGAGATCGCCGGGCTTGGCTTTACAGTCGGGTGTCCGTTTCGCCGTTGTGATGGATGATTATAAGACAAAGTGTTCTTTTGAGGGGAAGTAATAGTTATGAGTGGAATGGCGCAATCTCACTATCGTCTAGGCATGAACTATTATCATGGCAAGGGGGTTGATCGAAGTTATTCTGAAGCCCGGAAATGGTTTCGATTAGCCGCTCAGGAGGACTATCCGCGGGCTTATTTCATGTTGGGACGAATGGCCGACACGGGAAAGGGCTGTGAGCAGAATCCTGAAGAAGCGGTCTTCTGGTACCGTAAGGCAGCCGATAAAAATTACGCGCGTGCACAAAATCAATTAGGGCAGGCTTATTTCAGGGGACGTGGTGTTGAGCCGAGTTATAATGAAGCCCTCAGATATTTCAGGCTCGCGGCTGCCCAGGGTTTTTCGGATGCGCAGTACAATCTTGGTCTGATGCACGCCAAAGGGCATGGGGTGCCCAAGGATTTTTCAGAAGCCAAACGCTGGTGGAGCAAGGCAGCTGAACAGGGAAACCCCAAGGTTCAGTTTACTCTTGGGCACATGTATCTGGTAGGTAAGGGGGTCAAGCGTAATTATGGCAAAGCCCGGCAATGGTTCCGTCAGGCTGCAGACCAGAATTTTCCAACCGCCCAATATCATCTGGGCCTCATGTATGCGCGTGGTACCGGAGTACTACAAAATTTCACCGAAGCGTATAAATGGCTACAGAAGGCTGCCGAACAGGATTATGTCGATGCTCAATACAGCCTCGGGAGTATCCTGGCCCGTGGAAACGATGAAATCCGAGATCCTGGCAAGGCCTTGGTCTGGTATCTGAAAGCCGCAGAACACAGCCACTTGAAGTCCATGGTTGCTGCAGGCCAATTGTACGCCAAGGGGTTGGGTGTTGCCTCTGACCTTAATGAAGCGCATCGCTGGTGGATGACCGCCGCTGACGCCGGGAATCCAGATGCTCAGTTCAATCTCGGGGTGATGTACATCAACGGCAAGGGTGTCGCACGCGATTATATGAAAGCTCGCAAGTGGTGGACGCGAGCCGCAGATCAGGGTCATACCAAGGCACAATATTGTTTGGGAATCATGTATTCAACCGGTACAGGAGTTGAGCAGGACGTTGATGAAGCGATGAAATGGAAAGAGGCAGCTGAACTTTGGGAGACTCTTGAATAAAGTCTTTCCAGAAATGACGCTGATGACAGGTTTTTGTTTCAGTTAAAAAACAAAAAGGGCTTACAGCTTTTTGTCTGTAAGCCCTTGAATTATTGGCTCCCTTTGCAAGACTCGAACTTGCGACAAGGTGATTAACAGTCACCTGCTCTACCAACTGAGCTAAAAGGGAATAGCGTGTTGCGGGTTCGGAATATATGGGATTGGACGCCCGCTGTCAAGTATTTTCAGGCCGATTTCAGCTACCTTTTTTAAGGTCAATCAGGACCAGTTTGGCGACTGCTTTGAGGGTTTCAAAGGTCCCTTCTCCGGAGGAAGCGCAGGCTTCAAGGTCGGGCACCCCGTTGGGGTTGAGCAGGTCACGAAGCTCTTCTACAGGGGTGCAATTTGGGAGGTCCCGTTTGTTGTATTGAATAACAAATGGAAGTTTTTCGAGCTGAAATCCTTGTTCCTCAAGATTGTCCTTGAGATTTTCCATACTTTCTATATTGGCATCTAATCGTTCTTCTTGAGAGTCTGCAACAAACACCACACCATCAACCCCTTTCAGGATCAATTTGCGTGAGGCGTCGTAAAATACCTGCCCCGGCACCGTATAGAGGTGAAAGCGGGTTTTGAAACCACGAATTTCACCCAGGGCCAGAGGCAAAAAGTCAAAGAACAGGGTCCGCTCGGTTTCAGTCGCAAGGGAGATCATCTTCCCCTTGGCGTCTTGAGCAGTCTTGTTGTAGATATACTGCAGGTTGGTCGTCTTGCCGCAGAGACCAGGGCCGTAATAGACGATTTTGCAGTTAATCTCGCGTGAAGCGTAGTTTATGAAGGACATAAGTTATTAAACCTCGATCAGTTAAAGAGGTTGTCTATATCGTCGTCGGTAATTTCGGCAAATGGACTGTCGACGCCGGGGGATGCAGCGTGAATCTCTGTTTTCCTGACCAGTTCAGCGAAGACATTTTCAAGATCAATGCTGGCTTTTTTGACCCGCAGTCGAACGAGACCCAGTGAACTGCGTTCATCGAAGATGACAACCAGAATGACACGCCCGCCGATGATGGAGATATGGAGATTGTCCTTCTCTCCCTCGTGAAACAGGATCGAGAATTCCTTCTCGCCAATCAGTTTGGCCAGTCCCCCGGTTGCTGCAATGTTGCCAGCCGTCAATGACGCCAGGCTTGTCGTGTCGAGATGCTCTGTTTCGCCGGCGGCAGCGATAAGCTGTCCGTTTTTGTCGACCAAAAAGATAACTTTTGAGTTCGACTCCCGGAGAAGTTTTTCGATGAGCACCATGATGCGCTTGTATTCCTCGTCATACATGACCAGGGATGATTGTGGCCCAAGCATCGGAGTCTCCTTGTGGAATTATTGAAATACCATTGCACTGTATAACACTCTGACTCAAAAGAATTCAAGGCTTTTCGCCAAGTTGGCTTGCGCTCCCATGGAGAAAAACGACAAATGCTTACACTCCAACAGGGCCAGAGTTGACTTGAATTGCTGAAAACTCTATCTTCACGGAGCTACTTTAATGCTGTTGTGGCGATGAGCCCGGGAGAAATTGTATCTAATGTCGCCAAATTATGAATTGCCTCTGGGTTTGCGACGCTGGCACCAGCACGTAGACGAGCCTGTCGATGAGCAGCGTGAGGGGTATGACCTTGCGTTGCTCGAAGATTGTGAAAATGCCTATCGGTTTACGGCGCTTGTCAGCTCAACTAAAATTCAGCCTCTGGTTCGTGCTTTTTCTCGCTATCTGGCAGGAGAAGCATTTTTTATTCTTGAATACTATCCTGAGGATTCCTTGATCCAACGCACTTCAGAGACTGATGACCGTCCGGTTCCTGAAGTTTTTTACTCCCCCTACATGCCGACCGCCGAGATTATCGGCATGGTCCAGCCTTTCTTTGAGCGTCTGGTGCACGATGGTTTTGTCGGATTCGGCCTGGCTAACAACCGTCAGGGGCTGGAGATGTTTTTCTCTGAAGAGAAAGTCCTGACCTTCTTCACGGATAACCATCTAAGGCTATGCAATTTTTTTCAGCGTCAGGGCCTGCCATTTAGCCCCGATCTGGTTTTGCCTGCCGATTTTGGCCATGATCATGTCTCCTTGCTCGGTCTGCCCAAACAGGATCTACCAGAATCTATGGCTCAACTGCACGCCGATGACCTCGATTCCGTAAACTTCTGTCAGCAGCTTATCGATCTGCTCGATATGTACCCGGTCGAAGAGGGGATCTCTTTCTTTTTGACGCGTAAGGAACAGGATGAAGTGGCTCGTCTCATTGGAGCAGAAGCGCGATTTGATGAGATGGGAGAGGTCGAGTTTGGCAGTCTGTTGCTGAACTGGAGCGACTTTGTTGTTGAGTGTGAAGAAGGATTTGATGGGGATCTTGAGGAATACCGTCTGGGGCTTAAGGTCCGAGACTTGATTCAGTTTGTACTCGAGGGTGTTGCCGGCGAATTGGCCGAGAAAATTTCCCGAATTCTCGAAGAACCTGATGGGAACTTCCGCCGTATTCTGGTTGACCGCCGTAAGCGTATCGACAGCCCCGATTCAGGTGATGCCCGCCAGGAACCCTTCTGGTACCAAGGTGTTGTCCGGCAGCAGGGGGTGGAGCTGCGTCGCGACTTGATTCGTAGCGGCTGGTTTGCGCGTTAACCCGATAATGATCTGTCTGCTGGCGGCGACCCCTCATGAAACGGCGCTCTTGCGCCAGCAACTCCCCTTGTCGCCCGATCCACTTCTGCCTGGGCGCAGTTTTTCCTGCCACTTCTGTGAAGTTAAAATTCTGTTAGTACATACCGGTATCGGCGCGGTTTCAGCTGCGTTTAATTTGACCCGCCTGCTGGAACGCATCGCGCCACAAGCATTGATCGTCTTCGGTTGTGGTGGCAGTTATCCAACCAGTGGGCTCCAGAATGGCGATCTGGCATTGGCGACATCTGAACTCTTCGGAGATCTGGGGACTGCCAGTGAAGGGGGCTTTGTACCGCTTGCCGAACTGGGGATTTCTGCGCAACCGGGGGCACCCAAACTTTTTGAACAGCTGCTTTTTCTGAACGATAAATACTACACAGCTGCTCTTGCCTGCTTACGTGAGGCACCAGAGCTGAGTCAGTTCAAAATCAGCCTGGGGCCGTTTGTTACGGTGAATACGGTGAGTGGCACCGAAGTGCTCTGTCGCGAGCTGGAAGCCCGAAGTGGTGGTCTCTGCGAGAATATGGAAGGTGCTGCCCTGGCTCAGGTGGCGAGGGAATATTCCATCCCACTGCTTGAGGTGCGAGGGATATCAAATCCCTGTGGCACCCGCGATCGTTCCTGCTGGGATCTGCCCGCCGGTATGGCCAGCGCCCAGCGCGCCGTTTTGCGCCTGTTGAAGGATCTACCTGAATTGAGGAAGCGCGCATGCAGTTGACTCTCGGCTATTCCCCCTGTCCGAACGATACTTTTATTTTTCATGCCTTGAGTCATGGTCTGGTTGAGGCCCCTTTCCGCCTGCAGGTACGGCATGAAGATGTTGAAACCCTCAATCAGCTGGCGCGGCAATCGATGCTGGATTTGACCAAAATCAGCTATCACGCCTTCGGACATCTGCGCGACCAATATTGTTTATTGCGAGCCGGCGGGGCCCTGGGCCGTGGTTGCGGACCCCTGGTGGTGGCGAAACGACCGATGGAGATGCGTGAACTGGTGGATCAGACGATCGCCATCCCGGGGGAGTTGACGACCGCCAATCTGTTGTTGCAGCTCCACGGGGAGGGCTATCGTAAACTGAAGGTGATGTCGTTTGAGCAGATCATGTCGGCTGTCGCTCTGGGTGAAGTCGCCGCCGGTGTCATTATTCACGAATCGCGGTTTACTTTTGCCGAGCAGGGGTTGGTCAAGCTGCTTGACTTGGGGGACTGGTGGGAACAGGAGACCGGTCATCCGATCCCGCTCGGGGGGATTCTGGCGAAACGAAATCTGGGAAAAGCGCTGATCAACGCGGTCGATGATGCCATTGGTCGGAGTCTGGATTACGCCTGGGCTCATCCTCGGCAGGCTACCGCGTATATCTGCGCCCATGCCCAGGAGATGGATGAAGCGGTGATGCGCCAACATATTGAGCTCTACGTGAATCAGTACTCGCGCGATCTGGGTGATGCCGGCGTTGCCGCCGTCGAAGATCTCTTTGCCCGCGCCGAAAAGCGTGGGCTGATTCCTGGGAGCAGTCAGGCTCTCTTTGTCTGACTATCATGCAGTTTGAATTTAAAAAGGCCGTCTCCTTTGCAAAGGAGGCGGCCTTTTCGACTTTTATAAGATAAACCTGAATCAGGCTTTTAATTTCACCGCTTTGATGTATTTGGCGTCGATCGCCGTATAGATCTTTTGCAGGGTTGCCTCGTCAGCCGGGGAGTCGATCGAGAAGACGACCATCGCTTCGCCGGCCTTTTCGCGGCGTCCGAGGCTCATGTTGCCGATATTGACTCCGGCGTCGCCGAGGATGGTGCCGATCTTCCCGAGGGCGCCGGGACGGTCGGCGTAGGTCATCACCAGCATGTGCGCTTCGGGGCGGAAATCGATATCGAAGTTGCGCATCTTGACGATCTTCGGCGTTCCCTCAAACAGGGTACCGGAGACGGTGCGCGAACCTTCTGCGCTCTCCAGGGTCAGTGTGATCAGGTTGGAGAACGATTCAGTTTCCGTCGAACGAATCTCTTCGACGGCGATCCCCATGTTGTGCGCCACCAGGTTGGCGTTGACCAGATTAACCTCCTGCTCGGTGCAATGATTGAGCAGCGCGGCCAGGCCACTGACCGTCAGCGGTGCACAGTCGAACCGTGCCAGCTTGCCGTGATAGGTGAAGGTGATCTTGTTCGGGTTGGGCGGCGCAAGCTGTGAGATAAAGTCGCCGATGGTGCTGATCAGTCCGATGAAGGGTTTCATCTGGTCCATCAGGTCCGGGTCGAAACGCGGAATGTTCAGCGCATTCTCAAGCGGCAGACCATCCAGATAGCTGATAATTTCTCTACTGACGTCGACCGCGACATTTTTCTGCGCCTCAAAGGTGTTGGCGCCCAGATGCGGGGTGACCACCATATTGGGATGGCCGATTAACTGCTTCAGGGTTTCGGTGTCTGGTGGCTCCTTACTCCAGACATCGAAGGCTGCACCTATGACCTTGCCGCTGTTTAAGGCCTCAAGGGTTGCCTCCTCTTCAAAGATGCCACCACGGGCGCAGTTGATGATGATGACGCCGTCCTGCATTTTGGCAAAATGCCTGGCCGTGATCATCCCTCTGGTTTCTTCGTTGAGCGGTGTGTGTACGGTAATCACGTCGGCGAAACGTACGATATCGTCCAGCGGCACCAGCTTCACACCGAAATCTTCGGCACGTTTTTCTGCAATGTAGGGGTCGCAGGCGATGACTTCCATCTCGAACGCCTTGGCGCGTCGCGCCACCCGGCCTCCAACCTTGCCTAGCCCGATGATCCCGAGTGTGCGGCCTTTCAGTTCATGCCCGGTGAAGGGGGCGCGATTCCAGGCGCCACTCTTGAGGTCGGCGTTGGCCACCGGGATGTTGCGGCACAGGCTGAGTAACAGGGCCATGGTATGCTCGGCCGCTGAATTGGTATTCCCGAGTGGCGCGTTGACGACGATAATGCCACGTTTGCTGGCCGCTGCGACGTCGACATTGTCAATGCCGACTCCGGCGCGGGCGATCATTTTCAAATTGGTTGCGTGATCCAGCAGCGCTTCGTCAACGGTGGTGCCGCTACGGGTAATGATCGCCTCGTAGGCTCCGATGGTATCATGAAGTTGCGCCTTGGAAAGGCCGAGCTTCTTGTCCAGCTCTACGCGAGGGTCCTCGAGAAGCAGCGCCAGTCCGTTCTCTGAAATTTCATCTGTCACCAGTACTTTCATCTTTGTACCTTTCATGTCTGCCACTGCCTGGCGGGGAATTTAAAGAGGGGGATTTTATGCCCAACGGCCACGGCTGTCAACGTTCCGCTCGCGTCGAGGAGGCTGGATTGATCTTAAAAGATGGAAAATAGCGGGGAATATGCTTTACTCTGTGTCAATCACTCAAATTAAAGGCAAGGATTAAATCACGATGGCAATTATGATCTGGAATGAAAAATACAGTGTTGGCGTTACAGAATTGGATGAACAGCATAAGTCCCTGATCCATATGATCAATGAAATGCACTACGCCATGAATAATGATAAGGGCCAGGAAGCGATCACCTCAATCATTGAGCAGATGTTCGCCTATATGGAACTCCATTTCTCAACCGAAGAGGGCTACATGCAACAGTTCGGCTATCTTGGGTTGTTGGCGCATCAAAAATCACATGAGGAGTTCCGTAGCAAAGCCAGGGATCTTCGCGAACGCGTCAGCGCCGGGGAGTTTGTCCTGTCATTTGAAATCCTTCAGTTTCTCTCCGACTGGCTACAGAATCACATCCTGGTCTCCGATATGAAGTACACCTCCCTCTTTGCCGAAAAAGGGCTGCGTTGATCAGTACGATTTACGAAAAATCGTTTTGTGGCACGAGGGACAGGGGGGGATGCGCACGGTCGCTTTGAGGCGCAGCTCCTTACCGCAGTCCTTGCAGGTCAGGGTGCCGGGACTGGTGACCTCGCCGGTGTGAAACTCAAGGACCTTTTCTGAGCGATCTGCGATATCCCCCAGAAAATCGGCAGTTGAAGTGAGCAGCTTGGCCAGGCCACTTTGAACGCCGGCCGCTAAACGGTGGGGCTCCGCTGCCGCAATGACCGTGTCGCGCGACTGTTTGAGCTTGCGACCGACCTCGGTGAGGTCACGGCGTAGATAGGCCCCAGCTTTTTCGGCTTGTTCACGGGTATATTCACCCCCAGACGCAATTTCATCCCCCGCTTTTTTTAACGCTTCATCGATGCTTTTGCGTCCTTCCTGTAAAAGCTCAGCGGCGCGGTCAGCAATCTTTTGATAAAGACGAACGTCCTCGTTCTCTTCGGGATTTTGTTTTTGCTCAGTCATTGATTGTCGCTCCTGTGAAGAATTGTCGGTTGTTGTTATGCTTCTTGGAATTGTAGCAGACGAATGAATAAATTTCTTGCAAAGCCACCCGGGATTTAACGAAAACCGCGCTTCTGTCTTGTGTGACCGCGACCGATCTTTTAGACTCGTCAAAATTTAAATTCATTCCCGCGTGGAGAGACCATGGAAATCGACCTGACACAATTGAGCCATCTGATCTATAAACGGACCGATAAAATTGAAGCGATTGTCGCCGGTAGCGGTTATTTGCCGCGTACCGTTATCGGTGTCGGCACCTACCTGCTCGACAACGAGGGCAATCTCGACCTGCTGACCGCTAAACAGCAGGTTACCTTTGAAAAATTCCTCAAGCCGCTGCTCGAAGCGGCCGCCAGCAAGGCCGGGCGTGTCTGACAAAATGGGGGAAAATCCACTAGGACTATAGCTGAACCATCTCGATTGAAGTGCAGATCCTGACCAGCTGTGTTCGGATTTGCAGTGGGTGCTTACCCGGCCCGTTACCCAATACTCACTTGGTCAGAGTGCCACCACAAATGCTCTATTCACCCTCATTATCCACGACCCTCGCCAGCAGCTGCTCCGTCCTCAAGCTCTTTGTGATCCCGGTTGGCGGCGGCATTCCGGCCGGGGTGCTCCTGGCCCGGGGGCAGGGGTTGGCTTGGCCGCTTATGGCCCTGATCTACCTGATTTCGGACGTGATCCTCGCCCTGATCTTCGAGCCTCTGTTGCGCCTGGGGAGTCGCTGGGGGAACAAAAATCGACTCGGCGCCCGCATCGGTGCTGTCTTCAAGCAGGCCACCGCGAGAAGTGTCGCCCATTTCAATGGCACCGGGGCCGGACCGTTGGCCCTGATCATGATCGCCTTCGGCGTCGACCCGATGACCGGTCGCGCCTCGGCCCTGGCCGCGGGGCACGGTTTCGTTGTCGGCTGGATGATCGCCATCGCCGGGGATATGCTCTATTTCAGCGTGATCGCCGTCTCCACCCTGCGCCTGAACACCTATATTCACGATCCCAACACAACGATGCTGATCATCCTCGCCGCGATGTTCCTGATGCCGGTCGCAGTTCGCGCACTTAAGGTGCGGCTTGCAAGAGTGACATAGAGTTCGCAGGGGATTACCTACCTCTCTCGCAGTCTGAGCCAGCATCTCGCTGGCTTTTTGGTTAGGTTCCTTGCCTGTTCTGTGCCGCGACGATTCTGATGGCTCGGTTATGGATTGACGGTTCGGTGCGGGGCTGATGAGAAAGATGATTACAAAGACTACCGTCATACCGGCTTAGATCCTGGCTGGCGGCTTTTTGTTTTTTGGACCATGGGGGGATGAAGGAGGAGTTTTTCCAAGCGATATCTTTTTTCCCCACGCCTTCGGTTTCAGAAAAAGGCCGGCAGAAAGCTACCTAAAGAAAATTCCTTAAAGCAACAAAGTAACAGCGTCCCCCCTGTTTCACTAACTGGTCACTGCCCCGCGTGACGCCGAAGACACCAGGCGTGCATATTTGGCCAGTACCCCGCGTAAATAGCGGGGCGCGGGCGCCAGCCAGGTACTGCGCCGGCGTTTGATCTCGTCTGCAGTTACCAGCAGGTTAAGCTCCTCATTCTCCAGATTGATCTCGATCCGATCCCCTTCTGTAACCAGTGCCAGCACCCCTCCGACCTGTGCCTCCGGGGCAATGTGGCCGATCATGATGCCGTGGGTGCCGCCGGAGAAACGCCCGTCGGTGATCAATGCCACGCTGTTGCCAAGCCCCGCGCCCATCAGCGCTGCCGAGGGGGCCAGCATCTCCCGCATCCCGGGGCCGCCTTGCGGACCTTCATAGCGAATGACAATCACATCGCCCGGCAGAATTTTCCCGCTCAGAATCGCTGCCAGCGCGTCCTCCTCGCGTTCGAAGACGCGGGCCGGACCGGTGCTGGTCGAAAGCGCCTTGCCGCTCTGCTTGAGGACGCAGCCTTCAGCCGCCAGATTACCGTGCAGAATGCGGATATGTCTTCCCGCCGGGGCATAGGGCTTATCCGGAGGGAAGACGACATCCTGACCGCTCGGCAGGTTGGGAACCTCCTTGAGGTTTTCGGCGACGGTTTTGCCGCTGACGGTCAGGCAATCTCCATGCAGGTAGCCGGCGTCAAACAGCAGCTTCATCACCATCGGGACGCCACCCAGCGGATGCAGGTCATTCATCAGGTAGCGGCCGAAGGGTTTGAAGTTGCCGAGCAGCGGCACGTTTTTGGTGATCGCCGCGATGTCGCTGAGGGTCAGATCGACCGCTGCCTCTCTGGCCAGCGCCAGCAGGTGCAGCACCGCGTTGGTCGAGCCCCCCAGCGCCCAGGCCAGGGTCAGGGCATTCTCGAAGGCCCTGCGCGTCATGATATCGCGGGCCGTCAGACCCGATTCGAGTAAGCCGAAGAGTGCGGCCACGCTGCGCGCCGCATCCCCGCGTTTATCGACTGAGATGCAATTGTTGGCATCGACCGCCATATTGGAAGAGGACCCGGGCACACTCATGCCAAGCGCTTCGATGGCGGCGGCCATGGTGTTGGCGGTGTACATGCCACCGCAGGAGCCGGCACCGGGACAGGCGTGGCATTCGATGGCGTGCAGTTGCCGGTCATCGATTTTGCCTGCGGCATGGGCGCCGATTCCTTCAAAGGCGCTGACGATATTCAGGTCCTGATCAGCGTGGCGACCAGGTAGGATGCTGCCGCCGTAGAGGGTCAGGCCGATCAGATTATTCCGCGCGATCGGCATCAGTGCCGCGGGAATAGTTTTGTCGCAGCCGCTGAGGGTCAGTACCGCGTCGACCCGGTATCCTTCGGTCATCACCTCGATGGCATCGGCAATCACTTCGCGGCTGACCAGCGAGTATTTCATCGCTTCGGTCCCCATTGAGATGCCGTCGGAGACTACCGGCGTGCCGAAGATGATCGCCTTGCCGCCGGCCGCTTCGATTTCGGCCTGCAGCAGATCACCCAGCTCTCGGATCTGGTCGTTGCAGGGGGTGCCGTTGGTGTAGGGAACTGCCAGCGCGATCAGTGGTTTGTCAAAGTCGGCATCCGTAAAGCGGACCGCCCGCAACATGGTGCGCGCCGCCGTACGTTCGACCCAGTTATCGCCGTCCCGCTTACCGGTGATTTCGCTGCTGCGTCGCTTCATCGCTGCCTCCGCTATGTTTTCGGACCGCTTTCCTCCGGGGAGGGGAGAACGGATACCTCCTAGTTAAATCTTAGCATGCGGGTAATTTATAGCGGTAGTGGACGAAGTTTAGATGGGAACGGGGAGGGCACATCGTTGGCAGTCAGAAAAAGAGCGACCACTTTGGCTACCGGGTTGTCCAGGTTTGACCCCTATGGGTTTCGATTCCCTCTGGGTTTTTATGTATACCCTCAGGGGTTTTGATAAATTTAGTTGAATAAATATAATTTCAGACGTCGATTGCTTTTCCGATTCTCAGTGTTAATCATCTAAAAAAATAGGAAGAAATTAGCAATATCTCGACAAAGCTAACCCTCTATTAAGGGGGACAGAAAGCCACGGATCTTCATTGTGAAGATGGCCGATCTGCCGAAGGATTTTCATCCTTATGGTTTGCTCGATGGGCAATGTTCGCACCCAGACACTACAGGGCTTTCCTGCAGATGAGATGAAACAACTGATTAACAAAATACCTTGAGTATGTCAGTTGCAATCGAGTTAAGGAACGGTGTCGGGCGATTTATCTCTTGCTTACCCGGCACTGTTTCAGCTGCGTGGCTAGTTATCCTTACCGATGTTCCAGCCAACGGCTCAGGCTCTCGATAGAGATCGGAATCATTCTGTAGTTGTCGCCAAAATCACCGGCCTGTCGCTTAAAACGATTATTCGTGTTGTCGTTACTTGCCTGGCTGTTTTGATTGTTGAAAATATCTATCTGTCCACACCCAGAGAAACCAGAAAGGGGGCAGGATTGAACGGACCATTTATTATCACTCTAGGCTCTGGGTTGATCCCCCTTTTTAGGGGAGATTTTCTAACAGTCTCCTCAGGAGCAAGCATGAATAAGTTTCAAGAGACTTCATGCTGTCACGGAGCATAATCTGACCAAAGTAAGTTATGATAACAAGGAAGGCAAACCTGTCGTTGTCTGACATAAAGTATCGAAGAGAGAGGTCAATGATCTCAATCAGCGTACCCAAAGCCCTTCATAATCCACACGTGGTATTCCATGAGTCCGAAACTTCCGGGTCATTCCTGCCCGTATAGCCTTCCATTTGTTACGGAGGCATCAAGGTGTGAGTTTGCCCGATTTGCGCTCTCTTTAGAGGAGTCCTTTCACCACATGGAGGTCATTATGTTCAATCTTCGTTTTACCGCCTGTCTTGCGCTTGTATTTTTCAGCCTTTTTCTGGGGGCGTGCAGCAAAAAGGAGGCAGGTCAGAAAGAAACAGGAACAGCCAAAGTAACGGAGTCCACAGAAACAGGGAGCAATCAGCGAGGGCAAGAAGTCTATGATGGGGTTTGTCACTCCTGCCATAGCACCGGAGTCGCCGGCGCTCCAAAACTTGGCGATAAAGCCGCCTGGAGTGGACGAATCGCTAAGGGCGTAGATGCTCTGGTGCAGAGCGCTCTAAACGGCAAAGGGAGTATGCCACCCAAAGGTGGAGAACGTACTTTAAATGAGGCTGAAATCAGGGCGGCGGTTAATTATATGGTTGATCAGGCCCGCTAATTGCCAACATCATCACCGGCCTTATGAAGCCAGCGTCACATTTCAGTTCTGACCGGTACCCGGCAGGTCGTCTTTCTCAGGGAATGACTGCTTAGAGGGCTTAAGGACTTTCGCCAGGTTATCAGAACCTCTTTTTTCGATAAAAAATTGTCGGAAGGATTAAGACAAAAGAATCAAAGGCGGGTGGAGTTGAAAATGGGGCAGATCTAGATTGATCTCACCCCATTTTTAATGCTCTTCATGTTGCTTAAGCGCGTAGTTTGTGCCGACCTTGAGGTCTCCAGCTACAATCGCAAGCTTGGCGGTCTCTCTCCGGTAGGCGTCCGCTGCCGTCTCTGTTTAGCTCTCAAAAATCGTGGAACTTTTATCGGCAAACGAAGCGGTTATTCCAGGCTGAATGCGAATCAGACTCCGCCGGAATCAAGACCGAAGCTCTGAACTAAGCGGCAGCCGTCTGCAGCTGCACAGGCTTGTTGATGACATTCACCTGACCAAGCTTGTTGGTCCAGATGGTTCCACAGTCGCTACACTCGATAATTCCTTCGGCGAAGCCGTCGGAATGCAGATCAACTTCATTATGGTTATGATGGTTGCATGTTGGACAGTTCATAAAATTTACTCCAGTCAAATATGGTTTAAAATACTAGAAATGGTCTAGATAGTATGCAGTATACACTTCTGCACGATTGATGCAAGCGAAAAAATGGATA
The DNA here is from genome assembly GCF_000384395.1 of Geopsychrobacter electrodiphilus DSM 16401. Classification (NCBI taxonomy): domain Bacteria; kingdom Pseudomonadati; phylum Thermodesulfobacteriota; class Desulfuromonadia; order Desulfuromonadales; family Geopsychrobacteraceae; genus Geopsychrobacter; species Geopsychrobacter electrodiphilus. The sequence goes on from NZ_ARWE01000001.1 coordinate 331,277, forward strand.
TAAAACAGTAAGTTATCTCTATATGTGTTTTACCTGTTAGACTGCTGGTTTATTAATGCGCCGAGAGGGAGAGTCCCAGTTTTTCTTGGCGGACCTAAATCCCTGGTATACCCACGTAAAGACCAGGTGTGCGCAAAAACAGGCAGAAGCTTTAACCCAAGCTTTAACTTCCTGTTTTTACAGGGGACCGTCTTTTTCTTGATGCGAAGACGATAGAATGTCCCCTTGGACACGCGACAGTTGATTGTTCTGCCCGCAAACGAGCAGTTTTACTAACTAAAGAGGTTCTGAGCAGGAAATTCAAGTCGCACGGTAAAAGCAATTATCGATTTCTCCTCGCAAAATCCATAAAACACCCTTATTGTTTCCCTATTGTTCTTAATTACACCACCCATGAAGCGGTTTTGAGAACAGATCCGGGATGCCTCCTGCCTTGGGATGACGCATCCGCTGAGCAATGAGAAGGTGAACCATGCGCTTTATTCATACCTCCGATATCCACCTCGGCAAGACCTACCGTAACTCGCCCGGCGAAGCCGAACGCTATCAGGATTTCTTCGCCTGCCTGGCCGGCATTGTCACCGATGCGGTCAACGAACAGGTCGATTTTGTGCTGATCGGCGGCGACCTCTTTCACGTCGGGCAGATCTTGCCGAAAACCTTCGCCAGAACCATCGAAACCCTGCAGCCGCTTAAGGACGCCGGTATCCCCTGTATCGCCATCGAAGGGAATCACGACTGGATCCATCGCCGTGACAGCATTAGTTGGATGGAGGCGCTCTCCGAAATGGGCTATATCCGGCTGCTGCGTCCGGAGCGGACCACTGACGGCGGCTACCGCTTTGCTCCTTTCGACAGCGAAACCGGCAGCGGCGGACATGTGGTCATCGGCGGGCTCAATATATACGGTCTCGGCTACATCGGCGCCCAGGCCGGCAGCCACGTCGAACGGATCTGCGCGGCGGTTACCACCGAGAACAACCTGCTGCTCTTTCATGTCGGTATCTGGAGCTATTCGCCGGTCGAAATCGGCAACATGAAGCTCGAAGAAGCGCACCCCCTGGCGGAAAAGTTCGGATATGTCGCGCTGGGTCATGGCCACAAGCCCTACGTCATCGAAACCCCTGAAGGGCGATCCTACGCCTGGAATCCCGGAGCGCCTGAACGGGTCAACTTCGGCGAACAGAAGTATGACAAGGGCTATTGTTTTGTCACATTTGATGGGGCTGAGTATCAGGTTGAACGGCGCGCTACTCACCCGCGGCCGATGCTGGTTGAAACGATTAATCTCGAGGGGGCCGAGAGCGCCGAAGTCGCGTTGCAGAGCTTTGTTGTTCAACTGCGTGAAAAACTTCCAGCGCTTGAGGATGACCGCGCTCCGTTGCTCGAATTGAAACTGACCGGCCGGACAGGGTTCCACCCCTTTGAGTTGGGGCGTGAACGGCTGCAGTATGCGGTTGAAGAGATTCAGCCCGCTTTACACCTTGAACTTAAAAATCAACTTTCGTTGATCAGCCGCAGCACAGAAGCGGAGAATTCCCGGAAAAGTCTGGCTGAAATTGAGCAGGATGTGTTGCAGGGGTTGATCGGGGCGAACAGCGACTATCAGGGGCGTGAGGAGGAGTTGATCCGTCTGGCCATCTGCCTGAGGGATGCGGCCCAGCAGGGCGACCTCGACGGCGATGATCTGTTGGCGTTGCTGGACGGGGAGGCCTGAGGCGTGCGGATTCTTTCGATCCAGCTTAAAAACATCAAGTCACATACCGAGACCAGCCTCGACTTTTCGGCCGGAATCAATGTGCTCTCCGGGCCGAACGGCATCGGCAAAAGTACGATCTTTGAGGCGATCGGTTACGCCATGTTCGGGGTCGATGCCCAGAGTTTTGTCGGTAATATTGAGCGCTTTATCCGCATCGGCGCAAAAAAAGGCGAAGTGAGCATCAGCTTCGAGTCCTGCGCGGGGGAGCTTTTTCGCGTCAGCCGCAGCGTCGGGACAGCATCAAAGTGGTTACTGGCCCGGGAGGTCGGCGGGGCTTTTGAGGTCGAAGAACATAAGGATGCTCGCGAGACTGAGACTCGGCTCAAAGGGCTGCTTGGCCTTGAGAAGAATGGACGCTCACTGGCCGAACAGTTTGAATTGGTCATCGGTCCTTTCCAACATGATTTTCTCGGCCCCTTTGTCATCAAACAGCCGGCCAAACGCCGCGACAGGTTTGATGAGATCCTCGGGATCGATGCCTGGCGTACCACCTTCACGCGGACCAATGAACTTCTCAAGGCGATAAAGGCGAGGGTCGATGTGCTGCAGAGTGCGATAGGACCGCTTAAGGATCAGGTGGCGTCGCTGCCGGAAAAGCGCGCCGAACAGCAGCAGATTCAACTTAACCGGCAACAGACTCAGACACGTCTTGCCAGCTCTCAGCAGCAATTGAAAAACCTTGAGACCCAACTGACCGACGTCGACAGGTATGAGCAATCTCTGAAGTCTCAGGCGGTTGAAATTGAGACCTTAAAAGGGCGTATTGTCAACGGCACGGAGAAGATCGGCGAACAGAAGCGCTTACTCGGTGAAGCCGAAAAGGCCGCCCGGGTTATCGTGGAGACCACCGCAGGTAAGCTGGCTTTTGAGCAGGCGGAAACCCGGTTGGCCCAATTGCGTGAGCAGTCCAAATTACAGCGCCAGCTTGAGCAACAACTGGCTGCTCTCGACAAGCAGATCGGTTCTGTCTCCGGGCGGTTTGCCGCTGAATCTGCCGCTATTGTGCAGACCCGTGACGAACTTAATGCGGAAGAACAGAATCTGGCCGAAACCAGAAAACTCCTGGCCATTGATCAAGCGCTGCAGCAAGGCGCCGATCGCCTGCCCGAACTTCGTACTGCGATTGATGGTTTGCGCAAACAACTCGGTCAACTGGAGGGGCGGCGTGCCGGTCTTGAAGAGGGGAGCGAGAAGCTCGCCGCCGGAGTCTGCCCGTTCTTTCAGGAACCCTGCCTCAATATTGCCGAAAACCCGCCACAGGATGTCTTCTCCGCTAAGTTTGTCGAGCTGGCTGATCAGCGCCAACTGCTGAATGTCGAACTCAAAAAACTCGAAAGCGATGAGGAGATCGCCCGTAAAGCCAGCGATCAGGTCAAGGAGATTGAGGTCGGGATCAAGAGTCTGGATCAGCAGGGGGCAAGGCTCTTGACCAGGCGCAAAATAAATGAGGACAAAGCCCAGGGCCTGCAAGTCCTGCAGGCTGAACAAGTCGCTCTGCAAACCCAGTTGGTTGAAAAACAGCAGGCGTTGCGGACATACAGCAGTCTTCAGGCTGATATTGAGGCGGCGGAAGTGCAGAAACAAGAACATCAACCGGCCCGCGATCTTTACGTAGCGCACCTGAAACTGGCTGAGGAATTGGAGCAACGGACCACGGATCTCCACAAATTTGAACAGCTTTTCATCAAGCTGCAGGCGGATCTGCGTGCTAAAGAGCATGCTTATACCCAGGCAGAAAAGGGCTATGACGCCGATCGGCACCAGGAGTTGCGGCGTCAAAAAGATGCGCTGGGGCTTGAAGTCGGTGCGCTCGGGCAACAGGTAAAAGGCATTGAGGCCGACCTGACGCGACTGGCAAGGGAAATAGATAAACTTAAACAGCTTGAACAGGAGATTGCGGCCAAGCAGCTTGAGATCAAGGCCTATGCTGAGAAGGATGAGCTGGTCAAGTTTCTGCGCCACCGGGTCTTTCGCAACGTTTCGGCGGCGCTCTCCGAACGATTTCGCGAAGAGATCAGCCTGCGGGCCGACAAGATTTACCGCACCATTTCTGAAACCGATGAAGAACTCTACTGGGGGGAGAACTACCAGATCGTCCTGCGGGATATGGCCGACGGCGAGATCCGTGAGCGGGTCAATGACCAGCTCTCCGGCGGGCAGACCATGAGTGCGGTCGTCGCCCTGCGGCTGGCGATGCTGCAGACCATCGGCGCGCGCATCGCCTTTTTCGATGAACCGACCAGCAATCTCGATGCCACCCGACGCGAGAACCTGGCGCGCGCCTTTCGCTCAATCGACGTCGGCAAAGAGGAGGTCACCGAGCATTGGTACGACCAACTCTTTCTGATCAGTCACGATGTGGCTTTTACTGAAGTGACCGATCAGATTATCCACCTCGAGGAGAGGTTGTCCTCCGCATCTTAACCACAGAATTACCTCACTTCTCCCCTTGCGCGTGCCCGGAGTTGCTGGTTAAATTGCCCTTAAACTTTGGGGAATTAACCCTAGTTGAACCTGAACTTTTCTTCCTGATTAGACTTTTAAAAGGATGTAAGCTTTTTTATCTCAGGAACTTAATCGGACATCTGGTGAGTGGTAAAGTTTCAGCTGCTTTACTGTCGGATATTGTTGATTGGGACGTTTCACTTGAGAGCATTTTCGAAACTTACGCTTTTTGTGGGGGACTGCGGTTACAGCATTAAGTTTTTTGGGGGTGAGATGACGAACAAGTTTGGCGACGATTACTCCGCGTTTTCCAAGATAGGTCGACGTAAGACTGAGCAGCTCAGCGTTCCTGGCCTGGATATCTCCGTACTGCGCAATGCTCCGCCATTACTGACCCCGAAATGCATGTTCCTGGTGCTGGGGGGCGCAATATTTATTACCGACATTATTATCATGATTTTGCTGGCCTATGTACCCGTCACGTCGGTTGTCCTGGAGGCCTTGCTCGATGCGACAACCCTGTTGCTTGTTTTTTCGCCCGCCTTTTATTTCATACAGTATCGTCCATTGCAGGCTTACTTTAATGATCGTAAAAAAATTGTTGAGAAGCTGTTTCACAGTGAAGAACGGCTCACTTTAGCACTTAATGCTGTTAATGACGGTCTCTGGGATTGGAATGTGCTGAGCGGTGAAGTCTATATGAGTAGCCGATCCTCGACCATGTTGGGTTTTCAGCCCGGTGAGCTTGGCGACAAAATGGAGGACTGGGGAGCACGATTGCACCCTGAGGATCGTGAGGAGGTTGATCGTCTGCTCAAGGAGCATCTCGAAGGAGGTAACACCTATTATCGTGCAGTGCATCGCCTGCAACACAAGGATGGCGATTATCTCTGGGTATTGGCCCGCGGCCAAGTCGTAGCGCGCAGTGCTGATACATGGCCATTACGCATGATCGGAACTTTTACCGATATCACCTTACGCAAGCAGGCTGAAGAAGCTCTGCGTCGCAGTGAAGCGGACATTCGTAACCTGTCTCGCAAGCTGATGAACAAATCGGAGAATGAAAAAAAGCACCTCGCTCAAGATCTGCACGATGAGTTCGGCCAGGTGCTCTGTGCCTTTCAGTTGGGCGTCGAAATGCTGCGGGATCACAACTACGGGCCACCAGATCAGTACCAGGCACAGTGCGACCGCCTGCTCTCTCTGGTAGAGCGGCTCGAAGTTGATCTGCGTCACATGTGTGATCATCTGCGCCCGGTGATTCTGGATGATCTTGGATTGGTCTCAGCACTTAAGTGGCATTTGGAGCAGTTTGCCAATCGGCACCCGGAGGTAGAAACAAGCTTCTGCGGTACTGAGCAGAAAATATCCATGTCACATGAGAAAGAGATCGCCTGCTACCGTATCTGCCAGGAGGCCCTCAACAATGTCGCCAAGCATGCTGAAGCCAGTTTGGTTGACGTTGAGTTGCAACTTGACGAAGGACTGCTACGGCTTTCAATTCGCGACAACGGGGTTGGTTTCGATGGAGATGAGGTCCGGTGTACTCAGGATGGCTGGGGCCTGGGTCTGTTAGGCATGCGTGAGCGTGCCGCTGCCGTTGGAGGGGATATGCACATCGAGAGCACTCAAGGGCAAGGCACGCTGATTGAGGTCACCCTTTCGCTCGAAGAGACGGAGAAGTACCTGGATGAGGAGGTCTGTGCGTGAGTGAAATTAGAGTTGCGCTGGCTGATGACCATGCTTTGATGCGCGAAGGGTTGATATTGCTGCTACAGAGCCAGACAGACATGGTTGTTGTAGGACAGGCGAGTGACGGAGTCGAAGCCCTGGAGCTGGCGCGTAGCCTGAAGCCCGCAGTGCTGTTGCTGGATATCGGCATGCCCCGTATGAACGGTCTGGAAACCCTCGAACTGATCCGTCAGGCAGTCCCCGCTACCGCGGTGGTGGTTTTGTCCCGCTATGAAAAAGAGGCCTATGTTCATCAAGCCCTGAAGGCGGGTGCGCTGGGCTATGTGGTCAAGGGCGCACCGAGTGCCGATATGTTGGCAGCGGTACGGGCCGCCGCAAAGGGCCAGTTCTACCTGAGTTCGCAAGTCCAGGCCTCGGTCATTGGCCGTTATGTGGAAGGTTTCCGCAATGCAACTCGGACTGGTGATCAACTTGAAAATCTGTCAGAGCGGGAACAGCAGGTGTTCCATCTGATCGTCAAAGGAAACAGCAGCCATCAGATCGCCGATATCCTCTGTATCAGTTCCAAAACCGTTGACAAACACCGCGCCAATATCGGGCGCAAGATCGGCACCGATAACCCTGTGCAGATGGTGCAGTATGCGTTACGCACCGGACTGCTCGCTTCCGACTTCTGGGAAGAATAAGCCTGTTCACTTAAAGGTTTTTCTCGTGGTCGTATCAACCATAGCCCTTTCCTGCCCTGCGACTTGTTCTTAATAAAAGTAGCAAATCCCTCCCCCTGATTTCTCCATATGCTCATTGCTGACCTAAGAGGTTACATATACTGTTAGTCCTACAGATTATGTGCTCTTTTTGTTACAGCGGACTCATAAAAAGTCAGGCCTTTCGTATGAAATGCCTGGAAAGCCAAAGGTCTTCATGGGGGAGATAGCTGGGCTACAGGGGTCAAACAGGCCGACGGGACTTCTACTCCCATCCTTAAAAATCTGTCGCAATCGAGCACCGGTAGTGAAGGAGGTAACATATGTTTTATAGGAACAGGCAACCAGGTTTTCAAGGGTTGATGGCAATTGTTTTTGTCCTGTGCGGAATTGCCACCACCGTGTTGTCGGCGCCGCTGCCGGGGGGGACGCTTGATCCGCTGACGATCCCCAAGTATGTCACGCCGCTGGTGATTCCACCTGAAATGCCCAAAAGCGCAGATGTTAATGTGCCGGTCGCGGATTATAATATTGCGGTCCGCCAGTTTCAGCAGCAGATTCTTCCCGGGCTGCTGCCTCCCACCACAGTGTGGAGTTATGGCCGAGCTGAAGATGTTATCCCGTTAGGCTTCGTTGCCCCGGTGCCGCTGACCAGTAACATTTCTTTCAACTATCCCGCATTCACCATTGAGACCCAGTCAAAACCCGACACCACAACGCCGACCAAGATCCGTTGGATTAATGATCTGGTCTATCCGGCAGGTCACCCAAATGCCGGCAACTATTTGCCACACCTTCTGACCAACACTGTTGATCAGACCCTGCATTGGGCTAATCCTGCGCAGGATGTTTGTCGTGCCGGGACGCCAATCAAGCGGACCGATTGTGCAACCAATAATCCATTGCCCTACACTGGACCAGTGCCAATTGTTACCCATGTTCATGGCTCTCACGTCAATCAGGAGTCGGACGGCTACCCCGAAGCCTGGTGGCTGCCGGGCGCTCCCGGTACCAAAGGAATTCCAGCCACCTACGCTGAGCACGGCACTCTGTACACTCAATATCTTGACACTGCCAACCCCGTCAACAACGTGCCAGGCTCGGCCTTCTATGCCTACGAAAATGATCAGCCTGCAACCACCCTCTGGTATCATGACCATTCTCTGGGAATGACCAGACTTAATGTTTATGCCGGCCCTGCAGGCTTCTACCTGATCCGTGGGGGTGCCTATGATGGCGCCGTTGATGGGACAACAATGCCAACAAATGTGTCTGCAGTCCTGCCCGGTCCTGCACCTGCCGGTCTTGGTGACCCGAACTTTGACGCGGCCTATCGGGCAAGTATCCGCGAGGTGCCGATTGTTATTCAGGATCGCTCCTTCAACCTCGACGGCTCGCTTTTTTACCCCGGCACTCGGGCCTTTTTTGACGGCTACACCGGGCCGACCGTTCCAAACTCGGATATAGCGCCGATCTGGAACCCTGAAGCCTTCTTCAACACCATGGTCGTCAACGGCACCACCTGGCCGACCTATACTGTTGCACCTGAGCGTTATCGTTTCCGTCTGCTCAACGGCAGCAACTCACGCTTCCTTAACCTGAGCATGTTCGAAGTGATCAAGCCTGGCGGCAAGACGCAGGGCAAGAAAAAGGTTAAAGCAGATAAGACCGGAGTGGAGGTTCCCTTCTACCAGATCGGGGCTGACCAGGGTTCCCTGCCTCAGGTCGTCATGATTTCCACCGGCTTTGCGACTCCCTTGCCAGGCGACGGGACAATGCCATTGGTCCTGACCGCAGTTCCCGCCGCCCAGCAGGCGTTATTGATGACTCCTGCCGAGCGTGCTGACGTAATTGTTGATTTCAGTGCCTTTGTGCCTGGTACCATCATCCGGATGTACAATACCGCACCCGATGCGCCTTTCGGCGGATTCCCGGATGTGCCGGCCGATCCTTCGACTACTGGCCAGGTCATGGAGTTTGTCGTTGGTCCGGCACCGCTTGATCCTGCGACCGGTCTCGCGAGGATCGACCCCAGCACCCCGGTTCAGAATCTGCGCCTCAACGCCGAACCGTCCAGTCTAAATCTGGGGACAACTGCCAAAAATGGTTCGCGTCAGGTCTCGCTTAATGAGGCTGGTTCCCATCAGGTTTGTGTGGCGATCAGTCCGCAAGGGACAATCACTGTGCTCGCCAGTTTCCCGACGGCCGATCCGAACATCGTTACAACCTGTGCAGCGCTGGGTGGCGTGGAGATGGGCCCCAAAGAGGCCTTACTGGGGACTGTCGGGGTGACCGGTGGTGTTGCTTCCGGAATCCCACTGTCCTGGATGTCGCCAATCACAGAAAATCCACAGCTCGGTGCTGAGGAGACCTGGGAAATTTACAACTTTACGGTCGATGGCCATCCGATCCACCTCCACCTGGTGCGTTTCCAGGTAGAGGGACGTCAATTGCTCGATCCGCTGACCATGCAACCGGTTGGTACCATGACGCCAGCGACGCCTTCCGAGGCGGGCTGGAAGGATACGGTTCTTGCTTATCCAGGTGAGGTAACACGGATTCGGGCAACCTTCGACAAAGAGGGCCTGTATGTTTGGCATTGCCACATTGTTGAACACGAAGACAATGAGATGATGCGACCTTACTACGTTGGACCGCTCGCTAACTCACCGGTACCGTAATCTGATAACCTGTGGGCAGGTCGGGACTCGCCGGCCTGCCCATGGTGAGTTATTTACCACTGGCATGGAAGAGGAAATTTGGAATATGCGAATCAGACTGTTGTTGACTGCTGCGCTTGTTATTGTCCTTCCGTTTAACCTGCTGGCCGAGGATTTCGTGCTTAAGGATGCGATGGACAAGATTAATTATAGTGTCGGCCACCAGATCGGGGGAGATTTTAAAGATCAAGGCGTAGATATGCGCTCAGATGCTCTGCTGCAGGGGATTCGGGACGCGATTCAGAGTAATAAACCACCGATGACCCAGGGGGAGATGCGTCAGGTCCTGCTCGATTTGAAAAAGATGGTTATCGAGGGAGAAAAGGCCAAACAGGAGAAATACCGCGGCGAGGGGCGAGACTTCCTTAAGGCGAACGCTGCGAAGGAGGGTATCATCAGCCTGCCGAGTGGTCTTCAGTATAAGGTGCTGCAGGTGGGGACCGGGCCGGTCCCGACTGCCGGGGACAGCGTTAAGGTAAATTACCTGGGAACCCGTCTGGATGGGCGGGAATTCGATAGTACTTCACGCCGGGGCGGCCCGGAGGTCATTTCTTTGAGCAAGGTGATTCCTGGTTGGAAAGAGGCCCTGACTCTGATGCCGGTCGGATCGAAATGGCAGCTGTTTATTCCGGCAGACCTCGCTTATGGTGAGCGTGGCCCATTGGCAGAACAAACGGTTATTTTTGAAGTAGAACTGCTGGCTATTGATAAAAGCTGAGATGTTGACAGCCTGCTCTTTGTGTCTGTTTTCATCCCAGAACCGATCCAGAATCAGATCCTGTCCCGATCCGCGGCGTTAGTAAGTAATAGCGCCGCGGATTTTTTAGAGTAATCCTGATGGCCGTCTGCGGTGTCAGAGAAAGCGCTAGCCGGGAAATCCGGTTCGCAGCAGTTTACTGGTGCTGACGGTAGTTATAGTGTCCGTTAGTGGGTTTCCATCCATGAATTAACTCTGCCGCTTCCACAACAGATCATCCCGACCCTCATCATTGCACAGTCGCGCCCAGACAAAAAACAGGTCTGAAAGCCGGTTAAGGTAGAGCAGGCAACGCGGTTCGACGGCTTCGGTCTGCTGGAGCTTGACCACTTCACGTTCGGTGCGGCGGGTCACGGTGCGCGCCAGATGAAAAAGAGCCGAAGCTTTGCTGCCGCCGGGGAGAATAAAACTTTTGGCCGGTTGGATATTTTTGTTGCTCTCCTGCAGCCAGTCTTCCAGTTGTTTGATTTGCTGATCACCCAGTCCCCAGCCGTCAATCTTGGCTTTTGCGGCCGGTGGCGTGGCCAGTTCACTGCCGAGATCAAACAGCTGGTTCTGGATCCGGCAGATTTTTTCAAACAGCCCATCCGGTAACTCTTCGCAGCGGATCAATCCAACCACTGAATTGAGTTCATCGACCGTGCCGTAGGCGCAGACGCGCGCTGAGCATTTGGCGACGCGGCTGCCGTCGACCAGGCTGGTTTGTCCTTTATCTCCGCCGCCGGTGGTGATGCGATCTAGTATTGGCATTGTTTGTCCTCCTTATTTTTATATGGGTATCATTTTGACATAGATTGAACAAAATCGTCAGGGGCCAGAGTGCAACCTCAATGATTCTCCTTTTTGTTTTGATTTTAAATGCTAATACCCACTCTTGCACAGTGGCGTTTCGCAAGGGTATAGTCTGCCCTATGGAAAAAGCACTTCACCTTGAAAATTTGAACAAGGCATTTGGTGGCGTCCCCGCTGTCAAGAACTTGAGTTTCGATATCGAGCAGGGCGAAATCTTCGGCCTGCTCGGGCCGAATGGCGCGGGCAAGAGTACCACCATCAATATGGTTTCCGGGATCACGCGGCTCGATTCAGGCCGGATTACAGCTTTTGGCTGTGATAACCACAGTCAGTATCGTCAGACCCGACGGATGCTCGGCGTGGTTCATCAGGAGATCGTCATCGATAACTTCTTCACCGTCGATCAGGCGTTACGCCTGCACGCCGGATATTACGGGGTTAAGGACGACCCCAAGTGGCGTCAGGAGTTGATCAATCGACTGGGGCTGGGACCACATCTGGACAAAGTAATGTTGAAACTTTCAGGCGGCATGAAGCGGCGCTTCATGATCGCCAAGGCGCTGATTCACCGGCCCCGACTCCTGATCCTCGATGAGCCGACCGCAGGGGTTGATGTCGAGCTGCGCCACAGCCTGTGGGAGTTCGTGCGTGAGATCAATAATAACGGTACCACCATCCTGCTGACGACCCATTACCTCGAAGAAGCCGAGCAAATGTGTGGCCGGATTGCGATTATGAATCATGGTGAACTGGTGGCGCTGGAGCCGACACACGATCTGGTCCGACGCTTGTCGCGCCGTACCCTGAAACTCTGGCTGGAGCGACCGCTGGCCTCGATTCCGCCGGAACTAGAAGCCTATCATCCGCGGCTCGAAGGGGATAACCGCCAGTTGATCCTCTGTCTGCCGAATGATCAGGGCGTTGGAGATCTTCTGCACCGCCTCTCTGCCTTGCATCTGGGAATCAATGATTTTGAGACCGAGCAGAGTGGGCTCGAAGAGGTTTTTCTGCAGCTGACCGGGGAAGGGACGCGGCCATGAGCATCGGCAACGGACAGGGGACGTTTCTGCCCTGGCTCCCCTTTTTTACGCTGCTGCGCAAGGAAATCCTGCGCTTCTGGCGGGTTTCATCCCAAACCCTGTTGACACCGATCATCACCGCCTCGCTCTATCTATTTATCTTCGGCGCGACCCTGGGTCAGCGGATCCATGTGATCGAAGGGTTCAGCTATGCCCAGTTCGTTATCCCGGGTCTGGTTCTGATGGGGGTGATCAACAATTCGTTCGCCAATTGTTCGTCGTCACTCTTCATGTCACGTTATCTTGGCGGAATTGTCGATCTGCTGGTAACGCCGGTTTCTCCCTCACAATTCATCCTGGCCTATACCCTGGCGGCGATGCTGCGCGGTGCACTGGTGGGGATGGTGACCTGGCTGATCTCAACGATGTTTGCGACGCTGCCATGGACCTCACCCTTGCTGGCGATATTGATGGCGATGCTGGCGAGCTTTATGTTCGCCCAGTTCGGGTTGATCGCAGCCCTCTATGCCAAAAACTTCGATACCTTGTCGATGTTTACCAACTTTCTGCTCCTGCCGCTCATCTATCTGGGGGGCGTTTTTTATCCAATTTCAATTCTCCCCGCACCTTGGGGCGGTCTGTCGCATCTAAATCCGCTTTTTTATCTGATCGACGGTTTTCGTCATGCCATTCTCGGCGTGGGAGATATCAGCTTTGCCCTCGCCTTCGGGGTTAGTGGTCTGTTGGCGACTGCCCTGTTTATCTGGGCTGCCTGGTTGATTGGCAGCGGGAAAAGCTTGAGAAGCTGACCCCCTGATTGTTTATCGGAGGAGATTGCGCAAATGTTGACATCCGATTCCGCAAAGAAATATCGCGAATTTTACGATCAAGTGCGCGCCGATACTGCCCTGGATGATGAGACGACGATCATTGTCGGACTTGCTGCCGCGATGGCAGCGGGCTGTGAACCCTGAATGGAACATTACCTTGGCGTTGCCAGGGCGAAGGGGATCAGCGAAGCAAAAATCAGTGCGGTGCAGGGGATAGCGATGGCAGTCTGCGCTGGCAAGGTCAATGCCCAGATGCGACGGGTCGAAGCGAATATCATAAAAGTTAACGATTAACGATGGAGAACTATGCAGGAACATCTGGTACGTGTGGTTACTGAAGACGGGTTGTTTCGTGCCTCCGCTGCCGATACAACCCAATTGGTCAAAGAGATCTGTCGGCGTCAGCAGGTGGATTTGACTGCCAAAGTGGCACTGGGCCGTCTGTTGACCGGTGCGGCACTGATGAGCAGTCTGCTGAAAGGACGACAGCGTCTGGCGCTGGTGGTTGAAGGGAATGGTCCGTTGGGTCGGTTGATGGTCGAGACCGATGCGAAAGGGGGGATTCGCGGGAAAGTCCAAAATCCGCTGGCCGGGCTGCCTCCGCGCAATGGTCGCTTTGATGTTGCCGGTGCCGTGGGGCGGGCCGGGTTTCTGCATGTGATCAAGGATCTCGGTTTAAAAGAACCATATCGCAGTATGGTGCAGCTACAGACCAGCGAGATCGGTGACGATCTTGCCTGGTATCTGACCCATTCCGAGCAGGTTCCCTCCTGTGTCGCACTCGGTGTTGAGTTGGATGCCCAAGGAGAAATCGCCGCGGCGGGTGGGTTTATGGTACAGGCATTACCGCCGGGGGATCAGCTCTCAATTGATCGGCTTGTGGACCATTTGCACGGATTTCCCCCGACGACCAGTCTGCTGCGCCAGGGGGTCGAGCCGACCGCGATTCTTCATAAGGTCCTGGATGGGCAGTCGTTTTCCGTTCTGCAACGCAGTGAACTTGTGTTTAACTGTCCCTGTAGCCGCGAGACGATCGCCGATGTCCTGGCAGGATTGGGGGCCGTTGAGCTGGATGCGATGATCCAGGAGCAGGGTGGTGGTGAAGTGATCTGTGATTATTGTCGGGAGGTCTATCGTTATAACCGGACACAACTGGAAGAGTTGCGTGGCTGACCGCAAACTCCGCGACCAACATTAACAAGTTGTTTACCCGGAAAAGAGACAAACAGTGTTTGACGATAGCAGCGCCTCGGCGTTGGTCTGCGAAACAGACTGATTGTATACCTTAATAGTCCTCATTGAACTTCAAAATCCTTGTAAAATCATGGCTTAAGCAAGAACTCTGAATCATGGTTATTGCATACAGTATACTGTATTTTTCCCTTGACTTGTTGGGGGGATTATCCTAATTTTCGTGACGCTGTGGCGTTCGCGCCGAGGGTCCATCTCTGTCTGGTGAATCTCTGTCTATTGTAAGTTTTTGAAGGAGCGGGTTTTATGCTTGAGAGCTATCTGCCGATTCTCGTCCTGATCGGAATCGCCTTTGCTTTTGCACTTGCGGTGGTTGTTCTGTCGCGGCTGGTCGGGCCAAACAAGCCGAATGACATTAAACTGGCTCCCTATGAGTGCGGGATGCCGCTTATCGGTACGGCCCAGGATCGGTTCTCGATCAAGTTTTATATCATTGCGATGCTCTTTATCCTGTTTGATATTGAAGCAGTCTTCCTTTATCCCTGGGCGGTCATGTATAAGCGTTTGGGGATTTTTGGGTTTGTCGAGATGGGAGTGTTTATTATTATCCTCCTGGTCGGCTTCGCTTATGTGTGGAAAAAAGGAGCTCTGGAATGGGAATAGAGCAGTCAAAAACTCTTGGAAGTGGCTTTGTAACCACGAGCCTCGATAAATTGGTGAACTGGTCACGGGCCAAGTCTATGTGGCCGATGACTTTCGGTCTGGCCTGCTGTGCCATCGAGATGATGGCCACCGGTGCTGCCCGTTTTGACCTCGACCGCATGGGGATTCTGTTTCGTGCCTCACCGCGTCAGGCCGACGTCATCATCATTGCCGGGACTGTCACCAAAAAAATGATGCCGGTCATCAAGACGGTTTATGAGCAGATGCCAGAGCCTCGTTATGTTATCGCTATGGGGGCTTGCGCCTCATCGGGCGGGATTTTTGACACCTACAGCGTGGTGCAGGGTGTTGATGAGTTTCTGCCGGTTGATGTGTATATTCCCGGTTGCCCGCCAAGACCAGAGGGGCTGCTCTATGGTCTGATGAAGTTGCAAGAGAAGATCATGAAGGAACGCAACAGCTTCGGTAACGCGATCGGCGTTGGTGAGATTGTTAACGAGGCCTGAAGAGAGCCCGTCAACACGGGGACAGGAAGAAACGATGAGTAAACAAGTTGTTGAGAAACTCAAGGAGCATTTTAGCACTCTGGTGCTTGGTGACGTCGAGTATCGTGGTGAGACGACTGTTACGGTAGAGCGGAGCGAGATCGTGAAGATCTGCACCTTTCTGCGTGATGACTGTGGTTACAATTTCCTCAGCGATCTTTGTGGGGTCGATTATCTCGGCCGCACCCCGCGCTTCGAGGTGGTTTACAACATGTATAACCTCACCGACAAGACGCGCTTGCGGGTGAAAGTTCTGGTTCGGGAAGAGAGCCCCAGTGTTGATACCGTTTCGGGGGTCTGGTCGACCGCGAACTGGCATGAGCGTGAGTGCTGGGACCTGATGGGCATTACCTTCAAAGGGCATCCCGACATGCGGCGTATCCTGATGCCGGCCGATTGGGTGGGTTTCCCGCTGCGCAAGGATTATCCGTTACAGGGCCCCGATCGCGAGCCCTATCAGGGTCGACTCTCCTGAAAAATACTGACTTTAAATTTATTCCTTTAACGGAAGAGGCATAAAATGGCAACCGAAACGATGACCATCAATATGGGACCTCAGCACCCGTCGACCCATGGCGTGCTGCAGCTGATCCTGGAACTCGATGGCGAAGTTGTTGTTAAGGCAACGCCACATATCGGTTTTTTGCACCGGGGCACCGAAAAGTTGTCCGAGCATCGTACCTACCATCAGGTAATTCCGCTGACCGATCGTCTCGATTATCTGGCGCCGATGAGCAATAACCTCGGTTATGTTCTGGCTGTCGAAAAGCTACTGGGGATCACGGATCTCATTCCTGAACGCGCCAATAATATCCGCGTGATCATGGCTGAATTAACTCGGCTCAAGAGTCACCTGGTCTGGTTGGCCACCCACGCCCTCGATATCGGTGCGATGACGGTTTTTCTCTACTGCTTCCGCGAACGCGAAGAAATAGTCGATATCTATGAAAAGGTTTCCGGCGCTCGGATGACCTCGAACTATTTCCGCGTGGGGGGGCTCTCAGAGGATCTGCCCGCCGGGATTGAAGGAATCATTCGGAAATTTGCTGAGGATATGACCGGCCACCTTGAGACCTATGAAGGTCTTTTGACCGGCAATAAAATCTGGCAGAAGCGGACTATGGATGTTGGTGTGATTAACGGTCAGGATGCGATTGATATCGGTCTGTCTGGCGCCGCCCTGCGGGGTTCAGGTGTTGACTGGGATCTGCGACGCGACGCGCCCTATTGTAACTATGCTGAATATGACTTTGAAGTGCCGGTTCGCACCGAAGGTGATGTCTTCGCGCGTTACAAGGTTCGTCTTGATGAAATGCGTCAGTCAGTTCGCATTATCTTGCAGGGTCTTGACAAGCTGAAGCCCGGTCCGGTCCTTGCGGATTGCCCGCAGATTTGTCTGCCGCCCAAAAAAGACGTCGTCAACACCATCGAAGGTTTGATTCATCACTTCAAGATTGTCTCTGAGGGTTTCAAGCCGGAAGCGGGTGAAGTTTACGTGGGGATTGAGGCGCCAAAAGGTGAACTGGGGTACTACATCGTTTCGGATGGTTCAACCCACCCTTACCGAATGAAAATTCGGCCACCGTCCTTTGTCAATCTGCAGGCCCTGCCGCAGATGGTCCAAGGTTCGCTGATTGCCGACGTTATCGCCACCATCGGGACCCTCGATATCGTGCTCGGGGAAATCGACCGCTAACTCTCATGGGAGAGAAGGTGAATGAGGAAGCTATGACTGAAACTGCTCAGCAGGAAACAGTTGAAGAGATCGACCTGACGGCGGCCAATCGCGTCATCGACAAGTATATCGACATGCATGGTTCGCTGATGCCAGTTCTGCAGGGCATTCAGGAAGCGTACGGATATATTCCTGAGGAGACGGTGCATCTGACGGCTGAACGTCTGAATGTCTATGCTAGCCAGATTTATGGTGTGTTGACATTTTATGCCCAGTTTCACCTGCAGCCTCGCGGTAAATATATAGTGCGCGTTTGTATGGGGACGGCTTGCCACGTCAAAGGGGCGGGCCGGATTGCTGAAACACTGAAGGACCGCCTCGGTATCGAGCATGCCGAGACCACAGAAGATGTCAAGTTTACCGCTGAGTATGTTGCTTGCATCGGTGCCTGCGGTATGGCTCCGGTCATTATGGTCAACGATGCAACCTACGGCAGTTTGACCGTCCAGAAGATGGACGATGTCATCAAAAAATACCAGGCAATGGACTGAAGGGTTCCCCTGACTTTGTTCAGGCATTGAGGAAGATTTATGGCCGAGAATGCTGAAAAGCTAAAAATTCTGATCTGTACGGGAACCGGTGGCCTCGCCTCCGGTGCTGCTGCTGTCGGCGATGCCTTTAAGGCTGAGTTCGAAAAACAGGGTGTTGAAGCCAGTGTCGGTAAGCGTTGCGAAGTCGTCGGCACCGGATGCCGCGGTTTGTGCGCCAATGACGTGCTGGTCGATGTTTGCGTCCCGGGGCAAGAACCCGTGACCTACGATTTTGTGACGCCGGAACTGGTGCCGCAGATTGTTGCCGAGCATATCCTTGCCCATGAACCGGTCGCAAAGAAGGTGGCCGGTCCCTATTACCATAAGTTCCTCGAGAAGCAGCAGCGCGTCATCTTTTCGCGTTGCGGAACCATTGATGCCGAAAGCATTGAGGACTTTATCTCTCATCGTGGGTTCACCGGTGTCAAAAAAGCGGTCACCATGTCGCAGGATGAAGTCATCGAAGAGGTCAAGAAATCCGGTCTGCGTGGACGCGGGGGCGGTGGCTTCCCGACCGGCGTCAAGTGGTCCTTTGCCAAGGGGTCTCCTGGCAGCGAAAAATACCTGATCTGCAATGCCGACGAGGGTGATCCAGGCGCTTTCATGGACCGCTCTGTTCTCGAAGGTGATCCCTATGGTCTCATTGAAGGGATGATGATCGGTGCATACGCTATCGGTTGTACGTTTGCTTATGTCTATGTGCGCGCCGAATATCCGCTGGCGATCAAACGTTTACAGATGGCTATCGACACCTGCTACGAGCTCGGTTATCTAGGTGAGAAGAATGTTCTTGGTTTCCCGCGTCCGCTCGATATGCGGATCAAGGCCGGTGCCGGCGCCTTTGTTTGCGGTGAAGAGACTGCCCTTATGGCGTCGATTGAGGGAGAACGCGGCATGTCGCGTCCCCGTCCTCCATTCCCTGCGGTTCGTGGTCTCTGGGGCAAGCCGACCAATATTAATAACGTTGAAACCTTCGCCAACGTCTCCTACATATTCTACAACGGTGCCGACTGGTATAGCTCGATCGGGACCGAAGGGACCAAAGGAACCAAGATTTTTGCCCTGACCGGCAAAGTGAAGCATACCGGTCTGGTCGAGGTCCCGGCTGGGACCACGATGAAAGAAGTCATTTACGATGTCTGCGGTGGTATTCTCAATAATCGCAAATTCAAGGCGGTACAGGCTGGTGGCCCTTCTGGTGGTTGTTTGCCGACCGAAGCGCTGGACGCCATCGTTGACTACGATTCGCTGATCAAGGCTGGCGCCATGATGGGTTCCGGTGGTCTGGTTGTCATGGACGAAACCACCTGCATGGTTGATATCGCACGTTTCTTTCTTAACTTCACACGCGCCGAATCTTGTGGCAAATGTATCCCCTGTCGCATCGGTCTGAAGATCATGCTCGAGATTCTTGAGCGGATTACTCAGGGTAACGGACGTGAAGGCGATCTCGAACTGCTCGAAGATATGGCGTATGACATCAAAAAGAGTTCGCTTTGTGGACTAGGGCAGACAGCACCGAATCCGGTTCTGTCAACTCTCCGTTACTTTCGACATGAGTATGAGGCTCATATCAAAACCGGCGAGTGCCCATCGCACTCCTGTAAGCCTCTGCTTCACTTTGAAGTCATCGAAGATGCATGTAAGAAGTGTGGTATGTGTCCCAAGGTTTGCCCGGTTGGTGCGATCACTTGGGAAAAAGGCACAGTGGCGTTCATCGATAAGGATATCTGTACCGAGTGTACATCCTGCTACGATGCCTGCCGCTTCATGGCAATTAAATAGGCGACCCGACAGGGTTACGATTTAATAAGAGGTCACAATGGTTAACCTGACGATTGACGGTAAAGAGGTCAAGGTAAGCAAAACCGCCACGATTTATGAGGCGGCGAAAGAGGCTGGAATTTATATTCCGGTTCTCTGCTACGCCAAGAAACTTCTCCCTTACGGCGCATGCCGCGTTTGTCTGGTCGAAGTCGAGCAGATGAAAGGGCGCTTGATCCCCTCCTGCACGACCCCGGTCACCGCGGGGATGGTTGTGACCACCATGTCGGATGAAATCCGCAAGGTGCGCAAAACTGTTCTTGAATTCCTGCTGGTGAATCACGTGGTTGACTGCCCTGTGTGTGACAAGGCAGGTGAATGTGATTTACAGGATCTCTCTTACGAATACGAGGTGGTGACCAACCGCTTTGCCGGTGAGAAATTTGACCTGCCCAAGGATGAGATTAATCCTCTTATCGAACGCAACATGAACCGCTGCGTGCTGTGCGGAAAGTGTGTTCGTGTATGTGATGAAGTCGTCGGCTATGGTTCTTATTCGTTTATTAATCGTGGTTTTGAAACCAAAATAGCCACCGCGTTTGATCGCGGTCTAAATTGCGAGTTTTGTGGTCAGTGCGTTTCCTTATGCCCGGTTGGTGCCATTCTCCCACGTCCATTTAAATTCAAGGCGCGGCCCTGGCAGCTTAAGGAAGTTAATTCGGTTTGTGGGTACTGTGGCAACGGCTGCACGGTGACCTTTGGGACCAAAGACAACGAAGTCCAGACTATTCGGTTTAATGATAAAACCGGAGTAAATGACGGTAATCTCTGTATCCGTGGTCGTTTCGGCGCTACCTACGTCAACAGCGACCAGCGTCTCACCAGCCCGTTGATTCGTAAAGATGGTGAATTGGTTGAAGCCAGCTGGGAAGAAGCACTTGAGAAGGTCACTGAAGGGTTGCGGAGCGCTGGTAGTTCCGCAGGCATTATCAGTGGTGCGCGATTGACCAATGAAGAGCTTTTCCTGCTAAAAAATCTGGCCAAAGCTGTTGGTACCGGCAACCTCGATCACTCTGGCGGAGAATGCTATAAAGGTGTGACCGAAGGTTTGCATGAGACGCTTGGTCTCCAGGCCTCGACTGCAACATTCCCTCAGGTTGAGAAGGCAAACGCCATTCTGGCCATCCGCAACGATTTCTACGAGACCCACCCGGTTTTCGGGATGGTCGTTAATCAGGCCGTCAAGCGCAACAATGCACATTTGACCGTTATTGGCGACAAGCAGGGGAAACTGACCCGCATGCCCCATGCGCGGAATCTGCAACACAAGCCGGGGCTTGAAGTTAATATCCTGAACGCCATGTGCCGTTTCTTGCTCGACGAAAAATTGGCCAAAACTGATGGCCTTCAGGGTGTGGAGGAACTGCAGGAAGCCTTGGCTGATTATGCGGTTGATGCAGTTACTGCAGCCGCTGGTGTTAGTGCCGACGCGATCAAACAGAGCGCCAAAGAATTGGTTTCGGCTGAAAACGCTGCGATCCTGCTCGCCTATGGGCTCCCTTATACGGCCTACAGCCGCGAACTGGGCCTGGCGGCGGCCAACCTCGCGCTTTTGACGGGAATTGCCGGTCGCTCAGGTTCGGGTCTTTACCTCTGCGGTGAGAAGAGCAACAGCCAGGGTGCAATCGATCAGCAGATTCTGCCTGCTGCCGGTGCGCTCGGCGTGTCGGGAATGTTGAAGTCGGCTAGCGAAGGGAAGCTTAAGGCTCTCTATGTCACCGGTGAGGATATGCTGGTTTCTTATCCGGATAAGGGTCTGGTTGAAAAAGCTCTAGACAAAACCCCCTTCGTGGTCGTGCAGGATCTTTTTCTCAGCGAAACTGCAAGCAAGGCGGATGTGGTTCTTCCTGCAGCCAGTTTTGCCGAGAAGTCCGGTACGTTTACTAATGCCGAACGGCGCATTCAGCGCTTGCACCCGGGGATTAAATCTCCTGGCCAGGCAAAAACAGATTTTGCTATCTTTCAGGCCCTGTTGACTGGGTTCGGAGCTGCTGTGCCTGCGACTGAAGCCGCCGCTTTTATGGCTTTGGCTGCAACAACGCCTGGCTATGAAATGGTCGGTCTCGAGATGATCGGCGATCAGGGTTATGTCTGGGGCGGGGAGACCCTTGTGCCGGAGATCAGAAATCTGGTTGCGGTCACGGGCGGCAAGGCACTTGAAGCTAAATATCAGCTGGTTGTTGGTAGTGCTCTTTATCACAGCGGAACGACCAGTGTGCATGCGAAGGGTCCGATGTCCGTGGTCTCTGAACCCTATATTGAATTTGGTCGTGAGGATGCTGCCGAGCTTAAGATTGTTGATGGCCAGCAGGTTAAACTTAAGGCCGCTGGCGGGGAAATCTCGGCCAAGGCCAAGGTTGATCGGCGCCTGCCGAAAGGGGTACTGTTTGCACCCTATCACTTCGGTTCGCTCAAGTTGAATCGTATTTATAACGGCCAGGCTTCAATTGCCGTAGAAATAAGTAAATAAACGAATCTGGAATTGCGGGCATGCCCGCAGTAACGGCACATCGCCAAAAACGTTAAGAAAGAGGATGGTCATGACGCCAGTAGTATTGAGCCTCTCAAACGCCCCGGCACTCTGGGCAGCCGCCATGTTGGTGAAGATCATCGTCGCCTTCAGCGTGCTGATGGGCATCGTAGCCTATGCGACCTGGGTCGAGCGGAAAGTAATCGGCCGGATGCAGACCCGTCTCGGACCTACAATGACCGGTTACAAAGGGTTGCTGCAACCGATCGCTGACGGGATCAAGCTTTTCTTCAAGGAAGATATCATTCCGAATGAAGCATCGAAGTTTGCATTCATGTTAGCACCGATGATGATCCTTGCTCCGGCGCTGATCTCAATGGCGGTTATCCCCTTCGGCAGTGATTATCATCTCACTTTTGGAGGCGTGACATACCTGATCCCACTGCAGATCACCGATCTGAACATCGGGA
Organism: Geopsychrobacter electrodiphilus DSM 16401; assembly: GCF_000384395.1. Taxonomy (NCBI): domain Bacteria; kingdom Pseudomonadati; phylum Thermodesulfobacteriota; class Desulfuromonadia; order Desulfuromonadales; family Geopsychrobacteraceae; genus Geopsychrobacter; species Geopsychrobacter electrodiphilus. Next base: position 353,423 of record NZ_ARWE01000001.1, read on the forward strand.
TTCTCTTTATCCTTGCGATGGCTGGTCTGGGTGTTTATGGCATCGTGCTGGCGGGATTGGCCTCAAACAGCAAATATTCGTTGATTGGCGGTATTCGTGCTTCAGCCCAGATGATCTCATACGAACTGGCCGCGGGCCTTTCGATCGTAGCCATCTTCATGCTCTCTGAAACCCTGAGCCTGAGCGGGATTGTTACGGCCCAACAGGGAGTTCTCTGGGGGATCAAGGCCCTGCCGAGCTGGATGCACAACTGGTATATTTTCAGCCAGCCGCTGGCCTTCGGGCTCTTTGTTGTCGGGTCCATGGCTGAGATCAACCGGACACCATTCGACTTGCCGGAGGCGGAGACTGAACTTGTTTCCGGTTTCTGTACGGAATACTCATCGATGAAGTACGCCCTCTTCTTCATGGCTGAATATGCCAACATGGTCACGATCGGTGCCATTGCTACCACCCTGTTTCTGGGTGGTTGGGATGGACCTTTTCTGGGTTGGATCAACTTCCTGATCAAAGTGTTCGGCTTCATGTTCTTCTTTATCTGGGTGCGTGCAACCTTTCCCCGTCTGCGCTACGACCAGTTGATGCAGATGGGCTGGAAAGTGATGATTCCCCTGGCGCTCGGGAACATCGTTGTAACTGCAGTTGCGATCCTGCTCTGGCAGTAACCCTTTTTAAAAGGCGAGGATAGATATGTTTAAAGAGTTTGCCAAAGGGCTAAGTATTACACTCAAGCACCTGCTTCCGGGGCACAGTACGACCGTTGATTACCCGAAGCAGAAGCTTACCATGTCTCCGAGATTTCGAGGCCTCCACCGTTTGGTGCCGACCCAGACCCGTGAGAAATGTGTTGCCTGTTACCTATGCCCTACTGTTTGTCCGGCCAAGTGTATCACCGTTGAATCGGCGGAAAACGAGAAGGGCGAGAAGTATCCCAAAGTTTACAAAATTGATCTGCTACGCTGCATTTTTTGCGGATACTGCGTGGAAGCATGCCCGGTAGAGGCCATTGAGATGTCCGACAAGTATGAGTTGGCCAACTACAAACGGGAAGATTTTATTTTCGACAAAGAACGTCTTCTCAAATAAGGAGCTGGCGCATCATGTTATCGATACTTTTCTACCTTTTCGCGGTGGTCGCGATATTTTCTGCATTTTATGTGACCAAGGCGCGTAGTCCAGTCAACAGTGCGCTGTGTCTGGTCACAACTTTTATCTGCTTCGCCGTGCTCTACATCACACTGGATGCCCCCTTCATGGCCGCAATCCAGATAATGGTCTATGCCGGTGCGATCATGGTGTTGATAGTGTTTGTCATCATGCTCCTCAACCTTGGGACTGCAGTAAAAAAGCGTTACACTCACGGGTTAGCCTGGGGCGGAGCACTATCTATTTTGATGTTGTTCATCACCAACTTATTTATCCGGCGTGGAGTACCTACTGGCAAAGTTGGCGAGATAACGACTCAGACGATTCATAATTATGGTCATACCGAGTTGATCGGTAGGGCGATGTTTACTGATTTCCTGCTTCCGTTTGAAATCGCCTCCATTCTGCTTCTGGTCGCGATTGTCGGGGCGGTTATTCTGTCGAAACGTGAAGTCTAAGCGCAATGGATTCGGGGAGCTAAACCAATGATCACCGTATATCACTATCTGATTTTGAGTGCGATCATCTTCTCTATCGGGACCTTCGGGGTGCTGACAAGAAAGAACGCCATTGTTATTTTCATGTGCATTGAATTGATGCTCAATTCGGTCAATCTGACCTTTATCGCACTGTCGCGTCATTTGCAGAACATGGACGGTCAGATCTTTGTCTTCTTTGTTATGACCGTTGCTGCGGCAGAAGCTGCGGTCGGGTTGGCATTGATGATCGCATTTTACCGCAACCGTGGGTCGATCGATTCGGACGACTTCAACATGTTGAAATGGTAATTGATTCCCGCTCTACGGGTTTTTAAGCAATAGGAGAGTTTGATGTACGACTATCTGTGGCTCATCCCATTCTTCCCGCTCGTCGGGTTCGTATTTAACGGACTCCTCGGCAAGAAGATCAGGAACGAGGCGATTATCGGTGGTATCAGTACCCTGATGATCTTCCTGTCCTTTCTGGTCTCCTGTGGCAACTTTTACACGCTGCTGCACGATTCCGAAAAGGTTCACCAACAGGTCATCGCGTCCTGGATGTCCGTCGGCAACCTGCAGATTGATTGGGGTTTCCTGCTCGATCCGCTCTCGGCGCTGATGATCATGGTCGTCACCGGAGTTGGCACACTGATCCATCTCTATTCGATCGGTTACATGCACGGAGAAACCGGGTTTTACCGTTTCTTCGCTTACCTCAACCTCTTCTGTTTCTCTATGCTGATGCTGGTGCTGGGTAACAATGTGCTGGTGATGTTCGTCGGTTGGGAGGGAGTAGGCCTCTGCTCCTATCTGTTGATCGGCTACTACTTTGAAAAGAAGAGTGCCGGTGATGCCGCCAAGAAAGCCTTTGTCGTTAACCGGATAGGTGACTTCGGCTTTCTGTGTGGTCTGCTGACCCTTTTCTGGACCCTCGGGAGCAAAGGTGTCTGGACGGTCAACTTTGTAGACATTGCGGAGAATGCTCACCTGCTTCAAACCGGTGGTGTTGTTGTTACTGTTGTGACCCTGGCTTTCTTCCTTGGCGCTACGGGCAAGTCTGCTCAGATCCCGCTCTTTACCTGGTTGCCTGACGCCATGGAAGGCCCGACCCCGGTCTCGGCGCTCATTCATGCAGCGACCATGGTCACTGCCGGTGTCTACATGATCGCGCGGTTGAACGGTCTTTTCTCCATGGCGCCTGACACCATGATGACCATCGCTGTAGTTGGCGCAGCAACTGCACTCTTCGCCGCCACGATTGGTCTGGCTCAGAACGATATCAAGCGGGTCCTCGCATATTCCACGGTCTCTCAACTTGGCTATATGTTTCTTGCCATGGGTGTCGGTGCCTATACCGCCGGGATCTTTCATCTCATGACCCATGCTTTCTTCAAGGCCTGCCTGTTCTTAGGTTCCGGTTCGGTCATTCATGGGATGCATCACGGCTACCATCACGCTCATCTGCATGACGATCCACAGGACATGCGGAACATGGGTGGTTTGCGTAAGAAGATGCCGATTACTTTTATCACTTTTTTGATTTCAACCATTGCGATCTCCGGTATTCCGTTCTTTTCGGGGTTCTTCTCTAAGGATGACATCCTCTGGTGGTCGTTCGCAGGTGAACGTGGACACTGGATGTTGTGGCTGGTCGGTGCGGTTGCAGCCCTTATGACAGCCTTCTATATGTTCCGTCTTGTCTTCATGACCTTCTTCGGTGAGCAACGTACTGACCCACGGGCCAAAGACCATATCCCGGAATCGGGTCTGACAATCACCATCCCGCTAATGATTCTCGCCGCCCTGGCAGCAGCTGGGGGCTTCTTAGGTGTTCCCCATGCCCTGAGCGGCTTGTTCGGGCACATGCCGAACTACCTTGAGAATTTCCTCGCCCCGGTCTTCGAGCATTCTCAAGTCCTTAACGGGATCGAGATCAAACCGGAACTCGCGCACTCCAAGGCGCTGGAATTTGGCATGATGAGCGTTTCTGTTGGGCTCGCAACGGTCGGCATTCTGGGCGCCTGGTTTATGTACATCAAAAATCCAGGCTTGCCAGCACGCTTTGTTGCCAGCTTCCCAGGTCTTTGGCGTGCCGTGTTCAACAAATGGTATATCGATGAACTCTACGATGCCGTCTTCGTCAATAACTGCAAGCGGATCGGCACCTTCCTTTGGAAAGGTTTCGATGTCATCGTTGTTGACGGTATTGTCAATGGCACCGCCTGGGTCGTCAAAGGGATTGGATCGGGCTTGCGTTATACCCAGTCAGGTTTCCTGCAAAATTATATGATGAGCATGGTTGTTGGTGTTGTTGTGATCGTCGGTTATTACATCCTCGGTAAATAAGGTTCGGCAGCGAACTTAGATAGAGCAACAAGGAGCGTTTCCACATGGCCCATAATCTACTTAGTTTGATTACCTTCTTTCCGCTGCTGGGGATGTTGATACTTCTCTTCATCCCGCGCGACAACGAAGGGATGCTGAAAAGCTTTGCCCTGGCAGTAACACTGATCACATTTCTGATCAGTTTGCCGCTGGCTTTCGATGATGTTTTTGCCGCTTCAGGTGCGATGCAGTATCGTGAATTTCACGAGTGGATCAGCATCGGTAGCTTCTTTAAGATGAACTACAACATCGGCATCGACGGAATCAGTTTATGGCTGGTGATGTTGACTACCTTCATCATGCCGATCGCAACACTTTCAACCTGGAATGCTGTCGACAAAAACGTCAAGGGCTTCATGGCGCTGCTGCTGCTGCTTGAAACCGCAATGCTCGGTGCTTTCGTCTCTCTCGACCTCTTCCTGTTCTACGTGTTCTGGGAATTGATGCTGATCCCGATGTACTTCATGATCGGTATCTGGGGTGGTAAGAACCGTATCTACGCCGCGGTCAAGTTCTTCATCTTCACCGCCGTAGGTTCACTGCTGATGCTGGTCGCGATCATCTATATTTATTATTATGCGGTCAGTTCTGGTGCTCCGATGGAAGGCTTCGGTATCCAGGAGTTTTACAATCTGGGGATTCCCGTCAATGCACAGCATTGGTTGTTCCTGGCTTTTGCCGTCAGCTTCGCCATCAAGGTGCCGATGTTTCCGCTTCATACCTGGTTGCCTGATGCCCATACCGAGGCCCCGACCGCCGGTTCAGTTATTCTGGCCGCGATCATGCTGAAAATGGGGACCTATGGCTTTGTCCGTTTTGCCATCCCCCTCTTTCCTGGGGCAGTGCAAACCTTTTTACCTTATCTGGCATTACTGGCCGTCATCGGGATTATCTACGGCTCGCTGGTCGCGATGATGCAGGACGATGTCAAAAAACTGGTGGCCTACTCTTCAGTTGCTCACCTTGGATTCGTCATGCTCGGGATCTTTGCTCTCAACCTGCAAGGACTTTCGGGCGGCATTATTCAGATGGTAAATCACGGTATCTCAACCGGCGCGCTCTTCCTTATTGTCGGGTTCATTTACGAGCGCCGTCACACCCGTCAGATCTCCGAGTTTGGTGGGCTGGCCCACAAGATGCCGATCTTTGCCACAATTTTCATGATCATTACCTTCTCCTCCATCGGCCTGCCAGGCACCAACGGTTTTGTCGGCGAGTTCCTCGCCCTGGTCGGGGCTTTCGAGAGTGGCTTGCGCTGGTACGCGGTTGCTGCGACAACCGGGGTAATCTTGGCCGCAGTCTATATGCTTTGGATGTTTCAGCGCGTCATGTTCGGCAAAATTACGAACCCTGCAAATGAAAAACTTAAAGATCTCTCTATCCGCGAAATCGTGTTGATGGTGCCCTTATTGATTTTTGTCTTCTGGATTGGTGTTTACCCCAATACCTTCTTGTCGAAGATGAATCCGGCGATTGAGCAACTTCTGATTCAGGTCAAGTCGAAGCAGGTGGCAGTGGTTGAACCAGTTCAGCCGGTGATCGCTCAGACTCTTGTATTGAAATAATTACGGCTGAAACTTTAGGTTCCAAAAGGAGCTTTCGATGGAAAATCTGGTTCAAATCGCTACGCAGAACGTGAACATGGCAGCAATTATGCCGTCAGTTGTCCTCTGCTGCTTTGGTATGCTGCTGCTGCTGGTCTCGGTCTTTTCAAAACGTGGACGGACCTCCCATATTGCCTGGATGAGTATTGTTGCTCTTGTGATCACGGCAATAGTGACGGCTTCAGCCTGGAATCACCCCCAGGCAGGTTTTGCTGGCAGCGTAGTACTCGATAACTTCGCTATCTTCTTCAGCATGATCTTTATTATTGCCGCGGTATTGACGATCCTGATATCGGATGGGTACCTGCATCGTGAAGGTTATCCGGTGGGTGAATATTACCCGCTGATCCTTTTCTGTACGGCAGGCGCGATGTGGATGGCTTCAGGCACAGATCTGATGACAATCTTCCTTGGTCTTGAAGTTATGTCAGTTTCGCTTTACGTGCTTGCAGGCTTTTTCCGAGGAGATGTCCGCTCCAACGAAGCGGGTCTTAAATATTTCTTTCTGGGTGCCTTCTCCACCGGCTTTTTACTCTACGGTGTCGCTCTGCTTTACGGTGTTTCCGGTTCCACCAAGATAGCGGTTATTGCGCAACACATCAGTGAAATGCCAGCAATTATTGATAATCCGATGCTCATTGCAGGCTCTATCTTGCTGCTGGTCGGGTTTCTGTTCAAGATTGGTGCTGCCCCTTTCCACATGTGGGCTCCCGACGTCTACCAGGGTGCCCCGACTCCGATAACCGCCTTCATGAGTGCGGGTCCCAAGGCTGCTGCTTTTGCGGCCCTGCTGAGGATTTCGATCATCGCGCTCAGCAGCATTCAACCAGATATCTCTGCACTCTTTTGGCTTCTTGCCGTGTTGACGATGATCGTCGGGAACTTTATTGCTCTCAGCCAGACCAATATTAAACGGATGCTGGCCTACTCATCAATCGCTCACGCAGGATATGCCTTGGTTGGTCTCGTCGCCTGGAATCAGATTGGACTATCGGCGATTCTGTTTTACATGCTGGTATACACTTTCATGAACATCGGAGCCTTTGCGGTGTTGGTCCTTGCCGGTAAAAAAGGTGAAGAGAATCTTACCCTTGAAGGCTTTTCCGGCTTTGGCTATAAACGTCCATTCCTCGGTGTCGCTCTGTGTATCTTCCTTTTTGCCTTGATGGGACTCCCGCCAACAGCCGGCTTCACAGCTAAGTTTTTCGTATTTGCCGGTGCTCTTAAGGCAGGCTATGTCTGGTTGGCAGTCATTGGTGTCATGAACTCCGCGGTGTCTCTCTATTACTATCTGCGGGTTATCGTCTATATGTACTTTCGTGAGCCGAAAGAAGACTTTGCCTGGGTTAGCATTGAACTTCCCGCGACCATCTCGATTATTCTGGCGCTCGCCGGGGTTTTTATCCTTGGGATTTTCCCGGGTTCGATAATGGAACTCGCCAAACTCGCCGGGTTCTGATCTCCCGCAGCAAAATGCTCAAGGGCCCTTCGGTGACAATCGGAGGGCCCTTTTTTGTGGGTTGCCTGATGGAATCAGCTATGATGTGGCAATGAACCTGACGAAATTCACCACCAGTCTGTACTCTCGCAAGGAACTTCTATTTATCCCATCTCCTTTTGATGGGCGTCTTGAGTTAGCCGCACTCACTGATTGGGTCTGCAAGAGGGGAGGCCCGGCGTTACAATTCAAGCAGGTTGCAGGTTCAGAAGTTGAGTTGGTAACCAATCTTTTCGGTACCGAATCGAGAATGGCTACCGCGCTCGGTCATTGTCAACTTGCGGACTTTGGTGATTGTCTGAAAAAGTTTCTTAAGGATGCGGGTACCGGAGATTCTGCCTCGCGCCTTGATTTTTTAAGCGTGGAAGAGACCAATACCGATGTTCTTGGCGGTATGCTCGGTCGACTGAATTTAGATTTTCTACCGAAAATTCGGTTCTGGCCCGAAGAGCAGCGGAGTTTTTTTACGCTCGCTGTGGTCATCACTCAAGATGCCGAAACTGCCGCGCAAAATTACGGACTCTACCGTATCGGAATCGTTGGAGACCGGCAGCTGACGCTCAACGTCCTGCCAGGCTCTGGCGGGGCTGCACATCTAGCGCAGTGGCAAGAACAACATCAAAAGATGCCAGTCGCCATTTTATTGGGAGCAGATCCCGGCTTGATTTTTTCTGCGGCAGCCAGCTTGCCACCAAGGTGTGACGAAGCTCATTTTAGTGCCTGGCTTCAAGGCCATCCGGCCAATTTTACCGACTGCCAGACCGTGCCGCTACAATGTCCAGCGTCTTTTCAGATACTGATCGAGGGCTGGGTTGATACTGAAAAAAACATCAACGAAGGGCCATTCGGATGCTATACCGGTCGGTATGGTGGCGGAAATGATTGTCCCATAATCGACGTTTCAGCGGTTTTTGCTGTCGATAAACCGCTCATTCCCCTGACCCTTGCCGGTCCACTCCCGATGGAAGACAGTTGGCTGGCCAGGGCGAATCTTGAACTTATCCGCGCACGATTGGGCATTGATTTTCCTACTATCACTTCAATTGCAATGCCATTGGAGGCGGCCTTTTATGGGCTTTATTTTGTAAAAGTCAATGATGCCCAAATTTCGGTATCTGAAGTTGCAGATCAATTACGCAGCTTTGATTACCTGAAAGGGCTCAAGATGCTGGTTTTACTTGAACCAGAGGAAATCCTTGCCGGCACGTTATGGCGGCAGCAGCTGCGAAAAATTCCGGCGCGCCGAATCTGGCAAAACAGGGCGGCAGACCTGGAGAATCTGCTTGCCCTACAGGCTCCACAGCTGCGGCATGCTCCAGGACTTGCGGAATCACTGCTGCGAAGACTTGAACTGGCGGGTATCCAGCGGGATGAACTTTGTGGGGGGAAGGTTATTATATGAATGTTATAGAACAGGATGCACTGAATCTGCTGCAAAAGGTTTTTGGCTATCAACAATTTCGCGAGCACCAGTTAGATATCATTGCGCAGGTTGTCGCCGGTGGTGATGCGTTTGTCCTGATGCCAACCGGTGGCGGAAAGTCCCTCTGTTACCAGATCCCGGCCCTGATGCGCAAAGGGGTCGGGATCGTGGTTTCACCCCTGATCTCACTGATGAAGGATCAGGTCGATGCACTCTGTGCCAACGGGGTGCGTGCGGCCTGTTACAATTCATCCCTGTCCGCCAACGAGGCCAATCAGGTCTTGGCACGACTCCACGCCGACGAACTCGACCTCCTCTATGTCGCGCCTGAGCGGCTCCTGAGCGAGTCCTTTCTCGAGCGTCTTGCTTCCCTTGAAATCGCGTTGTTTGCGATCGATGAGGCCCATTGTGTTTCACAGTGGGGGCATGATTTTCGGCCGGAATATATCCAGCTCGGCAAGTTACAGCATTTCTTCCCTAGTGTACCGCGGATCGCTTTGACCGCTACCGCTGAAAAACAGACCCGACTGGACATCTTGCAACGGCTTCATCTCGAACGGCCGCTGCAGATCGTGGCGGGATTCGATCGACCGAATATCCGCTACACGGTGATGGATAAACAGCGACCCTATGAGCAGCTCAAACAATTTCTTTCCGGACGCCGGGATGAGGCTGGCATTGTCTACGCGTTAAGTCGCAAACGGGTCGAGGAGATCTCCGCTCGCCTGCAGGAAGATGGTTGCCGGGCAGCGGCCTATCATGCAGGATTGAGTGCGGATGACCGGCGCCGCACGCAGGACGCATTCCTGCGTGATGATCTGCAGATTGTGGTCGCTACCGTGGCCTTCGGCATGGGGATCGACAAACCGAATGTGCGGTTTGTCGTGCATTATGACCTGCCGAAAAATGTTGAAAGTTATTATCAGGAGACCGGTCGTGCCGGGCGAGACGGCCTGCCCGCCGAGGCCCTGCTGCTGTTCGGTTATGGCGATATTGCGGTAGTGCGTGGCCTGATCGAAAAAAGCGATAATCAGGATCAGACAAGGATCGAACTTCAAAAGCTCAATGCGATGGTCTCTTTCGCCGAAGCGGGCTCCTGTCGGCGCAGGGCCCTGCTTGGTTATTTTGGAGAACCGATGGCCTCGGATTGCGGAAATTGCGATATCTGCCTCGATCCACCAGAGACCTACGCCGCAACTGAAGATGCGCGCAAGGCGCTCTCCTGTGTCTATCGGGTTGGTCAGCGCTTCGGCATCGGCCATGTCATCGACGTGCTGCGCGGTGCCAAGACAGAGCGTATCTTCAGCCTGCGGCACGAACAACTTTCAACCTGGGGGATTGGTAAGGAGCAGGGTCAGGAGCATTGGAGCCACCTGTTGCGCCAACTGATCCACCTTGGTTATCTTGAGCAGGATATCGGGAATTATTCGGTGCTTAAACTGACCGAAAGTGCACGGCCATTGTTGCGGGGAGAAATCGAACTGCAGCTGAGCCGACCGCGCGTAAAGGCCGAGCGTAAGAAGAAACCGGCGCGTAAGATTGTCGGGCTCGAATATGATGAGCAACTTTTTCAACTGCTACGCGCCCGGCGCAAAAAGATCGCTGACCGCGACGGAGTTCCACCCTACGTGGTTTTCGGCGATGCCAGCCTCGCCGAAATGGCCGCCAGTTTGCCGACCAGCGACTCAGACCTGCTAGGGATCAATGGCGTTGGACAAACGAAACTGGAACGCTATGGCAGCGAATTTATCACCGAAATCATCGGCTATATGAGTCGTTCTTAAAGGCCTGAGGCGTGAGGAAGGAAAATATGAAAATTGTGTCATTCAACGTCAATGGACTGCGTGCCCGCTTTCATCAGCTGCAGGCGCTCATCGATAAGCACCAGCCTGATATTATCGGTCTGCAGGAGATCAAGGTGAACGACCCCGACTTCCCTCTGGATGTGATCGGTGACCTGGGTTATCAGGTCGTCTTTCACGGTCAAAAAACCCACTATGGCGTGGCATTGATGTCAAAGATTACACCGGAGCAGGTGCAAAAAGGTTTTGCCGGAGAGGAGGCAGATCATCAGCGCCGGGTTGTCCTCGCCAGATATCCGCTGAGTGACGGCCGCCAGTTGCGGGTGGTGAACGGCTACTTTCCTCAAGGAGAGAGCCGCGAACATCCAACCAAGTTTCCAGATAAACGGAAGTTTTACGCCAACCTGCAAAACTGGCTTGAAACCCAGGCCGATCCTCAGGATCTATTGGTGGTAATGGGAGATCTGAATATTTCTCCCGAAGATCTGGATATCGGCATCGGGGACGACAACGCCAAACGCTGGTTGCGCACCGGCAAGTGTAGCTTTCTCCCCGAAGAACGGCAGTGGCTGCAGGGACTCAAGGACTGGGGTTTGATCGACAGCTTCCGAGAACGAAATCCTGCTATCGATGATCGTTTCAGCTGGTTTGACTACCGTTCACGCGGTTTCGAAGCTGAACCCAAGCGCGGCCTGCGGATCGATCTGATCATGGCAACGGCCCCCCTGATGGAAAAGTGCAGAGCCACAGGCATCGATTATGAATTACGTGGGATGGAGAGACCCTCGGATCATTGCCCGATCTGGGCGGAATTTGATCTGTAGCTAAAAATACGGTGACTCAAACGGTTGCTGCAGATTTCAAAGGCCGCAAGTTTCTTGACTCCCGATCGCCTAGCTGGAGGGCAAGAGACACTGTATACGCTCAAAACAGGCTGCGGCCGGTCAGGGTCAGGAGGGCAACCAGGCTGTAGCGGGCAGTCTTCCCCAGGGCGACAAAGAGCACAAAAGTGTCAAAGCGGTGTTTCAAACTTCCAGCTACCAGGCACAAAGGATCGCCAACGACCGGCAACCAGGAAAAGAGGAGCGCCCATTTACCGTAGATTTGAAACCAGTGCCGGGCTTTCTGCTGTGCCTCAACGCTGATTCGCAGCAATTTTTCGATCAACCAGCGGCTTCCCCCGAGTCCGATCAGATAGCTGCTAACAGCACCGAGGCTGTTGCCGACACTGGCCACCAGAATTACCGTGAAAGGTGAACTCCCTTTAAGCAGCAGCGCGATCAGCAACCATTCAGAGCCAAGAGGCAGCAGGGTCGAAGCACAGAAGCTGAGCAGAAAGAGCGAAAGCAGGTCATGTTGGGTGAGAATCTCGGGCATCGCCGGACTATAACAGGCGCGTTGTCTCGAGGGAAGGCGCAACTCTTGCCGCCTGAAGCTGACCGGTGTAGAGTGTCGTTTTGGCCGAAAAGAAGACTCAGGATATCTGATGCAGAGAGTCATGATTCGCGAACAACTTTTTGAAAAAATCCGCGCCCTGCTGGAGATGATCAAGTTCTCCCACACCATCTTCGCCTTCCCCTTCGCCCTGTTTGGGGTGGTGCTCGCCTGCCTCGCAGGTGGCGCTCTCCCCGGTTTCGCGCAGGTCTTCTGGATCTGTGTGGCGATGGTCGGTGCCCGCAGCGGCGCCATGGGTTTGAACCGTCTCATCGATGCAAAAATTGATGCGGACAACCCACGCACTGCCGAACGTCATATTCCGGCCGGTAAGGTCACACGCGCTGAGGCCTGGCTGTTTATTCTCGGTTCACTGACAATCTTTTTGTTGGCAGCCTGGATGCTCAACCCGCTCTGTTTCAGCCTGGCGCCGGTGGCGATTGGACTTTTTGTCCTCTATGCCTACTGCAAGCGTTTCAGTCACTTTGCTCACCTTGTGCTTGGCCTCTGCCTGGCCGCCGCTCCCGTCGGGGCCTATATTGCGCTGCGCGGCAGTCTGGGCTGGCCGATCGTGGCGCTGGCGCTGGCGGTGCTCTTCTGGGTCGCCGGATTTGATATCTTTTATGCCTTGCAGGACTACGAGTTTGACGTCGCGCGCGGACTGCACTCAATCCCGTCGCGTCTGGGACTTGAAAAGTCTTTCCTTCTGGTGCGGATCTTTCACGGGCTGATGCTGCTTTTCCTGTTGCTGGTATTGCCAGGCAGCGGCCTCGGCTGGATCTATTTTTCCGGGGTACTTGTGGTTGCCGGCCTGCTCCTTTATGAGCACAGTCTGGTCAGCCCGGATGATCTGTCGCAGCTGGATGCGGCCTTTTTTAATATGAATGGCTATATCAGCGTGACGATCTTCCTTTTCGCCTTAGTGGATGCGGTGGTTTGAACAGGATGCAAAGAATAGTCGTCGGCATAACCGGAGCGTCCGGTTCTATTTACGGTCTGCGCCTCATCGAAGAGTTGCTCCACGCGCAGAAAGAAGTGAGTCTGCTACTGACAGATGCCGGACGTCAGGTGCTGGCGTTTGAGACCGGATTGCAGCTCGACGTCGATCCCGCCCTTTGTGCCAAGCAGTTTCTTCTGCATTATGGTGCGGTGGGCCATTTACAGAATTATCGGATGGACGACTTTTTCGCCCCGATCGCCAGTGGTTCTTCCGCCCCTGATGCAGTTGTCATCTGTCCCTGTTCGATGGGGACCCTCGGCCGCCTCGCCGCCGGGCTTTCTGACAACCTGCTCGAACGGGTCGCCGATGTGGCACTCAAGGAGCAGAAGAAGCTGCTGCTGGTCCCGCGTGAAACCCCTTTCAACCAGCTCCATCTGCAGAACCTGTTGCGGGTCTCTCAGGCGGGGGGGCAGATTCTCCCAGCGATGCCGGCCTTTTATCAGAAACCCCAATCTGTCGAGGAGCTGATCGATTTTGTGATCGGGAAGATTCTGGATCAACTCGGGATTGAACACGCGCTCTTTACGCGCTGGGGCGATTAAATAAGGTTAGATGAAGATGTTGTTTAAAACGATTAAAGAAAAAGTCGCATCCAATACCCGCATCAGCGACGCTGAAGCCCTGGCGCTGTTTGAGTCGCGCGAGCTGCTGGCGATCGGTGAACTGGCGGCTGAGGCCAATCAGCGCAAGAACGGCGATAAGGTCTATTTCAACGTCAACCGACATATCAATTACACCAATCTGTGCGTCAATCGCTGTAAGTTCTGCGCCTTCTCCAAAGAAGCTGATGACCCTGGGGTTTACACCCTGGCACTGGAGCAGATTGCCGAAAAAGCCCGTGAGGCCTCTAGCGCCGGGGCGACGGAGATTCACACCGTCGGTGGGCTACATCCTGACCTGCCGTTTGAGTTTTATCTGCAGATGCTGCGCAGCATCAAACAGGTTGATCCCCGTCTGCATATCAAGGGCTTTACCGCGGTTGAGATCGATTATTTTTCCCGGCTTTCAGGTTTGAGTATCGAGGACGTGATCGCAGCGCTTAAGTCCGCCGGACTCGGCTCGCTGCCGGGGGGCGGGGCCGAAATCCTCGGGCAACAGGTGCGGGACCAGATCTGTCCCGAAAAGATCAGCGGCGCACGCTGGCTGGAGGTGACCGAAAAGGTGCATGCGGCCGGTCTGCGCAGCAACGCCACCATGCTCTTCGGGCACCTCGAAGGCTACCACGACCGAGTCGAGCACCTGCACCTGCTGCGTGAACTGCAGGACAAGACCGGTGGGTTTCAAACCTTCATTCCCCTCGCCTTTCAGCCGGATAATACCCGAGTGCCCGGGGCTAAAGGGGTCGGCGGGGTCGATGCCTTAAAGACTCTGGCGATCAGTCGGCTCTATCTGGATAACTTCCAGCATATCAAAGCCTACTGGGTGATGCTGGGGCTGAAAATCGCCCAGACCTCCCTCTGTTTCGGGGTCAATGATCTCGATGGCACGGTGGTCGAAGAGCAGATCGGTCATGACGCCGGCGCTGATTCGCCACAGGCGCTCGGGAAGGAGCAGATCCAGTTACTCATCCGCGAGGCGGGGAGGGTGCCGGTCGAGCGCGATACCCTGTACAATGAATTATGATTGAAAATATCCAGCATATTCTCGCAAGCGATGAGCCCCTCAGCCGGGACCAGGCCCTCTGGTTGTTGACCGAGGCCGACCTGTTGCAGCTCGGCCGACTGGCGGATGAGGTCCGGCGGCGCAAGCATCCCGGTAACCGGGTCAGTTTCGTTGTCGATCGCAACGTCAACTACAGCAACGTCTGTGAATCGAAGTGCAAGTTCTGCGCGTTTTACTGTGACGCCGAGTCGGAAAAAGCCTATCTGCTCGATTACGCCACGATCTTCGCCAAGGTCCAGGAGCTGGCCGATCTGGGTGGGACCCAACTGCTGATGCAGGGCGGCCTGCACCCGAGCTTGAAGATCGAATGGTTCGAGGAGTTATTCCGTCAGTTGCGCCAGCAGTTCCCGCAGGTGCAGATTCATTCGCTCTCGGCCGCGGAAATCTGTCATATTGCCAAACTCTCGGGCCTGACCATGTCGGAGGCCCTCAGGCGCTTGCAGGTCGCCGGGCTTAAATCCCTGCCAGGCGCCGGAGCCGAGGTGCTGGTCGATGAAGTCCGTCAGCGCATTTCGCCCAACAAGATCGGCTGGCAGGAGTGGGGTGAGGTGATGGAAGCGGCGCACGCGTTAGGGATGCGCTCTACTGCGACCATGATGTTCGGGAGTTGCGAAACCCCGGTCGATATCGTCGAGCATCTGTTCCGGATCCGTGCAATTCAAGCAAAAACCGGAGGTTTTACCGCCTTCATCCCCTGGACTTTTCAACCGCACAACACTGAACTGGGTGGAAAAACCACGAGCGGTGTCGACTACCTTAAGGTGCTGGCGCTCTCGCGGATTGTGCTCGATAATATCGATAATATCCAGGCCAGTTGGGTGACTCAGGGGGCCAACATGGCGCAGGTGGCACTCTTTTTCGGCGCTAACGATCTTGGCGGAACTATGCTTGAAGAGAACGTGGTCGCTGCCGCCGGCATCTCCTTCCGCATGTCGCAGGAAGAGATCATTGATCTGGCCCAAAGCGCCGGATTTATTCCGGTCAGGCGAACGACCGAATACGAAATTTTAGAGGAATACTTAAAATGACGACCCTGCGTAAAAATATCGCTGAGATGGCCGCTTATGTTCCGGGGATGCAACCCGAGAATGAAGCTGAGTGGGTCAAACTGAATACCAATGAAAATCCCTACCCGCCTTCACCCGACGTTGCCAAGGCGATTCTGGCCGAGGTCGGGAAGGACGGTGCCAATTTACGTAAATACCCGGATGCCAGGAGCAAAAAAGCGCGCGAAATTGCAGCCCGATTGTTTAAGGTTGATCCTGCCTGGGTGATCATGGCCAACGGTTCAGACGAACTGTTGAACAACCTGATCCGCGCCTTCGTCGGTGAAGGGGAGAGGATGGCCTTTGTGCATCCTTCCTACAGCTATTATGCCACTCTGTCAGATATTCAGGGGGCGCAGATTGATCAGTTTGGTCTGGATGACGATTTTCGACTGGTCGATTTTCCTGAGCGTTACTCGGGGAAACTCCTCTTTCTGACCAGCCCTAATGCGCCACTCGGCTTCCGTTTCCCCAATGACTATATCCGCAAGCTGGCCGGGCGTTGTGACGGGGTGCTGGTGGTGGATGAAGCCTATTCCGATTTTGCCGATGGCAGCGCGATGGATCTGGTTGAGCAGTGTGACAACCTAATCGTCACCCGCACCCTTTCCAAAAGTTATTCGCTGGCTGGGATGCGACTTGGCCTGGCGGTTGCGCGTCCCGAGGTGATTGCGGCGCTGGATAAGATCCGGGATCATTACCACCTGGATCGGCTGGCGCTGGTGGCAGCGGAAGCTGCGTTGCTGGATCAGGATTGGCTGGTCGAAAATCTGGTCAAGATCCGCAAAACCCGCGAATGGTTCAGCAGCCAGCTGCGGGAGCTCGGCTATCGGGTTATTCCGTCACAGGCCAACTTCATTTTTGTTACGCCACCCGATCTCGATGCCGAGCGGGTCTATCAGGGCCTCTTTGAACGTCAGATCCTGGTTCGTTACTTTACCGAGCCCTTGCTTAAACACGGCCTGCGCATTTCGATCGGCACCCGTGAAGAGATGGAAACAACCCTTAAGGCGATGACAGAGATTGGCTGAACGGCGGTTTGAGCAGGGTGAGGTCGCCACGCGTCTGCTCGCCTGGTACGGGCGTGCCGGTCGCAGCCTCCCCTGGCGTCAGACGCGCGATCCTTACCGTATCTGGCTTGCAGAAATCATGCTGCAACAGACCACCGTCGCGGCCGTGATCGGTTACTTCCGACTCTTTTTGGAAAAATTCCCGACCCTTGAAGCGCTGGCTGCCGCCCCCCTGGAAGAGGTTATCGATCTCTGGGCGGGGCTCGGCTACTATGCGCGTGCGCGTAACCTGCACGCTACAGCGCAAAAGTTGATTGCACAGGGGGGGCATTTCCCGGTCAGTGTCGCGGAGCTGATGCAGTTGCCAGGGATAGGCCGTTCGACGGCAGGGGCAATTTCGGCACTCGCCTTTGACCAGCCGGCGCCGATTCTGGATGCCAATGTGCGGCGGATTCTCTGTCGCTTGTTTGCCTTGCAGAAGATGCCGCGGTCTGTTCAGGCAGAAAAGCAGCTCTGGGTCTGGGCTGAAACCCTGACCCCGCAACTGCGGATTCATGATTACACCCAGGCGATTATGGATCTGGGGGCGACTATCTGTCTGCCACGCAGACCGCGCTGCACCGAATGCCCGCTTGAAACGCTGTGTGAGGCGCGGCGCCTGAACCTGGTTGATCAGCTGCCGCTGAAGAAATTGAAGCAGCCGATTCCCCTGCGGCATGAATTGGCGCTACTGCTGGTCAGCGATGGCAAGGCGCTGGTACGCCGTCGCCCGACCAAAGGACTTCTCGGAGGCCTTTGGGAGTTTCCCGGTCTCGAAGTGGCCGAGACAGATCCGGTTGAGCAGATTCATCGCTACTGTGCCGGTGGTTATTCGGTGCGTGGTATAAGTCTGCTCGGGCAGGCGCGCCACACCTACAGCCATTTTCGGCTTGAGATCGACTTTTATCGTGTCGAGCTTGAACCTGAAGGGGCTGTGGCTGAGCAGGCAGACCATTCTGGCCAGTGGTTGCCGCTGGCCGCTCTCATGCAACTCCCCCTGCACGGGGCACATAAAAAATTGCTGACGCTGATTACTGCGTCGAAAAAATCTTCCAGCATCAACTGAATTGGATTCCGCATGCCCTTGCCACAAATACTGACCCGTACCGCCGAAGTCGAAGAGTTGGCTGCCGAACTTTCGACTTTTCCTCAGATAGCTGTCGATCTTGAAGCCGATTCGATGCATCACTATCAGGAGAAGGTCTGCCTGCTTCAATTTACTGCCGGTGAGCAGACGATTTTGCTCGATCCGCTGGATGGCGCAGACCTTTCCAGTCTGCGTCCGGTGCTGGCGAACCCCGGCATCCGTAAACTGTTTCATGCCGCCGATTATGATATCCGTTGTCTGGCCCGGGATTTTTCTATTCAGATTTACGGGCTGTTCGACACCATGATCTCCAGCCAGTTCCTGGGGGAGGCGAAGTTCGGTCTGGCCGACGTGCTGGGGAAGTATTTCGGCCTTGAGGTCGACAAGAAGTATCAACGTGCTGACTGGACCATCCGTCCCATCAGCCCGGAGATGGTCAGGTACGCGGCTGGTGATACGCGGTATCTGGCGGATCTGGTCGTGATTCTGGAGGAAAAACTTCACGCCATGGGGCGGCGAGATTGGGTCGCTGAGGAGTTTGCCCTTCTGGAAAAAGCACGTTTTGCCGAGCCGAACGGGCTGCTTTGCCTGCGGGTCAAGGGTGCCGGCAAGTTGACCAGGCGTCAACTCGGTCTGCTCGAAGAGTTGCTTCAGTGGCGCAATGCCGAGGCTCAGCGTCGCGATCTGCCCCATTTTAAGGTGTTGGGTACAGCGAGCCTGCTACACCTTGCAACCCAGGCTCCGAGTTCGGTCCGGGGACTGGTCGCGATTGAAGGGATTTCACCGCGGCTGGTTGAACGCTACGGTAAGGCTCTGATGCAAGCCGTCGAACAGGGGGTAGGGCTGGATGAGGCTGACCTGCCAGCTTTCCCCCGGGTCGAACGCCGTGAAAAGGACCCCGCCGCCGACAAGCGGTTTCTGCAGCTCAAGGATTGGCGTAAAAAAACCGCTGCACAGCTGGCTCTTGATCCCGGCGTCCTGATCAATAACGCGACCCTCGAGCAGGTCGCCCGCGCCAACCCGCAGAGCAGAGCGGAGCTGGAGGGTTTGGGTGCTCTGAAAAACTGGCAGCTGCGTGAACTGGGTACGGGGATGTTGCAGGCTCTCTAAATCATCTGCTTCGGGTCCAGCAGCCGATTCAGCTCCTCTGCCGGCAAGGTCTGTTCGGCCGTCAACAGCTCACGAATGGTCTTCCCTTCCTGGTAGGCCTGTTTGGCCAGGTCGGCGGCGCGATCGTAGCCGATGACGGGAGCGAGCGAGGTCACCAGGGCCAGACTTTGCTCCACCAGCTCAGCACAGCGTTTATGGTCAGCCTTCAATCCGGCCAGACAGCGGTCACCGAACAAAGTGATCGCGCGACTTAAGAGTTCAATACTCTCCAGCATCGCCGCCGCCATCAGCGGCATCATCGTATTCAGTTCGAAATAGCCTCCCAGGCCACAGAGGGTGATGCTGGCATCGTTGCCGATCACCCGCGCGCAGACCTGGATCAGGCTCTCGGCCATCACCGGGTTGACCTTCCCCGGCATGATCGAGCTCCCCGGCTGCACCGCAGGCAATTGTAACTCTCCATAACCACAGCGTGGACCGCTTCCGAGCAGGCGGATATCGTTGGCAATTTTCGACAGGCTGACGGCGCAGGACTTGAGTGAGCCACTTACCGCCACCAGCGCATCACGGGCGGCCTGAGCCTCAAAGTGATTGAGCGCTTCGCGAAATGGCAGACGTGTCTCCGTGGCGATTCGGCCGATGGTGCGTGCCGCGAATTCGGCGTGGGTGTTAATCCCGGTCCCGACCGCGGTTCCGCCCAGCGGCAGCTCGTAAAGGCCGGTTGATTCACAGGCCAGGCGTTCTTGAGCGAGTTTAATCTGACGCGCATAGCCGCTGAACACCTGGCCAAAAGTGATCGGGGTGGCATCCTGCAGATGGGTCCGGCCAATCTTGATGACGCTGGTAAATTCTGCCGATTTTGCCGTCAACTGCGTCTCCAGCTGCTGTAAGGCCGGGAACAACTTCTCCTGAAGCTGCTGCGCGCAGGCGATATGGATGGCGCTGGGGAAGACATCGTTGCTTGACTGTCCCAGGTTGACTTCATCGTTGGGGTGGAGCGGACGTGCCGATTTGTGGTTCAGCAGTTGGCTGGCGCGGTGGGCGATCACCTCGTTAGCGTTCATGTTACTGCTGGTTCCTGAGCCGGTCTGATAAATATCAACCGGGAACTGACAGTCGTGCATCCCCTTGAGGATTTCGGCAGCGGCCTGAGAAATAGCGGATGCCCGCGTCGCTTCGAGCAGCCCGAGCTCGGCATTCACCAGCGCCGCCTGCTGTTTAATCAGCGTCAGGGCGTACAGCAGGGGGCGAGGTAACGGCTGGCCTGAAATCGGGAAATTTTCAACGGCGCGCGCAGTCTGGGCTCCGTAAAGTGCATCGGTCGGCACCTGCATGGTGCCGAGGCTGTCCTTTTCAATACGTGTCTTGCTCATGGTAACCTCTCTGTTAAGGATGACCTTCGCGGTCAGATTCAAGCATACCAACCCCTCCAGTGCTGTCAATCGCGCTTTCTTTGTCCGTGGGCATCGGCTAGAATGCCGGCCATGCAAACTCTCGCTCTGGTTTTGATCCTCTTTTCAGCGCTGATGCACGCCCTGTGGAATCTGCTGGTCAAGCAGAGCCGTGACAAGACGGTGTTCATCTGGTGGATGTTCGTTTGCGCCTTTATCCTGATGAATTTTCTGATGCTCCTGCCGGGGCGGCCCTTTCCGCCCATGTCCCCCCGCTATCTGCTGCTGGCCGGGAGTGCGGCTGCCTGCTTTGTGCTCTATCACTGGTTTACCGGCAAGGCCTACCGCGAGGGGGACCTGTCGATGACCTATCCCCTGGCCCAGACCTCGATGCTTTACGTGCCGATCTGGGGGGTGCTGCTTTTGGGTGAGAGACTTTCCCTGCCCGGCATTCTGGGGATTCTGCTGATGGTGGCCGGAGCCTACAGCATCCAGCTCCGCTATTTTCAACTGGGCGAATTGCTGCGCCCCTTTCGTAATCTGGGGAACAGTTCGGTCCAGGCGGCCTTGCTGGCCGGGCTCTGCTATTCCTTCGGCGCGATCATCGACAAACAAGGGGTTACCAGCTATACCGCTTACCATTTCACTTATATCCTGGTGCTCTTCATGCTTGGTTACATGAGTCTCAATCTGTTGCGCCCCTGTTACCGTGGACGGGTTTTGGCTGAGCTGCGGCATAGTCCCAAACTGGTCATGCTGTCGGGACCGGTTATGCTCGCCTCGTTCCTCACCTTCCGCTACGGCCTGCAACTTTCACCGGTCAGCTATGCCGTCCCGCTAAGGCAGGTGAGTCTGCTGGTCGGGGTCCTGATCGGGATTCTGTTTCTGGGGGAATCCTTCGGGCGCATGCGCCTCTGTTCGGCGGGACTGATATTGGCCGGAGTCGTGTTTATCTGGCATGGCTGAAATCCTGCACTGTGGGGCGTGAAATATGAGAAGTGAAAGGATAAATGATGAAGAATCTGGCCAATTTTCTGTTTGAAGTCGGCATGCTCAAGCGCACCCCCCGCACCGGTTTTCAATTCCTCGGATCGGGCGCCGAATCTGTGGCTGAGCACAGTTTTCGCACCGCGATCATCGGTTACACCCTGGCGCAGATTGATGGCCAGGTTGATGCCGCGCGGGTGATGCAACTCTGCCTGTTTCATGATCTCCCAGAGGCACGCACCGGCGACCTGAACTATGTCAACAAGAAGTATGTCAAGGTCGACGAACAAAAGGCGATCGATGACCTGGCCGAGCAGCTCCCCTTTGGCGATGACTACCGCGCCACCCTCGCCGAATTTATGGCGAAGCAGACCCCCGAAGCGCTGATCGCCAATGATGCCGACCAGTTGGAAATGATTCTGGCTCTCAAGGAGCACAAGGATCTGGGGAACCGTAACGCTGATGAATGGTTCCCCTTTTCCCTTGAACGGCTCAAAACCGATGCCGCAAGGCAGCTCGCCTCCAGTATCTGGAGTACCGATTCGTCGAAGTGGTGGTTTGATGATGATAGAGAATGGTGGATTAATGGTTCTCACGATCACGAGTGAGAGCTGCACCGCATCTGCGACGTTGCTTCTTGGCTTCCATCCTCGACCTAGCGCTGCTAGGCCTGCGGTGAAATCCTGCGGCGCGCCTTGCACATGCCGCACATCTCTCACTCGTTTGAGCGTTGTTGTTTTTAGAAATTGAAATAATTCTCCAAATGTCTCTCGCCTTTTGCTGAACTTGACCCTTGATATGCAGAAATGCTATCTACTGCGGTTCGGTATTATCGTTTTGTGGAGGAATAATTCATGCTCGACATCAAATATTTGCGTGAAAATCTTGCTGCGGCGACCGCTTCCCTGGCCAATCGGAGTGGCGAAGTTGATCTTTCAGCGTTCACAGGTCTTGATCTGCGCCGCCGTGAACTGCTCGGCGAGGGGGAAGCTCTCAAGGCCGAGAAGAATCGCGTTTCGGCCCTGATCGGTCAGACCAGGGATAAAAGCCAGGTCCAGAGCGAGATCGTGCAGATGAAAGAGGTTTCAGCGCGCATCAAGCAGATTGATGAGGAGCTAAGGCTGGTCGAGGAAGAGCTGCAGGCGTTGCTCTTGACCATCCCCAATATTCCACATCAGGACTGTCCCATCGGGCGCGACGAAAACGCCAACCGTGAGGTCCGCACCTGGGGAGAAGTTCCCAGCTATGATTTTGCACCCCAGGCGCACTGGGATCTGGGGGAAAAACTGGAAATCCTCGATTTCGAACGTGGCACCAAGATCGCCGGGGCGCGATTTGTGCTCTATCGTGGTGCCGGGGCCCGTTTAGAGCGGGCGCTGATCAACTTTATGCTCGATCTGCATACGGATGTGCATGGCTACACCGAAACCCTGCCACCGTTTCTGGTCAATCGCGCCAGCATGACCGGGACCGGGCAGTTGCCGAAGTTTGAAGAGGATCTGTTTCATACCGAGGATGTCGATTATTTTCTGATCCCGACTGCCGAGGTGCCGGTGACAAATATCCATCGGGACGAAATTCTGAATGATGCCGATCTGCCGCTCAAATACACCGCCTACACCCCCTGTTTCCGTAAGGAGGCGGGCTCGCATGGACGCGATACCCGCGGTCTGATTCGGCAGCATCAGTTCAACAAGGTCGAGCTGGTCAAATTTGTCCGCCCCGAAGATTCGGATGCCGAACTGCAGAGCTTACTGGCGGATGCTGAAAAGGTTTTGCAGTTGTTGAAGCTGCCATACAGGGTGGTTGATCTCTGCACCGGCGATATCGGGTTTTCGGCGGCCCGCACCTTTGATATCGAGGTCTGGCTGCCAGGTCAAAACGGTTATCGCGAGATCTCTTCCTGTTCAACTTTCGGGGATTTTCAGGCCCGGCGCGCTAGCATCCGGTTTCGTCGTGAAGGTGCCAAGAAACCTGAGCTGGTCCATACCCTGAATGGCTCAGGGTTGGCGGTGGGGCGCACTTTCCTGGCGATCCTGGAGAATTATCAGCAGGCTGATGGTTCGATCCTGATTCCCGATGCCCTGAAACCCTACATGGGCGGGTTGGAGAAAATCAGTAATTAGTTTGTGCCGGGCTACGCCTTTCTACTTGCTTTTTGGGCCGATGTTCGTTAAAGTCGGCGCGCTTTTCGGAATGTTTTACAACGCTACGGAGGAGTGGCCGAGTGGCTTAAGGCGGCGGTCTTGAAAACCGTTGTACGAAAGTACCGTGGGTTCAAATCCTACCTCCTCCGCCAATTTTGTGTAGACCGTTCCAAGGATTTGAACAAAAAAACTGAATATACGACTTGCGGAGAGGTGACCGAGAGGCCGATGGTGCCCGCCTGCTAAGCGAGTGTAGCGCAAGCTACCGGGGGTTCGAATCCCCCCCTCTCCGCCAGTATTATTCAGAAATCCTCTGCTTGGGGATGTGAAGTGAAAAGAGCGCTGACTAAATGCCGGAAGAGCGGCCCGGATGGCCGCGGTAGCGAGTACAGGTGAGGTTACGCCGGAATCGCCATGACAGCGATGAAGGTTTGGCCGAATCCCCCCCTCTATGCCAGTCTTTTCAAAAATGTCTCCTTCTTAAGGTTGTCCTGGAGGTGTTGGACCTGTTTTTTGGGTTAAGTCAGCATCAGGAGGTGCTTTAATGCTCAACCTTGTTGTCAGTCTGTCTTTACTTGTCGTCCTCTTGTTCGGATGTAGCAAGCAGGAAACCAATGCTCCTGTTACCAAGACTGTTGAAAAGAAGACAGAACTTGAGGTAATCGTTCCGGAAAAAGTCAAAGCTGACTGGTCTGCGGTAAAGATTAAGGTGACGGATAAGGAAAATAATTCTTCGGCCGTTTATACGGTTTCCGTCGGTGGTAGCTTTGTTGTTCCCGGATCGGGATTGAAGGTCGAGATTAAAAATTTTCTTCCCAACTTTATTATGTCCGGGAATAGAATTACATCGCGTGGTCTTGAAACAGAGAATCCGGCAACCCAGGTTGTTATCAGTGATAATGAGCAACAACTTTTTTCCGGCTGGTTGTTCGAGAAAAACCCTAAATCACATAACTTTGTACATCCTCGATATAATCTCACCCTTAACGGATTTGTCGCAACTCGGCGGTCGGCCCCTGAGGCTGCAAAAAAGGGTTGACAATCGCGCCAGGTTAAGCGATAAAGCTTGTCTTTCTATGTGCGCCACTAGCTCAGCTGGATAGAGCGTCTGACTACGGATCAGAAGGCCGGGAGTTCGAATCTCTCGTGGCGCGCCATTTTAAAAATAAGGGCCATATGCATCCTTCTTTATTTCAGGATCAGGTCTTTATGCAAGAGGCCCTGGTGGAGGCAGGTAGAGCTGAGGCTCTGCTTGAGGTCCCTATCGGGGCCATTGTCGTTCATGGTGGCGAAATTGTCGGTCGCGGGCACAACCTGCGTGAGACTTCGCAGGATCCAACGACTCACGCCGAGCTCATTGCCATTCGTCAAGCGGCTGAAAAGCTTGGGTCCTGGCGACTGATTGATTGTACCCTGTACGTGACCCTCGAACCCTGTGTCATGTGCATGGGCGGGATCATCTTGGCGCGTATCCCGTACCTGGTTTATGGTTGTCGTGACCCCAAGGCTGGTGCAGCAGGGTCGCTTTATAACCTGACGCTGGATGAACGTTTTAATCATCGGGTGGATATCAGGGAAGGTGTTCTGGCAGATCAATGCAGCGAACAGCTTAGTACGTTTTTTAAGCGCTTAAGAGAACAGAAAAAAATAGCAAAAGAGCAGAATTGACACTTTGGAGAGGTGTCCGAGTGGTCGAAGGTGACAGACTCGAAATCTGTTGAGGGGCAACCCTCCGGGAGTTCGAATCTCCCCCTCTCCGCCATAAAAAACAAGGGCTTAGCCGGTAACGGTTAGGCCCTTGTTTTTTGAAACTGCATGAATACACATCTGATGCTACCCTTACACGGATTTATTGGCCTAAATAGATTGAATCTCGTATTGCTGAGTCTCTTGGGGATTTTTATGACGAATATGTTGCGGCGTGAATTGCGTAACCTGGTTTTGATCAGCCTGGGGTCAACCTTGCTGGCGCTGGGTGTGGTGTTGTTTCTGGCTCCGAATCGGATTGCGACTGGTGGAACACCGGGGGTGGCGATCCTTTTGCACTTTGTGGTTGATCTGCCGATCGGCGGCCTGATGGTGCTGATCAATCTGCCGCTTTTGCTGGCTGGTTGGCGCCTGCTCGGTCGTGCCTTTGCGCTGCGCACGGTTGGGGCTATTCTGTTGATGTCGGTGCTGATCGATCTGTTTACTGAGATCCTCAAGCTGCCGGCCGTGAGCAATAATCAGCTGCTCGCCACGCTTTATGGTGGGATCGTTGTCGGTCTGGGGGTCGGCTTGATTCTGCGGGGGAATGCCTCGGCCGGAGGTTCGACGATCATCGCCAAAATCGTGTCCAGCCGCACCAATATCAAGCCGGGACAGGTAATTTTTGCCCTCGACCTGTTGATCGTTTGCGCTTCGGCCCTGGTTTTTCGCAGTATCGAACCGGCGCTCTGGAGCCTGATCTGTATCTATGTCACTTCAAAGTGTATCGACATGATTTTGACCGGCGCTCTGACCGAAAAGGTCGTGCACATCGCCACCCGCAGACCTGATGAACTGGCACGTCAGCTTATTGAACAGTTGGGGCGCCATGGGACGATGTTGTCCGGGACGGGGCTTTTTCGCAATCAGGAGAAAACCCTGATCTTTGTCACGGTAGAGGCGCGGCGCATTTCACTGCTGCGGGATATCATCCGTCAGACTGATCCTGACGCCTTTATGGTAGTGATGGATGCCGCCGAGATGCTCGGCCGGGGGCATGGAGTTTAATCCAGGGCCAGGTATTCGACCTGGATTACTTCGAGTTCGGATTTTCCGCCCGGGGTGTTGAACGAAATCACATCGCCTTCTTTGGAGCCGAGCAGGGCGCGTCCGATCGGGGAGGTCCAGCTGACGTAGCCCCGCGCGGCATCAAATTCATCTGCGCCGACAATACTGTAGACCTTC
Organism: Geopsychrobacter electrodiphilus DSM 16401; assembly: GCF_000384395.1. Lineage (NCBI taxonomy): Bacteria > Pseudomonadati > Thermodesulfobacteriota > Desulfuromonadia > Desulfuromonadales > Geopsychrobacteraceae > Geopsychrobacter > Geopsychrobacter electrodiphilus. Next base: position 379,604 of record NZ_ARWE01000001.1, read on the forward strand.
TCTTCCCCCTCTTCGTTTTCAACCGTGACGGTACAGCCGAACAATACCCGACCCTTGGCGATTGCCCCCTGCTCAACTGGGTCGACGATGGCCGCGGCTTCGAGGCGCTGGGTCAAAAAACGGATCCGCCCGTCAAACCAGCGCAGCTTCTTCTTGGCGTAGTGGTAGTCGGCGTTCTCCGAGCGGTCGCCGTTGCTCGCTGCCCAGGCGGCGGTCTTTACCATTTCGGGCCTGAGGGTGTAGAGAATCTCTTTAAGTTCTGCACGCAGGCGCTGGGCGCAGGTCGGGGTCATGTAAATGGGAGTCGGGGTGGTCGCTTGTTTTGGCATGGGTCTCGTTCGTTGCTGGAGTGACAGATCAGTCTATCTTAAGCCGCTTTGGCCTGAATGCAAAGCACGAGGGGCCGGAAAACATGCGCCCATCTGCACCCATCGGGGAAATGCGCATTCGATGTTCTGTTTCGTATGCCCCCTGCTTGATCCGTGTTTGTTTGTCACGACTGATCTGACCCCATAATTTTATCCATAACTGGACCTACTCTCGGAAGCAAATTCTGGGTAATCTGCCCTGGATCAAGGGCGAAGTCCGGGGTCGCCATGCCTCAGCGACAGACCTGGGTGAGGAGGGCGATACCCGCTTCGATCTCTCTGGTGGTCATGCCGCCGAAACGCTGTTACTGGATTCCAGGTTAGCAAGTTTCTTTTGTGTTGTTGATCCGACATTTAAAGGGCCATCCCAAACTCTGGGATGGCCCTTTAAATTTTGTAATCATTCAACCATATGCGATCAGTCTTTTAACGAAGCCATATCGATGGAGAAGCGGTACTTTACCTCTGACTTGAGCAGGCGTTCGTAGGCTTCGTTGATCTTCTGGATCGGGATCACTTCGACATCTGAAGTGATGTTGTGCGCACCGCAGAAGTCGAGCATTTCCTGGGTCTCCTTGATCCCGCCGATGAGCGAGCCGGAGAGGCTTTTACGCCCGGAGAGCAGGGCGAAGGCCGAGACCGGCAGCGGTGTCTCTGGTGCACCGACCAGGGTGATGTTGCCGTCGAGCCCGAGCATGCCGATGTAGGCATTGATGTCATGTTCGGCGGCGATGGTGTCGAGGATGAAACTGAAACTGCCGGCGTGTTGTTTCATCTCTTCGGCGTTGGTTGAGATTATGACCTCATCAGCGCCGAGGCGCAGCGCATCTTCCTTCTTGCCTGGTGAGGTGGTGAAGACCACGACCTTGGCGCCGAAGGCGTGGGCGAACTTGACCCCCATGTGACCCAGCCCGCCGAGCCCGACCACACCGACTTTTTTCCCCTTGATGTCGCCCCAGCGGCGCATCGGCGACCAGGTGGTGATGCCGGCGCAGAGTAGCGGCGCGACTCCTGCCAGGTCGAGGTTGAGGGGAACACGGAGCACCATCCCTTCGTCGACGACGATGCTCTCGGAGTAGCCGCCGTAGGTGACCGGCGCGGTGCCGTGCTTATCCGGGGAATTGTAGGTGAAGACCGCCCCCGGGCAGAACTGCTCGACGTTGGCCTGGCAACTGGGGCAGCTATGGTCGGAATCGACCAGGCAGCCGACGCCGACCAGATCCCCCGTTTTGTATCTGGAGACTTTGTTGCCGACCTGGGTCACCCGACCGACGATCTCGTGTCCCGGCACGCAGGGGTAGGTTGTCGCCATGATGCTGCTCCACTCGTTGCGCACCGTGTGCAGGTCGGAGTGACAGACGCCGCAGAAGAGAATTTCGATCTGCACATCGCGCTCGGTCGGTTCGCGGCGCTGGATTGTTGCTGAGGCCAGCGCAGCGGTGGCGCTGGCGGCGGAATAAGCTTTTGTCGTTTTCATGCTCTGCTCCTTATGATGTTTCGTTGGTTACAATCCGGTCATTTTTTCGACGGCTTCCGGGTATCGTGCCCCTTCAATCTTAACCTTCTCTGCGGAGTTGTTGATCTCGCGCAGATCATCAGCCGTAAGATTGATAGTCACCGCACCGATGTTCTCGTCCAGTCGGCTCTGTTTGGTTGTTCCCGGAATCGGTACAATCCAGGGTTTCTGGGCCAGCAGCCAGGATAAGGCGATCTGGGCCGGGCTGGCCTTTTTCGCGGCTGAAATTTTTAAGAGCAGTTCGATCAGCTCCTGATTTGCCTTCAGCGCCTCCGGCGCAAAGCGAGGGAGTTTGCTCCTGAAATCGTCGCTGCTGAAGGTCGCGTTCGCTTCGATTTTACCGGTGAGGAACCCCTTGCCGAGCGGGCTGTAGGGGACCAGTCCGATACCGAGCTCTTCAAGAGTCGGGATGATTTCATCTTCCGGCTTGCGCCACCAGAGTGAATATTCGCTCTGCAGTGCCGTAACCGGTTGCACGGCGTGGGCGCGGCGGATGGTCCGTACGCCGGCCTCGGAGAGCCCGAAGTGTTTGACCTTGCCGGCCTGGATCAGCTCTTTTACGGCCCCCGCCACCTCCTCGATCGGCACCTCCGGGTCGACGCGGTGCTGATAGAAAAGGTCGATGTGATCGGTCTTAAGCCGTTTGAGCGAAGCTTCGGCCACCACCTTGATATGCTCAGGACGACTGTTCAACGCCGATTCCCCCGGCTTGGGGTTGCGCGGGTCGATGTTGGTGTTGAAGCCGAACTTGGTGGCGATCACCACCTTGTTGCGCAGCGGCGCCAGCGCTTCGCCGACCAGCTCCTCGTTGATGAAAGGACCATAGACCTCGGCGGTGTCGAAAAAGGTCAGGCCGCGCTCTACCGCAGTCCTGATCAGCGCGATCATCTCCTGTTTATCTCTGGGAGAACCATAGCCAAAGCTCATCCCCATGCAGCCCAAACCGAGTGCCGAGACCTCGAGGCCGCTATTGCCTAATTTACGTTTTTGCATCGTTTCTCTCCTTTAAACTGTTCCAAGTGTTCTTGTTGATGAGTATAACCTACTCCCGAAAGAGCGCAGGCCGATAGACCGATCCTGTTTGATTATTGCCTGATCGTGCGAAGGATTGGATGACCGGTTCGCGACACAGAGTGGAATTGGACGTGAAGCGGGCAAATAAAACCATCATGAAATTAATAGTCGAACGACAGAGCCAGGAGTTGCAGCAGGGAAGTTGCGCTAAAAATTCAGGCACTAATATTGCCTGATAGGCCGAATATCCCGCCTAGCCTTCAGCTCGGCAGTATTTGCAGGAAGACGAGAGGTTCCACCCTGACGATGAGACTGTCAAAGGTGGACGTTGTGTTGTTTTTGAATTCCAAATGGGGAAAATGGCCCGTAATTCCAGGTCGCAAAATTTTGACTATTTGCTAGACACCTCAACTCCCCGCAGCACAAGTTTCCGGCACCAGGTTATCCCCTCGCGCTGCGTCAAGACAGGCAACCTCCCGCAATTACAAACAAATGATCCCCCGCACTCTTGGCACAGGATATGAAGTGTACTGTGCAGAGCAAACAACATAGCTGGTAGGCAATGGCGCCTATCCAAGGAGGTATCCCTTTCCCTTTTTGAGGGCGTTTACGAGTACACCTCCGGTAACAAGTGCGCTATGCTTTCTCCCATGCTGAAATTCCGTCTGACAACTCTTTTCGCCCTGCTGCCTCTCCTGTTGCTGTTTGCCAGCTGCGACGCGAAGCCGACGATCCGTCCGCTGGCGCCCGGCGCGACGATTCTTGCCTTTGGCGACAGTCTGACGCATGGCAACGGGGCAAGTGCCGGTCAGAGCTATCCGGCGCTGCTGGCAGAGTTGCTCGGGGTCCGAGTGGTCAATGCCGGGGTTCCGGGAGAAGTCTCGAGCGCCGGGCGCCAACGGTTGCCCGGGGTGCTGGAGAAGGTGCAGCCACAGCTGGTTATCCTGATTCACGGCGGCAACGATTTTTTGCAGCGACTTGACGTTATGCAGGCGAAGCAGAACCTGCGGGCGATGATCGAAATATGCCGGCAGCAGGGCGCCGACGTAGTACTCGCCGGGGTCCCGCAGCTCGGCCTGTTCCTTTCGCCAGCTCCCTTTTATGCAGAACTCGCCGAAGAGTACCGCCTCCCTTATCTTGAGGACACCCTAAGCGACATTCTTAAAGACAGAAGTTTGAAGAGCGATGCCGTCCATCCTAACGCAGCCGGATACCGGCAACTCGCCGAGGCGCTCGCGAAGCTGATTCGTGACGCCGAACGGCACTAACCGGCCGCTCCGAAAAGCATAGAAAGAGATTCTGGAATTTCCTGTTCTCTGTGGTTCAAACCCAGGAATAGGGGAATTGTAACTTCATAACTGTCCATGGAGTCTTCGGGGACGTTCTTGACAGAACGACAGGCCGGCAGGTAGTTGCAGCGCTGCGGCTGTTTAAGCGTTAATCCTTTTGTCAGGAAGGTCCCCCAGTTGGTCTACGGTGCAGGCTACAAATATCAACTGACGGACTGCTAGCGAGCTCTCACTGGTTCAGGCCAGCCATCCGCAGAACATTTGTCTTGAGAGTGGGAAAAAAGGGACAGGCTACTTTTTTGATACGTAGCCTGTCCCTTTTTTATGTCTTAAATGCCTTTGATGTCTCTAAAAGTGGCCGTCGAAGACCAGATAGCGGCTATTTGCGTCGTCACCGACGATGAGCTGGGTGCCGCCCAGATGGAGCCCGGTAGGATAATTCATGATCGCTTGGGTTGTTCCGCCGGCACGGGAGACAAAATCGGTCTGGCCCAGTACCCCGTCGGCGGCCTGACCGTTCACAGTCGGCCAACTGTTCCAGATCAGTACACGATTATTGCCGGAGTCCGTCACGAACAACTGGTTACCGTTGACGGTGACGCCGTCCACGGGGTCATTCGTCGTGCTGGCGGTTGGGACGGCTACTTGACCCTGATTGGCGGCCACGCTGGTGAAATCCTGCTGGCCGAGGACCAGGTCGGCCGGCTGTGCGTTGCTGGTGGGGAAGGCGTTCCAGATCAGGACGCGGTTATTGTATTCATCCAGCACCACCAGCCGTGTCCCGTCGGTCCAGGCGCCTGCGGGGTAGTTCAGTGTGCTGGCGGAAGGGGAACCACCGGCGTTTATGCCGGCGCCGCTGAAGTCGGACTGGCCGAGGACCAGGTCGGGGGCCGTGTCGCTGGTGGGGATGGTGTTCCAGATCAGGACGCGGTTGTTGCTGGAATCCGTCACCACCAGTTTGCCGCCACCGACCGCCAGGCTCTCCGGGCTACTCATGCTGCCGACCGTGTTGGCGGTGAGGTAAAAGTCTGGCGTCTGCGGTGTAACGGCGCTCGGGGCGCTGGTAGCCGCGGTGGGGACAGTATTGTAGACGGCGATCCTATTGTCACCGTACACAGTGACGTAGAGGGCCCCGTTGTAGTCGGCGACCGTCTGGGCGCTTGACAGGGAGCCGACCGAGGTGAAGTCGGGTGCGCCCAGCACAAAGTCGGCATTGGCGCCGTCGCTGGAGGGGATGGCGTTGAAGCCGAGCACGCGGGAATTTCCGAAATCCCCTAGGTAGAGAGCACCGTTAACCATATCCGGGTTGCCATAAACTCCGCCGATGAGACTCTGCGTACGCCCTATTGAGTTACTGGTAAAGTCGGGCTGGCCGATGACCACCGAAGCCGCCTGGCCGTCGGTGAAGATCACCGGGGCAGCCACGGGGGCAGCGATGAAACTGGCGGTGACGGTACAGTCGGCGGTGATGGCGCCAGTGGTGTAGGTTGAACCGGAGAGGGAGCCACCGCAACCGCTGACGGTATCGATGTTGTAGCCGGTATCCGGCGTCACCGTGAAGCTGGTGGTCTGGTTCGCCGTGACCGTGGCGCTGGTCGGACTGATGCTGCCGCTCGTCCCGGCGCTGGTGCTGACCGTATAAGATGGCATGGTCGAACCGCCACCGCCACCGCCACAACCGGTGAGCATTCCGAAAACGATTAAAATCAGTGCTGCGTTGATGGTTTGTCGCAAGGGGACCTCCATATATTTTTCAGATTGATGCTAAGTGGTAAGGGCAAAAGAGTAGCTGGTTCCAAAGGTTTAGTTGTGCGTAGTGGCTGTAATGGGACGAGAATAGTCAGGGTTCAAGATACGTAAATTTAATTTAAAGTCAACCCAATAGGTTCCCTGAGGGTGATTGCTTGTCGCGGCAAACAGCTCAGGTTCGGTATTAATGAAAGGGACCCTGGTATTCGGTGGGGAGATAAAGCAATCAAGCAACAACGTCCCCTGGGATTTCCCTGGGATTTCTCCTATTTATGTTTCAGCGCCAGTCAGAGATTGATGAATGAAAGCTGAGTGATTATTTGTTTCCTTTCTCAGGTGATTCCCGGTAAAAGATTGGCCTATGAAAAAATCTCGTACATTTTTGCTGCTTGTTCTGCTCTCCGCTTTTCCTCCGTTATCGACCGATATGTATTTGCCGGCGATCCCCCTGCTGCAAAAAGACTGGCATCAGCCGCTGTCGGTGGTCAATTTGACCCTTATCGGATTCTTTATCAGCTACTGCGTGTTTCTGCTGATCTACGGGCCTTTGTCTGATCGTTTCGGACGCAAACCGCCGCTGCTCGTCGGTATCACGCTGTTCATCTTCGCGTCCCTGCTCTGTGCACTGTCAGGGAATGTTACCAGCCTGATTCTCTCCCGTGTGCTGCAAGCGGCGGGTGCGGCGGCGGCCGCAACGCTCAGTTTGGCCATGACCAAGGATATCTATGTCAGTGAAGAGCGGGTGCGGATTCTCGCCTGGATGGGCGTTATCATGGCCCTTGCGCCGGCAATTGCCCCGATTATTGGCGGCTGGTTGCTCGTCTGGTTCTCCTGGCATTGGATTTTCGTTTTTCAGGCCAGCGTCGCGACGATTGCCCTGATTGGGGTCTTCAGGATGCAGGAGACACTTCACGAAAAGTCACCGTCCGGTGCCTTGGAGACAGTGAAAATATATCTATCCCTGTTTCAGAATCGACGCTATCTGGCTTATGCCCTGATGGTCAGCTTGACCGTGATGCCTCTTTTCGCCTTCATTGCCGGGTCGGCAGACATCTACATCACCCGATTCGGTTTGTCTGAACAGATCTTCGGCTATCTTTTTGCGATCAACGCCCTGGGTTTTATGGCGGGCTCCTTTCTTTGCACGCGTCTGCTCCACCGCCTCACGTCAGGGAGGGTGATGACGCTGGGCTTTATCGGCATTCTCCTTGGCGGGATCCTTATGCTCCTCAAACTTTTTCCCGCCCCCTGGTCTTTAACCGTCCCGATGACCCTGGTTACTTTTTCTCTGGGTTTGAGTCGCCCGCCCAGCAACAATCTGGTGCTGGAGCAGGTGAGCCGTAACGCCGGAGCAGCGTCTTCACTGCTGGTCTTCTTGTACTTTGGGATGGGCGCCGTCTCCATGTGGGTCATCTCGAACGATTGGACCGATAAAATCCAGATTATCGGAATTCTGTCGACCGCTGTTGGTGTAACTGCTCTCAGTTTGTGGTCATTTTTAGCCCACAGGCCATCAACTGGTTGATGCGGCTACCGGTACACTTCATCATGGCTGCCGATGTCGAGCAGGATAATCTCATTTTCGGTCAGCAGCAGGGTCAGGGTTATGCGGTAGGAATAGGTCAGTCTGACGGCATGGCATCCGGAAAGCTTGCCGGTGAGCGGATGAAGGCCGAGGCCCGGCTGAAAGGGGTCCTGTTGCAGGGCGCTGACCGTTGCCGCAAAGCGCGGTTTAAGATCAGGGTGTTTCCTGAAAAACTTGCGTGCCTGGCGGAGAAAGATTTCCGAGGTGGTAATACTGAACACGCTCAGTCGCCGTCGTGATCAAGCGTCTGCAGCAGTTCATCGGCAGAAGCAAATTGGCGTACCCGACCCGCCTTCACATCTTCAAGCGATGCCTTGACCCGCGCCATGTACGCCTCCTCGGCCTCGGCCACCAGTTCCTGGTAACGCGCCTCGGTTAGCACTACGTACTCGGGTCGATTGTTACGGATAACATGCACGTCACCCTGCGAGATCAACCCGTCAACCGCGGCAATGCCGCGCCGCTTAATTTCCTGAGCTGGGATGGTATTCATATGCGTACTCCTTTCGATACCTTTTTCAGTACCTGATAGTGTGCCACGGGTCATGTTTGGCAACAAGAAAATTCTTGCAGAGACTGACCTCCTTTTGAATATGATAAGACCTCATCAGAAGGAATAAGGATATTTTCGGGTATGTTTACGGGTAATTCCAATTATGGATTTAATCGGCCGACTTTCCCTATCCTCACCACACTGCTGCTTATGCAAAGCGGCTATCGCCATGTTCCGTACAGTTCACTGGAGCGGATTGTGGAGCAAAACAAGGATGGTTATTACCGGGCGTTACGAGCATCACAGAACCAGATCTGGAGCGAAGGGGAAAACCTGGATGACTGGATGCGCTTCTTTCTGACCAGCCTGAAAAAGCAGAAAGACGTCCTGCTCGGCAAGATCGAACGTGAGCAGTTACTGAAGAAGCTGGCACCGCTGGCCGAAAAGATACTGGCCATGACCAGGGAGCGGGGCCGGGTCACCATTGCCGATGCGGTCACGCTTCTGGCCGCCAATCGCAATACCGTTAAGCTGGTATCTGGTGTCAATGGGGGACGTTGTTGCTTGATTGCTTTATCTCGCCGCGCCGGTCTCGTCCCAAGCCCCGACAACTTGGTCTTGATATGCCCTACCTAAAAGGGAAATGGGGACACTTCCCTATTCCCCAATCTCCAGATCATCACTCAATCGAAAACGGATTAAGAAACTGCCGTCCCCACAGATAGTTTTTATCAACCGGGCTAAGCTCAGCTTCTTCGCAGACCCTCTCCCAATTGTCGCGAATGGCTGACTCAATTCGCTCAATCGCATCGACCGCAGCCTGACGGGAAAGCAAGAAGTGGTGCGCGGCCGCAAGGCAGGTTTTAATCTGACTGAACCGGTTTGCGCCGGTTATGAGCATGGCCTGGGTTGCTTCATTGCCGGTACGACCTTGCGGGCAAATATCATAGGCCGGTGTTAAGGTCAGCTCTTTCCCATCCCAAAAAGCGGCGTGATTGCGGGCGTGATCATCGGTATTGCCACACAGGATATTAAAAACCAGCCGACCATAAAGCTCTTTAAGGGTTTCTCCCGGTTGGGTAAAGCGATGCCGAATGATTTCGGCAAGGTCTTCGTAGCTGGCATAACGTGCCATCATCTCGCTGAGGCCAAACAGGGTCAGGGCGGAAACCATCGATTTCCGAGCCCATCCGGCTTCGAGCGCTATCCGGTCGAAGCGCTCAATCAGCAAAATATCCTTTCCAGCCGCCTTGAACAGCTTGACGGGAGCGGTATTCAATCCGGCAAGGGAAGCCAGGCGCATGGCAAGGTATTCGGCTTTGACGACACTGTAGAGATCGCTGCTGGACGAAAATTTAGCAATGTACTTGGTGCCCCGATCTTCTACCTGGGCTTTGGGGCGGGCACCACCAATCGAGCTGCCATGGAAGAGCGCCTGATCCAGCTCGGCGCTTAACGGCACCCCTTGTTCAACCCGTGCGGCCGATTCCTGCAATTCTTCCAGGCTGGCATTATTTGGAACTCTGGGGACAAATTCTGTGGGGGAGCGTTGAAAATCAAGCGCACCAATCCGATCGGACCCCGATTCCAGCAGATAGGTGAGCTCGTCCAGACTGCCGGTATCCGCATTCCGACCTTTCAGCCCGAATTGCTTGTTGATGATAACGCGTCGTCCCCAGGCATCGGGCGCGGCATCCCGAATACAGTTTGGTATCTCCAGGCCGTTGAGTAAGGGTAAAATCCCGGCTTGCAGAGGTAATTCCGGAGCATAAATCGGAATGGCGGGATTTAGGTCGTTAATCCGATCAAGATAACTTTTGCCATAGTTAAAATGGATTGTGCCGTTATTCGCTTCAAGCTTACCGGCGACCACCGGTTGCATTTCTCCGGGGAGCCATATCCAGACAAAAGCTGCTTTATTTTGCGGGTTAGAAGTCATCATCCACCGCCCTGGTTTTGTTGCTGATCCGTTTAGGGAGAAGAGCAATTTTGCTTTGTGTCAGTTCGATGCTGGTTGCAAGTGCCCGGCTGTTCTGCTCAAACAGGGGGACGCCAACCAGTGCGGCGACTTCAAGGACCAGCCCGATGGACGGAGACATTTCACCGGCCTCGATCTTCTGGAGTGTCGCTCTGGAGATACCGGCTCTTTCTGCAAGGCTCTGCTCAGACCAGTGGCGCTCTTTGCGCCCGAGCTTGATCTGCTGACCGAGCAATAAGGCGGCTTCTTTTGCGTATTTTGAATATGTCCGTTGTTTCATTATCGCCAATCCAAACATGAAACGACCAAAATAATAGTCATTAATATACTTAATGGCCACTATATTGGTCATTTAGCTAATTTTCAAGAAATAATTGGTGATTGGCTAAAATAATAGGCACAAGAGGTCCAAATGACCAGGATGTTGGTCATTTGGTAGAGGTTGTACCGGGATAAAAAGAGATAGATCTATTTTATTGCTCGCTTGCGGGTACTCTCAAGGATGTCAGGCAAACTCCCCTTGGTCTGCAGATCGACAATCCAGCCGGTGCCGAAAGGAATGTCGCCGGGATCGGTGCGGACCCGATACTCGACCAAGGTCTTATCCCCAGGCAGAGGGGTCAGCCGCCAATAACCGCTCGTGTCGCGGATGGTCTCCGCTGCTGACAGTTCCGGCCAGGGAATCAGTTGCCAGCCGATTTCGGCTTTATCCGCCGCGATCTGGTAAGTCATCTTCAGCCGGTAGCGTTTCTTTACCCCCATCGGCAGTCCCAGATAATAATCGAGACGTGCCACCTGTTGATCCGCGCCGCGGACAACCACCTTCTCAACGTTCGGCATAAAGTCTGGATAGGCCGAAAAATCGATCAAAACTTTGTAGATTTTGGCGAGCGGGGCGGCGATGACGGCATGGGCGAGGAAGGTTTGGTAACCCTTAACCTCCTCCGGAACCTCCTTGACCAGGATCGTCCCCCCTTGCAGGGTCTGGAGTTCATCCGGGGTGACCGTTGCGGCAAAAGCTGCCGGGGTGAGCAGGGCGAAAAAGAGCAGGAAGAGGAGCAGAGACGATTTCATCACAAACCTTTCAGCAGGGCATGCGTAAGGCAGCGCAGACGTCTTCACCCTACTCCAGATCCCCGCAAATCGTCTATACGATCACCGGTCTTTAGATCCTGAAGTGCATGGGGGCCACTGTTATCTCTTTACCTACCAGGAGACTATCGGACAAAGCTTTTTGATGGGCCATATTCTTGCCCTTCCCAGCAGTTATTATTCAGAATTGAGCATCCCGTAATAGTCGTTTCACCCCGCAGGTTAACATCAGATTCCTTCAGCCCTCTGCAGAACCGGCGTTGGTATTATTTCGCGCCAGGTCTACTCTATTTGGCCGGCACATGGTTGGTGGTCACATCGGCAATCAAGCGGTCTTTTTTGCCGTAGATGATGGTTCGCACGACATTGACCTTTTTTCCCTTCTTGACGTAGGTCGCGACGGCTTTGAATGTTCCCTCCTTCTGGTTGCTGACAAAGTTCGCGTTCAGGGTAATGGCAAGCGGGAATCCCGCCATGCCTTCGGTGGGACGGGAGGATGGTCCCATGACCAATAGAGTGGCGGTGATATCCGCAAACCACAGGATTGCACCGGCATTGACCACGCCATAGGGATTTAGTACCCCGGCCAGAATCGGCATTTCTGAAATGACCTGCTCGGGGGTTTGCTCCACGACCTCGAATGCGATTTTCCCTTCAATTTTCATCCGTATTTCTCCGTCTTTCGTAGGGTAATTGTCTGGTTAATGCCCATGAGGCTGGCACGAGCCTGTCGTGCCGGTCAAAATCATGGCAGATGCGATGCCGGTATGCACCTTCCACCAACATGTTTAAACTCCGGAATGAGCAAGCGCATGGAAATGAGGCTGCCGATCCCGCAAATTGCAATCACCCAGCCCATCGGCCAGGGCGTACCGTTGAATTTGTCCCTGGTGAATTTTTCGCCGCTGGGAAAAATAACACTCTTGCTCAGGTTGTTGGCATTCATACCTTATCTCCCTGATCCCTCCTTAATGACCCTGTTAGACTACGCAGGAAAGGCTGAGGGCGGGTAGTCCGATCCTGCCAGATTCTTGCCTGATCTTCTGATTTACTGGATTGGGGTTGTAACCCAAAGCCGGGATGGTTAGTATTGAATTGTAAAAATCGACGCGAAAATAGGACCTTATGGAAGAAAATCAAAATGCCCGTACCGAATTTGCGATAAAGGAGCTGGGTAAGAGAATTGCCCGAAGGACCGAGCAGGGGGAGTTGCACACCTCGGCCGTTCCGGGCTTGTCGCTGTTCCGTCGTGATGAGCCGACTGAGCCCATGACCGGCATGTACCTGCCGAGCATCTGTCTGGTCGCCCAGGGGGCCAAGCGTGTCCTGCTTGGCGATGATACCTACGTGTACGACTCACAACATTACCTGATCACCTCCCTGCATCTGCCGACGGTGGTGCAGATTGTCGACGCGAGTCCGGGGAAACCTTACCTGGGGCTCAGGCTGACTTTTGATCTGCGTGAGATTGCCCAGCTCATGGCCGACAGCCACCTCCCGCCGCCGCGCACCCAGCAGTCGAGCCGCGGTATGGCGACCGGTAAAGTGACGCTGCCGCTGGTGAATGCCTTTCTGCGTTTGATCGACCTGCTTGGCGAAGAAGAGGACATTCCAATCCTCGCGCCTATTATCCAGCGCGAAATTATCTACCGGCTGCTGACGGGCGATCAGGGCACGCGTCTGCGCCAGATTGCGGCGACGGGGAGTCAGAGCCATCAGATCGCCAAGGCTCTCGACTGGCTGAAGGGGAACTTTACCCAGTCTCTGCGTATCGATGATCTTGCGGCACAGGCGCGTATGAGCACCTCAACCTTCCATCATCACTTCCGTGCCATGACCGCCTTAAGTCCTCTGCAGTACCAGAAGCAGCTGCGCCTGCAGGAAGCCCGACGCCTGATGCTGGCGGACCACCTGGACGCGGCTACCGCAGCGTTTCAGGTGGGCTACGAAAGCCCGTCCCAGTTCAGCCGTGAATACGGCCGCCTGTTCGGTGCGCCACCCGTACGGGATGTCACAAGTTTGCGCCAGCTGGCGGTCAGCACCACCGGGGAATAGAGGCTTATTGCGGTGAGGGGAGCAATGGCCCCTTGGCGGCGGCGCAGATTTCTGTATAATCCCTCTCCATGATAACACTCATTATTTTTCTCTACCTGGCCGTTCTCGCCTGCAGCTGCTGGCTGCACTTGCTCAATAACCGCCATCTCCACCAGCATGGTCAGCGGGTCCCGGCGGAGTTCGAAGGGGCGATCGATCCCGAAGTTCTGGCCAAATCCTCGGCGTATACCCTGGTCAAAGGGCGGGTCACGCTGGTGCAGACCCTCTTTGACAGTGGGCTGACGCTGCTCTTCGTCTATGGTGGCCTGCTGGTCTGGTACGACGGCTGGCTGGCCGCTTATACGCTGAGTTTCATCTCGGCCGGACTTATCTTCTTCGTGGTTTTGAGTCTGGCGAAGATGCTGCTCGATCTCCCCTTCGACCTCTATAACCATTTCAAGGTCGAAAGCCGCTTCGGCTTCAACCGGATGAGTTTTAAACTCTGGTGTGTCGATCTGTTGAAATCGTTGCTGCTATCCACGCTGTTCTTTATTTTGCTCGGCTCGGCCGCGTTCTGGCTGATTCAAGCGGCTCCGGCCAGCTGGTGGTTGTGGGTCTGGGGGTTGGTGGTCGGCTTCAGCCTGTTGATGATGGTTATCTCCCCATACGTGATTGAACCGCTCTTTTTCAAGTTCGAGCCGCTTAAGGTTGAGGGGCTTGAAGAGAATATCCGTGAGATGATGGGCAAGGCGGGCCTGTCGGTGAGCAAGGTGCTGCAAGTCGATGCGTCAAAGCGCAGCGGCCATTCCAACGCCTACTTCACCGGCATCGGCAAGCAGAAGCGCGTGGTGCTCTTCGACACCCTGTTGGCGCAACTGTCGCCGCCGGAGATCCTGGCGGTGCTGGCTCACGAGCTGGGACACATGAAGAAGAAGCATATTCTGAAACGGATGCTCCTGATGGCCGGGATCGCGCTCTTTTACTGCTGGCTGGCGCATGCCCTCATCGATTGGCCGGCACTCCCCCTGCTGGTTGGAATCTCTTCTGCCAGTTTCTACGCGCGGCTGGTGATCCTTTTCTTCCTCTCCGGGATTCTGACCTTTCCCCTGACGCCGCTCTTCAGCAGTCTGTCTCGCCGCGATGAGTACGCAGCCGATCGCTTTGCCTGCGCGCTGCACGGCAATTCCGAAGATCTGGCGACGGCCCTGATCAAGATGAGCAAGGAAAATCTCGCAAACCTGTATCCCCATCCCAGCTACGCGCGTTTCTACTATTCGCACCCGCCGGTGGTGGAGCGGGTGCGAAGTTTGCGGAGCAGGGATAAGGGATGAGCAAACTTCGCACCTTCTTTCATCTCATGGAGCGTCTGCCTGAAATTTTCAGGTTCTGTCCATTCTGCACTGTTTAATGCTTCCCACTTTGTGGAAAGCAGCTTTGCGATCAGCGGATCTCCTTGCTTCTCCTCGCTCATGGCTGCCGACCAGCTAATCGATAGTTCCCCTCCTTAAGGATTATGGCCAGGATATGGTCACCGGGTTTGAAACACTTCGGGCGTAATTACTTGTGCCGCTGTAGATTCGGGTTTGCATCTGCCAGCTCACGGTTGTGGCTGATGTGAGTTGGCCCGTTAGACCGATCTGCTGAACCAGGCTGGCGGACAGTGTGACCTGGGAGACTCCCGGCAAGACCCGACCATAAAAGATGGCATTGCCACTGGCATCGGAGAAGTAGACCCGATATTGATCGAAGGTATCAGCAGGCTCTGCCCAGGACAGGGTAAGACTGCCGTCAAGATTCCATTGGGAGGCCATACTTGTCGCCGTGACAGGGATGAGTGAGGTCTGGCCTGGAAAATTTACAGTGTAATTAAAAGGTGAACCTGTCGCGGGCTGAACGGTAAATGTCCATGTTCCGGGAGTAATACTCAGGTGATTGGACAGGTCGAAAATATAACCGGAGTCACCACTTGTCGCTATCGATTCGAATTGGGTGGTTGCTCCGTTCCATGCGGCAATCGTATAGGTCGCTGAGTAGAATTGCGCAGGGGTTACTGGAAAAATCTGCGTTGTATTCGGGTCGAAAAGCTCAACACTCTGAATGTCCGTTGCCTGGATCATCTGCCCGTTATTTCGCAAATCGATAAACGCGCGATGCTGGTCTGCGGTGGGATCTTCAAAGGTTCGGTATTGCAGGTACGTTACAGTGGTCGCCGAAATGCTTGATAGATTCGGTGAGGATGTGAGGGTGTAGGCTCCGGTTGTTGCGGGATCGAAAGAGCTGACAGCGATCACGTAAGTCCCTGCGGCCAGAGCCGGTAAAACAAGCTGCGTGTCCCTGGTCACCGGGTCGATGTTGATATCCGCACTAATGAGATGATTGATCCAGTTGTTCATATTGGGCTCATTGAGTGCGCTTCCCTGCAGGAGAACCAGCACAGTATCAAAGGCTGATGAATCCAAATGGATAAGCAGGTCGGTCGTGCTGGGAATTGTGAGTTTATAGAGATCGAAGTAATAGCCATCTGCATCTGAAATATCACTCGTAGCCAGAGAGCCAAAGACCGTTGCATCTGAAGAAATCGGTGTTGATGGCCATACAAAATCACCCCCGCCGCCGCCACCACAACCAAAGAGAGAAAAAATAGTTAGCAAGAATATCCATCGTAACCTTTTCAAAAATTTCGACATTTTCATGGTGTCCCCTTTCGGATCGGCTAGGTTGAATATCTGTTGCGGGTGGAAGTTCCCCCTGAAAGTATTTGAGTTTTAACTCTGCGTCATTTCTGTCGCAGGTCATTGTGTGGCGGACAAAGAAGGTATAAAAAACAAGGCTAAAGGGGGAATAATGATCCAACTGGCATCGAACCCCCTTCCGACTTTGCGAGGAAAGCCACCTCAGACAAAAAAAGCCGGGCGCCAAAGATAAAATCATCCTTCGGTAGCTCAGCCGTCTTGTCGTAGTTTTTGAAGTAAAGACCCGCCGCTTTCCGTTCCCCCCTCACGGGAAGTTAGGCTTTTCGGGATTGCAGTACTTTTGTTAGGATTTGTAGCAGGCGTTGTTGAGCTGTCAAGTCAACTTCTTAACTGTGTACAAAAATTAATTACTATTGGCACATAAGGTTGGTTTGTTCATTTAGGGCAGCGCAACGGCAGGGTGTGTGTTTATGGGTGATTTTGCTGGATCTTCAGACGTCACAGGCGGGATGGATCAGAGATGTGTCGGTCTGCGTTGTTTCTGGCTTAGTCATGCCCTCCTGGTTTAGGGCTCATAGGCCTGGGCGATGCCCGCGCCTGAGGTTTCGCGGTAGAGGGCCGGTAGTGCCTGGCCGGTCTCTTTCATGACCCGGACGATGGTGTCGAAGGAGACCTTGTGCTGGCCGTCGGATAAAAGGGCAAAGTGACAGCAGCTGAGGGCACGCGAGGCGGCATGGGCGTTGCGCTCGATGCAGGGTATCTGCACCAGCCCGCCGACCGGATCGCAGGTCAGGCCGAGGTGATGTTCCAGCCCCATCTCGGCGGCGTATTCGATCTGGGCCAGCGAGCCGCCATGCAGCCTGGTCGCCGCCGCCGCCGCCATGGCACAGGCGGTGCCGATCTCCCCCTGACAGCCGACCTCGGCGCCGGAGATAGAGGCGTTGGTCTTGACCAGATTGCCGATCAGACCGGCAACTGCCAGGGCGTGCAGAATATCCTGCCGACTGCAGTCGAGGCTCTCATCCAGATAATGCAGCACCGAGGGGAGCACCCCGCAGGAGCCGCAGGTTGGAGCGGTGACGATGGTTCCACCGCAGGCGTTCTCTTCGGCGACCGCGTAGGCGTAGGCGCAGAGCAGCCCGTTCTGTTTCAGATGTGGACCGAAGAGCGAGGCCTTGCGATAGAAGGATCGCGCCTTGCGCGCCAGGCCCAGGCCGCCGGGAAGGGCGCCCTCCTGCTGCAGACCGCGCGTGATGGAGAGCTGCATCGCCGCCCAGATCTGATCCAGATACTCTTCAATTCCATCCCCCTCGCAGGCCTGAACATAATCAACGAGCGAGGTTCCCTGTTTTTCACACTGATTTAGAATTGCGGCCAGTAAGGTGAGGGTATAAACCGGCTGGGTTGTCTGGGTAATCGGTCCGCTCTGATCGAGCAGCGCGCCGCCGCCGACGCTGTAGACCTCCCAGCTTGCAAGCACATCTCCGGTTGCCGAAAGGCTCTCAAAACGCATGCCGTTGGGGTGCAGCGCGAGTTGCTGCTCGGGAGACCAGACAATCTCCAGAGGCCGGGGAGAGAAGCTTTCATTCAGAGCCTGATCGGTCAGATGACCGCGACCGGTGGCGGCCAGGCTGCTGAACAGGGTCACACGGTAGCCGGGCGCATTGGGCTGACGCTTGAGAAAAAGCTGCGCGGCGGTCCGTGGTGCCATGGTGTGGCTGCTCGAAGGGCCCTGGCCGATACGATAAAGCTGGCGGATCGATTCCATCGTGGTCATTTCGGTCATCCTTTAAAGGTGAATGCCTCACTGACACTATACCTCATCTCACTGCAGGCGGGTTTCTGGGGCCCTATCCCAGATCTTGCGTGTCGCGCAGCTTGCGGTAGAGCGAAAACAACATTGCACCGATCAAAAGGACCCCCAACCCGAGCACGGCCAGTGGCTGAACTCTCTCCAGGGGGAATAATCTTCAGATCATGGGACGTCCTGAATTTAAGCCCTGTTCGGATTAAAAATAGGGTTGTAACCCTTCTGGAATATGCTCCCATTTACCGAAGATACGCTGGCTGACTGGGACGTTTGCCGGGCTGACCTCTGCCAGCCATGTTTCGGAAAACTGTCGGGTTGCCGTTGGTCCAAGTAATATCTCAGATGAGACTGCACGACGAATGACGCGCGCGACCTCTCCAGAGTCAAGGGGAATCGTCCATTCGTCCGGTTCCAACTTGCCTTCCTGCATGAGCTGAACCTGAGCGTAGCTGACCGTGAGTCGCAGACGGTGCCAACGGATCAGCGGGATAAGTTGAGGCGATATCTCGAGGCGCGAAGCCGCTGTGGACAGGTTCCAGAGCGCGGTGTCCTGGCCGGTCTGCTGCCATAGTTCAACCTGCTGCTGGAGCTGTTTCGCTTCCCCGCAGAGGGCGAGTTTGCGGATGAAGCCCGCACGGGTGACCGTTTCCCAGGGGCGCTTGTCTAACTGGGCGACGCGACGCAGGGCGGCAGCTTTTTGATGGCGATGCTTGAAGACAAAGGAACAGTAATTGACTGGCAGGTTTAGCTGAGTGCGATGAACAAAGCTGAGAATCTCGAGTGCCGCCAGTTCTGAATCGAGCACGGTAATCTTTTCGCCATGCAGGAAGGTGTAGTTTCTCTCGTTCATCTGTCTGAAGTTGTGCTGGGTCAGGCGCAACTGGTGAAGATTGAGGTGATTAACCCCAAGTTCTGGCAGCTCCGGCAGGACCTGTTTGAGGGTCGAAACTGCTTCTGGAACTGCTGGGATCTCAATGCTGATCACCGGGATCAACCCTTTGGCCTCGGCAATCTTATGGCACTTGTAGCCCGTCGCGCCGATATCAAAACGGATCTCATCGAGCCCCGCCTCTGCCAGTTGTCCGGCAATCTCACGCGTCAGCAGGATGCCGTTGGTGTACATCCAGAGGTGACCATGTTTCCCCAGTCCCTTGCGTGCGGCGCGCAGAAAGGCCAGGGTGCGGTTCAGGGTCAGCAGAGGTTCACCTCCGCTGATGCTGGACCCGCTGAAACCGAGTCGTTTCAGGTAAGTTGTGTAGCTCCGGGGGTGCCTGAATGACAGATTGTTGGTTGCCGGAATTTCACCCCGGTCCTGCGCGGTGGGACAATAAAAACAGCTGGCGTTGCAGCTGGCGTTGATAAACAGACAGGACCAGTTACCGGCGACACATTGCTGGCATCCGGGGGAGAGCTCGCCGATATGTGGTTTGGTTCCACCCGCTGTCCACTGCAGCTGCTCAGCCAGTGAGGCGAGCAGCTCCTGTCGCTTTCGGTCCGCTGATACCTGGCGCCGGCGGCCGGGAAATTTAAGGGCGCGATAGTATAGGCCAAATTCGTCCTCGTTGCCGGTGATCAGCCGACGAGATAACCCTGGTAAGTTGGGCATATATGTGGAGCTCCAGTGGGAAAATATGTTCGCCTGAATCAGCGAGGGCTTGCCTGGAAAAGGCGAGCTTACGGATGTCCTGCTATTAGCGCTTAACGCGGTTTTTTTGCAATCAAGAAATGCAGACGAACCAAAAACGCCCCGCCGATTGCGGCGGAGCGTCATTCACTCATCTGCATAAGAAGAGAGCCCTGGGCGGTACGTGCTCAACCCGAGGCTGTAGGTTAGAGTGCTTCAGTCAAGCGTATTTCTGTCAGCAACTCCTCTTCCTTACAGCGTCGCTCGTCCCAGCCGAGTTCGGTCTGCATGATCTCCATTACGCGTGGTGCCGCGGTGCGTGCAGCCTGGGTGTCGAGCAGGGCCAGGGGCATGCGCCGTGCCAGAACATCAATGACTCGTTCGGCCATTTCATGGCGTACGGCATAGAGGACTTCGGCCTCTAGTACCGGATGATTCTCGACCAGACGTCTGCCGCCGTCTTCCTTCGCCAGAATTGCGATATGCTCAGCCTGGTCGCCGTAGGTGCGATTTAGATAGGCGGCGACATCGGTGTCAAAACCATATTTTCTGCTCAGCTCCAAATCTCCCTTTTCGGCATAGGTGGCCCCGCCGATAATCGCCAGGCCTTCAGTCTGGCAGGCTGGAATGGCTGGCGACAGCTGGAAGTTTTTCAGGGCATGATCCACAGTGTCTTCAGCCATCTTGCGGTAGGTCGTCCATTTCCCCCCGGCTATGGTCAGCAGGCCGGTCGGGCTCAAATCCAGAATATGATCACGGGCCAGGCGGGCGGTATCGACCGCCTGGGGGTCGGAGACCAGCGGGCGCAAACCGGACCAGACCGCCTTGACATCCGAGCGCTCAACGCTGAGGTTAAAATAACGCGTCACATGGCGCAGCAGGTAGGCGATTTCAGCTTCAAGGGGCTTGGGGTGCTCACTGATTTCGGCCGGCTCGTCAGTGGTGCCGACCAGGGCATGATCTTCCCATGGCAGGACGAACAGCACCCGGCCATCTTCAGTCTGGGGGATCATCAGCCCGGTGTCAGGTGGGGCGAAGCGCTTATCCAGTATGATGTGAATCCCGCTGCTGGCCGACAGAATTTTAGGTACCTGCGGGTTGTCGAGCCTGCGGATCTGGTCGGTAAAGGGGCCGGTTGCGTTGATCACACCTTTGGCGCGTACCTGCCAGGTTTTCCCAGTTAACGAATCGCACAGCTGCACGCCGCAGATTTTGCTCCCGTCTTTGATGAGGTCTTTGACTGCCACATGGTTGGCGATTACGGCACCCTGTTGGGCTGCGGTCAGGGCCAGGGAGAGCGCCATGCGTGCATCGTGAAACTGGCCGTCGTAATAGAGGACCCCGGCCTTCAACCCTTCGGCCTTTACCGTCGGGAAACGGCGCAGGACTTCCTTGCGACTGAGCAGGCAACTGTGGCCGACGCTGCGTTTTCCCGCCAGGATATCGTAGAGCTTGAGTCCGGCGAACACATAGGGGACGTCGATCCAGCGGTAGAGCGGAGTAACCAGCGCCAGCCGGTTCGACAAATGAGGTGCGTTCTTCAGCAGGGTGTAGCGTTCGCGCAAACCATCCTTCACCAGATTGTACTGGACCCGGTCGAGTTTTTTGACCGCCATTTCCAGATAGCGCACCCCGCCATGGACCAGTTTGGTGCTGCGGCTGCTGGTCCCTTCGGCGAAGTCGTTCTTCTCAACCAGGGCCACTTTCAGCCCCCGGCTGGCGGCATCCAGTGCGACGCCACAACCGGTGGCGCCTCCGCCGATGACCAGCAGGTCGTAGCTGCTGCCATCTTTTAAGTGCTGGAGATACTGGCTTCGTTGCATGATTACTCCTGATTTGGTGTTTTCCTGACAACTAGGCAATACTAGCAAATATAGAAACATATTAGGTAAACGCTTTGATATTCTTTAATATGTCACAAATTGACTCAGATGGAGGCATCTTATGAGGGAAGGCCATATCCTTGCCATCGATCAGGGGACGACCAGTTCCCGGGCGATGATTTTTGACCAGAGCGGACACTGTGTTGCGCGGGCTCAGCAGGAATTTCGTCAGATCTACCCGCGGGATGGCTGGGTCGAGCATGACCCGGAGGAGATCTGGAAATCTGTGCTGGCGGTCTGTCGTGACGCGTTGCAACAGGCCGAGCGGATAGGGATTCAGGTCATCGGCATCGGCATCACCACTCAGCGCGAAACCACCATAATCTGGGAGCGTAAAACCGGCAAACCGCTTTACAACGCGATTGTCTGGCAGGATCGCCGCACCGCTGAATATTGTGCCGAGCTTAAACGGTCTGGACATGAAGCGAAGGTCGCTAAAAAGACCGGCTTGCTCCTCGATCCTTATTTTTCTGGTACTAAGTTAAACTGGATTCTCGGGCATGTCGAGGGCGCGCGGGCCAAGGCCGAAAAAGGGGATCTGGCCTTCGGCACCATCGACAGCTTTCTGCTCTGGCGGCTGACTGGAGGGAAGGTGCACGCAACGGATGCGACCAATGCTTCTCGAACCCTGCTGTTCAACATCCATGAACAAAAATGGGATGAATCACTGCTCGAACTGTTCAATATCCCTGCTGCACTGCTCCCCGAGGTGAAGGACTGTGTCGCCGATTATGGCACGACCGACGCGCGTGTCTTTGGCCGGGCCATTCCGATTGGTGGCATCGCCGGGGATCAGCAGGCCGCTGCCATCGGCCAGGCCTGCATCGAGCCGGGGATGATCAAGAGCACCTACGGCACCGGTTGTTTTGTTTTGATGAACACCGGCGAGAAGGCCTTCCGTTCGCAGAATCGTCTCTTGACCACGGTCGCCTATCGCATCGCCGGCAAGACCAGTTACGCCATCGAAGGTTCGATTTTTGTTGCCGGGGCGGCGATCCAGTGGCTTCGCGACGGGCTTGAATTGATTGGCTCGGCCGGTGAGGTCGAGGGGCTGGCGCAGGGGCTCGAATCAAACCGTGGCGTGTATCTTGTCCCGGCGTTTACCGGATTGGGCGCGCCTCACTGGGACCCTGACGCCCGTGGAGCGATCTTCGGTCTGACGCGCGATACCGGCATTGCGGAAATTGCGCGCGCCACCCTCGAATCGGTGGGATATCAGACCTATGATCTGATGGAGGCGATGAAACGTGACAGCCAGACAGGATCGCTGAGCTTGCGCGTGGATGGCGGGATGGTGACGAATAACTGGTTTCTGCAGTTTTTGGCGAATATTCTCGATATTTCGGTCGAACGACCGCGCGTCATCGAAACAACCGCACTGGGCGCGGCTTATCTGGCGGGAGTACAGTTCGGTCTGTTCACGTCGTTGGCCGATATCAAAAAGCATTGGCAAGGTGACGCTCTGTTCACGCCGCGGCTTGCCCCCTCGGCGCGGAAAGAGCTGTTGCGCGGCTGGGAGAAGGCGATATCAAGGGTTTTGGAGGCGGAGAATTGAGCCCTGGAGGGAGTATGTCTGAACAAAATTTCGATCTGTTCCGTGCCGAACTCTCCGGCAAGGTGGTGTTGGTGACCGGCGGCGGCAGCGGCATCGGCGCGGCGATCGCCGAAGCCTTCTGGCGGCAGGGAGCCAGGGTCGCAATTCATTATCATCACAGCGATAAACAGGATATCTCAGCGCTGGCTCAAAGGATTTGTGCTGCTGGCGGCGAGGCCTTGAGCCTGCAGGCTGATTTTGGTTCAAGTCCTGAAGTTACGGCCACCGTAGCCAAGGCCATAGCGCATTTCGGGCGTCTCGATATCCTGGTCAATAACGCCGGCAGTATGATCGCCAGACGCACCCTGGAAGAGGTGGATGATGATTTTATCGAGCAGGTTTTTGCCCTCAATGCCCGTTCGGTCGTTACGGCCTGCCGCGCTGCGCTCCCCATTTTTACCCTGCAGGGGGCAGGTTGCATTATCAACGTCAGTTCCATCTCGGCGCGCACCGGCGGCAGCCCGGGGTCTTCAATCTACAGCGCCTCCAAGGCCTTTGTCAGCACCTTGACCCGCTCCCTGGCTCGCGAACTGGCGGAGCGGAACATCCGGGTCAACGCGATCTCGCCAGGCACCATCGACACCGCCTTTCACGAACTGTTTTCTAACCGTGAAAAACTCGAAAAAACGCGGGTCGGCATCCCCTTGCAGCGCCTTGGCGAGCCAAATGACTGCGCAGGGACTGCTCTCTATCTGGCCTGCCCGAGTCTGAGCGGTTATGTGACGGGTCAGGTTATCGAGATCAACGGTGGCCAATTAATGGCTTGAACAGGGTCCAATATTCAGGAACTCCATAACGAAAATGCGCGGCTTTGTGCCGCGCGAAATATCAATGCGTTTCCGTGACCTTGCGCAGTGCAGGATGTTCATCGGGGTTGATGCCGTAGTGTTCAGCCAGGGCGACGCAGGTGAGCTGTGAGATATAGGCTAAAAGTGGAGTGCGCGCCCAGCGTACCTCAGGAAACGGCATTTGCAGGTGCGCCGCTGGTGTCTGCTCACAGCCTAAACAGAGAGAAGGCACCGAACGCGCCAACAAGGCGGTGGTCACTGCCTCCTGGCTGTCCATTGGTTCATCGGCCGCTGTGAAAAGCACCACCCGGTCTTGCGGGCTGGCTACCGCAATCGGGCCGTGCAGGTATTCGGCGGTTGAATAAGCGAAAGCTGGAATGCCGACGGACTCCTGCAGCTTCAGCGCGGCATCCAGTGCCCCGGCAACCGAAGGGCCGCGTGCCAGCCAGGTGACAGTGCGGGCACCGGTTAGAAATTCGGCAAGTTTGGTGGGTACACCAGCGGCATCGATGCTCAACATGCAATCCGCCAGCTGTGCTGCCGCCACCTCAATCTCATATCCAGCCAGTGCCGCGGCGATGAAGAATTGGGCGATAACACTCTTGGTCGCAGGTACGGCGAGCTCAGGACCGCAGCCCAGGCGCAGCACATGTTGCGCAGATTTCAGCACATAGGCATCGGCCGCGTCAGCTTCTGAAATGGCGACCACCAGCGCACCCCGTTTCTTCAGCCATTCGGCGCTCGCAGCGACATCAGTTGATCTCCCCGAATAGGAAAACGCGTAGACCACGGCATCACTCCAGTCGGCATCTGGCAGAGGCTGTGTCGTAAGCCAGGGTCGAAACTCAACCGGTTGATGTCCGGTTTGCAGGGTAAACAGGTAGGCGGCAAAGGTGCAGACGTTCCCTGAACTGCCACGCCCGATCAGCACCACCCGTGGCCGATCTGCGACCAATTGGCGAATCCTGGTGGCTTCGCGCTGCCAGCGTGCGGCTTCTGCACGCAGCATTTGCGGTGCCGTGCGCGCTTCTTGAGCCATATAACTCGTTGATGTCAACATGGTCATTTCTCCTTCGAGGGGGTGGTTTCAAGCGCCTTGGCCCGCCAGTAAAACTCGCTCGGCACATTGTTATGTTGATGACCAAGGATACGGGCACGCATGCCCACGTCATCGCCAAATAAAGCGGGTATCTGACTGGGATAGTGACGGAGCACTGCCAGCTTTTCTTCGACATCAACCGGTACGGCGTAGTGCCCGGCGGGGGACCGTTGCAGACGGGCGAGTGCCTGCAGAGGGCTATCCTGGTCGCCGCGGCCGATACGCGTATCGGCCACGTAGGGGAAATCTTCGTAAAACAGCAGTATGGCCCCAGCCGCAGCCAGGCGAACCGCCACTTGCGCGCAGATCTGATGATCAACATGATGCCCGATACCCAGAGGGCTCAAGAGCAGAATTTTGCCCAGATTAAGACACAGGCGGCGCAGCACCAGATAGAGCTCCTCGCTGTGCGCCAGGTCTTCGATGCGTGGCGATATCCAGCGTTCGCGAGCACTGAGATAAATCAGTTTGCCGGTCAATGGGCTGCGACGATAAATGCCGTCGGCAAAGCCGAGATGGACGAAGTCGGTGTCAACCGAGTGCATGGCTGCGATATCTTCGCGCCGCCGGGTCTGAGAACTGACGTAACCCCGGCGGTGTGAAATCTTGCTGTTGCCCTTGCTGGTCAGAACGCGTGGGGTGGCACAACTGACACTGACCACCAGGGTTGAGACCCGATCGCGCAGGGCGTGGAGTAAGCCACCGCAGCTCAACGCGGCGTCGTCCAGGTGGGGGGATAAAATCACCACCCGCTCAAATTCACTCCAGTCAAAGCGTTCAAGTAAGGGGAGTGTCTTCATAGGGCGCTCGGCAGCAAATCCCCATAGACTTCTCGGGCACGGGCCAGCATGCTCCGGGCAATCGCCTCCTCGCCGACCAGCGGATTAGCGGCCAGCGCGGCGACCAGTGCCTGCGGGTTGCCGTTTGCCGCGGCTTGCGCGGTGAGTCGCTGGTAGCGTTCAAGCTGTGTGGCGAGGCCCGTAAAAGGGACAGGCAGATCAGGTGCCGCCAGCCGCTCGATCCCGTCGCTTGAGACCCTTACGCGCGTCTCGATGACCGTATCGGCGGCAAAAGCGAGCGTCGCCCCCTGGTTGGGCAGGTTCAGCACCAGCTCGTGGGGGGTAGGTGACGCCAGGGCCCGAATCACATTGACGGCTAAATCCCCGAATCCCGCCGAACCGCGATAGGTGCGCAGGTGCGGCGTTGCGCTTTTCCCTTCGCTCTTAAAGTGGGCATAGTACCTGTCCAGCGACGCCGCTACCACATCGCTGCGCGGTCCGACGCGCTCTGCCTGGGAGACAAAGGCTGCGGGGAACAGATAATAGGGCAGATAAGAGTTTGGCCAGTACCCGGGATTCTCCTCGGCTAAATGCCGGGAGAATTCAAAGCGCAGTTTGTGCTCTTCATCGAACTCCGGCGGTGCCACCAGCGGTGCCGACATTTCCCCTAACGGGGCACCATCAAGCAGGATATCGCTGTACCAGGTGGCGTGGTTGAGACCGTTACAGCGAAAATGATAAGGGGCCTGAGCGCCGAGCGCCTGGACGATGGCCTGCAGGTCTTCATCCGATTGATCGCAGAGACCGATCACTTTCACGCCACCCTGATCGACCAGGGCCTGGGTCACAATGTTACTCGGGTTGGTGTAGTTGAGGATGAGCGCCTGTGGCGCCAGGGCTTTCACCTTGGTCGCGACGCGTAAGGCTTCCGGTACTGAGCGCAGGGCAAAGAAGAAACCACCCGGGCCAACAGTCTCCTGGCCGGGAATGTCAAACTCCAGCGGCAGGGTTTCATCAATGCGGCGGGCCTTAAGGCCCCCTGGGCGGGTTGAGTTAAGAATCAGGTCCGCCCCTTCAATGGCCGCTTCGAGGGAGTCGGCAACCTCGACGTTAAAGACCCCGGCGTTGCGGGCCATGGCGCTGGTGAGTCGTGCGACAATCGCCAGCCGGTCGACATCGGTATCGTACAGCCGCACGGTTTTCAACGGCAATTCAGCTGCGTGCAGAATTAACGCCTGCAGCAGCCCCGGGGTGTAGGCGCTACCGCCCCCCAATATACTTAAGGTTTGCATAAAGTCCCTTCGCTTAAGTCAGCCATAATGCTGGGATCCGTGATCAGACCACCAGTTTGCTTTAGAATTCGTGCCGCCGCATCGGTACCGAGCTCTACCGCTGCCTTGGGTGTGGCACCGCGCAGCAGACCTGCAATCACACCGCCACAGAAGGCGTCGCCGGCTCCGGTTGGATCAAGGACCAGGGTTTTCACTGCCCGGTTTTGTATCGCCGTTCCCTCAAGTCCGCCGCAAACACCGTTGGCCGCGAGGGTGACCAGCACCGAATCTGCTGCACCGGCCAAACGCTGTGGTGCCGTGGCGACATCGCTACAGGCCCTCAGCGCTTCTTTCTCGTTGAGAACCAGCAGATCCCAGGCGGGGCTGTTGCGCCTGGCAAGCTGGTCCAGTCGGCCTGGGCTCCAACTGCCACTGACTGAAATTCGTGCCCCATCCCGCCGTGCTTGCGCCAGAGGCTCTTCAAGTCGATCAGCCTCTTCCAGGCCCGGCACGTGTATCCAGCGACTTTTGGGGAGCTGCTTAACCTTGGTCAGAACCTCAAACTCGCTCGTGCTCACGAAAGAGCGGTCACTTGAATTGGAGAAGACCAGCGAAATGGCCGGGTTATCGCTCGCCGCGAGTGGTTCGAGCCTGATCCCCAGACGTTTTGCCAGCAGCACCACCGCTTGATCAACGATGCCCTGTCCCAGCGGGACGCACAGGCAGACCTGCAATCCGAGGGCAGCAGCGACCGTCGCACTGTTGAGCGCTCCACCCAAGGCCAGTTGTATGCCGTCAACGAACAGCTCTTCCCCTGCGGGTGGGCGTTGGTGAGGTGGGACAAAGACCTCAAAATAGGCCATCCCGACAACGACAAGATCAGTTTCGCGTTCGGTCATCAGACGCTCCGCACGGCTTGCATAAATTTTTCACCCCAGTTCACCACGTCGTTTTCGGTGACGATGGCGGCCATCCGTTGGCAACGATAGGTCATCTCATCCGCACCCATAGTGAGTGCTTGATGGAGGGTTTTCGACATAGAGTCGGCATCGTAGGGATTGGTCAGCAGCGCCCCATGCAGTTCGACTGCTGCGCCGGCAAATTCTGAAAGAACCAGAACCCCAGGAGTTTCGGTGACGCTTTTTGTGGCGACATATTCCTTGGCCACCAGATTAAGCCCGTCTCGCAGTGGCGTGATCCAGGCAACATCGCAGGCCGCGTAGTGCGCAATGACCTCTGCGTAAGGGAGGGAGCGATAGAAATAGTGCACGGGTGTCCACTCAATGGTTGCGAAACGGCCATTGATGCGGCCAACGATCCGATCGACCTCAATTCGCAGGCTTTCATAAATCTCCATGCCGGGGGCTGCAGGCGTGATGATATTGAGCAGGGTAACGCTACCGCGCAGTTCCGGGTGATCCTCGAGCAGATGTTCGAAGGCTTGCAGTTTTTCGAGGGACCCCTTGACGTAGTCCAGCCGTTCGATCGAAACGATCCCCTTGACGCCGCCTAGCAACGCCTTGATGCTGGTGATCTTCTTCTGCACGGCGGGCTTCTTGACGATTTCTGCGATGACCCCGACATCAATCCCTACAGGATGGGCTCCCAGTGCCACGCGACGACCGGAAACCTCGATGGCCGAGGTCATTGAATCGACGCCCAGGGCGCATCCGTAGGTCACAAACGCCGGCGCGCAGGAGATTGTTTCGAGGACCTCAAGCGGTGAGTAGGAACGCACCGCATCGACGAAGTTTTCGACATAGCGAGGGATATGAAAGCCGACATAATCACACTGTAGCAGGCTGCCAATGATCTCGCGTCGCCAGGGGAGAATGTTGAATACGTCGCTGGAGGGGAAGGCGGTGTGGTGGAAAAAAGCGATACGCAGGTCCGGCCGCAGTGGCCGCAAAAACGCCGGGACCATCCACAAATTATAATCATGAATCCAGATAATCGCCCCTTCGGCGGCTTCTTGTGCCGCCTGCTCGGCGAAGATGCGGTTCACGTCAAGGTAGCGTTCCCAGTGGGCCTGATTAAATTTTGCAATGCTCGGAAAGGTGAAAATAATCGGCCAGAACGCCTCCTTCGAAAATTTCTTGTAAAAGAGATCGACATCCTCTTCTGTCAGCGCAATCCGGGCGACTTGCAGGTTCGGGTAGCGCTTGCTGTCAACCGCGACATGCTGAATGAAACCTTTGGGGGCGCGACTGGCCTGCAGCGACCAGGCCACCCACGAGCCGTGGCGCGCACCGGCAAAAAAACCGAGCAGCGTCGGAATGATGCCATTGGGACTTTTTGGCCGTTTCTGTAGAACCACCCCATCTTTAACCACCTCGTCAAATGGCGGCCGGTGATAGACCATGACCAGTTCGGCTTCGCCGCGCTCATCCATCAGGCGTTGAGCCTTGCGCGTACTTTCAATCTGGGTTCCATGGTGTGCCAGCCCGGCCAGGATTCCACCGCAACCTTGCTCCGTGGCAATATAGACGCGCGGCATTTTGCGCACCCGCTCAATCAACGCGGGTTCGGCGCCACCGACGACCACTCCGCGAAAGCCGCTGGTGTACATGGAGAGGTCGTTTAAGGTGTCACCGGCGACAACGACTGAATCCAGGTCAAAGCCTTCGCTCTCGGCAAGCTGTTGCAGTGTGGCGCCTTTATTGACGCCCCGCGGCAGGACGTCGAGATAGCGGTTTGCGGAAAAGAGCAGGTCGCAATCAAGGTCCTCAACCGCCGCGCGTAATTCGTCGCTGATCCCGCCCTCATTAACGAAAAACGAGCAGCGTCGCTCCTGGGGCACCGTTTGTCGATGCAACAGCGGAAACTTGGCGAGCTGCTGCAGGACATATTGCGAACCGGGCCAGCGGGCGGCGATGTCATGGTGGAGCGGATCGACCGGGCTCAGGTCGCCATGCATAACCGTCGCGCCGACATCAGCAATAATGTAGTCGGGCTGCGGCAGCGTCGAATCGCTGAGCAGCGGGATGATCGACTCTAAGCCGCGGCCGGAGACATAAATCAATTTCGCTCCCGCCAAACCACCACTGAACAGGTCGCGGATCCGTCGTCGCGTTTCTTGGGTTCCTGCGAGCAAGGTACCGTCAAGGTCAGTTGCCAACACCAGTTTATTGGTCATGATGAGCGGTTGCGGTTTATTGATTAAGTGCAAATTGCTTCTCCTTCTGATGGAATAGTGCGGTGAGATTCCACCGCACCCGGCATGAAGCAGGGCGCCCAGCTTGCGGGTCGTTATTCGTACATCCTGATCTGGTCTTATGATCTCGACCAGGACAACCCTTGTGTGGGCCTCCGTCGTTGCCTGAAATTTTCTGGCTAAGCTAGGTGGTTGCTGGTGTGTTTGAAAAAGACCTCGATATGCCCGGGGCGCTTGCTCCGCCTCTATCCTCAGTTAAGTTTTGGGGAAGCCCCTCCTTTTTAACTCTCCAAAATATTCGGAATTCGGGTGGTTTCCCCCTTATGGTTCGTCAGCGTGTATTCCTTGTCGTTTTTATCCGTAATCGAATAGTTCGGCATCAGCGGAATTTTGCCGATATTGGTCGCCAGCACGTACATCGGCTGGGCCAGACCGGTGGTGTGACCGCGCAGGGCGTCACGGATCAGTTCGGCTCCTTTTTCGACCGGGGTGCGAAAATGATCGATCCCCGGAGCCGCTTCGCAGTAGAACAGGTAATAGGGACGGATCCGGGTGCGCAATAGTTTCTGATGCAGCTCTTTGAAGGTCGGCACGTCATCGTTTATCCCCTTTAGCAGCACCGCCTGATTTCCGACGTTGATGCCGCAACTCATCAGGTCAAACACGGCTTTTTCAGTCTCAGCGGTAATTTCCTTGGGGTGGTTGCATTGGGTATTGATCCAGACCGGCACCTTATGAAATCCGCCGATCGCTTTTTTCAGGCCCTCGGTAATCCGTTGCGGCAGAACGATCGGCAGGCGTGAGCCGATGCGGATCATCTGAATATGGGGGATGGTGCGCAGGCTGCTGATCAGGTATCCCAATTTATCATCTGGCAGCAGCAGGGGATCGCCTCCGGTGATCAGCACGTCGCGGATCTCCTCGTGTTCGCGAATCCAGGCCAGGCCTTCTTCAACATCAAAGCGCAGCTGTAGATCCTGATCGACGACCAGCTCTTTACGGAAACAGTGACGGCAGTAGATGCCGCATTCCTGGATGACGGTAAAGGCGATACGGTCGGTGTACTGCCGTGCGATGCTGTCGGGGCGAACCTCGGTGGTATCACGGTTCTCCTTGAACATCAGGTAATCATCCATGCCGAATTCATTGACCTTTTCCTGCATCGAAGGAATCACCTGCATGCGTATCGGGCAGTTTGGATCGTCCCTGTCCATCAATGAGGCAAAATAAGGGGTGGTCCCCCATTTGGTGTTTAAAGACCGGATCGCCTCCTTTTCACCGTCAGAGACATTGATATAGGTTTCGAGTTTTTCCAGGGTGTTGACCTGATTCTGAATCTGGTGAACCCATGGTTCTTGCATTGAAACTTTCCTTTCAAAAAAAAACCGGCCGGAGGATTTTGTCCTTCGGCCGGTTTGGTTTTATCAGCGTTTTACTTAAGCGGCGTTACGCGCTGCTGCCAGCCATGCATCCCAGGTACTCTGATTCTTTTTGATCCACTCTTTTACGTGGCGCTCGATATCTTTCTGCGACTTTTCGCCGTTCTGCATCTTGGTGTTTTGCTCGTTAATGTCACCCAATGGCAGGGTAAAGACCTTAAAAAATTCTTTCGCCGCAGGGTTCTTGGCTAAAAAATTCTTGTTGGCGACTATCCGGATGTCGGCGACCACAAACCCGAGTTTGATTGGATCGCTGACCGCGCCATCGACACCACTGACGGTCAGGCGATCGACCATCGGTTTTTGCGCTTCAGTCGGGTTGATCTCGGGCACGTTGATCCACATGACATCTTTGCCGGGCTTGAATTTGAAGACGGTCCAGTTTGGTGCCCAGGTATAGAAGAATGCCGGTTTGCCAGCATTGTACCGCGCCAGAGCATCGGCCATGCTTGCCGAGTAGGCGGCTTTGATCAGGTTGATGTCATCCTCAAGGCCATAGACCTTCATGTGGTGGGCGATCGTCCCTTCACAACCCCAACCGGCGGGGCAGGCGGTTAGATCGGCTTTGCCGTCGCCGTTGGCATCAAAGGCCGCCTTGACTTCGGGGCGTTTGAAATCTGCGAGTGATTTGATATTGAATTTATCAACTTCCTTTTTCGAAACTAGGTAGCCTTGGAGCCCGCCGGCTTTAACGACATAACCTACCTTTTCGGCCTTTTCATAGAAGTTCTTCGGTAACTGACCATTGTGGACCGGGAACCAGCCGTTGGTCCAGTAGTCGAGGTCGCCCAGTGCGAGAGATTGGTAAAAAAGCGGATTGGTTAAGTCTTTGGGTTTTTCAACCTTGTAGCCAAGCTCCTTCAGGCCTTCACGTACCAGGGCTTCCTGAAAGTAGCCGGTGTTCCAGGTCGCTCTGGCCGGTTGGACCTTGACCCCCTTGCCGGGCAGTTGGTTTACCGCAAACGCGGGGATTGTAAATGACAGAAGTAACAGGACGAGCATAATTCGTTTCATGTTTTTTCCTTTTTTAGAGTGAGGTGTGAATTGAACTTATAAGTTATCTCTTACCTATACCCTGGGTGATCCGATCCAGGACCATCGCTAGCAGCACAATCGCCAGGCCGCCGATGGTGGCCAGGCCGATCTCCAGGGTGTTCAAACCTTGAACCACCGGATTTCCCAGACCTCCAGCGCCGATCAATGCGGCGATAACGACCATCGACAGGGCCATCATGATCGTCTGGTTGAGCCCGGCCATGACCGAGGGCATGGCGAGCGGGAACTGGACTTTGCGCAAGACCTGCCAGGGGGTGGCGCCAAAGGCGATCGCAGCTTCGACCAGTTCGGGGTGAACCTGGCGAATACCGAGGCTGGTCAGGCGGATGATCGGCGGCAGGGCAAACACAATGGTCGCCAGGATTCCTGAGACGGTGCCGATACTGAACAACATCACCACTGGTACCAGATAGACGAAGGGCGGGGTGGTCTGCATGACATCGAGACAGGGGCGCAGATACATCTCAAAACGGTCACTTCGACCCGCCATGATGCCGAGGGGAATCCCGACCACCGCACAGAAAACCACGGCGCAGATTACCATCGCCAGCGTGGTCATGGTGTAGTCCCAAAGCCCGAGATAACCGATCAACACGAAGGTCAAGATGGTAAAAACGGTCACTCGCTTGCCGGCATAACGCCAGGCGAGAGCAGCAAAAATCAGGATAAATACAAACGGCGGGACACTGGCGAACAGCCATTGCAGCCCTTCGAGACTTAGCTCGACCGGCGCCTTGATAATTTGAAAATATTCGCGGTAATTAAGTACAAGCCAATCGACGGCGGACTGCACCCATTCATCAAGCGGAATCAGTTGAGTGGTAAAATCAAATATATGCATTGAATTATCTCTTAAGTTTTAGGTTATTCTGCGGTTTCGGTTTCAGCCTGTTCGGTACGGTGCAGGGTGCGCAGAAACAGGTTCTTGGAGACGGCGCCCTGATATTTGCCAGTTTCATCTAAGACCGGTAACGGCCAGGGGTGGTTGGCAACTTCGGGCAGAATATCTTGCATCGAATCACTGATCCGAGCAGGGGTCACATCGGGCAGGTAAGCGCTGGCAAGAATTTGAGGATATTCCGGCCGATCGAGCAATTCCCTCAGGGAGTCCGTCGAGAC
The DNA here is from genome assembly GCF_000384395.1 of Geopsychrobacter electrodiphilus DSM 16401. Lineage (NCBI taxonomy): Bacteria > Pseudomonadati > Thermodesulfobacteriota > Desulfuromonadia > Desulfuromonadales > Geopsychrobacteraceae > Geopsychrobacter > Geopsychrobacter electrodiphilus. The sequence goes on from NZ_ARWE01000001.1 coordinate 413,031, forward strand.
GATCCCTTGAAATTGATGATTGCTATCGAGAACATAGCCGTAATCACGGTCATTTTTGATCAGGCGCTGCAAGGCGGGGCGGATTCCCTTACCGTCGGTGACGATAATTGTGACTTGGGAGTCGCTGGCGATGTCTCCGGCAGAAAGGATGTTGGTCTGATCAACGCCACGGAAGAAGGCGCGCACATAGTCATCGGCCGGATTTTGCAGAATCTCTTCCGGGGTGCCGACCTGAACTACGCGGCCCCCCTCCATAATGGCGATTCGGTCGCCGATGCGCATCGCCTCATCGAGGTCATGCGAGATAAAGACAATGGTGCGTTTGGATTTGGCCTGCAACTTCAGCAATTCATCCTGCATCTCGGTGCGGATCAGAGGATCGAGAGCCGAGAAGGCCTCGTCCATCAGCAGGATATCGGGATCAACCGCCAGTCCACGTGCCAGGCCAACCCGCTGCTGCATGCCGCCGGAGAGTTCGTTCGGCATACTTGCCGCCCAGGCTTCAAGGCCGACCTGTTCCAGCGCCTGTAAGGCGCGTGCCTCGCGGGTCGTTTTGTCGATACCGTCCATTTCCAAACCGAAAGCAGCGTTCTGCAACACGGTCATATGTGGCATCAGGGCAAAGGATTGAAACACCATGCTCATCTTCTTGCGGCGCATTTTGATCAACTGGTTATTGTCCATGCTGATGATATTTTCATCATCAATCAAAACCTCCCCGGTTGTCGGTTCAATAAGGCGGTTGAGCATGCGCACCATGGTTGACTTGCCCGACCCTGAGAGCCCCATGATGACAAAGATCTCGCCGGTATAGATTTCGAAACTGGCATCCTGCACGCCGACGGTGGTTTCGGTTTTTTTAAAAATAGCGTCTTTGTCCAGTCCTTGTTTGAGCAAGCTCATGGCTTTTTTTGGATGTGGGCCAAAAATTTTATAGAGATTTTTTACTGAAATTTTTACGCTGGGACTCAATTAATTCTCCTTGTAAAACAGGTGGTTGCCGATGGGATTTCGACCCGTATTAAGCGGCGTTACGCACATGTGGAAGTTTCCCGACCTCAACCGAATAGTGAGTGGGGTTAGACTGGATGTGGTCTGCGTTCGGTTGCAGGTTGGTTTAGGTCGGACTATTTTGTTTTTAAGAGGGCAGAGCGACCCGCGACCCGTTTCTGCAGGAACTGCGAGAATCGAGCGCTACTCTGAAAGAAATGGAGATCTGCGAAGCGTTACACGGGGTAACTTTCTTGACGATCTCCTTGCGGGAAAAGGCTGATACACCCTGGCAGGATGCCGCCTTATTCTCAGATCATGATACAACTGTTTGACGGGAAGGTCAACTTACTTGATGTTTAGTCCCTTTTGCGCGAGTTCGAATTGACAGTAAGTCCGATCTGCCCTATATAGAAGCCGATTAGATTCACTATGAACTTTTGAGAGGGAGGGACGTGTAAAACGTAGCGGGCGTAACCCGGGCGGTAGTTGTTTGTCTTCCACTGCCCATATGGCCGAAAGGATTTTGAAGATGGCCAAAAAAAGTATGATTATCACGGGCGAGTCCCTGGCCCGTCAGGGCTATTGCCGTATCAGCAAGCGTAAAAATATCGTTGCCCGAATCGATGTTGAAAACTGGGTCGAGCTTCTTGCGGCACATTTCGGAAAAACCCTCCACCAGATGTTCACCGAAATTCTGGCGAATCCCGGTTACTACGAAGATCTTTTCCGCCGTGAGTGGAGCAAGGATCAGCTGGATGTCAGTTTGACCACGGCGCGTACCGTCCCTTCGAGTTTTGGCTGTGCTGTCGGTTACGAAGAGAAGGACACCCCTTCCGCATAGGGTGTGATTCGCGCATATCACTATTAAAAGTCTGGAGTCCCTGTCTCTTCTCCCGTTGTCCTTTCCGATTGGAATCCTCATGGCTTTGCCCTGGAAGACCCTGGATCGTTTTGTCATTGAAGCAGAAGGGGTTCTTGAATTGCGCCAACGCGGCATCGGGGATTATCTGATTTCCATCGGTAATCAGGTGCTGATGAACAGTAAGGCCCAGCGTTCCGAAATCGCCCTCGGGGTTCTGGGTTGCAAGGAGTTGAAGGGCATGGCCGAACCGCGCGTGCTGGTCGGCGGTCTGGGAATGGGGATTACCTTGCGGGCCGTGCTGAATGAATTGCCGACGGGGGCTCAGGTTGTCGTCGCCGAACTGAATCCGCAGATCTGCGCCTGGTGTCTCGGTCCTCTGGCGGAATTGACCGATGATGCGGCCCGTGATCCACGCGTAACACTCGAAGTCGGTGATGTCTCAGCATTGATTCAGCGCGCGGTGCCCGGCAGTTTTGATGCGGTTATCCTCGACCTTTACCGCGGTCCCGGCCCGCAGACCGATGCGCTTAAGGATCCGATTTACGGCAGTCGGGCCATAGGCCGGACGCTTAGGGCGCTCAAGCACGGTGGCACCTTTGCCGTCTGGGGGGAGAATCCTGATCTCGGTTTCGAAAGGCGTCTTAGCGCCGCGGGCTTCAGCGTGCGTTGTGAAAGACCGGGGAAAGGTGGTTATCGCCATGCCGTCTGGGTTGCGCAGAAGAGGAATCATTCCGTCGGTGATCGCCATTAGGGTGCCGGCGCTGGTCACATATAAGAAAGAGGCTCATGGATAACTTTGATTTAAACGGGCGTGAGTTCGTGGAACTGTGTAATCTGCTTAAACTGGTCGGCTGGTGTCATAGCGGTGGGACTGCCAAGCTTGTCATTGCCGAGGGAACGGTGTCTGTTGATGGCCAGGTAGAGCTGCGTAAACGTTGTAAAATACGTTCGGGGCAGGTCGTCACATATGCCGGGCAGCAGATCTTGATCGACTAGCACAGGACCAACTGGCCTGAATATGATTCAGTTCGGTACTAGCCGAAACCAGTGGGCAACTTCAGTGTAATCCCGGGGTGCGCCGTCACTTAAGTTCATATATTTGGCTATAATTTGTACTGGACTTCGGCCTTGCCGTGATTGAATTCAGGTGGAAGACTGAGGTAGAAATTAAAAAGGGAACCCGAAAACTCGGATTCCCTTTGATTTTTTTGGTTGCGGGAGAAGGATTTGAACCTCCGACCTTCGGGTTATGAGCCCGACGAGCTACCAGACTGCTCCATCCCGCGACAACGTCAGGGAACCTACCCGATTGACTGGCAGAGGTCAACACCTAATTGGCGCCTGGGGGGATTTTCTGTCGAATGCGCGCTTCATCCTTGTCGCCATGGCAGGGTTGGTGATACAAAACGGCTCCTGAAGTAAGCAGTAAATGACCAACTTTAAAAGGATCTAAGCCTTTGCAATCCGTGATTGATCTCGAAAAAGCATTGAAGCTTCGGCAACGCGGTGCGCTGTTTGTCGACGTGCGTTCGCCGGCCGAGTTTGCCGAGGCGACCATTCCCGGGGCGATCAATGTGCCGATTTTTGACAACGAGGAGAGGGCCGAGATCGGTACGCTCTACAAGCAGACGGGGCGTAAGGATGCGCGGCGTCGCGGCATCGAAATTGTCTCGCCCAAGATTCCGCAGATTATGCAGCAGATAGAAACGGCGCGCGATCCGAATGCACCGCCGGTAGTCGTCTTCTGCTGGCGGGGAGGACAACGCTCGCTGGCGATTACGACCTTTCTCAGTCTGGCGGGGATACCAGCTCACCAGTTGGCAGGGGGGCATAAGGTCTTTCGGCGGCGGGTTATCGATTATTTTGAACAGACCGATTTCGGCCGGGTTCTGGTGGTTCGCGGCCTGACCGGGGTGGGGAAGACCCTGCTCCTCAAGCGCCTCGAAGCAGCAGCATATCCGGTGATCGATCTGGAAGGTCTGGCCAATCATCGTGGCAGCGCCTTTGGCGGCCTGGGACTGGGTGACCAGCCGGGGCAGGTCATGTTTGAAGCGCGGCTCTGGGAACGTCTGCAACAATGCCAAGGCGCCGGGTATCTGCTGACCGAAGGGGAGAGCCGGCACATTGGTCGACTGGTGGTGCCGCCCCGTTTTCACCTGGCGATGCAGCAGGAGGTCAGTCTGTGGGTCGATGCGTCCCTCGATTATCGGGTGCGAGTGATTCTCGAGGATTATCCTGCCCTGGATGATCTGACTGCGGCTTTCGAACCTCCGCTGAGGGCCTTAAAGGAACGGCTCGGAAAGCAGGCGGTTGAGGATCTGCTCGGGTTGCTTGCACAGAAAAAATGGGAGGAGCTGACCCGCCGCCTGATGGTCGACTACTACGACCCGCTCTACCTGCATACCTGTCCGCCAGCACGGGTGGAGATTCGGGTTGAGACCCTTGACGCCGGTGTCGAGGATCTTAAGCAGGCCATCCTGAGCGTTTTGGCCTCCAAGGCTTAGCTTCTCTTGCGATAGAAACCGCTGCAGGTTATTCTGCAGGGATGAAAGTCGACCCCGCTCAAAGAACCATCTCTCCCTTGTTTGTCAGCGATTTTACGGTCGATGTGAACGCGCCCTTTGAGCGGCATCTGAATCGACTCGAGGTTGAAGTCGGCGGCGAAGATTATCGGGACCTCAAGCGGGTCGAACTGGTCGAACTGCCGGATTCAGCCTTTACCTCAATGGTCGAGCTGACCGAGCGTCTGCTGAACACCACCCAGAACACTTATAACCGGCAGCTGCTGATCGCGCTTCGGGCACGCGTTTACCTCGACAAGCTGCGCTACCATGTTTATTACCGACTGCCGCAGCGGACCATCCGTTTTGTGCCGAGTTGGCGCGAGCGCGTGCTGACGCGGGTCTTCGGCAGCCTCCCGCTTTACAGTAGCGACTGGATCGCCTGCCCGGCCCTGCTCGAAGGTTTCAGCAGCCGCTACCTGGCCGACGGCGCCGGGGGGAGCCTGTTGCTGCAGTCCGACAAGCCTGATCCCGAACTGCCGCTTTTGACCGTCAGTCATGGCCCTTACGATCCGCATACTCTGGAAGTGGCGCTCTATTTTTTGCGCGAAGGACGCGCGCGCGGGGCAATCATCAATCTCGGTTTCTCCGGGCGCGAACCGCTTGCCGATCAGAACCTGCAAAAGCTCAAGGCCTGGGGGGTGCCGCTCAATCCCAGTAATATCGATGTCATCTACCCTTATGTTGACGCCGATGGCCGCCCGAACTGCTATAAGCAGGAAGAAGGGCTTTGCGCTTTTATCAGCCATTTTACAGCGCCAACCCCGGTCTTGATTGTCGATGTCCACGGCTATGTCGGGACCAGCCCTGAGGATCGTCGGGTGATTGTCGGGCTCGGAGGCCTGCCGCCTTATCCTGATCCGCATAAAATGGGTCTGCTGGAGCTTGATGGCGAACGGGTTCAGCTAACTCCCGACGGACGGCTCGGACAGGGGTTGCAGATGATTCGTGAACTCTCACCCGAGATTGTGGTGCAGTTCTGTGCCGGGAGTCATCGGGGCTTCCATCTGGAGTTGCAGGATGATCTGAGTTTGCGCGGTCGTTTTTTCGATCCGCGACAGGAGGTTGAGAGTCTGCTCCGGGGGGAAGAACGCAACTACCTGAAGGCAGAGAATGTCCGTTGGCTGCCGAGTGCCGGAGCCAATGCGTTGCAGCGGATTCAGGCGTGCAATCTCCAGCGTTGCGCCGGTTGCATGCACGTCGAAATTCCGACCCTGATCCGCCAGCGTATGGCTTTGCGCATGAAGGAGTTGGCGATCACAGATTCGCTGACAAGTTCAGGGCTCTAAGATCGGTGAGGAGTGAGGAGTGAGGAGTGAGGAGTGGCACCAAAATTTCTCGGGATCTTTCTCCTCACTCCTCACTCCCCACTGGTTTTCAGAGCGGTCGCTGATTGTTCATCTCTTTGTAGGTGCCGGTGAAGGGGGCGAGGCGGATCTTGATCCCTTCGACAAAACTATTATCTTTAATCTTTAGCTCGAGAGCCGATTCTCCACCATACTTACCGTAAGGTTCGCCTTTGTGTGGCATATCCCAGGCTTTAATGCGTGCTGCCAGAAAGTAGCTGCCACCCTTTGGCAGGTAAAGGGTGAACTCACCTTTCTGGTTGGAGAGGGTCGAGGCGTAATCAGGCAGACGTTGCAGATTGTTGTCGACGTAGGCGATGGCAAAGCCGCCAGGGAGAGGATTCCCCTGCTCGTCGAGAAGTACTCCGCGGATGCCTGTATCGGTCTTGGTGTCTGACAGGTTTTTTTTGAAAAACATCGGAGCTCTCATCTGGAGCATCTCCAGGTCCACCTGAGTCAGTTTGCCGCTGGCGACTTGTGCCAGAATCCGTTGATGGTCCGAATAGTAGTCCCCCGTAGTAATCGGGCCGTTGGCCAGGCCGCTCAGGCGTTTGCGGGCGACGACATAGTAATTGCCTGGTGGCAGCTCCATGAGGTAACGTCCTGCCGCATCGGTCGGGGCGGAGAGAAACTGAGAGGGACCGAGCAGGTTTGAAATGGTATTGGGGTAGATGTTGACGTAGGCGCCGGCCATAGGAGAGGTGTCTGCTTTGAGCCGGACCTGACCGCTGATCCCGGTTTGACCCTGTCCATCGATCATCCGGGAGATGACCTGGTCTCCTCCGGGTGTGGTGGAGATGGTCGTCGTACAGGCGGGAAGCAAGGTTAGACAAGTCAGGCAGCAGCAGAGTGCAAGGCGCATAGGTAAATCTCCCGGAGCAAAGCAAAGAGCAGGACAGCAAGAATGAAGTGAAGCCAATTGTAGCCGGGACGGAGCATTTGTCAAAGCCAGGTCAGGGCAATGCCCCCCGGGCGTGTTAAGCTTCAGGGCAAGTGTTTTTGATTGTGGCTTTTCCGGGAGTTTTGGTGCCCGGGTCATCATTTTAACCGTATCAAGGGGGTCCTTGTGACTAAAATTTCGATTAAGGCAGGCCATCCACTGAAGCAGAAGACGGCATGTCTGGTGCTTCCTGTCTATGAAGGTAAATTGAAAAAACCGCTCTTCTCTGAGCTTGACGCGTCTCTTTATGGGCGCCTGCAAAAAATTTTCCGCAGCCGGGAATTTAGTGGGAAAGCTGGCGAGGTGCTGCTGCTCCATGCTGTGGAAGGGCTGGCTTGTGAGCGCTTTCTGCTGGTTGGGCTGGGTCCAAAGAAAACCGCCAATGGCACCGCTCTGCGTAACTTTGGCAGTCTGGTGACGACCTATCTGGCCGAGCGGAGTATCGGCCGTTGCCTGATTGACACCAGCGGTTTTCAACTGGCCAGGGGCAGCGAGATGTCGGGGTTGAGCGCGCTCAGCGAAGGGGTGTTGCTGGCGGGATACAGCTTCGATGATTATCGTGAAAAAGTGGCCGACGCCATTTCCCCTCTGCAGGGCGTGACGCTGTTGATCGGGACGTCACGGGACAAAATTGCCGCTGAAACCGCGGTGAGTGATGCGCTGGTGGTGTGTCGCGGAATCTGTTGCGCCCGTGATCTGGTGAATCAGCCGGGGAACACGAAGTCACCGCTGTTTCTCGCCGAAGCGGCACAGAAAATTGCCCGGGAGCAGGGGCTGAAGTGCACCCTGCTGGATAAGGTTGAACTCGAAAAACAGGGGTTCGGTGCTCTGCTCGGTGTTGCCCAGGGGAGTTTGCGGGACCCCTATTTGATTGTCCTTGAATATCATGGCGGGACCAAGGATGAGCGGCCGGTCGCGCTGGTCGGCAAGGGGGTGGTGTTCGACGCCGGGGGGATTTCGCTGAAGCCGTCCGACAAGATGGATGAGATGAAGATGGATATGGCCGGTGGCGCGGCGGTGCTCGGGGCGATCCAGGCCGTAGCTGAACTGAAGCTGCCGGTCAACCTGGTGGCGGTCGTCCCGGCGGTGGAAAATTTACCTTCTGGCTCCGCCTATCGTCCCGGCGATATTCTGAGATCTCTGTCGGGTAAAACCATTGAAGTCATGAACACTGATGCCGAGGGCCGCCTGATTCTGGCTGACGCCCTGACCTGGGTGGGAAAATTCAATCCGCGGGTGGTGATCGATCTGGCGACCCTGACCGGAGCCTGTATCGTTGCGCTGGGGCATCATGCCAGCGCGGTGCTCGGCAATCACGAGGGCCTGATCCGTGAATTGATCAAGGCCGGCGAGCGCTGCGGGGATCGACTCTGGCAACTGCCGCTCTGGGATGAGTACAATGCGCAGATTAAGGGCGACTTCGGTGATATCAAGAATACCGGCGGACGGCCCGCAGGCACGATTACCGCCGCGGCTTTTCTTAAGCAGTTCGCCGAAAAATACACTTGGGCACACCTCGATATTGCCGGGACCGCCTGGAGTGACAAAGGCAGTCCGGGTGAGCCCAAAGGCGGCACCGGGGTCGGGGTGCGGGTGTTGGTCGAGTATCTGCGCGGGCAGTGCTGAGGCGGATGAAAAGCACCCACCTGCGGCGTTCCCCTTGCCTTTATCGCTGCGACCTCGCTTGCGCTACGCCTCGCTCTGCAGGCTGCGGGCGCCTTGCATCTGGGCATTTTTGACCCGCCTCTAATTTACCACCGACCAGAACGTGATCAGGCCCGGACTTCTTCAAGTCCGGGCCTGATCACGTTTATATGCTAAAACTTTTTCGGTTTACTTCTCCAGTGCCGCGACCCCGGTGCGTGAAATCTCGACGATATGTTCTTCACCGAGTTGGGTGACGAAGGCGTCGATACGACGGGTTGCCCCGGCAATCTGGATAATATAGGTGTCATGATTCTTGTGGTCGAGAATCTCGAAGTTGTACTCCGCTTTAAGCGCGTCTAAGGCTTCGGCATCGATTTCGAGTTTAATGATCGCCGCTTCGCGCCAGTAGCTGTGGTCGGTGTCAAGTTCCTTGGCCGAAATCACTTCGGTGAATTTTTCGAGCTGATGGATCACCTGGCTGACCTTGGCTTCATCATCTTCGCGCAGGGTAATCGTCATGCGACTGATCCCCGGTTTGCGCGATTTGCACACCGTCAGGGTGTCGACGTTGTACATTTTTTTGCGGATCAGCATCGAGACCTTCTGCAGTACGCCGGGGCGGTCGAGCAGGTAGGCGAGAATCGCGCGTCTTTTCATTTTTTGCCCCCTTTCTTCTGCAGCTCAGGTCGCTTGACGATCATGTCGTCAAAGCCACCACCGGCCGGAATCATCGGCAGAATCACTTCAGATGGATCACAGACGAATTCGATGATGATCGCGCCCTTAAGGTCGATCGCTTCCTGTAACGCGGGGACAATCTGATCGAGGGTTTCGACCTTACGGTAAGGGATACCGTAAGCGGCTGCGATCAGGCCGTAGTCCGGGCTCAGCATCGGCGTGCCGGCGTAGCGCCCGTCAAAGAAGAGCGTTTGCCACTGGCGGACCATGCCGAGATAGCCGTTGTTGAAAATTAGAATCTTAATGTCAATTTTGTGCTCCATGACGGTGCCGAGTTCCTGCATGTTCATCTGGAACCCGCCGTCGCCGCTGATCGACCAGACCCGCTCATCGGGCCGCACCAGCTTGACCCCGATTGCCATCGGCAGGGAGGCGCCCATGGTCCCGGCACCACCCGACGCAAACCAGCTGTTGGGGGTTTGATAGTTGTAGAAGCGTGCCGACATCATCTGATGCTGGCCGACGTCGGGGACCAAAATATCGCGCCCGGCCGTCAGGTCTGAAAGCTGACTGACGATGGTCTTCATAAGCAGTTTGCCATCGCTCCCCACGCCGGTAGCAATCTCTTCGCGCAGATCTTCGGCCATCACCTGCCGGAACTCGTCGATGCGGGCATGCCAGCGACGGCGCGGCTTGGCAGTCAGCATCGGGTCGTCGACCAGCACGTGCAGGGTGCGGTAGACATCGGCGTTGATGGCGACGCTGGTTTTGACGTTTTTATCGATTTCGGATGGATCAATTTCGACGTGGATGACATCGGCATTTTGCGCATATTCATTCAGCTTGCCGGTGACCCGATCATCAAAACGCATGCCGAAGGAGATCAGCAGGTCGGCTTCTTTGATGGCGCGGTTGGCTTCGACGGTGCCATGCATCCCCATCATGCCGAGGCTTAAGGGGTGATCGGCCGGCATCGCAGAGATGCCATGAAAGGTGAAGGCGACCGGAATTTTGGTTTTTTCGGCAAAGGCCTGCAAGAGCTTGCCCGCGTTGCTGCCGATGACGCCGTGGCCACAGAAGATGACCGGACGCTCGCTACGATTGATCAGTTCAATCGCCCTTTTCATCGGTTCCCGCGCCGGAGTCGGATGATAGAAGAAGCCGGGGAGGTTGGGCCGATAATTTTCAAACGAAAACTTGTAGTCCTTGCCGACCTTCTGGTTTTGAATGTCTTTGGGGATGTCCAGTAATACCGGTCCAGGCCGACCGGTGGTTGCAACGTAGAAGGCTTCGTGGACGGTCTGCTCGATCTCATCGGCGACCAGCGGCATATAGGTCTGCTTGCAGATCGGCATCATCACTCCGATCACATCACTCTCCTGAAAGGCATCGGTAGCGATCACTCCGGTGGCGACCTGACCGCTGATTGCGATCAGCGGGATCGAATCCATGTGGGCATCGGCTATACCGGTGGTCAGATTCATCGCCCCAGGTCCGGAGGTCGCCATGCAGACTCCGACCTGTGGATTGTTGGTCGAGAGCGAGGCGCGTGAGACCCCCTGCGCCATAAATGTGGCCCCCTGTTCATGTCGCGACATGACAAACTTGAAAGTGCCCAGTTTATCCATGCTGTCGAATATCGGCATGATTGCTCCGCCGGTATAACCAAAAATGTGACGCACCCCCCGTTGTTGAAGGGCCCGCAACAGCAGTTCCTTGCCAGTCATCTCAGCCTCTTTGTTCTTTCGCAAATGGATTGATAAGGTATCGGAATTTCTCCGAATAGAATGCTTACTTTATCGCTCTTAATTCATTAGAACAATGGTTTCGTGTGAAAAATATGAAAAAAGTGGAAATCAGACGCCCTTGCGGCATTTCGGCAGGCTTTCCGAGGTTTTCTGTGCGTCGGCTCAACTTGACATCATTCAACGCTGTTGTTAGATTGCGAGCTTCGGTCAAATGGCCGTTTTTCCAGTTTTGGCGGGAGTTTACGCAGTGAAAATTCTGGTTGCAGATCGACTGTCTCAGGCCGGGCTTGATATCTTCAGCGCGGCGGAAGGGGTGACTCTTGACTATCAGCCGGAGTTGAGCGAGCAGGCTTTGCTCTGTGCGGTGGCGGATGCCGATGCCCTGGTGGTTCGTAGCGGAACCCATTTGACAGCTGAAGTCTTTGAAAAAGCCAAATGTCTACGGGTGGTTGGACGGGCGGGTATTGGCGCCGAGAATGTCGACCTGGACGCGGCCAACCGGCGTGGCGTCGTGGTGATGAACACCCCCTTCGGCAGCAGCATTACCAGTGCTGAACATACCATCGCCATGCTGATGGCGCTGGCGCGACATATCCCGCAGGCCTGTGCCGCCCTGCGTGCCGGAAAATGGCAGAAGGACAGCCATCTGGGTGTCGAACTGTCGGGGAAAATGTTCGGGGTGATCGGCGCTGGCAAGATTGGTCGGTTGGTCATTGAACGGGCGCTGGGGCTCAAAATGCAGGTCCTGGTCTGTGACCCCTATCTGACAACCGAAGCGATTCAGCAGTTGGGTGGAGAGCAGGTCGAACTGCTTGATCTGTTGCGGCGCGCCGATTTTATCTCACTGCACGTTCCTCTCAATCAGGAGACTCGCGGGTTTTTAAATGCCGAACTGCTGGCGCAGACCAAGCCCGGCTGCCGGATTATCAACTGCGCTCAAGGTGGCCTGATTGATGAGGAAGCCCTGGTCGCGGCCCTGAAGAGCGGGCAGATCGTCGGCGCGGCGCTCGACGTTTTTGCCAAGGAACCGCCGTCGGCGGATCACCCCCTCCTGCAGTTTGACCAGGTTATCGCGACACCTCATCTGCGTGCCGCCAGCGCCGATGCCCAGATCAATATCGCTGTCCAGATTGCCAGACAGATTCTCGATTTTTTGCAGCGCGACCTGATCACCAATGCCTTGAATGTTCCCTCGGTGAATGCCAGTCTGTTAAAAAAAATGCGGCCCAGTTTTGAGCTGGCCGAACGGATGGGACTGTTTATGGCCCAGTATCGCAGTGGTCATTTTAAACAGGTTTCGCTTGAATATACCGGCACCATGACCACGCATCCGTTGGAACTGCTGACGGCTACCTTTTTGAAAGGACTGCTGCGCCCGGTTTTGGGAGAACAGGTCAACGATGTCAATGCTTCGCTTCTGGCCCGGGAAAATGGGATCCGGGTCAGCGAAACGCGGGTCTATTCTGCAGCGGAATTTGCCAGTTCGATCCAAGTTCGTATTGACAGTGACCAGGAGAGCCACAGTCTCAGCGGTGCGCTGTTCGGCGAGAAGGATTATCGCCTGGTCCGGATCGATGACTACATGGTCGAGGCGATCCCAGAGGGTCATCTGCTGGTAGTGCATAATGAAGATCGCCCCGGCGTCATTGCGCAGGTCAGTGGTATTCTGGCTTCTGCCGGGGTGAATATCTCCATGTTTAATCTTTCCCGGCGGCGGATCGAGGGGACTGCGGTCGCTTTGATCGGCGTCGATACGCCGGTAAGCCCTGACGTTTTACACCAGATTGATGAGGCCGAAGGCGTTCTGTTCGTGCGCCCGATTCACCTTCCGCTGGCGACCGATTGGGATAGCCTTTAACGCTCGACTTTTTACCGCGGTTGCGGTTGATGCTAATGGAAAATTATGACAAATATTGACGCGATGCCTGAATCCGCTCTGCCAAAGGGGGTGCGTGATTTCTTGCCGCTGAAGGCAGCCAAGGTCGAATATCTGCAGCAGCAGTTACGCCAGGTTATGGCTGACTGGGGATTTCACCCGGTCATCCCGCCACAGCTCGAGTTTTTTGATCTGCTCGAAAAGGGCCTGGGAAATGATCTGCAGGCCCGGGCGTTCCGGTTTGATGACCGCCAGAGTGGTCGCCTTCTGGCTTTTCCGCCTGACATTACACCGCAGATTGCACGTATCGCCGCTACCCGGATGCGTGACCTGCCGCTCCCGTTGCGCCTGTGTTATTCCGGGAAGGTGTTGCGTCATACCGAACAGCAGGCGGGGAAGGATCGTGAAATTTTCCAGGCCGGTGTCGAACTGATCGGTCTTGCTCAGGCCGAAGCCGACGCTGAAATGATCGCCATGGCGATCGAGTGCCTGCAGCGCAGCGGCGCAAGCGATTTCACTCTGGATATCGGGCAGGTTGAATTTTTCCGCGGGGTGATGGACGGGCTGGCGCTGCCGGGTGATCTGGCGCGGCGTGTCACCGGAGCCATCGGTCGTAAAGACAGTACGGAGCTGAAGGCCCTGCTCGACGAAGGGGACATTGATGAATCTGCCCGTGAGGAGGTGCTGGCCTTGACCCGCCTCTTCGGAGGGCGCGAGGTGCTGGCGCGCGCCGCCAAGCTGGTCAAAAATCCACGCTCGCAACAAGCCCTGAATACTCTGGAAGAGGTGCTGGCGCTCCTCGATCAGTACGGCCTCGCCGAATATGTCACCTTTGACCTTGGGGAGTTGCGTGGGCTCGATTATCATACCGGTATTACCTTTCAGGGTTTCCTGCAGGGGTATGGTCAGGCTGTCTGCAGTGGCGGGCGATACGATGGATTGATGGCCAATTACGGCAGTCCGGCTCCGGCGACTGGCTTCACCTTCGATCTGCTCAACCTGCTCTTTGCCCTCGACCCGATCCTCGACGCTCAGGTCGCCCCCCACACCGATCTGCTGGTCTACGCCCGGGATGGCGCCATGGCGCAGGCGCAGAAATTGACCTATCAGCTGCGGGCCGCTGGATTCAGCGCCGCGCGCGATATGATTGAACGCTCGCGAGATGAAGCGCTTGCCTATGCGCAGCTGATGAACTATCGTCAGCTGCTGGTCCTGACTGCGGCGGGGGGGCTCTCGCTGGTTGACCCGGTCACCCGGCGGGAAGAGGCACTGACTCTCGAAGAACTACTGAAACGGAAAACGCTGTAATTCCATATAACGGACCGTTGTCGCCTGAGCGACGCGGACTCAAGGAGCGAAAGAGAACACTATGGCCAACGTAGTCATTATCGGTGCCCAGTGGGGCGACGAAGGCAAGGGGAAAGTTGTCGATATTTACACCGCAGAGGCCGATGGGGTTGTGCGGTTTCAGGGGGGAAACAACGCCGGCCACACGCTGGTTGTCGGGAATGAAAAGACCGTCCTGCACCTGATCCCTTCCGGGATTCTGCATAAGGGCAAGCGCTGTGTCATCGGTAACGGTGTGGTGCTTGATCCCAAGGTTTTTCTGGTAGAGATCGAAGGGCTCAAGGCCAAAGGCTATCTGCAGGATGACAGTCAGCTGATGGTCGATGGGGCTGTTCATCTGATTATGCCGTATCATGTTGCTATCGATAAGGCACGAGAAGGTCGCAGCACTGACCGCAAAATCGGTACCACCGGTCGCGGGATTGGACCAACTTACGAAGACAAGGTCGGACGCCGTGGGATCCGCTTCGCCGATCTGCTCAAGCCAGAAGCCTTCCGCAAGCGCCTAAAGGAAGTGTTGCCCGAGAAGAATTTCTACCTGGAAAAATATCTCGGCCAACCCCCTCTGAATGAAGACGAAATTTTCAACGAATATCAGGGTTACGCCGAGAAGCTGCGCTGCTATCTTGGCAACGCCTCGGTCGAACTTGACGCAGCCATTCGCGCAGGGAAAAACCTGCTGTTCGAAGGCGCTCAGGGGAGCATGCTCGACATCGATCATGGCACCTATCCCTATGTGACTTCATCATCGACTGTTTCAGCCGGAGCCTGTACCGGCAGCGGCGTCGGCCCGACCCGGATCGATCAGGTCATCGGCATTACCAAGGCCTATGTCACCCGCGTTGGTGAGGGGCCATTCCCGACCGAACTGCTCGATGAAATGGGTGAGCAGCTAAGGACGACCGGTGCCGAGTTTGGCGCGACCACCGGCCGGCCGCGGCGCTGTGGCTGGCTCGACATTGTCGCCCTGCGCGAAGCGGTGCGGGTTAATGGCCTGACCGGCCTGGCTCTGACCAAACTGGATGTCTTGAATGACCTTGAGACGATCAGGGTGTGTACCGCCTATCGTTACGGCGACCAGCTTTTGACAAATTTCCCGAGTGACCTCGATGTGCTGCAGCAATGTACTCCGGTGCTTGAAGATGTGCCCGGCTGGCAGACCACGATTAATGAGGTCACCAGTTTTGAAGAACTTCCGCAGCAGGCGATTGATTACGTCAAACGGATCGAGGCATGGAGCGGAGTCCCTGTGGTGCTGGTTTCAGTCGGTCCTCGTCGTGACGAAACAATGCTCAGGAGTAATCCTTTCGCTTGATTTTTAGTTCGAAGATATGCATGATGTCGGAGTTCGCGGGGGTCATAAAATAAGTTCAAAAAAAGGTTGACGGACCCCAAATCATCGCGTATAAAGATGCTCCGTTACGAGCCGGTAGCTCAGTTGGTAGAGCATCTGACTTTTAATCAGATGGTCGTGGGTTCGATCCCCCCCCGGCTCACCATTTTAATAGCGTCAAATTGCGAGTACAATTCTCGCAGGGTGCTTAGTAGTTTTAAGTCCCTATCGTCTAGCCTGGCCCAGGACATCGCCCTTTCACGGCGACGACAGGGGTTCGAATCCCCTTGGGGACGCCATTAACGAACGAAGCCTCTCTGTTCACGCAGGGGGGCTTTTTTCGTTGTGTTTTGGAAGTTAGGTTGGCTCTAGGTTGGGCGCGGGTTGCCTTGGATTGACGCCAGATTGAAAGAAATAGACCCAAATCCATGTTTTGAACTGTCACTGGTGAGCTCTGAAGGGGACCCAGATTACCGTCCCTCGGGCTTGTTGTAAAATAAAATTCCGCTACCTTTTCAGGTAACGGTCAGTGGCAAAATTTATTATTTTTGTGTACAGGCAAGATCGCTTCAAAATTCTCCCTCAACGGTAAAACCTCAAAGTTCAAGGTGTCCTGGAAGTTGCTCCACCCTATATCGGGTGATACTTGCACTTGCGAAGCGCATATTCCTATTGACCCTGTATCCCAATACAGAGTGTTCAATAAATAGCGCAATACGAGAAGAGCCCATGATCTGATAATCATGGGCTCTTCCTGTGTTACTGATGGTGCAAACCGGGAATTTCAAAAAAGTTTACTCCCGATTTTTGCATTGACCGCTGGAGAGACAAATGTGGCCTCCCCACTTTCTCCCCTGGGATATTGCACGCCAAGGATGAGGATTTCAGAAAAAACCGGCCCCATTTGCTTCGGTGGGAAATTGAGCACCCCGAGCACCAGCCGCCCCCTAACCTCTTCAATGGGGTGGTTGGTGAACTGTCCGAAACATATACGCTTCCCGTACTTGCCAAAATCCACATCCATCCGATAGGTCGGCTTCGGCGTACGATGCTCGAATTCGACCTCGATGACTCGCCCGACCCGAATATCCAGAGTGGCGAGAGATTCTTCATATGTCACATCCGGCTTAAGTTCCGTTGCCATGTTTCAATCCTTTCTGGCCTTCGCCGCGACCGGGTTGGTACACGAGCAGGGAACAACGCAGGCGCATTTAACAAAAGGCAGGGGTCAAATCTCAACTTCCAACAAATCCAGTTCGCGCTCGATCTCTCTCAGGATATCCCTCAACCCTTCGTCGACCTTCAAACGTACGGCGACCCTTTTGCTTGCGCAGACACTCCGGTATCACTGATTCCGGTTCCCCCTCCTATTGGCGGTCAGTTCACTATTTCTCTCGATTTGTTGATTTTTGAGATCTGGCCCTTTATGCGAATAGATCGTCGAACTCCACATTTGTAAGGGCATGAACATGAGAAGGATCACGTTTGAGTTACTACACCTCATGGCACGTGCTATCAACGGGTCAATAGTCCCTATTTGTTTCGATCCTTATCCATCTTCTCCAGAAATTCCTTAAGCACTATGGCGTGGTTATGCCGCGCATCTCTGGCCGCATAAATTAGAGTCAATCTGGAGTGCTCTGCTCGAGAGAGCAGGTTGGTCGCCTCTTCGCCGCGGCCATTCAGTTCGTCAAGGTAGAAATGCCTGAATGCTTCCCATTTGTCCGGTTCGTGAGCGAACCACGTGCGCAGAGTGCTGCTGGGGGCAAGAGCTTTTTCCCAACCGTCAAGTCTCAGTTTCTCCTTGCTGATTCCCCGCGGCCAAAGGCGGTCGACCAGAATTCGCAACCCATCATTGTCTTCAGGCGGGTCGTAGGCTCTCTTCAGACAAATCAGCATTGGACATGCCGTTTTTTCATTCGCGGACGTAGGTGTCCATGTCGGTTTCATGAACCATCCTCATAAGACGTGCATACTCCGACTCGATCAATTCGAAATGTTGATGGGTTGAGTCAGCGTTTTTGATAAAAACCTCACGCACGGCCACATCTGAAATCTTTTCGGCCAGATTGCGTAATGCCGTCTCTAATTTAAGTTCCTTGTCCATGGCAAGTTCCATCGCTTTCCGTTCGTTGAGGCCTTCCATCAGAGCCTTTTCCAGATCAGTTAGCCAGTCGCTGTCCGGCGCGGATTCGAGTTTCATGTACTCTGCAAACTCGGGGAGATCGTCTCTCTGGTAGATGTCATAAAACGTTTTGGCGTGCTCGACTTCTTCAGCTGCCAATAATTCAAAGGTTCTGCATGCATCCAGGTTTTTCATGTGCTTTGCGCACAGCAGGTAAAAATCACGGGCGTACTTTTCTGTTTGAATAGAACGTTTGATCGCCTCTTGCACATCGACATTTTCGAACATAATAATTTCCTCTCCGCGTCCAAATTTTTAGCTTCAATTTCGACAACAAAGGACCAAGGTCTTAGACGCAATTACTGGTCAATTCAGCATTCTGTGCGGTTGAAGCACTGACCGGAGTCAGCCATATAGTCGCACTGATCCTTGGGGGACGCCTCCACCTCAAAGAGTTCGTAAATGCCCTTTGGTACTTTCCCAATAACGGCCATAATCTCTTCGCTGGTACATCCATCTTCGAAAATGAACAGGTTGTCAGTACTATCGTGGATGCCGAAGCGTTGGCCAAATTCAGCCGACCATTTGTCTTGCCAGCGGATCTTGTCCTTGATAAGAAGTCCCAACATAATCATGGCTCCTTTCAATAATTTATAGGTGAGGTTCCAGGCAGCTAACTCCGGGGTCAGACGGAGATCTTATTAGCAATCTACCAAAAAAGATCTATTCAAGCCTTCCGCATAGTTGGAGTCTGCGAGCTGGATCAAGGAACCTGCCCAAGAATCAGGGGCTCATTCCTTCCAGTGAATACATGAAACCGGGCAGGCATCGATCGCGTTGTTCTCGATCTCCTCCTCAGGAGCTCCATTCGGATCGTAGCATTCGGCCTTACCGTTTTCGGCAAACCGGAACACATCTGGAATATTGTCAATGCAGACACCGCAACTAATGCATTCATCCTGATCGACCCACGCTTGTTTAGCCATGTCATTTTCTCCTTTTTTATATGGTCGTGGCCTCGCCACCGGTTACAGTTGTTCTGCCTTCGAGAAGAGGATGTTGTTTTCGAGGTGGACATGTTTATGCAAATCATCCTCAAACTCCTTGAGTTTGCGGTAGGTGACGACAAAGGTGTTGCAGACATCCGCCGGGATCGCATAATCCCTGGCGAGATGCCGAATTCTGTGAATAGCATCGCCGATTTGCTCGTGTTCGCGGTGCAGTTTAGCCAGCTCTGACTTGATCAGGATGCTGTCCTTGGTGTCGGGATTGCTACCACTCCTGACAGCCGCTTCGGCGCGCTTGATGGCCGGGAAGAAGACCTCCTCTTCCTCCACCAGGTGTGCTGCCATATCGGCAGCAATTTTCTCGAAGATCTCTGCGATTTTAATGACCTCGGGATGATGGGCGCCATGCACCTCGGCGATCTTGTGTGCATAGGCGGCAATCTGCTCATCGTTCTCCTTGAGATAGACGTGGTGGGTATTAACGATGTAGTCGATAAGAAACGGCAGGGGCCAGGCTGTGTAGTTCTCATTTCGTTGAAGCGGTTCCTTCCTGGCTGCTTCAATTTCCTGCAGGACCTTGTCAGGGTCGAGGGCCTTCTCTTGGCAGGTGCTGGCGAGAGTCGCCTGGCCGCCGCAGCAGAAGTCGATCCCATATTTCTCGAAGATCTCTGCGGTCCGGTAATCTTCTGCGACGAACGCACCGATTGTTTTGCTGGCTTCTATAGTTTTATTGGCTTCTGTCATGGGAACGAACCTCCCGGTGTTTTTGGGTTAATGATCTCGCTTAATCATCGAACCTCCAAAAGCAGGGTCTCAGCTAGACCTGACGTTCTCAAGCATGCGCTCAATAAGAGCCCACACGTCTTCAGAGGGTTTATGACTGTTTGATGTACACGCAACCTGCGTGCGGGTATGGGACAGCGAAAGAATGGCACCAATCACAATGGACGTAGCGGCTTCAACATCGACCACGGAATCAAGGGAACCCCGCTGCTCCGCCTCCCGGATGCATTCGTGAATGAACTTACGCGACCTGATCTTGATTTTTGACAACCGCTTGGCAGCTTCAATACCAGCGGCTTGTTCCAAATGGTCAGAGAGCAGCAACCGAGAGATGCCTGGATGAGCCAGTATGGTTCGGGTCCGCTGGAGAAAAAAGTCCCGCAGGCGTTTAATCGGGTCTTCAACGCCGGAGGGGAAGTCGCTGGAGAGAATCTCTTCTATTCTCTCTATGGCATCTTCAACAATGGCCTCCATACTTTCAAAGTGCCTGAAAATGCCTCCCGAGGTCATTCCGACTGCGGTAGCGATATTCTTGGCGGTAAAAGCCCGCGCCCCTTCGAACGCAATGATATTGATCGCCACATCAATGATTTCGCGCTTGCGAACCTCAGTAGGCTTTCGCACTTGCTTCCTCTTTTCTTGAAGGTGATTATTCATACCACCAATTATAAGTAAGTAAGCATTTACTTGCAAGCCATTTATTGTTATTCTTTTGAGGCTCCAGTTGAGGTCTATTTTTCGGATTGATGCCGTGCTTTAAATTAATTGTTGGGTTGGAAGTGGTAGTGACTGCGAAGTTTTTTTTTGTTGGGAGTGCCAGCTAATCTGCTTGGAGGCTAAATATGACATATCAAGCTAATGCCTGTTTTACTTTTGATGCAGCCTGTGATTCTGCAATCGAGTTGGAGACCCAGATTTACCAAGGTTTCTTGGCAGCAATTAGAATTGTAAAAAACACGGCGGCCAAAGAAATTCTTCAGGATGCTGCAACCGTCAGGCTCGGCATTAAACAGAAACTCGAGCTGGCGGCAATCAAAGGAGGGCTTGAAGCACAGGTGGCCAAAGGTCCTGTACCAACGATGAACCTCATTATCCGTTGCTGTGACCTTCACCATTTAACTGCTGAGACGGACAATCGAAAAGCCCTGGCTTACGCAATTCAGTTATCAATAGACGCACTCAAATTTTATCGAGGAATGTCTGAAAAATGTAGTGGTGCGCCAATGGCTGAACTCTTTACAGCTCTTGCTGACGACCAAACTCAATATTTACAGCAGCTTGAAGATACTTACGAGGAGCACTTTTTGCCGGAGGGATAAACTGGAAAAATAAATCCATATACACTGCACTTATAACAATTGGATAAAATCATGACTAAGTAAATCATGATCCCACAAGGCAACGCGAATACCTGAATTTTGGAGGCAAAATGGATATCAAGATTGAAAATAATAAATCTGCAAAGCGCTTCGAAGCAATAGCGGCGGGGTATCGGGTTTTTATCGATTATGAATTAAATAATCAAACAATGACTTTGATCCATACCAAAGTTCCGTCAGAGCTTGAAGGGCAAGGTCTTGGAGGCAAAATTGTTAAAGCTGCTCTGGAATATGCAAAGAATCATGGTCTCCAGGTCATTCCTCAATGCCCCTTTGTGCTCAGTTATATAGAGCGTCATCAGGAGTATAAGACTCTCATCGAAAATGAGCATTAAAACTGATACTGAAATTCGTCTTTCGATCGCCATTCCACGCTTTATTGTCGCCAAAGGTAAGGCTGCAATTTAGTAATTTGTATTCGATTTATTGCGCAGCATAAGAAACGCCCACGATTTGCCAACCGTGGGCGTTCGGTGCTCTATAAATAGTGACAAATAAGAATGACCACCAGCGCGCGGGTTACCAAGTCGCTGTGCAATACCCTTGGCCATGGTTTCATTCGGTTTGTTGCCTTAGGCGTGCATGAGGATCCGTGACCATCTCAACGTCATCAGCCTTTGATATCAGGGTTCATTGAATAAGTCCCCATGTACGATGCACTCGCCAGAATGTGCCCCTTCATTGCCTCCAGAGCGTCTTGACCGGTGAATTCGCCCTGAAGTTTCAACGTTTCGACATCAAGGGCAAAGACCTCGAAGTTGTAGTGATGCACGATACTATCATTCCACGGCGGACAGGGACCGTCGTAACCGCCGTAGGTGCCTCCCATCTCGAGGTCCCCCGCGAACCATCCTGTGTAGTCATTCTTGCCGGTCACGCCGTGTAGGGTTCGACCTACGGGTTTGCCTCGTGGGGTGATGCCCCGACAGGCAGCACCCTCCTCAAGACCGGACACTTCGGCAGGAATATCCACCAGGACCCAATGAAAGAAGTTAACGCGCGGCAAATCGGAGGGAACCATCTTGCCTTGTTGATTTACGTCCTCCCCTGACGACGGGACGTCCGGGTCGTGACATATGATTGCAAAGGATCGCGTGCCCGCGGGCGCATGAGACCACCGAATGCCAGGGCTTATGTTGTCACTTGGAGCAAATGGGCTGTCGGTCCCCGGACGACCAAAAGCGAATTGGGCCGGTATCGCAGCACCATGAGCCCAAGAGTCAATGTGGACAGTAAATTGTGTTTTCATTGTCAGCGCTCCTCTGTTGTTGGTTTGGGTTAAATGTTAAGCAACAATCCTACAGGATTGAGCAACGAATCCCTGACTAACAAGAAACAGTTCAAGCATACAACACTATAACATTCATGCTATCACAACTTAGACGCCGGTTATTCAGCCCTGCGTCAAGGGCTGACCGTTTTCTGTGGTTCTTTTTGAGGGGCGATGGCCACTAAAGCAATAAAGTGTTAATCAGCATGCAAGTTTGACCCATTTGGAGATAAAATAGGCGCCGAAGACTGACCCACCTTGTTTTTTACTTCTGCCTGTTTGACAGGGAGTTAATAGGCATTTGTCCAACGGACCCAGTATGCCGATGGTGGGTCAAATAGGAATGCCGATTGACATATATTAACCTCGGAACAGCGGAGGGGGCTGTTCCGAGGTTAATATATGGGTGGACTTTGGTCCCCCCACCATGACTTGATCTGATATCCCGGTTGGCACGTCAAAGTGAAAGACTCGATAGGCTACTTTGGAAATGGGGGGATGACAGCTCTTATTTATCAGGGTCAATAGCCGATAGGAATATGCGCTTCGCAAGTGCAAGTATCACCCGATATAGGGTGGAGCAACTTCCAGGACACCTTGAACTGATCAGAGATTTGATGCCTGCCTTGTCGGAATCAGGCCGGTAAAACTTACGATATTCGAGACACCGAAATGGAAAAACCCCGACATACGCCCAAGCCGTTTATTCAAGGGTTAAAGCAAAAAACCAACTCGCGTTACAAACCGGACATAAAAGCGGACAGTTTGCGGGACACATTTCTGCTTATATTAACACTAACCATATGATATTGTTTCATATTAATAATTGAAGTAAGGGCAAAGAAAGCGGACATGATGAGTAGTGAGAACATAAGGGATGACGGCGAGAACATAGGCTTGTTTGAGCCATTGATGGTGAGTGAAGCTTCTTCGAAGCGCTCGGAGCTTAATGATCTGGTGCTCGACTTGGCAACGGCCTCCGCCCGTTTCGCCAGCAGTTTGCCTGCATCCATCGCCGACGCTTTGGCCGATCTGATCCGCTCAATGAATTGCTACTACAGCAACTTGATCGAAGGGCATAACACACACCCGATCGATATCGAACGGGCGCTGAATGATGACTATAGCGCCGATCGGGAAAAGCGTGATCTGCAACTCGAAGCCAAGGCGCATATCGCTGTTCAAAAATGGATCGACGAGGATGGTTTGGACGAAGGCCCGACGTCGCCGGAAATGATCATGGAAATCCACCGGCGCTTTTGTGAGTTGCTGCCGCCTGACCTGCTCTTTGTCGAAGTGCCCTCGACCGGAGAAAAGATATCTGTGGCGCCAGGCGAATTCAGGACAAGAGATGTTGAGGTTGGACACCATTTAGCGATCAGTCCGGGCTCGGTTCCGCGTTTTCTTGACCGGATGCATAGTGTCTACCGGCATACTGGCCGGATTGAGACCATTCTTGCCGCAGGGTGTGCGCACCACCGGTTACTCTGGGTTCACCCGTTTCTGGATGGGAATGGTCGTGTTGCCCGATTGATGTCCTATTCGATGCTGAAAAACGCGCTAGACACAAAAGGGCTTTGGTCAGTCGCGCGCGGTCTTGCGCGAAACGAAGCGGAATACAAACGCCACCTTGCTGCTTGTGATCAGCCTCGGCATGGTGATCGCGACGGGCGTGGCACATTGAGTGAAGCGGCGCTTGCTGACTTCACAACCTTCTTTCTGAAAATCTGCACTGATCAGATCAAATTTATGGAGGGCTTGATGAGACCTGACCGGTTGCGCTACCGCATCCTGATCTGGGCTGAAGAAGAAATACGCGCCGGAACGCTACCACCCAAATCCGATACGGTCTTGCGCGCGGTACTCATGCAAGGCTCGATCAAACGCGTGGATGTCGTTTCACTTCTCGGTGTCACAGAAAGAAGCGCGCGCCGAGTAACATCGGCGCTGCTCGAAATCGGCGCGCTTCAGTCCGAAAGCACGCGCGCACCGCTTCAACTCGCTTTTCCTGCGAAATTCGCAGGGCGGTGGATGCCGGGGCTCTTTCCGGATCAGTAAAGCGCGTCTCTAAAATTACGACTCTCGAGACACCCGCCGACCGTAACAGGGTGCTGAAAAACTCACCACCCTGCCAGGCCCAACATTATGTCGGCAGCGGAGCCGTCATTTTAGACGTCTATACAGGTTTTTTGAACTCCAGCTTTTCTTTTTCATAGGCCGCTTTAAATTCAGGCAGGGCTGCTACGTCGGCGATAAAACGTTTGACGTTTTTCCCCATCTCAATTTTTGTATCAGTAAAACCAGCATTCCAGCTTGAATATACGGCGGCCATATAATCGGCATGAGTCGGCTGGTCACCCAGAATAAACTTTCTGGATTCAAGCCGCTTGTCCAAAATCGCCCACAAGCTGGAAACGGAGTCTGCAAGCTGCTGCAGTGTTTCTGCCCTGACCTCATCACTGAGTTTGGCTTTGTAGGCAATTGCAAACATTCTGCCGTAGGCAGGGTGGAGGGTCGAATAATCAAAATTCAACCACTGATAAAACTCAGATCTAGCCTCAATGTCTACTGGCCGCATTGTATTGTTGTGTTTTTCAAGCAGATAGAGCGCTATAGCGGCGCCCTCAGTGAGGGTCCTTCCCTTTTCCGTCTTTAAAGCAGGGACCTGATTGGTCGGGACCATTTTCTGATAATCAGCGGTATCATTTCGATTGATAAGCTGGTAGGGAACTCCGAGCTTTTCAAGCAAGACAACAATTCCGGTAGAACAGCTTCCTGGGAGGGTGTAAAGCGTGTACATAAATATTTGTCCTTTCAGAAAAGATTTATCAGAGCTACGGCATCTTTCATCTTACCCCTGATTGCAATCTAAAAGGCAGTCCTGGAAGGGTTTTGATGTAAATCGACACGAGGCAGGCAGTGCAGTGGTTGAATAAAACCGGACACCAATTGAGGTGGAGTGACGACATCACAAAGGTTTGGTTTCAAGGCCGGTGGGTATACCTGGGTTGTGTATAATCTTTGCGCGCGTCATGTCATCAGATAAAGCTGGCCGGGAATAGTTGGCCACTTCAAGCCAGGCTTAAATAAGGTATGGGGAGATTATGAGATTTTTATGAAACTTTTCGGGTTAGTTTTTTCGGTAATGACATTTGTCATAGTCGCCTCGATTATTTCGGTGAATATGTGGGGGGAGAAAGAGGAAATTCCCGTTGCAGCTATTCAACTTGAAATGACATCAGCCATGACCGTCGCAGAGTTTGGTGAAACCAATACCCTCTCAAGGCAGCTCTTAAAAAAAGTTTTTACTCTGGAGTCTCCCGATCAAATGCAAAATCTGATCACCAGCTTCGGGATGTCCCCGGAGCAGATATCAAAAAAAGTAAACAAATTCCATACCCTGGAATCTGAAGACGCTACGAAGAACTGGATTAAAATACCGCTGAAATTTACCCTATGGTTTCTGTTTATGACGCTTTGCTTTTTTCTTTTGCGAAAGAAGAAGCTCAACAAGAAATCAAGAATGATTTTATATGGTCTAGGTTTTACGATTTTCGGAGTTATTTTAGGCGCAGATCCCAGCCCGATGGGTACTGTCAAAGACGCTATCGTTCTTTATTCCTCAAAAGGGGTGATTTTCAAGCCGAGGTTGATTGCTTTCGCAATTTTCACTGCGACGGTAGTTTTTGCGAATAAATTTATCTGTTCCTGGGGCTGTCAGCTTGGAACGCTTCAGGATTTTATCTTCAGACTGAACCGAAATCGTAAAGATTCTGGAAGGGGTCGTTTACCGCAGTTCAAAATCCCTTTCATCGTCAGCAACAGCATCCGCATCCTGTTTTTTATTGCGCTTATCTGGATTGCTGTTGTATGGGCCTACGATATCACCCACGAAATTGATCCTTTTAAAATTTTCAAACCGATGAAAGTCAGTGTTCCCGGATGGCTCTTTATTACGATTACGTTGATTTTCAGCCTGTTTGTTTACCGGCCCTGGTGCCATCTCTTCTGTCCCTTTGGACTCACCAGCTGGTTATTTGAAAAACTCAGTTTCTTCAGAATCAAAGTTGATTATGAGAAATGCATTTCCTGCTTCGCCTGTGAAAGTTCGTGCCCAAGCCCGGTCATGGGTACTATTCTTAGGGGAGATAAAAGCGTAATTCCGGATTGCTTTTCCTGTGGCAACTGTATTGATTCCTGCCCAACTGATGCTGTCTCATTCGCCTTCGGTAGAAATGGAAAACCTCCGGTAGGGAAGCTGAGAGGACCAGATTGATGCTGCACATTTGAATCCGGCGCAAATCTAAATAAGCTCTCAAAAAAGGGGGCAGATTTATTTTCCAGCCCTGGTCAATAAGAACGGCAAACCCCATTCTGGAGGTTGGCCGTTTCGGTGCCTGAGCATGGTTAAACAAAAGGACAACCAACAGTCTATTTTTCTCCCGCCACCTGTGCTATCCGTCGGCGAAGATCCAGAACCTCAGTTTGATATTCCTGCTCTTTCTGGTGGAGTTGCTGCTTCATTTCTTCAAGCTGACGTTCCATCGTCTTGACTCGCTCCCGGTAGCGCATGACGAAATCTATGGCCTCAAGGTCAAGCCCCATATCTTTGTGCAAGTAGCGAATGAGTTTAAGTTTGCTGACATCCGCGGCGCTCAAACCCTTTGCGCCATGCAACATCTTGCGCGCTGTGATCAGCTCTTCCTGCTCACAGCGGAGAATAAAATCCTCTGAAACCCGTGTCATGTGGGCGACAATCCGATATTCGTAATGAGCCTCAGGATCATGACAGAAAAGTGCAATCGGATATTTCTTCATAGGGTTCTCCTCGCCAGCTGCGCTGGTCTTACTTAACTGGACACGAACGCTTCGTTTAACGCAGAGACTTCCACTGCTCAAGCAGTTCCTTTTCTTTCGCGGACAGCTTTTGTGGCAGAATGGTTTCTACGGTGACATACAGATCTCCACGTTGGTCAGGATGCTTGATTTTTGGCATCCCTAACCCGCGCAACCGGAAAACCCGCCCATTGCTGGTTTCCGGCGGGATAGGCAGGTTCACCGAGCGATCGATGCCGGGAACCGAGAGCTTGCCACCCAACAACATGGTGAACAGATCTGCCGGAACCGTGATCTTGAGATCATCGTTGTCGCGCAGAAACCGTTTGTCAGGCAAAACTTCGATGGTCAGATAAAGATCCCCGGACTCCCCTCCTCCAGCACCAGCAGCTCCCTGTCCCTTGAGCCTTACCCGGGAGCCGGTTTGGACCCCGCGAGGGACCTTGACGTCAATTTTGCGACCGTTTTCCCATTCCAAAATCCGCTTGGCTCCGTGGTAGGCCTCACTGAGGCTTACCTGAAGTGAATGTTCGAGGTCCCCTCCGTGTCTCGGTCGCGCCTGCTGATAAAACTGCTGGCCGCCCCTATCTTCACGGCTTTGCTGCCGGGCTCCACCGCCGAAAAGATTCGTGAAGAAATCAGAAAATCCGCCTTCAGAGCCGAACAGCTCTTCAAACTCCTCGGGATTGACCGTTCGGTAGCCGTAGTTCTGCTTGCCGGCGGCATTCTCTCCCCAGTTGAAGTCTTCGGGTCTTCCACCGCTTTGCTGATACTGCTGCCACTGGGAACCCAGGCGGTCGTATTCTTTGCGTTTTGCAGGATCGGAAAGAACTTCGTTGGCCTCGTTGATGTCCTGAAATTTGTTGGCTGAAGCACCGTCTGAGGGGTTGACGTCAGGATGATACTTTCGTGCAAGCTTGCGGTAGGCCTTTTTGATTTCCTTAGCGTCTGCCTTACGATCTATCCCCAGAATATTGTAGTAATCCTTGAACTCCATACTCTCTCCATTCGGACGTACCCAGGCAGGTCTACCAGGTTCAACAGTTGCTCGTTGCACCAGATCTCGATTTACGCATCAACGCGCTGCGATCAGCACCTTCGCCGGACGTAACAACTTGCCACCGAGCAGATACCCCTTTTGTTCGACCCTCACGATGGTGTTGGCGGCGACACTGGGATACCGAACCACACCTATGCTTTCGTGCAAACCGGGGTCGAACGGTTGGCCCAAGGCTTCCAGCTCTTCGACTTCGTATTTGGCTAAAATTTTCCCCAGCAGGCTCCGGTTCATTTCAATCCCCTGCAGGATATTTCTGCTATCCTCTGCGTGCGAAATATGGCGCAAAGCCAGGTCAAGGCCATCAGCTACCTGTAAAATGTCTCTCAGCAGCGTTTCCTTTTGAGTTTCAACCTCCTGGGCGGAAGTGCGTGCCAGACGTTTTTTGGTGTTCTCCAGATCGGCAAGCAGGCGCAGATATCTCTCTCTCCAGACAGCCCCCTCATCCGGTGACTGTTGATCGGTTTCTGTACCCCTATCTGCGGACGTATCGGAATTTATTTGCATCTCATCGGCCATCTTCACACCTCTTTTGGTTTTACCTGAGCTGGCAGCACTAGGCGGGGAAAAGGAGTGCTTCATTGCATCGTCACCAGCATTCTCTTAAGTATACTCTCTTCCTGCTTTGGCACCTGCTTGCTGCGCTTAATACCAAACTGTGTTGCACGGAAAACATGGTAATTGCGGGCAGGTAGCTGGGCACCGATTCGAAATCAATTTTATAACAGTCTTTCCAGGGATCAATGTGTTCATATTTCCGGGGGCCAAATATTTTTTTATTTTGACTTGCCTTACGATTAGAATGAAAATAATCAAATCTTTTGACTGGAGCCGAACGACTTACCAATCTTATTGGTGTTGCCTCTAATTGACACCGGCACTTTTTCTTTTAAAGAGGAGCTTTTATGTTCACAGAAAATGCGTCAGGTTCAGTTTTGCGCTCCATGTCTTCGATGATATTTCTTTTTTTGCTCCTGACTGGCTGTGCAGGCCAACAGCAGGCGATGACAAACGCTGTGTTTAAGGGGGACCTGAGTGAGGTTGGCAGCCTTCTGCGCTCCGGCTCAGCCGCTGTTAATGCGCCAGTCGTGCTGGACAAGGTTCAGCCCGCCTGTCCCGGTCAGCCAATCCTGACTCCTCTGCAGGCCGCAGCGTGCACCGGGCAGGAGGGCATCGTGAAAATGCTTCTGGCTAACCGGGCCACCATCGACCTTGCTGCCGGTTCCGGGCAAACACCCCTGGTGCTAGCCATGGCTAACGGGCAGAGTACTGTGGTGCGTATGCTGGTTCAGGCTGGGGCCAACCTGGAAAGCGCCGATGCCGCAGGCAACACTGTCCTCATGCTCGCCGCGGCACAGGGGGACAAACCCCTCGTCGAATTTCTGTTAAAGAACGGCGCTTCTCCAAAAGCCAAAAATAAAGCAGGAGAAACGGTCCTGCTGAAAGCTTCCGACCCGGACATCGCAAAAATGTTTGTTGACCTCGGCGCGGATCCGCTAGCCATCAATGCCATGGGGGAGTCGGGTCTGCATCTGACTGCAAAGACTTGGAATGCCCATATGGCCCGGTTCTTTCTGGATCATGGCGTGGACGTAAACCTTCGAAACCGAGAGGGGTTATCTGCCCTTGATCTGGCATATGCCAACAAAGCAAGAAAGATTATTGCGGTTATTGAGCAGTGGGTTGCCCAATCTCTTGACAAGGAGCTGGAATCAGGAGACCAGGCAGCCCAGCAGGGAAGGTTTTCGGAGGCACTGCCACTTTATCTCGCAGCAGTACCCAGAGCCACAGCGGTGGGCGGCTCGATCAAGCAGGACCTGCTCGTGAAGATCGTTCGCTGCGCGGCAGCCATGTCTCCGCCGCCGGCCCTGCCTGAGAAAGCCCGTGAACATCTGGTCCGTGGTTCCTACATGCTCAAGAAGGGGCAGGACATTGGCCTGGTGGAGAAGGAGATGGCGGCCGCCCTGCGCATCGCCCCCTGGTGGGTTGAAGGTTATTTCAATCTGGGCCAGTTGCAGGCGGAACAGAAGAAGTTCGACCAGGCAGACGAGAACCTGAGGATATTTATTGCCGCCGCACCATCGGACCCCAGGGCTCAGACAGCAAAAAATCGGATTATTGAAATCGGGGTAGACAGGGAAAATGAAGCGAAAATAGGGAGCATGCAAGGTCGCTGGGTCGACGAAAAAGGGAGAGAGTTTGCTGTTTCCATAGATGGCGATAAAATGCGGATCAATGCCAGTGGTCTTGTCTTTACCCTCGTCCTCAAAAACGACATCATTTCGGGTTCTGTTGCAGGAGCCTCCTACGCCGGGGACCACCGTTGCACCTTCCCCGCACAAATTCATCCGGTGAGTGGCAAAGTGACACCGGATGCGCGCAGTATCACTCTCGAATATATCTGGTCTATCTACAAATCCAATTATCATTGTGTAAACATGATGGGGCTCCCCTCCAACTGCTGTCTGCTCTGTGATGAGGTCTGTGATTCGGTGACCGTAGGTTCTTCGAATCCAGTGACCCTGCAACTTAGACCCGCTTTTTGATAATGGCGGCGCGAGCATGAGACAACTAACAAAATTGAAGCAGACAGACCGAAAGTCAGTGTGGGCGTTCCGTCCTCTGACTTTTGGTCTGGTCGTCTTGAGTGAACTAATTTTTCCGGCAAAGGGGCACGCAGGAGTGGTTCCCGAGGCTTCTGCCCCCATGTGCATTCCTGCCCCTGGGATGCCCTGTCCCGGCGACAGCCAGGCAGTCCCGTCCAGTGGTGTGCGCAAGTCAGGCACCGCGTCGATCGAGTCAATGACGCTGAAGGAATTGCAGAACAGTATTGACCGGATGACCACCATCAACCCTGCCGCCATCCTGAAAGTACGAGACAAGCAGGTGGAGGGCGCTCAGGCGCTCCAGGAGTCTCTGCAGCGCGAGCAGCAGTCCGAAGAAAAACGTCGGGCACAGGCCGCACAGGAAGCAGAAGCCGCCCGGCTGGACGCGATTCGGGATCTCAACAAGACCCTGCAGGGAATGCCAGGGGGCGGAGGGACCGAATCGCTGGAGGTCTGGGGGGGCGCTCCCGATACCATGGCTCTCCCTTCCGGGGGGACAGCATTTTTTGGCCTTGGAGGAAGTCAAGGCGCCGCCGCTGCGCAGGACCCTTTCAATGACCCGATGGTGGTCGACCTGCGTCACCTGAAACATGCCTCTTACCTGGTGCAGGCGGTCGAGACATCAACCACGGCGGACGTGCCGGCACTGCTGGACAAAGCCCTGGCAAGCGTGACCGGAGACATCCCCAACCTTCCTGCCGGAGCGGTCGCCCCGGTTCTCGATGAGAAGGGACGTCAAAGGTTTCAAAAGGCCTATAACGATTACGCCAAAACTCACGAGGCATTGGCAAAAAGCGAGACGGCCTTAAAGCAAGCCAGAGAGTGGAAGAAGACGGGGGGACCGGAAGCAGAGGCCGCCTGGGAAAAGGCCCGGTCCGCTTTTGATAAGGCACAGAATTTGGCTTACGCGGCGAGAGAAGAAGCCGTCCGCGTCCTTAGGGCCTTGGGCACAGGCAAGGATCCGGAAACTTTCCATCCACCGATTCCCTCCATTCCTGCCGTCCATGAAGAGACCTGGATGGAGATGCAGAAACGGATGATGCAAGAGCGGGTGACAAGCGATGCCCTGACGCAGCGGACCCAAAAAGAACTCCTCGCCGTTGTTCCTCCGCTTAAGGGGGCCTTCGAGAAAATGCACGAAGTGGTCATCCTCGGTTTCGGTACAGATGCAAAAGACGCCGCAAACATGATGAAGGATGGCGTCAGTTGTTTCAGTAATGGAAAGACCTACAAAAGCATGAACGATGCTGCGGATCGAGCGAAAGCGGAAGGGAAGGAGGGTGTCGGTGGGGCTGTAGTCGTGTCCTTCGGCACCGATAAGGACGATGTGAAAGGGCTGGATTACTATGCAACTGAGTCGGGCCGGGTATTCGGGGATCATCTTTTAGATGGCGAGATATCCCTGAAAACGCCTCAGGCAAGAGAAGCCCTGGCGCAGGTTACCGGCAAGGAGGTTGACCGACTTGTCGCCCACAGCAACGGTGCGACCATCGCCGAGGCGTTGATTCGAAATGACATGATCCATGTGAATGAATTGAACATCGTCGGCGGCGACATGTCCCTGGCCAAGAAAGGTGCCTATCAGGAGCTCGTGGATTCAGGGAAAGTCAAACGAGTTGTCGTGTGGGCCAACCTGAACGACCCCGTTGTCTGGGGCACAAGCGAGGCCCCAACAGAACTGCTGTCGAGCGGCAAGGCCGTTGTTGAATCCCTGGGGAGAAAAGTCATCGGTGCGCCGAGCACCGGTGTCGATTACCACCTGATGTGGGGTGCTGACTACCGGATTCTGGCCGCGCCTAAAGGTATTTACGAAACAGCAAAACGGGACGCCGAAATGCTGATATCGCACCACTACGTCGAGTCGTCATATTTTCCTGGCATTGCGAATTATTATGGGACTAATTACACACTTCCCAAAAGGGTGGTCGACGGCAAAGATCCGCGTGATTCTAAATAACTCGAGGCGGAATACAGGGAAGGATTTTCATCAACAGCAGCATAAATCAGGGAACGTTTTCGATAAAATGACAACCCTTGCTCTCCTCCCCTCCTTCCACGTCAAACCCGTATCGATAGCCCCGGTCAGCTTCAGCACGGCACTGTTCGCGGCCTTGCGTGACAGTCATGTCCACTTTTGCTCCTGCCCACAGATTGTTGAGGCCAGGGCCGTCATCTGTTATTTTGCTATGCGTCGTCTGCGGTTCCCCGCGTCCGCCATTGGCGCTCAGCCAGGCGCTACCGCTTCAGGCGTCAGCAAAGCAACGCGGCGAGGTGAAAAACTGTATTGCGAAGATGAAGTTTTTCAGTCATTTATAGGATAATCGTTTTGGCAGGACCGTCCTCATAGGGGCGTATATATTGCCTCTCTCCCGGAGCCCTCAAGAAAAGCGCATTTTTCGATGCCATCAATTCTCGGGGCTTTAGTAGCCTTGTTCCCAAAGCAGTCACGAGATTTTGGGGACATGACCGAGATTCAATTTGTCAGCCCCGCAGAAAGTCGGGAATATTCATGTTGTCGGATAAATTTATGAAAGATTTTGAACCTGGGCTGGCCCCCTATCTCAGCATCCGTGTTTCGCTGAAATTTGCAGTTATTCTCATCCTTTTCGTCGTTTTCTATGTTTCCTTGCCGCCCAAAGAAGCCTTAGCTCAAGACGCAGTAACCCCTGTTGAAGCGGGTGAGTCGATACCTCCTGTTCAAGTGACAAAGGACTCCGGCGATTCAGCAACTTCTTCGGTTCTGAAATTCGTCTATGGCAAATCAGTTAGGGATGGCATCCTTATCTTGCCCTATGGCATTCACACCCAAACAAAATCCAAAAGCATAGCCCATAACAATTGTTTCGGACTGGTCTATAATTCTTTCTCAGTCGGAACATTTATCAACTCATTTCATGAAAGAACCTGGTATCTGGTGGCGATACGCAATCTCATTGCGTACCATGGCTTCGGACTCGATTACTTTGCGGGAGTCCTCTATGGATATAAAGGGAAACTGGCAACAGTCAGTGGAGTTCCATTTCGTAATAGTTTTCTGTTCAAACACAACTTCAATCCAATTCTTTCACTTGATACCTGGTACGAGCTTACGGACCATATTCAACTACAGGTAACTTACACACCATTGGTGGTGTTGGGTGGCATTAAATATAATTTTTAATTCTGAATTACCCCAATAACCGAGGCACTTTCTGCCGCTAAAGATGTTGTTCTTCTAATTCAGCTAGCAGAAGGCCCTGTAGTGAAAGTCTTGAAAAACTCGAACACGGTCACCAGCAAGATGGCCAGGGGGAAACCCGCAAGGAACTCTGAAGGATTTGTTAAAATCGAATTGGCTGGATGTCCGGAAGATGTTTGTTGTTTTGCAGGAGTCGACGTGTGTATCGACAACCCGATTTATCGGATTATCGATACGGCTGAACGGTTTAAAGCGGCTGTTATTATTATGGGTAAGCACAGCCAGGCAGAGTTCGAGCGCCTTTTTTTGGCAGTGTGGCGGAGAAGGTGCCGCATAAAAGCAGGACGCCCGGTGTTTCTTGTCCCGCTTTCGATTGATTAAGGTCAACTTGTTTAGAGGTTAATAGATCTTAGTGGCCACCAAGGTATGCCTTACGCACCTCGGGGTCGGCAAGGAGTTCTTCCCCCGTACCGGAAAGCCGAATCTCGCCGTTGACCATGACGTAGCCGCGATCGGCAAGTTTGAGGGCATGATTGGCATTCTGCTCTACCAGGAAAATCGTTGTGCCTCGTGATGCGATCTCTGCCAGGTTGTCGAATATCTGCTTGACGATGATTGGTGCCAAGCCCAGGCTCGGTTCATCCAGCAGCAGCAGTCGCGGACGGCCCATGAGCGCCCGGCCGATCGCCAGCATCTGCTGTTCGCCGCCGGACAGGGTTCCGGCCCGCTGATTGCGGCGTTCCTTGAGGATGGGGAACTTCGCATAATTTTCTGCCAGGTCGGTATGTGCATGTTCCATCCCGATGGGTATCGTCCCCATTAGTAGATTTTCTTCCACCGTCATTCCTGAAAAGATGCGTCGCCCTTCCGGGACCTGGCCGATACCCAGACTGGCGATCTGATGAGTCGGTACATTGGTGATATCCTGCCCCAGGTATCTGATCTGCCCGTTCGCTGGGCGGGGCTCACCAAAAATGGACATCAGCAGGGTCGATTTTCCCGCCCCGTTGGCGCCGATCAGGGTTACGATTTCACCCTCATCTACCTGCAGGGAGACTTTGCGCAACGCCTGAATCGCTCCGTAATAGGAGTCGATCTCGACGAGCTCCAGCAGAGGTTGTTCACTCATGTGGTTCTTGCCTCCTGAGCTTGGCCGCCGTCAGAAGAACCTGCGGCGGTTTGAGCGGTGGCCGAGTAGTCTTCTCCCAGATAGGCGGCAAGGACTGCGGGGTTGTTTTCGATATCATGAGGTGTCCCCTCAGCGATGATCACGCCGTGATCGAGAACGACGATCTGTTCAGAGACATCCATGACCATCCCCATGTCATGCTCGATGAGCAAAACTGTGACCTGATGCTGATCTCTGAGGACCCTGATCAGGTTGGTCAGCTCCTCGGTTTCTTTTGGGTTGAGACCTGCGGCAGGTTCGTCCAGGCAGACCAGTTGTGGTCCGGTGGCCATGGAACGGGCAATTTCCAGGCGCCGTTGGTGACCATAGGGTAGTTCACCGGCGAGACGATTGACATCCTTTTCGAGGCCTACGACTTTTAACCAGGCGTGGGCACGATCGATGGCCTCCCGTTCAGAGCGGCGAAAAGCGGGGGTCTGCAGTACACCGGAGATCGGGTTGCGAATGATCTGCGCGTGTTGGGCGACGAGCAGGTTTTCGATCGCCGTCATCTCGCGGAACAGACGGATGTTTTGAAAGGTCCGGGCTACGCCTGCCTGGGCGACCCGGTGTGAGCCGCCGAACATCTTGTAATAGAGACGGCTGGCCAGGCGGGGAGGGTTCAGAAAATCTCCGGACTGGAGCTTTTCTCCCAAAACCTGAACCAGATTGATGTCCTTATCTTCGCTGCGGTAGTGGATGCTGCCGCCGGTTGCGCGGTAAAAGCCGGTGATGCAATTGAAAACGGTGGTTTTCCCGGCGCCGTTCGGGCCGATCATTGCGGAAATCGACCCGCGCTGGATATCGAAGTTGACGTCGCTTAAGGCCAGGATGCCGCCGAATCGCATCGTCAGCCCGCGTACGCTCAGAAGCGGTGTCCCTGTCGGTGAACTCATAAGGACGCCTCCTTTATATCATAGGCTTTACGCTTGATGCGGATCAGACCACGGGGTTTCCAGAGCATCATCAAAACCATGGCAAGGCCAAACAGCAGCACCCTGTATTCAGCGAAATCCCTGAGTACTTCGGGCAGGATCGTCAGTACCAGGGCAGCGATGATGACACCGACCGTCGATCCGAGTCCGCCGAGGACCACGATGGCCAAAATCAGTGCGGATTCAAAGAAGGTGAAGGAACTGGGATTGATGAAGCCCTGATAGGTGGCGAAGAACACCCCGGCGATCCCGCCGACCATCGCTCCCATCATGAAGGCGGACAGCTTGACGGTGACATGGTTGATGCCCAGGGAGCGGCAGGCGATTTCATCCTCGCGCAGCGCCTCCCATGCTCTGCCCATCGGCATCTGTTTGAGTCGAGTCACAAACAGAATCATCAGGCAGACGACGATAAACAGCATCAGATAGATGAAGATGTATTTGTAGGTCGGACTATAGGCCATGTGAAAATATTCATGAAACGGCACGCCACCCTGGGTAGCATGACGCGTAAACTCCAAGCCGAACAGGGTGGGTGGGGGGGCAGAGGCGCCGTTGGGGCCCCCGGTAATATCCAGCAGATTGTTGAGTATCAGGCGGATAATTTCGCCGAAACCGAGGGTAACGATCGCCAGGTAGTCGCCATGCATGCGCAATACCGGAAATCCGAGCAAGGCACCGAAGAGTGCCGCGCAGAGGCCGGCGAACGGCAGCATCGTCCAGAAGCCCAGATGAAAATACTGAGCGCCCATCGCCAGACTGTAAGCTCCGACCGCGTAAAAAGCGACATAGCCCAGGTCGAGCATGCCCGCCAGGCCGACGACGATGTTCAGACCCAGACCGAGCAGGACATAGATCATGGCCAGGATGACCACGGTCAGCCAGTATTTTCCCAGGATGAAGGGAAGCACCAGTCCAACCAGAATCAGAACCGGGATCACCAGGTATTGGAACTTCCCTTTTTTCAGGCTGGAGACAGTGACCCCGGCCTCCCGTTTGCCGATCAGTTTCCCTAAATAATGCCGGCCTTTTGTGGTTTGCATAAGGTATGAGGTCAGGGCCCGTCCAACGGCGACAATTATTGCCATTATCAGCGGGCGGATCAACTCGTTTCGAACCTCGTATCCGTCAAGGATCAGTCCCGAGATGGGGCCAAAGAGGATCAGGGCGAGAAGCCCGGACCAGAAACCGTCGACCACGGCTTTGCGCACGGAGGCTTTTTGCGGCATTGTCATGGATCAGACCTTTTCAATCTCAGGTTTGCCGAGCAGACCACTGGGGCGAAAAATCAGGACAAGCACAAGGAGGGCGAAAGCAAAAACGTCCTTATAGTCGGCACTGACAAACCCGGCGAACAGACCTTCCGACATCCCGAGAACCAGGCCTCCCAGCATGGCGCCCGGCAGCGAGCCGATCCCGCCCAGAACTGCGGCAGTAAAGGCTTTGATGCCGGTTATAAAACCGATGTAAAAATCGAAGGAGCCGTAATTGAGCGTGACCAGTACTCCGGCCAGTGCCGCCATCGAGGAGCCGATGACGAATACGGTGGAAATGATGCGGTTGGTATTAATGCCCAACATCGCCGCCATCTTGCGATCCTGCTGGGTCGCCCGGCACTGGCGGCCGAGAGAGGTTTTCTGGATGATGTAGGTCAGGATCCCCATTCCCACAAATGATGCGACCACGATCATGATCTGAATGTTGGTGATCTGGACGAAGTTATTCTTTCCCCCCCAGCGGACCACACCCTCCACCAAAAGCGGAACCCCCTGATTCCTCGCACCCTGAGAGACCTGAACATAGTTCTCCAGCACCAGCGACATGCCGATCGCCGAAATCAGCGGGGCCAGGCGGGTCGATCCGCGCAGGGGGCGATAGGCGAGTCTCTCAATTACCCAGCCGTAGGCCCCGGTGATCGCCATGGCCAACAGCAGGGTCAGGATTATGGCGAAGGGCAGAGAGGTGACACCGAAGGAGAAAATGACTGCCAGGATGATCGCGGTGAGATAGGCCGAGATCATGTAAATGTCACCATGGGCAAAGTTGATCATGCCGATGATGCCGTACACCATGGTGTAGCCGATGGCGATGAGTCCGTAGATCGATCCAAGAGTCAGGCCGTTCAGAAGTTGCTGGCCAACGATGTACATATCCATTCAAAATCCTTCTGTTGGGGTATCAGAATGATGAAGCCGGTCTGCCTCTTTTGCGTCAGCGCATCGGTGACAAACCGGCTTCTGGTTTACTAATTCGTTGAACGAACTCATGCACTACCAAAACTTCCAAGCCTGCACCCAATTAAAGGTACCCCCGCCGGGGACATGGCCCGGACGGGGAGATCCCGATCAGAGTTGACGAAATTTGCCTTTGGCGTCCCACTGGTACATGACAAAGTCGGAAACTTTGAGGTCCCCTTTGCTGTCCCAGCTCTTTTCCCCAAGGACAGTATTAACGCTGTGGCTGTGCAGCCAGTCAGCCATCTTGTCGAGATCGGTGCTGTTGGTGGCTTTCATTGCAGCGGTCAGAGCCTGGATCGTCGCATAGGAGTAAAGGGTATAACCCTCAGGCTCATAGCCGCTGGCCCGGAACTTGGCGATAACATCGCGACCGGTTGTCAGAGTCAGAGGATCCTGACCAAAGGTCATGTAGACGCCGTCAACATATTTCGGGTCGCCTGCAGCAGTGACAAAATCGGAGGTGTTGATCGCATCGCCCGAGATGAATGCCGCGGTGATGCCCTGCTCGCGCAACTGACGGACTAGTGGCCCGGCTTCGGTATGGAGACCGCCGAAGAAGACGGCATCTGCTTTAACCGATTTGACCTTGGTTACCAGAGAGTTAAAATCCTTTTCCCCACGGGTCAGTCCTTCATAAAGGACCTCTTTGGCGCCCAGCTGCTTCATTCTGTCGATCATGGCGTCTGCCAGCCCCTGACCGTAGGAATCTTTATCGTGGATGACCGCCACCCGCTTGGCCTTGAGGTTATTGATAATAAAGTTGGCGGCCACGGCGCCCTGTTGGTCATCACGGCCACACATGCGGAAAACGCCCTTCATGCCTCGTTCGGTTACCTTCGGGTTGGTCGATCCTGGAGTCATGACCAGGACGTTGGCATCGGCGTAGATTGTCGATGCGGGGATTGTCGAGGATGAGCAGTAATGGCCGTCAACCGCCTGTACCTTGTCCACATCCATAAGGCGGTTGGCGACCGATACGGCCTGCTTGGGCTCACAGGCATCGTCAGCTTTGATCACTTCGACCATTTTACCGTTGACGCCCCCTGCGGCGTTGATGTCCTTTGAAGCCTGTTCGGCTCCTCTCCAGAACTGTTCCCCGAAAGCTGCGTAGCCGCCGGTATATGGCCCGGCTACGCCGATCTTGATGGTATCTGCAGCGCCAGCCGAGCCAACCATGGCCAGGCCACCAATCACTACTGCTAACAACAGGGACTTCGAAAATGAACGATTCATCATCTGCTTCTCCTTTGGTTGTTTAAAGCCATTAATGCCCCGGGGTGAAAACCGAGTTCGCTAATTTGATGAAAATTCGACTCGGCGTATTTAAGAATGTGTATTTGGAATGATTACGCCCTATGATGATACCCTGGCAATTACGGATTATCACTGGGGTAAATGAATTGCCCCCTATGCAGCAGACAGTTGGACCAGGATAACTAAGTATCTGGTGGTAAAAAGATATTCTCCAAGCTTGGAGAACCTGGCTATTCGACCCAGGAGGACCAAGCCGTTGGTACGTGTCGATCGTGCCCTGTTTGGTATGTTCATTAGCGCAAAGTAAATTCAAGCTAGCAATGTTGAAAAAAATATACAACAGAAAAATAGAACAGGGTTTGTTGGGCGGCGTAACAAGGCCGTTTAAGTTTTACTGCGGAATCAAATCCAATTTAGCAGACCGGCAAAATAAATATTATCAGGCATTTGCGCGCGTATCGAATGATTTTGATCGCGACGTGTCAGATGCTTTTGCTGCGCGCTTAGAAGGAAGGGGGGGAGCAGGCGCTTATTATTTCGCAAACCTCTGCGCCGAGATTGCGAAAGCGGTGAGGGAGACGGCTGTCAAAATAGTAAGCGTCGCCCTCGGCAAGAATGTCAATTTGCCCTCCGACAGTCAGTTCGATCTGACCCTTAATGACAACGCCTCCCTCTTCAGCCTCATGACGCAACATCTCCTCGCCGGTATCCGCTCCCACCTCAATCCGCTCATGGATAATCTGCATTAATCTCTCCTTGAGACTGGAGCCGACCTGGAGGTAGGAGAGATTTTTGTCGCCGATTTCGGTCAGTTCGCTGGCGCGGTAGATGATTTTCTCCTGGGTTGGCGCGCCGAAGGAGAAAAAATCGGTCAGGGACATGGGAAATCCGTCGAGAATTTTTTTGAGAGTGGCAATTGAGGGACTGCTGCTGTTTTGCTCGATCATGGAAATGATGCCATTGGTGACGTCGGCACGTTTTGCCAGGGCGCGTTGGGAAAACCCGTACATTTCGCGAATAGTGCGCAAGCGCTCGCCAATATTGATATCCACCTGCCAAATCTCACTTTCAAGTTTTAATAAATAAGTGCAAAAATTAAATTGTGCGCTCAAGCCAACTGGCAATATATCAGGCAGCCTGAGGTATGTATAGGATCGGTGTCTATAAAATTTGACAGCGCCGCAGCCGAACAGGGATATTTTCTACCTGATAATGGCGTCTTCTCCTTTTGAACGTAATAAATAGCATAGACAGACAGTTTCTTAACATTTCAAACCAGTCCCCTTAAGGATCACCTGAGTGATGAACTTGGCTGCGTCTTCAAAGTCGGGGAGAGTCAGTTTCTTTTTCCCCAGGATGAGTTCTATCTGGGCCGAGAAATCCGCATAGGTTTGAGTGGTCGACCAGATCATGAAAAAGAGGTGCTGCGGATCAATCTGGTCCATCTTCCCGGCGGTGATCCAGCTTTCTACCAACCTGACATCTTCTTCGAAGCGCGAGAGCAATTTCGCCCTGATCTCGGCTGAGAGATGAGAGGCGCCGTTAATGATTTCGGTTGCAAAGACCTTTGAACCGTTTGGTCGGGTTCGTGAGAGTTCAATTTTTTTTCGAATATAGCTTTCAAGCTTTGACGCCGGGTCTTGCCCGGGTTGATCAAGAAGCGCCATGCTGTCAAGCCAGAGGCCGAGAATATCTTCCAGCACTTTTTGGTACAGCAACTGCTTTGAGGCAAAATAATAAAGCATGTTCTGCTTAGACAGACCAGCCCGTTTGGCGATGGTGTCGATTGTCGCACCGTTGAAGCCGAACTGAGCAAAGACCTCCTCCGCGGCCTTCAATATCCGAGCTTCATGTTTTTTGCGACTGAGTGAGGAACGCTTTTTCTGCGGGCTCTTCGCCTGGTTGTTTTCCATCCAATATTCCCGTCGAACCTGGTGACCGGTTGCTATGCCAGTGTTTAAAAAATAATCAAACCTCAAGCAGCCACATGAGCGGCAATCAGTTGCGCTATGACACCTAGAAGCGGCGACTCAATCTGCCCGAAACAGCCTGCAAGAGGAAGGATTGTGCCATTGCCTAATTATTGACCATTTAATTGACTTTTGTGTAAAAAATTAAACAAATCCCGAAAATTGCTTGACAACACCGGGACCGTACCATATTTTTACCGCATGGTCAAAAAAACAGCGTTTGGTATTGCGTTGTAGATAATGGGAACCAAGGCAATTATCGTTTTATTCTCCTTAACTTTATAGTAGTTAGACATGAAAACATTTTTATATTTTGATTGTTTAATTCAACTTTCTTCCGGCTAGTGGGGCAGGAGGAAAGGGGCACTCACAGGGCCGGATCTTTGGGCCTTTCTGCTTGGCATTTCCTTTGCTATAGCTGAAATTTCCCTGTCCCTGGGAAATAACAAAAGCCCTTGTAAATAAAATTCAGAGGAGGAAGAAATGTCGGATCAGAGGTTGAAGCAAGCCGTGTCACATATCCAGCAATCTGGAGAGTTTGTTGAACTGGAGGCAGGTCAGGATGTCATCGATAGTCCTATGTACAATGAGGACATTGCGCCCACAAAGATCAGTCAGAGAACCTGGTCAACCTGGAACGTCGCAGCCCTGTGGGTGGGCATGGCGATCTGCGTCCCCACATATACACTGGGCGGCGTGTTAACCTCTTATTTCGGTCTGGATGTGACCGAGGCCCTGATTACAATTCTCGTCGCGAATATAATCGTGCTCATTCCCTTGACTCTCAATGCCTTCCCCGGAACAAAATTCGGTATTCCTTTCCCGGTTCTGGTTCGCTCATCTTTTGGCATTTACGGCTCCAACCTCCCGGCGATGGTGCGGGCTCTGATTGCCTGCGGCTGGTTCGGCATCCAGACCATGTTTGGTGGCATGGCTGTCCATCTGCTGCTCTCTGAATTTTCGAGCAGCTGGGCCAGCCTCGGAGGAACCGGAGAAGTTTTCGGGTTCTTTATTTTCTGGTCGCTGAATGTTCTCGTTGCGATTAGAGGATCCGAATCGATCAAATGGCTTGAGACTCTGGCGGCACCTTTGCTGCTGGCTGTCGGCATCGGCTTGATTTTCTGGGCATCTCCACAAATCGATTTCGGGCAACTGCTCTCGGCTCCTCCCAGTCGTCCTGAAGGCGCTTCCGTCTGGAAGTATTTCTTCGGGGGGCTCACCGCCATGGTCGGTTTCTGGGCGACCCTGTCGCTGAATATCCCTGATTTCAGTCGTTTTGTCCGTTCCCAGAAAGATCAGGTCATCGGCCAGGTCATCGGTTTGCCGGTAACCATGTTTCTCTTTGCGACTCTGGGCGTAGTTCTGACTGCGGCATCCACAACGCTGGTTGGCGAGACGATCTCCGATCCGATCTCTCTGATCGGAAAAATCCACAGCCCTTTCTGGGTTATTCTGTCCATGATAATGATCATCATCGCGACCATCTCGACCAATATTGCGGCAAACGTCGTTTCACCAACCAATGATTTTCAAAATGCCTTTCCCAAGTACATCAATATGAAGCGTGGCACCCTGCTGACCGGCCTGGTTGGTATTCTGCTGATGGGTTGGGAACTGCTGCGGAAGCTGCAGTGGGTCCACTCTGACGTCAGCGTCGAGAGCATGTACTCCAACTGGCTGCTCGGCTACTCAAGTCTCCTCGGGCCCATTGCCGGAATTATGATCGTCGATTACTTCATCACCCGAAAGCAGAAGCTGAATCTGATCGACATTTACAAGACCGGTGGAGAGTACCCCAATTTTAATAGCGCCGGCCTGCTCGCGTTCTTTATTCCGGTCGGATTGACCATCTTTGCTTTGTCCACTGGCAATCTGATGTGGTTCTACGATTACGGCTGGTTCACCGGCTCCGCGCTCGGCGGCATCCTTTATTGGCAGCTGACCAAGCGGGGGGTGGGACTTAATCGGTAATAAACGCAGGGTCGGAATCGACCGATCTGCGGTGTAATATGAATCCGCCGGGCATCACATTATTGCCCTTTTAATTCTTGTCAATTAAACCAAGGAGTGAGTGCGTCATGAATTACACATTTTTTCACAAAAGCCTGAGCCTGTTTACAACCGTACTTATGCTAACGACCCTTCTAATGGTATGTGGGACCACCAGCGCCTTTGCCGGGTCTGCCCAGTGGCAAACGAGCAACGTCGAGTTACTTCTGGGTAGCGGTTATAAGCTTGGGGACGACACGCGGACGACCCTGACTTTCGAGCATGCTAACGGCTGGAAGTATGGTGACAATTTCTTCTTTCTCGATGTCGTCAACCCGATGCGCGACGGGGTCCATAGTACCAACGACCTGTATGCCGAGTTCTCTCCCCGCCTGAGTCTGAGCAAGATCTCCGGCAAAAAAATTGCTTTCGGTTTTGTTAAAGATGTCCTGCTGGCAAGTACCCTGGAGATGGGGGAATATTCTCACAACTACCTTTACGG
Organism: Geopsychrobacter electrodiphilus DSM 16401; assembly: GCF_000384395.1. Classification (NCBI taxonomy): domain Bacteria; kingdom Pseudomonadati; phylum Thermodesulfobacteriota; class Desulfuromonadia; order Desulfuromonadales; family Geopsychrobacteraceae; genus Geopsychrobacter; species Geopsychrobacter electrodiphilus. The sequence continues at coordinate 456,658 of NZ_ARWE01000001.1, forward strand.
TGTTGGCTTCAGCCTCGATCTCCCAAAATTCGCCTACGCTGATATCAACATTTATGTACGCAACAACCCGAACCAGGACGGTCAAACTTATCAGATCACCCCGGTCTGGGCGCTGCCGTTTACTGTTGGTTCGGCAAAAATGCTGTTTGAGGGCTTTGCCGATATCGCCGGTTCGGAAGGAAACACCAAATTCAACATCGACTGTCAGCCGCGCCTGCTGCTCGATGTTGGCAACTTCTGGCAGGCTCCAGACAGCCTCTGGGTTGGCGTAGAGTATATGTATTGGCACAACAAGTTTGGCGTTGACGGGGCCAATGAGTCCCTTCCCCAGGCCATGGTGAAGTGGGTCTTCTAGTCTAGATAAGAACAGGGGTCAGGCCCTTGGTGGCCTGGCCCCTGTTCTTATTTCAGCGCGATAGTCCCTGACCAAACGATCCTGCCCGCCCCACTAAAGAATATCAGACAGTCTCCAGCCGGGTTCGGAAGGTCTGTTATTTCGTCCTTGACACAATTATTGAAACATATGCCAGACCGACACGAGGAGGTTCGACCGTGTACAACCCTGAAAAATTTCAACAGATGCCCGGGGGGATGTCACTTGATCAGGCCGTCGCCGAAGCGGAACGCTGTCTCCTGTGCCATGATGCGCCCTGCTCCAGGGCCTGCCCTGCGGATACCGACCCGGGCACCTTCATCCGCAAGCTGCGTTTGAAAAATGTGACCGGCGCGATCCGGACCATCAAGGAGAACAACATCCTCGGCGGGGCTTGCGGTGTGCTCTGTCCTGCAGGCCGGCTCTGCGAAAAGGAGTGCTGTGCGACCGGAATCAGCAGGCCTGTCGAGATTGCCAGAATCCAGCGATTTCTGGTGGAGCATTCCTGGGTGCGGAACCTCAAGGTTCTTGAAACCGCCGAGTCGAACGGGAAAAAGGTTGCCATCGTCGGTTCGGGGCCGGCAGGCCTGAGTTGTGCGGCCGAGTTGGCCAAGCGCGGCTGCGCGGTCACGGTCTTCGAGGCTCGCCCGGAGGCTGGCGGCGTTATCCGCTACGGAGTCCCGGCGTACCGTTACGATGTTAACTTTCTTGAACATGAACTGCAGGAAATTAAAGAGTTGGGGGTCGAATTTTGCTGTAACACCCCGATTCGTAATCCGGGCCAGGCGGAAGAGCTCCTGGCCAAAGGGTACGCCGCGGTCTTTATCGCCACCGGGCTCTGGGCGGCCACAAGCTTGAACCCTGAGAAGCAGGGTGTCGATGGACTGTTTACCTCGGTTGAGTTTTTAGCCGCCTTGCGCGCCGAATCGCTCGAGAAGATGCGAGCAAGGATCGCGGGAACCGTAGTCGCCGTCATCGGAGGTGGTTCCGTCGCCATTGACTGCGCTGAATCCGCCTTGAAACTCGGCGCCACAGACGTCTATCTGGTCTATCGCCGCTCCTTTGCGCAGATGCCTGCCGAAGAGGGCGAGAGACTTGAAACCCTCGCGTCCGGAGTGCACTTTCTGCTCCTGAACCAGCCCCTTGGTTTTGTGGTCAACCAACAGAATAAAGTCGAGGGACTGCGGTTGATTCGCACCCAATTGGCCGAAGCCCAGGGCTCAGATCGGAGAAGCCCGCAGGAGATTGCCGGTTCCGAGTGGGTGTTAAATGCCGATATAGTCATCGAGGCGATCGGGAACCAGGCAGAGGCCGATTCTCCAGCCTGGTATCCTCACGTCAAGGTGGATGCTCGGCGACTGATTCAGGCCGATGCCAAGACCAGAAAAACCTCAGTCCCTGGAATTTTCGCCGGAGGCGACATTGTTCGTGGTCCAGCGTTGGTGGTGGAAGCGGTTCAGGACGGCAAACTCGCCGCCATGGCGATTACCGATTATCTGTCGCAGAAGGAGATGTGATCATGGCCCGAAAAAAAATTGATCTGGCCGTGGATTTTTGCGGCGTCAAATTTGAAAACCCCTTTCTGCTCTCCTCTTCACCGGTTTCCAATAGCGCGGAGATGGTCGCCAAGGCTTTTGAGGCGGGCTGGAGCGGGGTCGCTTTCAAGACTCTCAATTCTGATCGCGTACCTATTGTGCACCCCTCGCCGCGCATGAACCCGTACAACTACGGCAGCAAGCGACTGGTCGGTCTGCAGAACGTGGAGCAGATTTCCGATCGTCCGTTGAAGGATAATCTGCTTGATTTTCTCTACCTGAAAAAAAACTATCCAAGCAAGGTCATCATCTCAAGCATCATGGGATTCTCGAACGAGGAGTGGGCCTATCTGGCCAAAGCATCGGAGGATAACGGCGCCGATATGCTGGAACTCAACTTCTCCTGCCCGCATATGACCGTCGAAGGGTCCGGCCACAAGGTCGGACAGGCTAACCACCTGATTGAAAAATTTACCGCAACGGTCAAAAGGGCGGTGTCGATCCCGGTTCTGGCCAAAATGACCCCGAATATCACCGACATGACCGAACCTGCGCTGTTTGCCAAACAGGGCGGAGCCGACGCGATTGCCGCCATCAATACGGTCCGGGGCATTTCCCAGATCGGGCTAGATGACTGGACCGCGCGGCCGAATGTGGCCGGCATCGGCGCGATCAGCGGAACCTCAGGGCCAACAGTCAAGCCGATCGGGTTACGTTTCATCGCCGACCTGGCCAAGTGCGAAAAACTCGGGCTGCCTCTCTCGGGGCAAGGGGGGATAGAAACCTGGATCGACGCCCTTGAATATATTCTCCTTGGCTCCACTACCGTCCAGGTCACCACCGGTATCATTCACTACGGCTATCGCATCGTCGAAGACCTGATTGAAGGCCTTTCCGATTATATGCTCGAACGCAATATCTTAAGGGTCGCTGATTTGGTTGGCAAAGCCCTGCCCACTCTGCAGGAGACGGACAAGTTTAACCTCGAGAGTCAGGGGATCGCCAGTTACGACCTCGATCGTTGCGTCGGCTGCGGCCAATGTCTGATTGTCTGCAACGACTCGGCAGGCCAGGCGCTCGAATGGGATGCCCAGACAAGGCGCCCCAAACTGATTGAGGACAAATGTCTGAGTTGTATGGTCTGCAGTTTTGTCTGCCCGGTCTCCGGACTCATTACCTATAAAAAACAGCCTTCCGGCTGGCAACGGCGAGAGACTGCCGTCATGGGCGAGGGTCTCGGGTCCGAGCTCAAGCTTGAAGCGTTCAAATAGAACTTGAAGGAGGCAAAGATGAGCTTATTGATCAAGGGAGGTCTGGTTGTCACCGCAACCGGAAGTTATGTCGCGGATGTTCTGGCCGAAAACGGCAAGATCGTCGCTATCGGGGTCGATCTCGGGAACACGGCTGATGAGGTCGTCGACGCCAGGGGGAAGTATGTCCTGCCCGGAGCGATCGATCCCCACACCCATTTGTGCATGCCCTTTATGGGAACCTATGCTCAGGATGACTATAAATCGGGAACGATCGCCGCGGCTTGCGGCGGGGTGACCACGGTGATTGATTTCCAGATCCAGCAGAAGGGGGAATCAATCCGTCAGGGGCTTAATCGCAAGATGGCCCTCGCCGAGGGCATGGTCGCGGTTGATTATTCATTGCACCCGGCAATCACCGACCCGCGTCCCGAGGTTATTGACGAGGTTAAGCAAGCGATCCTTGAGTACGGTACCCCCAGTTTCAAGATCTTCATGGTCTACGATTTCCGGGTTGACGACGCCACCATGATCAAACTGCTGGAGCGGACCCGGAAACATGGAGGACTGGTTCAGGTGCACGCCGAAAATCCGCATATCATCCAGCATATGAACGAAAAACTTGAGCATGAAGGGAAACTGGCCCCCTACTATCATGCCGTCAGCCGCCCGAATATTGCCGAGGAGGAAGCGGTGGAACGCGCCGCACGCCTGGCAGAATTTACCGGTTCGCGGCTCTATATTGTGCATCTCTCTTCGCGAGAAGGGTTGGCCAAGGTCAAGGAGTTTCGCAGTCGCGGGATCGATATCTATGCCGAAACCTGCCCGCAGTATCTGCTGCTCGACGAGGAGTGCTACAAGGAGGCAGATTTCGGCGGGGCCAAGTATGTCATGTCGCCACCGCTGCGGACCAGGGAGAGCAACGCGGCCTTGTGGGGCGGGTTGAAAGCCGGAGATGTCCAGGTTATGGCGACCGATCACTGTCCGTTTGACTTCAACGGCAAGAAAGATATGTTCGGCAAGGATGACTACAAAAAAATCCCTAACGGCGCGCCCGGGATCGAAACCCTGCTGCCGCTGCTCCACTCGGAAGGGGTCGTCACGGGTAAGATAAGTCTTGAGAAGATGGTCGATGTGCTCGCAACCAGCACCGCCCGGATTTTCGGTCTGAAAGATAAGGGTGCCATTGAGGTCGGCAAGGATGCCGATATAGTGGTGTTCGACCCGGCGCGTAAATTCACCATCGCCCAGGATAAGTTGCATATGAATGTCGACTACAATCCCTACGAAAACAGGGATGTAACCGGTATGCCGGAGGTCGTTTTTTCACGGGGACAAAGAGTCGCCGAATGGCAGAACGACCGGGTTGAATTTGTCGGTGTGCCAGGCCATGGCCGGTTTGTGAAGAGAGTTCCGCTTCGCGATTGAGCGGTTACACGCAGTTTTATCCGTAGCTACAGGAAAGCGAGATCATTTAATTTATTAAACATCAATTTTTTTTGCTCGAGGCGGACGCTAATCGCTATGGCAAGCGCATTAACCTGACTGCATCGCAACAACTGAGGCATTTAGGCTATGGGGCTTTTGCTAGAGGATGGTCGAGATAAAGACATTGTGTTTAATAAAATGATCACTTTTAGCTTGTCTAATTTTATAACCATGTTAGTGTCTAGTTCAGATGGTCGTTCAGACTTCTATTGCGACAGCATCGACCATAACAGATAACAACAGGAGGAAGAGCAGATGACCAAGGCAGCAGAACTTAAAACGATCGATCACTATATAAACGGCAAGGTCGTTGCCGGTGTCAGCGGCCGCTACGCTGACGTTTATAATCCGGCGACCGGCAAGGTCACCGGGAGAGTTGCGCTGGCGAATGCTTCAGAGGTTGCAGCAGCCATTGCCAATGCCGAAGCTGCTTATCCGGCCTGGCGGAATACCCCGCCGGCCAAGCGCGCGCAGGTGATGTATCGTCTGAAAACGTTGATGGAACAAAATTCCGACAAGATCTGTGCGCTGCTGACTGCCGAGCACGGCAAGGTGCTGAACGATGCGGCCGGCGAACTACAGCGTGGCATCGAAAATGTCGAATATGCCTGCGGTGCGCCCGAGCTGCTCAAGGGGGAGCACAGCAAAAATGTGGGGCCGTCCATTGATTCCTGGAGTGAGTTTCAGCCTCTCGGGGTTGTCGCCGGAATTACCCCGTTCAATTTTCCGGCCATGGTTCCCCTGTGGATGTGGCCGATGGCCATTGTCTGCGGCAATACCTTTGTGTTGAAGCCCTCCGAGCGCGATCCTTCCTGCATGATGTATCTGGCCGAGCTGGCACTCGAGGCCGGGTTGCCCCCCGGAGTCCTCAACGTGGTCAACGGTGACAAAGAGGCAGTTGATGTACTGCTGAGCGATGAGCGCATCATGGCGGTGAGTTTTGTCGGTTCGACGCCGATTGCCGAATATATCTACAAGACCGGCACCTCCAACGGCAAGCGCGTTCAAGCCCTGGGCGGGGCGAAGAATCACGCCATTGTCATGCCTGATGCCGATCTCGATAACGCCGTCAGCGCTTTGATGGGCGCGGCCTACGGTTCCTGCGGTGAGCGCTGTATGGCGATTCCGGTGGTTGTCGCGGTCGGCAATGAAGTCGGTGACGCCCTGGTCAAAAAATTAAAGGCGGAGCTGGCGGTCATGAAGGTTGGTCCCGGCACCGACGTCAGCAATGATATGGGCCCGCTGATCACCAAAGAACATTTTAAAAAGGTCAAGGGGTATGTTGACCTGGGCGTAACAGAAGGTGCCGAACTGGTGGTTGATGGCCGTGGTCTGGTGGTTGCCGGTCATGAAGAGGGCTATTTCCTCGGCGGCTGTCTGTTCGACAAGGTCACTCCGGGTATGAAGATTTACCGCGATGAGATCTTCGGTCCGGTGCTCTGTGTGGTGCGGGCCGAGAGCCTGCAACAGGCGATGGATTTGATCGACGCCCACGAGTATGGCAACGGGACCTGTCTCTTTACCCGCGATGGCGAGGCCGCCCGTTACTTCACCGACAATATCAAGGTCGGTATGGTCGGCATTAATGTCCCCTTGCCGGTGCCGGTCTCCTATCACAGTTTTGGTGGCTGGAAACGCTCTCTCTTTGGCGATCTTCACGCTTATGGGCCGGATGCGGTGCGCTTCTATACCAAACGTAAAACCATCACCCAGCGTTGGCCTTCCGGGGTACGTGAGACTGCGGTCTTTACCTTCCCGATCAACAGCTGAGGACCAACAGGATCCGGTCGCCGGGAGGTGGCCGGATTTTTATCAGGGTCAGGAACCGTCATGGCGTGAGTTGCCAAATGATGGCTGGGCCGGGCCGGCTAACCCCTCTCGGTTTGGTCCGGCCCGGAATTCCTTTTGGAATAAGCTTTGTCTTGCCGGGGTACTGGAAAAAATTGAACCCTGGTGACAACTCCAAGACAGGCACATTGGACAGAGGAGCAGATAACGGATGAAGAATCTCAGCATAAACGAAGACCGTCTCTGGCAGTCGTTGATGGAGATGGCCCAGCATGGCGCGACCCCCAAAGGCGGCGTCTGTCGCTTAACCCTCACTGAAGAAGACCGACAGGCCCGCGACCTCTTCGTGCGCTGGTGCACCGAAGCCGGCTGCACGGTAACAGTCGACCGCATGGGCAACATTTTTGCCCGCCGGGCAGGTCGGGACAATAACCTTCCCCCGGTCATGACCGGCAGCCATATCGATTCTCAGCCGACTGGAGGAAAATTCGACGGCATTTACGGCGTTCTGGCCGGGTTGGAGGTTATTCGCACCCTCAATGAACAGCATATCCAGACCGAAGCACCGATCGAAGCCGTGGCCTGGACCAATGAAGAGGGTTCGCGTTTTGCTCCCTGCATGATCGGTTCCGGCGTGTTCGCAGGCCTCTTCAGCCTGGAAGAGGGCTACGCCTGCAAGGATGCCGCAGGCAAAACTCTGGGCGAAGAGTTGGCTCGCATCGGCTATGCTGGCGAGCGGAAGGAGACCGGCTTCTCCGTCGGCAGTTATTTCGAAGCGCACATCGAACAAGGCCCCATCCTCGAAGACGAGCAGAAAACCATCGGCGTTCTTACCGGTGCCCTGGGCCAGAGATGGTTCGATATCACCCTGACCGGCCGCGAATCCCACGCCGGACCGACTCCGATGCATCTACGCAAGGATGCCCTGCTGGGGGCAGCGCGCATCGTAACCGAAGTTAACCGCATCGGCCTCGACCATTTGCCCAATGCCTGCGCCACCGTCGGGTCCATGCGGGTCTATCCCAACTCGCGCAACGTCATACCCGGCAGTGTCTACATGTCGGTTGATTTTCGGCATTTTGAGGTCAAAAAACTCGCAGAGATGGAGCAGGAGCTGAGAAGAGTTCTGGAGGAGATGCAACAGGAGGGCGTTCTGGAAATCGAGATCACTCCGACCGCAGAGTTTCCGACCATCTACTTTGCTCAGGAGTGTATTGATGCGGTGCGTCAGAGTGCTGAGGAGCTCGGGTATTCTCACCGTGATATTATCAGTGGCGCCGGTCACGATGCCATGTACATTGCCAGTATGGCACCGACCGGAATGATTTTTGTCCCCTGCGAAAACGGCATCAGCCATAACGAGATCGAGAATGCCAAGCCCTCGGACCTCGCTGCCGGCTGTAATGTTCTGCTCAAGACAATTCTCAAGCGCGCCGGGACCTGTTAGTTGACCTAAAAATCTTTCCTATTGAAGGAGATAAGTTGATGGAAAAAACAGCCAATGAAGCGATGACCGCCGATCAGATGGTTGAGCTCTGTAAAAAATATACGTTCTGGTCCTGGTCGGCCCAGGACGCAGTCAGCCCGATTCCGATGGTGCGTGCCGAAGGGGTTTACTTCTGGGACGCCAACGGCAAGCGCTACACCGATATGAATTCGCAGCTGATGTGCAGCAATATCGGCCATGGCGACCAGCGGGTGATCGATGCTATCAAGGGGCAGGCTCAGGAATTGGCCTATGCCGGACCGGGCGTGGCGACGCGGATTCGCGCCGAAATCGGACCGCTGCTCGCCAGACATACCCCCGGCGACCTGAACAAGTTTTTCTTTACTGTCGGCGGTGCCGAAGCCAACGAAAACGCCATCAAAATGGCCCGTCAGTTTACCGGGCGGAATAAAATTGTTGCTCGTTACCGCTCCTACCACGGTGCCAGCGCCGGGGCCATTGCTCTGACCGGTGATCCGCGCCGCTGGCCCACTGAGCCGGGGATGCCCGGGGTGATCCGCGCTTTCGATCCCTACGAGTACCGCTGTAGCTTTGGACGTGACAACTGTAGCGACTGTGGCTTGCTCTGCCTAAAGAATATGGAAGAGATCATGATGTACGAGGGCCCGCAGACAATCGCGGCGGTCTTTATCGAATCGGTCACCGGAACCAACGGCCTGATCGTGCCTCCCGATGGCTACATGCAGGGTCTGCGGGCGCTGTGCGACAAGTACGGCATCCTGCTGATCTGTGACGAGGTCATGGCCGGCCTCGGGCGCACCGGAGAATGGTTTGCCGTCGATAACTGGGGCGTGGTGCCAGATATTATCACCATGGCCAAGGGCCTCACTTCGGCCTATATGCCGCTGGGATGCGTGGCGATGAGTGAGCGCATTGCCGAATATTTCGGCAAGAATGTCTTCTATGGCGGTCTGACTTACAGCGGTCACCCCATGAGTCTGGCTGCTGCCGTCGCGACCCTGCGTGTGCTGGAGGAAGACGACCTGATCGGCAATTCCAAGCGCATGGGCAAGGTTATGGCCGAACTTCATCAGGGACTGAAGGCCCGACACCCCTCGGTCGGCGACGTCCGTTCGATCGGTCTGTTCGGAATTATCGAGCTGGTAAAAAATCGTACGACCCGCGAACCTATGGCGCCTTTTAATGGCACCAGCCCCGAGATGACTCAGCTGGGGGCCTATCTCAAGGAGCACGGCCTGGCAACCTTCATCCACTGGAACAACCTGTTCACCAATCCGCCGCTGTGTATCACCGAAGAGCAGCTGCGTGAAAGCTTCGACATTATCGATCGCGGCCTGGAGATCACCGACAAGGCGGTTGTCGGCTGAACCCTGGTGGTGCTGTGAAAATGTTGTGCTAAGCGTTCTGCGGGGCAGGCCGGATCTTTTTGATCTGTCTGCCCCGCTTTTTTGTTAGATATCAGGTAGTCCCCTCATCTTTGCTCGCTCCGAGCCTGTTCCCTAAAATTACCTTGCGCCAGGTTGATAACCAGCGGCAACTACTTGTCTGGCGCTCCGAGCACCACCTGAACCAGGGCTTCGGGACGTAACCAGTGTGCAAAGGCCTGTTTGACCTGAGCGGCGGTGGTCTTGCGGTATTGTCTGGCGGCGCGCAACGGTTCGTTCAGGGGGAGTCCTTCTGTCGCCAGGCTCAGCAGATCCCCCCCAATTTGATCAAGTCCGGCGCGGGAAAGAATTAACTGACTTAGCAGCAGGGTCTTGGCCTGCCGCAGTTCATTATCGCTCACGGGGGTGGTCTGCATCTGCTTGAGATCGCGCACCACCAGCGCGCGCGCCTTGTCGACGTTCTGCGGGTCGCAGGCGTAAAAGATGCCGAAGTTCGAGCGGGTTTTGCCGAAGTGGAACATCGCATCCACGCTGTAGACCAGACCTGCCTCTTCACGCAGGTCGTGGTAAAGACGGGTGGCGTAGAAGGCTCCGGCGAGGACGTGGGCACCAACCTCCAGGGCATAATGGTCTGCATCGGTGCGAGTCAGTCCCAGGGTCTGGGCGAGGGTGACCTGGTCCTGGACCCGACTGCGATCGACTACGCGGTGAACCGAGGGTTTATTGTCCGGGACCGCCGGCAAGTCGATCACTGGTTTCGGGCCTTTAGCGCCCCAGGAACCAAAGGCTTTGCCGATAATCTCCCCGGCTTTTGTCGGGTCGATATCGCCGACGATGACGATGGTCGTCATATCGGGGCGAAACACCTGCCGGTAGTAGGCTTTGACCGCAGCCAGATTCAACGCCTTGATGGTCGCGGGAGTCGCCTGTCTCAGTGCCGGGTCATCCGCGGGATAAAGGCCCTCGTGCAACGCGCGGTGTGAGAGGTAGCCCGGACTCTGCAGTTCGCCGGCGCGGGAACGGGCGCTCTGATCGCGCACTACCTGAAAAGCCTTCTCGGGCAGCGCGGGGTGCAGCAGGTTGTCGGCGAGCAGGGCGACCCCCTGCTCGAAATGCTCCGACAGGGTCTGTAAGGAGAAGGCCGTGCCGGCACTGGCCTCGGCGGATATATCATCAAGGGCCTTCTGATAGGACATGCGGTCGAGGTGGGTGCTGCCGTAGGCAAAGAGCTCGTCGAGAAGACCGGCCACCCCCTCCTGCCCCTTGGGAGCCTGCAGGTCCGGGTTGTTGCGGACTTCACCGTAAAGGCTGACTGTGTGGCTGATGTCGCTTGGCAGCACGATGAGACGCAGACCGTTAGGTAACAGACTCTCCGTGACCTTCAACTGCGCCGGTAAGGTTGCACTCGAAAGGCCGGCATCCTTGGCCCAGGCGGGGAGCTTAACCTTAAGCGTGCGGCTGGGAGTGAAAGATTCCCCGCCGCCGTAACCTCTGGCTGCCACGGGTTGATCGGAAGGGCGCGGTGTGAGCACGGCCGTCAAGGACGTTTCATTGCGCAGCACCGAGCGGGCGACCCGGGCGACATCGGCGGCGGTGACACGCCGGATCGCTTCGAGGTCGTCACTCGGGGATTGGCGACCCTCTATAGCCAGGGCCTGGGACCAGCTGTCGGCGAGGCCGGGAATTGAATTTTTTTCAAACTCTGCTGCGGCGAGTTCTTTGCGTTTGGCTGCTTCGATCAGGTCCGCAGGGAGGCCATTTTTGAGGTAATCGCCGATAATCCCTTGCATTTTGTCGAGCAGCGCTTCCCCGTCGGCACCGCGGGCGAAGGCCGCCATTGCGTAGGCGGTACAGGCGTCAGGCAGGGGTTCAGCGCTGAAACCAGCGTACAGCGCCTGCCCGGCGGGAACCAGGGCGTAGAGGTTGCCGCGGCGGCTGTCAAGCACATCGGCCAGCACCTGACCAGCGGCAAAATCCGGACTGTTGTAGCCGGGCAGGCGGTAGGCGACCACTGCCATGCCGTAGGGGCGGTCCGTTTCGAGGCGGATGGCGGCGGGCTTGAGAGGCTGGAGCTTCACCTGGGTGCGTAGCGGCAAAGGGCGCGCAGGGATGGCCCCGAACAGCTCCTTGACCATAGCCAGAGTTTTATGCGGATCAATCTTGCCGACGATGACCAGGATGGCATTATTGGGCCCATACCAGTCGCGGTGGAACTTGTGGAGCATGGCTCCGCTGGTCTTGTCGAAAGAGGACCGAGAGCCCAGCGCGTCGTGGGCGTAAGGGGTGCCGGAGTACAACTTGCCCAGCAGCTGGGTGTAGAAAAGGTACTCAGGATTTGAAAGGTCTTGCGCGACTTCCTGCTCGATGGCACCGCGTTCCTTGTCCCAGAGGCTGTCGCTGTCGAGCACATCCCGCATGCGCAGGGATTCCAGGTGCAGGGCGACCCCCAGATCACCAGCCGGAACGGTGAAGAAGTACTGAGTCACTGTCTGTTGCGTGTTGGCGTTGAATTCTCCACCCATGCTCGCAATGAGGCTGGCCAACTGGTCGGCAGAAAGCCCGGGACTGCCGCGAAACATCATGTGCTCCTGGGCATGGGCCATGCCGGGATAGCCCTGCGGGGCTTCGTTGGAGCCGACCAGATAGTTGATCTGGGTGGTCACGACCGGAGCAAGATCATTATGGATGATCATCACCCGCAGCCCATTAGCGAGGGTCTCGCGCAGTATCTCCTGGTTCGGTTGGGCGAAACTGGCGGGGGGAAGCAACAGCGCTGTCAGCAAGGTCGCCAGAATAGTAACTAAGGTGGTTTTCATACAAAACTCCCTGGGCTTCAGCAGAGAAATCATCTCCTCTGGTTGGACGGGTGGGGCTTCATGTCAAAAGAGGGCACTTCACGACATATTATAATGAGCGGACAGCCGGGAGAACCCCCTTCTCGACACCTGCCAGCTGTGTCCGGCCCTGAGAAGCGTTCTCCAGTAGTGCCAGGAGGGGGCGCATAAGCTTCTCGAAGCGGCCTTTTTCCCGGGGTTTGAGGCGGGCCACCGCCGGGAGATTGACTTTCAGCGGATCGCGGGGCTTGCCGTTTACCCGGATTTCGAAGTGCAGATGGGGCCCGGTGGCATCGCCTGATTGTCCTACGTAGCCGATAACCTGCCCCTGTTTGACGTGGCTCCCTACGTGAAGGTTACTGGCGAAGTGACGCAGATGGGCATAGCGGGTCGAATAGGCGCCGAAATGTTTCATTTTGACCAGATTTCCGTACCCTCCGTCCTGTCCCATAAAGGTAATGGAACCGGCCCCTGCGGCCACAACCGGTGTGTTGATATCTGCGGCCAGATCAACGCCCAGGTGCGGGCGCCACACCTGGACTACGGGGTCGAAGCGGTTTTTGGAGAAGGGAGAGCTGACCCGGGTAAAACGGACCGGGGTGCGCAGTAAAGTCGGTTGCAGGGACGCACTCTGGTCATCGTAATAACTGCTGGTTCCATCGGCAGCGGTGAAGCGAAAGGCGCGCAGCGTGCGGTCATGCAACACCAGCTCGGCGGCCACAATGGGGCCGGGCGGCAACTCCTGGTTTCCTGCCTGGCGCTTGTCGTAAACCACGGTAAAACGCGAGCCGCGGCGGATCTCTCGGCGGTAATCGACCCGCCAGTGAAAGATGTCCACGAACTCGGCCACCTGGGAACTGTTGAGTCCCGCCTGGTGTAACGCCAGGTTGAGGGTTTGGTTGATCACCTCAGAAACCGCTGTCCTCTGCAGGACAGGCTGCACCTCTTCCACCCTGGCTCGCAAGCCCCCCGGACCGGAGACAATCTGTAGTGTACGCAGCGCATCGGCGGAGTAAATCAGTTCAGCCAAGCCTCCGTCCGCGTCGACACGCAGTCGTATTTGATCCCCCGGATGAAGCACGCGCAGCATCTCCACCGCGTCACCCAGACCCAATACCCGGCTGCATTCCTCCTTGTTTATCCCGGCGCGACTGAAGAGGGCCGAGAGGCTGTCGCCGGGATGGACCCCGAAGCTTTGCCAGGGGTCGGAATCCTGCGTGGAATTGCCGTTCTGGTAGCTGTTCGGGGGAGAAACCGGCTCAAGATTCGTAAGAGTTGAATCCGGGGCCGCAATTGCTGAAAGTTCATAAAATTGACGAAGGATCCCGAATGTCATGGCCAGACCGAATATCAGGCCCAGGGCTATCAGCGAAAAACGCCAGCGGGGACTGCGCCCTTTTCTGGTCTTCGCGGTCTTTACTTCGTCGCCCAGATGTCGGCCAAAAAAATTAAACATCAAATTTACTCCCGAAATGCATAGTTTCAACCTGACGCCGCAAGGTCAGAGAAGACGTCCATTTTTTTCTCATGTTGGTGTAGAAAAACCCCAGGAACACAGAGGGCGCACAGACCTTACTCCGATATCTGGCTAACTCCGGGAGCGCATGAGATACGCAAAAAGAGTATTTTCACCGGGATAAAGGACCTGCCGATCTGTGTCTTATCAGCGGGAAAGGTTAAAAGAAGGAGGGGCGCGACTGAGCAGGAGAGCTGTGGAATTGATAACCGGAAGGGGCAGAGCCAGAAGCGCATACCTCATCATGAGAGTCTGTTGCACCAGAACGGGCAAGCTGGGTGTTGTTGGCAGGTTATCCGATTGCAGGTGAGCGAGGGCGCAAACAACGCATTCAGGATGGTCAACCTGGTCGAGATGGTGGTGAAAGCTGCAGAGAATTACGCCAAGCAGGAGAACCGGCACCAGGCTCAGCGCAAAAAAGGTATTCAGCCGCCAAATTCTGCTTTGGGGGTGAACGTGGGTAGCTGTCAGCGCATCATTCATGGTCTGCAAGTAGAGCTTATTCTCGAAGCAAAGTCAATGTCCCGGACAGGGGTTGGACGGTGGTGGCCGGACCTGGTGAGTGGTCGGTCGATGCGCGTTGACAGCGCGCCGCTCTCGGTTAAAATTCAACTATGCCAAGAGAAACGCTTGCCAATTTTTCCATCGAGCGTCTTGAGATTCTTGATCCGCGAGGCGAGGTCGATGCCAACCTGCTGCCGGACCTTACAGATCCACAGTTTCTACGTTTGTATGAGCTTTTGCTGCTGACCCGCCTGGCCGATGAAAGGGCGTTGAATTTGCAGCGCGAAGGGCGACTCGGAACCTTTCCTTCGTCACTCGGGCAGGAGGCGGCGCAGGTCGGCAGTGCCTTCGCACTTGCCCCTCAGGATTGGGTCTTCCCCTCCTTCCGCGAGCTCGGCGTCTTCCTCTGTCTCGAATCTTCCCTGCCCAACTATTATCGTTACTGGATGGGTGATGAACGCGGTCAGCTTTGCCCGCCGGAGTTGAACCTCTTCCCGATTAATATCGCCGTCGGCACTCACCTGCTGCACGCGGCCGGGGTCGCCATGGGCGCCCGTTATCGTCAGGAACCGCTGGTCGCGGTCCCCTATCTGGGTGATGGCGGCACCTCCAAGGGGGATTTTTACGAAGCCCTGAATTTTGCCGGGGTCTACCGGCTGCCGCTGGTCGCCATTTGTCAGAATAATCAGTGGGCGATTTCGGTGTCTCGCCGGGGCCAGACCGCAACTGAGACCCTGGCGCAGAAGGCATTGGCCTGCGGGATCAAGGGGATTCAGGTCGACGGCAATGATGTGCTGGCGGTCTATCAGGCGACTATCGAGGCGCTGAAGCGTGCCAGAAGCGGCGGCGGTGCAACCTTTATTGAGTGTGAAACCTACCGCATGTCCGATCACACCACCGCCGATGATGCCCGCCGCTACCGGGACTCCGCTGAACTTGAGAGTTGGCGTGAGAAGGACCCGCTCTTACGCATGCGGCGCTTTCTTGAGCATCGTGGGTTGTGGATTGAGGCCGATCAACAGGCCCAGGAGCAGGCGCTGCTGCAGCGCATCGATCAGGCGGTCGAAGCAGCCGAGGCCGTTTCTCCACCGACTGTCGAGGAGATGTTCCGCTATACCTGCCACCAACTCAGTTCGCGTCAGGAGGAACAGCTGAAGGAGTGTCGCGATGGCCGTGCTTAATTTGGTTCAGGCGATTAACCAGGGTTTGCAACAGGCTTTAATCGAGGATGATCGGGTGCTGGTTTTTGGCGAGGATGTCGCTGTCAACGGCGGGGTGTTCCGTGCGACCGAAGGGCTTTTCGAGCAGTTTGGTGACAAACGCGTCTTTGATACCCCGCTGGCCGAGTCGGGGATTGTCGGTCTGGCGGTCGGTCTGGCGGCCTACGGATTGCGGCCGGTGGCCGAGATCCAGTTTCTCGGGTTCGCCTATGCGGCCATCGACCAGATCTTTACCCATGCCGCTCGCATTCGTGCCCGTTCGCGCGGGCGTTACAGCTGTCCTTTGGTGATCCGCACCCCCTATGGCGGCGGGATCAAGGCTCCGGAGCTGCACGAGGAGAGCAGCGAGGCCTTCTTCTGCCACATGCCGGGGATCAAGGTCGTGGTCCCCTCCACCCCGAGTAATGCCAAGGGGCTGTTGCGCGCAGCTATTCTGGACCCCGATCCGGTGATTTATCTCGAGCCAACCCGTCTGTATCGTCTGCTCAAGGAAGAGGTCGCCGAAGAGGCCTATATCACTCCTCTCGGGCAGGCCCGGATTGCTCAGGCCGGGGATCAGGTGACGCTCCTGGCCTGGGGGAGCATACTCGAACGTTCGCTGAGGGCCGTCAGGGACTATCCGGTCGAAGTGATCGATCTGCAGACCCTGAGCCCCTTCGATCGGGCGACGATTCTCGCCTCGGTGGCCAAGACCGGCCGCGTGTTGATTGTGCATGAGGCGGCCAAGACCGGTGGCTTTGGCGCCGAACTCGCGGCCACCATCGCCGAGGAGGGGATCATGTCGCTCAAGGCCCCGATCCTCCGCGTGACCGGCTATGATGTGGTCATGCCGCTGCCTCTGCTGGAAGATTACAATCTCCCTTCGGAACAGCGCATCATTGACGCTGTTGAAGAGTTGCTGCGGTATTCTTAACCCTGTGAGGTGTGAGGCGTGAGGCACGAATCCCCAAACGATGGTCATTTGTTATTTCTCCTCACCCCTGACTCCTCTCTCCTCACCGATAAAAGGTATTAACGATGGTCTTCGAATTCAGATTACCAGATTTGGGGGAGGGGATCGCCGAAGCGGAGATCCGTGGCTGGCTGGTTGCAGAAGGGGCTCAGATCGAAGAACATCAGCCGGTGGTCGAGGTCGAGACCGACAAAGCGCTGGTTGAATTACCCTCCCCGCGCGCCGGGCAGGTCGTCCGTTGTCATCAGCCAAAGGGTGCCATCGTCAAGGTGGGTGAGGTCCTGTTGACCCTTGAAGAACCAGTCTCCAGTGCAGAACGGCCACCTTCCTACGGGATTGTCGGCCAACTGCCCGAGGCGGAAGATGAGAGACCGATGACGAGGGCGCCGAGCAAGGCAGCGACAACTGCAAGCTTTCTCGCCATGCCCGCGGTGCGAAAGTTGGCCCGAGACCTTGAGGTTGATTTAAAGGGGCTGAGCGGCACTGGCCCTGAGGGTTCGATCACGGCGGCTGATGTTCGCGCCGCGCAGGGTGGGCCTGCGGCCTTTGCCGTGCGCACAAGCGCAGACGAGCAGGGGGAACGCCAGGCGCAGACGGGACTGCGGCGCACGATTGCCCGCCGCCTGTTGCAATCCCAGCAGACCATGGCGTTTGTGACCAATATGGATGAGTTTGATGTCAGTCGGTTGTGGGAATTGAAACAGCGGGAACGGCCGCATCTGTTTGCACAGGATCTGCACCTGACCTTTTTGCCCTTCTTCATGAAGGCGGTTCAGCACGCCCTGCTCGAATTCCCGCGCTTTAACGCGCGACTCGATGAAGCGCGGGATGAACTGGTGCTCTTGCCCGACTGTCATCTGGGGATTGCGGTCGATACCGCCGAGGGGTTGCTGGTGCCGGTGGTGCGCGATGTCGGGCGTAAAAGCATCGTCAAGCTGGCGGCCGAGTTGCAAGGCTTGTCCGAACGTGCCCACCAGCGCAGTATTGCCCTGCACGATCTGCAGGGGAGCACCTTCACCTTGACCAACTTTGGTGCCTATGGCGGCTACTTCGCCACGCCGATCATCAACCCACCCAACGTCGCGATCCTTGGCTGCGGACGGATCTCACAGCGCCCCTGGGTTGTTGAGGGCGCGCTGGCGGCGCGCTACGTGCTGCCCCTGTCCCTGACCTTCGATCACCGTATAACTGACGGCGCCGAAGCCTGCCGCTTTTTGAGCCGCATCGGTCAATATCTGGAAGATCCTGCTTTGTTGTTTATCGAGAGTGTCTAAAAAAGAAGAGGTGAGCTATTTCCACGGATAACTCAGATTGCGCACCGTCATGGCCGCCTTGACCCTTTCAAGGGCCAGTTGTTCTGCGGCAGCCCGGGGGAGAATATCCTCCTTTTGGGCCTTGCGTAGAATCTGTTCGGTATTCTTCTGGATTTTACGGGTGATGGCGACAAAGGCCTCTTCGGCACTCTTCTGGCGGTACTCCATCGCCGCCATGATCAGACCACCGGCATTGGCAATGAAGTCGGGAACGATCCTCACCCCCTTGCGGGTCAGGGTGTCTTCGGCTTCACGGGTGATGGGGATGTTGGCTCCTTCGAGAATCAGACGCGCCTTGACCTGATGCATGTTGCTGGCGTTGATGACGTCAGGGGTGGCTGCCGGGATCAGGATATCGCAGTCGCTGGCAAATACCGCGTCCCTGACCAGATATTCCCCTTGGCCCGCATCGCGGATTTCTTCGTTGGTGAGTTTGTGTGCGATCAGCTTGTCGATTTCGAGCCCCTGCGGATCGGTCAGGGTTCCGCTCGTATCACTGACGGCGACAATGATCGCACCCTTCTCGACCAGAAACCTTGCCGCTGCGCGTCCGACGCTACCGAAACCCTGAATCGCCACGCGGGCATTTTGTAAGGGCGTTTTGAGGTGTTGACAGGCAATCTCGGCACACTCGGCAAGACCGTAGCCGGTCGCCCCCAGTTTGTCGAGCGGCAGACCGCCGATCTCCTCGGGCAGGCCGAGCACCCGGCCGATCTCCTCTTTGATCCAGACCATCATCCTTTCGTCGGAACCCATGTCGGGCGCCGGGACGTAATCCTCGACCCCCTGCATCATTCGCGCAAAAGCGCGCACCAGCTGTTCGATATTCTGCTGCTTGGGGTCAGCGATGATCCCGGCCTTGCCACCACCATGGTCGAGTCCGGCGATGGCGCTCTTCATGGTCATGGTGCGGGCCAGTCGGGCCACTTCCTGCAGGCTGACGCTGGGAGAGATGCGCACCCCGCCGATGGCGATCCCGAGGGCGATATTGTCGACCACCACCATGGCGCGCAACCCTGTTTGCGGGTCGTAGAGCTGCACCAGTCTGGCCGGGCCAAGGTCGTCAAATTCGATGGTATTCATACTTAAAAAGTTTAGCAGAAAAGAGCTGTTTGTAAAGGCCCTGCGGTCATCTCAGGGCTGGTCGGCCCGGGCGAACTCCTGCCCCAAAATAGCCAGTTTGCGCTCTTCGCCCCAGCGATAACCGCCAACCAGTCCGTCACTGCGCAACACCCGATGGCAGGGGATCAGCCAGGCGATCGGGTTAGCGCCGATGGCGCTGCCGACGGCCCGTGAGCTGTTGGGTGCGCCCATGCCACGGGCCAATTTGCCATAGCTGGTAATCTGCCCCGGCGGAATGCGCAAAAGGGCCTGCCAGACCTGAAGCTGAAAATTGGTCCCTTTTAAAAGCAGGGGCAAGGGTTTCTGATCTGACCGCTTAAGCAGCCGGAAAACCTCATCCAGGGTGGCTCTGGTGAGAAGTTTGTCCGGGGTCAGTTGGGCGTTGGGCCAATCTTGTCGCAGGCGCAGGAATGCCGCTTCTTGATCATGGTCAACAAAGCTGAGGGCGCAGATGCCGCGGGTGGTAACCCCGATCAGGCATGCACCGAAGGGGGAGGAGTGAACACCCCAGCGGATCTCAACCCCCTGACCGCCAGTTTTGAACTCACCGGGGGTGACGGCATCCACCACGACAAACAGGTCATGCAGGCGACCGCTACCGCTTAAGCCAACCTCCCAGCTGGTTTCAAGCAGGGAGGCCGAGAGCTTGAGCTGAGTTTTAGCGTACTGGCTGGTCAGGTATTGCAGAAAACGCTTGGGACTGACGCCCGCCCAGCGCTGGAAAAGACGTTGGAAATGGAAAGGGCTGAGATCAAGGTGAGCGGCAACCTCATCGAGCTCCGGCTGGTCAAACTGTCTGTCACGCATAAAACGGATGGCTTGTGCAACGCGCTGGTAGTCATCTTGGCTCATGGCTTGTCCCTTTGTTATTTTTCTTTCGAAATTAACACTGCAGGCAGGCTGCGCCAACCCGATACTTGCGCTACTGAATTCCCTCCCAAAGACCACCGCCTTGCGGATCTTGTCGCCTGATTTGAAGCGATCGTTACGTCAACTGTTGGTTAAAACAGAACGCTCATCTTTCTGAAGAGGTGCGTTGATGACGCCTGATAAAACTAACAACGGCCTGCTGTTTTAAATTCAGCAGGCCGTTGTCGGCGGCAGGTTCAACGTTTGCCGAGCAGTCTCAATAAACCATCCAGATAAGTATAGGGGTGGGGCGGACAGCCAGGGATATAGAGATCGACCGGCAGCAGATCACCGATTCCGTTGTTTACTTCTTTGAGTCCCTGAAAAGGTCCGCCAGCGATGGCACAGGCGCCGGCAGCGATCACTAATTTAGGTTCGGGGATGGCGGCGTAGGTATCGAGCAGGGCGCTCTGCATGTTTTTGGTCAACGGGCCGGTCACCATCATACCATCGGCATGGCGTGGTGAAGCGACGAACTGAATACCGAAGCGGCCCAGATCATAGCCGATGGTCCCCAGCACGTTGATATCAGCCTCGCAGGCGCCGCAACCACCGGCCGACACCTGGCGCAATTTGAGTGAGCGGCCGAAGAGTTTGAGCATCCGTTTGTTCAATTGTTCGGCCAGGCGAAAGCCCTTGTCGGTAAACAGCAGGTCATCTCGCTGGTTCACACTCAGCCGGTAATCACGCGAAAAACACATGGCTCCCTGTTCAACCGCCGGGCAATCGGCGCAGAAAAGGCAGCGCCCCAGGTCGACCTGGATTTCCCCGGGATCTTGCTTTAACGCCTCGAAGGGGCAACTCTTGCAAGCCGCGTCGATTTGGGCGGTGCTCAAATTGGCGGTTATCTTGGGTAACCCCCGAAAACGTTCCGGCATGATCGGTTCCTCTTTCGGAAATTTACCGGTCCGGTGCCCCTGGCGCAGTCTTTCACGAATAATACCCAACATAGAAAAACTCCTTAAAGGTCAAACCCGCAGTAAGAGAGGTTAAAGCTCTTGTTGCATAGCGGAAAATCCGAAATCTGTTCGCCGCGCAGGACCATTGCCAGGCCGTTCCAGTTATGAAATGAAGGGTCGACAATCTTGTAGCGCGCCAGTTTGCCCTGCTCATCCGTGAGCCCGACATGCACGATTTCACCGCGCCAGCCTTCACAGATAGAGACAGCCAGTGAATTTGGTGTCAGGGGCCCGAGGGGGGCACGGGTCTCACTGGCGACCAGCTTGTGGAGGGACTCACGGATCAGGTCATGCGAGGCGTAGATCTCGCGGCGGCGGACGTTGGCGCGGGCAAAAACATCGCCATCGGTTTCAATCACCGGGGTGTCGAATCGGACGCGGCCGCTGCCAAAGGGATGGTGCAGGCGGGCATCACGGATCAAGCCACAGGCGCGGGCGGCGACGCCGACCATGCCCAGCTCTTCGGCCGTGTCGGTCGACAGCTTGCCGACACCTTCGAACCGTGCCAGCACCGATGGAGCGTCGAAGCAGAGTTCGATGGCGCCGCGGGTTTCAGGTTCGAGGATATCCAGCCGCTTGAGGATTTTGTCGCGCAGCGCATCATCCAGCCCAAAGCCGACACCGCCCGGTCGTACCAGCCCGCGACCGAAACGACTGCCGCAAAGGTCGGCTGTGAGGTTGAGATAATCACCGCGCAGTCGGCCGCAGAAGGAGGCGGTCGGCAGGAAACCGGTGTCGCCCGCCAGGGCCCCGATATCACCGACATGATTGGCCAGGCGTTCCAGCTCCAGCGCAATGGAACGTATGCCATAGGCGCGCGGGGGGGCTTCAACTCCGGCCAGACTCTCAAGCACCTGCGCGTAGGCCTTGGTGTGACCGATACTGGTATCGCCTGCCGCGGCTTCGATCTGATAAATGCTGGAGGGGTAGGGGCCGCCAACCAGCTGTTGCTCCAGCCCGCGGTGCTGGAACCCGAGGGAAATCTCGAGGCTCAGCACCTCTTCGCCGTGGCATTGAAAGCGGAAATGCCCTGGTTCAATCACCCCGGCATGCACCGGTCCGACCGCGACTTCGTGAACCTCTTCCCCCTCAACCCGATAAAATTCCATATCACCGGGGATCGGGTGTTTTTGCGGATCCCGGCCCCAGATGTCGGCAGCCTCGACCCAGCTGTTGTGAAAGCGCACCGGTTTGAGCCAGGGGTGCCCAGCGGGGCGGATGCCGAACTGCTCGGCAATCTCACGTTCGAACAGGTGGAGCTGCGGGCAGTCCGGGGTGAAAGACGGGTAGCTGCTGCCGACGCGCGTGTGGAGCAGCGCCAGCTTTCCCTGCCAGTCGTGGGAGAGGATGGCAAAGAGATCAAGCCCTTCGCTGGTCGGCTGGCCGAAAAAGCTGGAGACTCGCGCGCCAGCGGCGATCTCTTCGAGCAATGACTCACGAAATTGGCCAAAGTCGAGACGCGGCAGCTCGCTCAAAGGGACCGATGCGCCATGCCGAAAGCGGATAATTTTAGCCCGGTTCATGGGTGCACCTCCAGTAGGTCGGCCGCCTGTTGCAGCGCGTGTTGCAAGGGGGCGGGGATGTAAACCCCGATCAGCAGAATCAACAGGATCAAGATCAGCGGTGCAATGTAGAGCATAAAACTATCCTTAAACTCCGGGGTTTTGTGCTCCGGTTCACCCTGAGTTGCCGCCAGTACGGTGGTCCCCATGCCGATAAACACGGTCGCCAGGAAGATCAGCATCACCAGACCGATGATCATGTGGCCGCTGCTGAAGACCCCGCGCAGGATGGTAAATTCACTCATAAAGGGCCCGAAGGGTGGCGACCCGGTAATGGCGAGAAATCCGGCCAGAAAAATTGGTCCGGAAATCGGCAAGGCTTTAAGCGCGCCACGCACTTCAGAGAGGCGTTTACTGGCGAAGGCCCGTTGGATATTGCCCGCTGCCAGAAACAGACCCCCTTTGGTCAGGGCATTGTTGATCAGATGCAGCATGGCGCCGAAGGTGGCGATACCGCCAATGCCGACACCGATGGCTAACAGACCCATATGTTCCACCGAAGAGTAGGCCAGCATCCGCTTGATATCAGGCTGGCGAATCATGAAGATCGAGGCCACCAGCAGCGAGAGCAGGCCCATCCCGAGCAACGCCTGACGGGCCATATCCCCTTCACCGGCGGCGGTCATCAGTTGAACACCACGCAGAATCGCAAGAAAAGCGACGCTGGTCAGACCACCGGCGAGCAGGGCGCCGACCAGGCCCGGAGCTTCGCCGTAGGCATCAGGCTTCCAGCTGTGCAGGGGTGCAAGTCCCATCTTGGTGCCAAACCCGACCAGCAGAAAGACGAACCCGGCGTGCAGCCAGGGCTTGCTGAGGGTGGTGGCGACCGTAAGCAGGGTGTCGAATTGCAGACTGACCGGCGCACCGCCACCCAAGGCGGCATAGGCGATGAACAAGATGCCGAGCATCGCCAGGGCGATCCCGACTGAGCAGATCAATAGATATTTCCAGGTTGCTTCAATCGAAAGCCGACTACGATTGTAATAGATCAACGGCGCACTGGAGATGGTCGTCGCTTCAACCGCCAGCCACATGACGCCCATGTGCCGTGCGACGACCGCCAGGGTCATGGCGCTGAGGAAGACCAGCAAGCAGGGGACCATGACTTTGTTCCCGCGATCACGGCGCAGATTCAGATACCCCACCGCGTACACGCCACAGGCGAAGAACAGCAGACTGGTCACCAGCAGCACCAGCCTCGACAGGGCGTCCAGTCCGATCCAACTGCTTTCGAGCGGGAAACGGCCGAGGCAGAGGAGCACCGACAGCAGCAGATGCAGGCCGCTGCTGAGTGGCAGCAGCCAGGAACGGGCCTGGTACCAGGGGATCGCCAGGCTGATAGCCGCTGCAATAAGAGGAAAGATAATCAGAACTACGAGCATCGTATTATTCCTTCAGGGCGGAGAGACGTTCCGTATCGAGCGAGGAAAATTCACGGTTGATCTGGTTGAGCACAATTCCCATGACGAAGACGCCGACGAGTAAGTCGAGCAACACCCCGCCTTCGACCATCAGGGGCAGGGCTTCACTTAGCAGGACACCGATAATAAAAATCCCGTTCTCGAGCATCAAATAGCCCAGCACCTGGGTGATGGCTTTGCGCCGTGTGAT
The DNA here is from genome assembly GCF_000384395.1 of Geopsychrobacter electrodiphilus DSM 16401. Lineage (NCBI taxonomy): Bacteria > Pseudomonadati > Thermodesulfobacteriota > Desulfuromonadia > Desulfuromonadales > Geopsychrobacteraceae > Geopsychrobacter > Geopsychrobacter electrodiphilus. The sequence continues at coordinate 480,447 of NZ_ARWE01000001.1, forward strand.
CAAAAGCAAAAAACCGGCAAACATGGTGGCCAGAGCGACCGGGACGTAGAGCCCGTCGTGGTGTTCAGCGACCAACGGCAGAAAATCTGCAAACAAAAAAGCGCCAGCCGTGGTCAGGGCGCCCAGGATCAAGGTTGGGACAAAGCCGATGATCGGTTCGACCTCGCGGCGGATACGGACTTCGCGGACGGCGCGCAGCAGCAGCCAGGGGATGAGAATTCCTTTGAAACAAAAAGCTCCGGCCGACAGCAGGATGGAGTGAAAACTGAGCCCGTGGGTTAAAAGCGGCAGCAGGGCCAATAATGCGCCCTGCAGCGCGACGATCCGGATACAGGCGACGAGTCGAGAGCTGCCGAGGGTAAAGAAATTAATCAGAATCACCGTCAGCAACAGGAGGTTTGTGAATTCCATCATCGGTTCTTCTCCGCCAGTATAGATATTCTGATGTTAGCGTTTTGAGAGCGTTTCATCGCAGCACCAACACCAGGGCGAAGATCGATAACAGCGAGGTTCCGATCAACATCTGCGGGATACGCGGTAAACGCAGGCGCGCCATGAACGATTCGACTACCCCGATCAGTACTGCAATCCCGGCCAGTCCGGCGAGAAAAATCAGGGCGTCAAGCGCCCACCAACCGGTTTGCCAGGGGAGTGCCAGGCGCACCAACAGGGCCCCTAAAACCATCATTTTGAGCGAGGCGCCGTAAAGAATCATGCCGAGGGCCGGGCCACTGTGATCGAGCACCATCACCTCATGAACCATGGTGAGTTCCAGGTGGGTGTTGGGATCATCGAACGGAATGCGTGAATTCTCGACCAGCATAACCACAAAGAGGCACACCAGAATCAACCCAAGTGAGGCGCCAGCCGGACTGCGCCAGGCTGCCAGCAGATGGGAGCCGAACAGGGTGTTGAGCGAAAGGCCATCGGAGATCCGGGCCAGGACCAGCAGCGCAAAAAGCACCGTCGGTTCAGCCAGACAGGAGAAAGTCACTTCACGCACCGCCCCCATCCCTTCGAAACTCGAACCGGTATCGAGCGCTGCGCTGGCGGTAAAGAAGCGTGCGAGGCCGAACAGGTAAACGAACAAAATCAGATCACCTTCAAAGCTGACCGGGGCCTGCAGCGCCCCAAAAGGTATCAGCAGCGAAGCCAGGAGCGGAACCACCAGGCCGACCACCGGACCGGTCAGGAAAACCCAGGTGGTAGTGCGACTGAAAACAAATCCCTTACGCCATAGTCGGGCGAGATCGTAGTAAAGCTGCAGCACCGGGGCACCGATACGGCCACCGAATATGGCTTTGGTCTTGGTGATAATCCCTGGCAACAGCGGGGCGAAGAGGAGCAAAAGAACGAGATGCAGAACCAGCTTGCCGATCACGATGGTTCTCCTTTCACAGCACGAATAAGGCGAGGAGCGCGATAACGGTCAGGGCGACATAAAGCAGGTAAGAGGCTATGCGTCCGTTTTGAATCAGGGCCCTTAGTTTGCGACAGAACCAGGCAATGCCTTGGCCCCCCGGGAAAAGAATACGGTCCAGAACTGCGTCGGGGGTGTGACTTTCAAAGCCGGACGCCGCAGCAAACAGGCCGGTGACCTTGCCGCCGTGACGTTCGCTCAAAAGGCCGAAATTAAACAGCTGCACGAGCATGTCAGCAAAAGAGCTGGCCGTATATTGCATGCGTGCCGTGGGAAATTGATAGCCGCAACCCCAGGTGCCGACATTGTGTGGCGCTGTGCGGCTGCGGCGCTTGAGCCAGAGGGCCAGGGCGCCGAGCAGAGCCACCAAAAGCCAGCCGATGAGACCGATGCGGCCGAGGGGCGCCAGGTTGCTCCCCAGAACTGTGCTCTCGGCGCTTCCGCTCCATTCGACAACGGCGGCGCGCAGCAGTGGAACCAGGGTGGTCGGGAGCAGCCCGATCCAGGCACAGGCGACCAACAGCAGTGCCATGGGTGCGAGCATACTGCCTGGGGCTTCATGCGCCTGGGCTGCGGCTGTGCTGCGTGGTTCACCGAGAAAGGTGATGCCGAACACCTTGACAAAGCAAGCGAGCGCTAATGCGCCGATTAGCGCCAAGGCCGGGGCTGCCAGGACAGCCATGCCCAGGGCCGAGGCGGGGTGCCTCAAGGGTTGGAAGGAGCCGAGATAGATCAGCCATTCACTGATAAATCCGTTGAATGGGGGGAGTCCACAGATCGCTACGGCCGCACCCAGAAATAAGGTCCCGGTCCAGGGTTGTGACTTGAGCAGTCCGCCATAACTGTCGATATCGCGGCTGCCGACCGCATGGATCACCGAGCCGGCACTCAAAAACAGCAGGGACTTAAACAGCCCGTGGTTGGCGACGTGGAGCAGACAACCGGCCAGACCAAGGGCCACCAGTGCCGGGACATGGTAGCTGCGACCGAGCAGGGCCAGCCCCAGACCGAGGGAAATAATGCCGATATTTTCGACGCTGTGGTAGGCGAGCAGTCGCTTGATGTCATGCTGAGCCAACGCCAGGGCAACACCCATGATCCCCGAAATGATCCCGAGCAGCAGCATGGTCCAGCCCCACCAGGGCGGAATCTCGACAAAGAAGGAGGTAAGCCGCACCAAACCATAGATACCGGTTTTGATCATGACACCGGAGAGGATCGCCGAAGCATGGCTCGGTGCAGCGGCGTGGGCACCGGGCAGCCAGATGTGCAGCGGCATTATCCCGGCCTTCATGCCGAACCCGAACAAACCGAGCAGAAACATCAGACCAGCGCTTGCGGCGGTCAGGGTTCCGGCGGCGGGGAACATCAGGGATCCTGATGCTTGATCGAGCAGGGCGAAGAGGGCGAAGAGGGCCAGAGTGCCACTGTGGGTGGCGATCAGATAGATAAATCCGGCGCGGCGGACATCCTCTTTGTGATCTTCGGTGGTGATCAGAAAATAGCCGGCCAGAGCCATCACTTCCCAGCCCATCAGAAACAGCACGCCGTTGCGGGACGACAGGAGCAGAATCATCGATCCGCTGAGCAGGCCATAAAAGAGCCGCAGTTTACGGCCGTTTGCCGGATTTTTACTCTGGGGCCAGTAGCTCAGACCATAAACGGCGCCGGTTGCGACAACCAGAAAGAGCGGCAGCAGAAAGGTGGCAGTGATTGCGTCGAGTCGCAGAGCCAAGGCCCCGCCTGGAATGGTCCAAGGCAGCTCCAGGCGCATTTCGTGGCCCGAGACCAGGAGCAGGCCGACGGCAATCACGCCACTGACACAGCCGACCAGGCTCATCAGGCAGGCCAGCCGTTCCCCGCCGGTCCCCTGTCGAGAACAGAAGAGTCCGGGCACACCGGCCAACGAAGTTAGTAAGATCGCCCCTATAAGCCAGATCAAATCATCCTCCTCCCTGTCCGCCGGCCCATAGACTCCAGGCCATAAGCACTGCGCTCGCGATGAAAATATAAACCAGGTAGATCGACAACTTCCCTTGTTGCAGCCAGCGTAGTCTCTGACAACGGTCGGCAAGGGCAACGAAAAGAGGGTTTAGTATGCGGATCAAGACGGGATCTGGGGAGGTCTGCGACAGGTGGCCTTCCTCCGGGAAAACCCCGCTGACATTCTTGACGTGTAGCTCAGGGCGCATGATTTTAGGAAGCAGGTGCCAGGCCGCAAGTTCGGAAAATCCTTCGCCGGTATACGCCATGCGCGGCGTGGGGAAGCGGAAAGCGCAGGCCCAGGTGGCCGCCTGTGCCTGTGGGCGCAAGTTTCTCAGTAAAACAAGAACTCCGGTGAAAACTCCCAGTCCGAGCAACAGCAGCAGTCCCCAGTGTCCCAGCGGAGCAACCGCCAGGGCGAGCTCAGGCCCGACCGTCACACCTGATACTTGTGCTAACGCTGGCGTCAGTAAGCGCAAGGCTCCCTGAGGATAGAGGCCGATCGTCAAACAGCCCGCAAGTAATGCCGCCATGGCGAGCAGCATCCGTGGCGCCGCCTCATGGGCATGGGCCGCCGCCGCGGTGCGCGGTTCCCCGAGCAGACAAATGCCGATCAGGCGCGAAAATGTCACCAGAGCCAGCGCACCCACCAGACCGAGCAGGCCGAAGAGCAAAAGTGGCATGAGAGCAGCAAAGCCCCCCAATGCGGAGCCCGCTTTGGCCAAACCAATATAAATCAGCCATTCACTGACCAGGCCGTTGAGGGGTGGCAAGGCTCCGATGGCCAAACTGCCCCCGATCCACAAAAGTCCGGCCAGTGGCATGCGCTTGAGCAGGCCACCCATCATGTTCATGTCACGCGTGCCGGTGGCGTGCAGCAGGGTGCCGGCGCCGAGGAACATGACCCCTTTGAAAAGCGCATGATTCCACAGGTGGAGCATGCCTCCGGCATAAGCAAAGAGCGCCAGAGTCGGATGTCCCTCGGCGGCGGCGACCAGACCAAAGCCCAAACCAAGGAACATGATGCCGATGTTTTCGACGGTTGAATAGGCCAGACAACGTTTGATGTCGCGCTGCTGCGCGGCCAGTGAAATCCCGTAGAGGGCACCGCCTGCTCCGAGCAGAGCCATCAGCCAGCCCCACCAGATCGGAGCGGGGGGGAGAAAACTGATAACCCGCAGAATGCCGTAGATACCGGTTTTGATTAATACCCCGGACATCAGGGCCGAAACATGGCTGGGGGCTGCCGGATGAGCATTAGGCAACCAGATATGAATCGGAAAGAGTCCGGCCTTGACGCCGAAACCGAACAGCGCCAGCAGATAGAGCAGCGAGGCCATGCCGAGGGGGAGTTGCGCCAAGGGTCCGAAGTCGCTGAAGTCAAGGCTGGGACAATAGCTGCCTGCCAGAATAAACATGGCGACCAGCAGCATCATGCCGAGGTGGGCGGCCAGCAGGTAGAGCCAGGCGGCCTTGCGCACCTCTTCCAGATGATGGTCCCAGGCAACCAGAAAGAAGGAGGAGATGGTCATGGCCTCCCAGGCGGCCAGAAAGAGCAGCGCATTGGCGGCGGTGGTCACCAGCAACATGGCGATGGCCATGATGTTGAAAAAGAACCAGTGCGGCGCCAGTGGCCGCTGCTGACCCTCGTGGGCCAGATAGGGCCCGGCATAGAGGGCACAACAGAGGGTAATGATAGAGATCGGCAGGACGAAAAAGGCCGCTAACGGATCGAGTCGCAGGGTGAAGGCGCCCCCGGGAACCGACCAGAGAGCGGAGTAGCTGAGCGCCTGCCCGCTGAGCAGAACCTGAAGTGCAATATAGCCTGAGATAAGGGTTGCGCTAACCGCCGAGAGGGTCCCGATCAGGGTCGCCAGCGATGATTTTCGCGCGGCGATGGAGAGCAAACTACCGACAAGTAAAATGAGTAAAGCCGTTATAAACAGGGTCATGTCTTCTGCTCAACCTCAATAAAGAGATGGCGGTACAAAAACTCACCAACTGCTGTGTTGCCGTAATTTGTCGCGCGGCTGCGACGTAAATGAGGCTGTCTTATTGCTCGATAAATAGTGCACCTCGCCTTTAAAGAGGACGGTTCTCCATCCATTTCAGTTCGTCTTGATGAAACTTTCAGCCTGGGTCAAGGCGGCAAAGATTTTTTCGCGGCTCCCTTCCTGCAGGAGAGTGTCGCGAAAGTCCGAATTGTGCAGCACAAAACTCAGGCGCGAGAGCAGGTGCAGGTGTGAGCGCAGATTCGGTGCGATAATCATAAAGAGGATCGAGACCGGTTGGCCATCGAGGGCGTGAAAATCGACCGGTTCTTCCAAAAAACAGAGTGTCACTGTCGGACGCAGGACATTCAACAGACCAGGACTGCGCGGGTGGGGTATGGCAATGCCGGAACCGGTGGCGGTTGGCGCGAGTTGTTCGCGGGTAATCAGCATCTGGGTCAGGTGACCCAGGTCGATATCTTCCGGCACCCGCAGGTGGCCCACCGCATCGGTCAAAACCTCTTCGCGGGTTTTACCTTCAACGCGGTAAAATACCCCGCCGGTTTCAAGAGCATCTGTCAGTGAGGGGAGCGGCTGGTCGTCGGCTTCGGGCTCTTCATAGGCGTCCCCCGCTACGCCTCTACGGCGTGCCGTTGCCCACTCCAATAGTTCCGCCCGGTTGAAGCGGTAGCTTTCGTGGACCTTATAGGCGGGAACGATATCCTGCTTGATCCAGCGATAGATGGTCTTTTCCGAAACCGATAGCAGCCGCGCTGCATCTTTGACATTAAGGTTCATTGTTCACCTTCTGCTATCATGTGGCCCCCTTATTGGACAATTTAGGACATTACGCTGGAAAAAATAAGCTTGTCAAGCGGGAAGTCCGGTTTTTGCGGGTTGAGAATAGTTTTTTAACGGACTGAATTTTCAACGTTCTTGCAAGAGTTCGAGGATTCCTTGTAAGAGTTGGAGCGGGGTGGGGGGGCAGCCCGGGATGACGGCATCGACCGGGAGGACGTTTTCAAGCGCCCCGCAGCTGGCGTAGGAAACGCCGAATTCTCCGCCGTTGGCTGCACATTCGCCCATGCCGACCACCAGTTTGGGTGCAGGAGTCGCTTCATAGGTGCGCAGGAGTGCGGCCTGCATATGACGCGAAACGGGACCGGTGATCAGCAGCAGATCTGCGTGGCGCGGTGAGGCGACAAAGTGGATGCCGAAGCGTTCGATATCGTAGAAACCGTTATTAACCGCATGCATCTCCAGTTCACAGCCGTTACAGCTGCCGGCATCAACCATGCGGATCGCTAGCGAACCCGCAAACTTGCGCGCAATCTCCTGTTGACAGGCGCTCCCCAGCTTTGCGACCCGCTGGTCTTCGGTTGGCAGGGGTTCGGTCAGCTGGCCGGTTTTGCGGATTTTATTGAAGATGCGGAACATAACTCAAAATTCCCTCTATAGATCGTGCCCTGAGTATGACCCATTGACCGATTTATTGCAGACCGGAAAGTCGGGCACGATGACATCGTCCATCATCTCTTCCAGCGCCAGCCAGTTGATGGCGCTGGGATCGCGGGGGGCGTAGCGCAGCACTGTTCCGTCGGCACCGAGTCTGACATAGGCCAGGGTTTCGCCGCGCCAGCCTTCGATCAGTCCCAGGCCCTGCGCCTCGCGGCCGGGAAGGGAGCAAACGGTCGCAAGCTCCCCGGCGGGAAGCTTGCGCAGTAGCTCTTCGATCAATCCTAGTGACACCAGAATTTCGTCACCACGGACCCGCACGCGGCGGGCGACGTCGCCTTCAATGTAGGCTGGAACTTCGACCTTTAAGCGGTCGTAGGGTGGATAGGGGGCGTCGCGGCGCAGATCATACTGATGGTTACTGGCGCGGCCGACGTAGCCGAGGGCGCCGAGTCTTGCGGCTTTTGCAGGGGAGAGCAGCCCGGTGTCGCGCAGACGATCCTGCAAGGAGGGATATTCGAGCAGCAGTGGCATCAGCTCTACAATTTCGATGCGCAAGGTGCCGCAGGACATGAGCTGCAGTTGAACCTGTTCGGTGTTTAAATCGCCGGCGACTCCGCCCGGCCGCAGATAATCCATCATCAGCCGGTGACCGAAGACATGGGCGTTGTCGCGCTGCCATAATTCCCGCAGGCGCGTCATCTGCACCTGGGCGAAGGCGAAGCCGACATCGTTGCAGACGGCGCCAATATCCCCCAGATGGTTGGCGATCCGTTCGCGTTCGCAGGCGATTGCTCTCAGCGCCAGAGCCCGCGCTGAGGGGGCGACCCCCAGCGCCTGTTCGACAGCCTGACAGGCCGCCCAGCTGTGGACGACTGTGCTATCGCCCGAGACCCGTCCCGCCAGGCGGATCAGCCCCGCCAGGTCACGGCCGACGGCGATCTTTTCTATTCCCTTATGCACATAACCCAGATGCTCTTCGAGACGCAGGATCCTCTCACCGACCGCCTGAAAACGGAAATGGCCCGGTTCGATGATGCCAGCGTGAACGGGACCGACCGGGATTTCGTAGACTCCGGAGCCTTCGGTGGCAGCGAAGGGGTAATCACAATCGGGCGGTGTTCGTTCGGTGGGGCGTCCGGCGCGCGGGAAATCGACGCGCAAGGGAAAGTCGCCTTCGCTCCAGGCTTGATGTCGCAGCCAGCGCCGGGGATCGGGATGCGCCAGCAACTGCACGCCCAGCATGTCCTGCAGAACCCGCTCCTGTCGTGAAGCGCCTGCAAAAAAAGGCGTTTGAGCCGGGAGCTGGGGATCCTCTTCGCTCACCTGGGTCTGCAGCAGCAGCTGGCCATCACCGCCCACAAAGAGACTGAAAATCAGGATATTTGGCGGGCAATGTTCACCCCAGCAGGTTGAAAATCGCAGTTTTTCATCCCGCGCCAGTTCGGCGGCCTTCCCCCAGTCACAGCTGGAAATCTGCAAACTGAGACAGCCGGGGTGCAGGGCTTGAGACTCGGTGCTGGCGACTCCGATGGCGCGCAGTGCCGCGGCAAATTCACGGGTTGTCCCGCTGGGGATCTGGGGCGGCTGGCGTTTACTCATAATACCCCCCGGCCGACCACCATGATTGTCGCCTGATTCAGCCAGTCGACGAGCACCCCGGGGATCGAGATGCCGAGTAATAAGACCAGCAGCAGGTGGAGAATGACGGGCCACATATTGGCCGGCACCGCGACCTGACCGGCCGGTGGCTCACCGAAAACCATTGGTTGAATGTGGCGAAACAGCCCGGTGAAGGCGATAACCAGGCCACTGAGCAGCGGGATGACCAGCCAGGGCCAGCTCTTGATGGTGGCGGTAAAGAGCAAAAACTCGCTGGTAAAAACGCCGAAGGGCGGAAACCCGGCGATCGCGACGGTTGCGATCAGCAAGCACCAGCCCACCACCGGCTGGGTCTTGATCAGGCCACGGATCCCGGCGATGCTCTGGGTTCCGGCCACATGGGCGGCATGACCGACGGTGACAAAGATAGAGGATTTGGTCAGGGAATGCACAATCATGTGCAGCAGCGCGCCGAAGGTCGCGAGCGGGCCGCCAATGCCAAAGGCAAAGGTCATCAGCCCCATATGTTCAATCGATGAATAGGCGAACATCCGTTTGACGTCGCGCTGGTGGTGCAGCAACAGACTGGCGACGCTAAAGGAGAGCAGTCCGAACCCCATCATCATCTGCCCGGCCAGATGGTTTCCCAGGGCCGGGTCGACAATCATCTTGAAACGCACCACCGCGTAGAGCGCGATATTGAGCAGCAGCCCGGAGAGGATCGCCGACATCGGGGTCGGCCCTTCGGAGTGGGCGTCGGGCAGCCAGTTGTGCAGCGGGACCAGTCCGACCTTGGTGCCGTAACCGACCAGTAAAAAGGCGAAGGCGATGGTCAGCACCGCCGGTTCCAGCTGGCCGGCATGTTCATGGAGCACACTCCAGAGCAGGGTATCATCGCTGCCGGGCAGAATCCGTTCGGCGGCAAAGTAGATCAGCACCGTACCGAATAACGCCTGCGCGATGCCGACGCCGCAGAGGATAAAATATTTCCAGCCTGCCTCGATCGATTCGGGGGTGCGATAGAGGGAGACCAGCAGCACCGTGGCCAGGGTCGCGCCCTCGATGGAGACCCAGAGGATGCCGAGGTTGTTGGTCGAAAGGGCCAGCAGCATGGTGAACAGAAAACCCTGATACATGGCGTGGTAAAGACGCATGCGGCCATCATCGACCCGGCCGATCTTGACCTCGTGCGCCATGTAGGGGCCCGAGAAGATCGAGGTCGTCAGGCCGACAAAGGCATTGAGCAGGATCAGATAGACGTTGAAGGCATCGATATAGAACAGCTTGCCGGGGCTGAGCATCGGACCCTGTTCAAATATATTGAACGCCAGTTGCAGGGCGGCGATAAAGGTGGCCATACACAACAGGGTATTGATCCACCCGGCCCGCGGCCAATGGCCGACCAGCGCCAGCAGCAGGGTCCCGATCAGTGGCAACAGCAGGCAGAGATAGAGCGCATTCATTTATCCACCTCTGTTAGGCGGTTCAGGTGATCAACGTTGAGCGAACCGATGCCGGAACGGATCTGAAAAAAGAAGATGCCGAAGAGGATCGCGGCGACCAGCACATCGAACGCCACCCCCAACTCCACCACCATCGGCATGCCGTAGGTTGAAACGACGGCGGCAAAAAAGAGTCCGTTCTCCATCGACATGAAGCCGATCACCTGGGCGACCGCTTTACGCCGGGTGATGATCATCAGCATGCCGATGAGGATGATCGCCAACGAAATGGCAATGGTGTTGCGCGTCGAGAGCAGTGACAGCTCGCGAATGGGGAGTACCACATAGTAGCTGAACAGGGTCAGGGCCCCTGCGCCGATCATAATCAGCGAGGCGCCACCGACCGTCTCAACCTCGCGCCGGATATCGAGGCGTACGACCAAACGTCGCAATTGCCAGGGGATGAAGAACACCTTGAGCGCGAGGGTCAGTCCGGCCGAAATGAACAGGTGATGACGTCCCGAACTTGTCGCCATCAGGACTGTGGCGGCAAACAGCAGCGCGCCCTGCCAGGCAAAGGTGTGAATCAGGCTGACCATGCGCGTCTGTGCTAACAGCAGAAACGAGGTGAACAGAATCAGCGCCGCCAGGGTCAGGATCAGTTGCTCGCTCAGACTTAAGGCTTCGATTCCCATACGCGTCAGCGGACCTCCAGGATGATGTGGCTCAACATGCCGAGCAGCGAGAGGATGAAGGCCAGCCCAAGGAGTTGTGGCACGCGGAACAGGCGCATTTTGGCCAACCCGGTTTCGGCTATGGCCAGGGCCAGACCGAGGAGCAGGAGTTTGACCGTCAGTATGAGCGTGGCGAAGAGGAGAGCGGCCGGGGCAAAGGTGAGCGCGACGCCCCAGGGGAGGAACAGATTTACCAGCAGCACGGCGTAGAGCATCAGCTTGAGCATGGCGCCCCATTCCATCAGCGCCAGATGCCGACCGCAGTACTCAAGGATCATCGCCTCGTGAATCATGGTCAATTCCAGATGGGTGGCCGGGTTATCGACCGGGATGCGTCCGGTCTCGGCCAGCGCCACCAGCACCAGCCCCATGGCGGCGAAGATGAAGGAGGGGTAGAGGTGAAACGGGCGCTGCAGCAGGGTGCTGATCATGCTCGAAAGATTGGTGCTCGACACACTCATCGCCAGAGTGAAAACCGCCAGCAGCATGGCGGGTTCGGCCAGGGATGAAATTGTCACTTCGCGCGAGGATCCCATCCCCCCGAACGCGGTGCCGATGTCCATCCCGGCCAGGGAGAGGAAGAAACGGCCGAGAGCAAAAAGTCCCACCAGAACAATCACATCGGCCAACGCCGAGGTTGGCAGGCCGACCGCTAGCAGCGGCACCACCGAACAGGCAACCGCCGTGACACTGAAAACAATGTAGGGGGCAATGCGGAAAATCGGCGAGGCATTCCGGGCGAGAACGATCTCTTTGCCGAAGAGTTTATTTAGGTCGCGGTACGGCTGCCAGGGTGGCGCGCCGCGGCGGTTTTGCAATTTACACTTGACCCATTTGACCCAACCGCTGAACAGCGGTGCGGCGGCGATGAAGACCCCGGTCTGGACGATTGCCAGCAACCAGCCGTTCATACCAGCACCCAGAGGATAAAGATCAGGGTGAAGAAGGAGTACGCCAGATAGACGCGGATATTCCCCCCCTGGATCATGGCCGTGCGTTTGGCGGCGCTCAGTACCAGGCTGCCGAGGGGAAGATAGATTTTCTGCCAGGCCCAATCGCCGATCTGCAACAGATAGCGTTGCGGGTGCTTGCTCGTTGCCGCTACAAGCTGTTCTTTGATCGGCCAGACGGGTCCGAAAATGCGCCGGATCGGCATGCTAAAGGCGGTTGCGGTGTATTGGGTGCGTGCGTTCAGGGTGCCGAAGCCACAGTCCCAGGCGGCGCCACGCCGCATCGGCAGGCGCCGCCGCTGGGGGTGAAACCATAACCAGGCCAGCAGCCAGGCTAACAGGAGACCCAGCAGGACCATGGGCGCACCATAAGAGGCGGTTTCAGGCGCGACCGGGGTCAGCCACAGCCAGCCGTGGGCGCTTGCTTCGGGGAGCCCTTCACCGAGCAGACTCTGGGAAATGGAGGTCAGCGCGCCGATGGTCCAGGTCGGCAGAACGCCAAACAGCAGGCAGCAGGCGGCCAGAATTATCTGGGCAAATTGCATTCCGAACGTGACTTCGTGGGCCTGCTCGGCAACAGGGTTACGCGGCAAGCCGAGGAAGACCACGCCGAAAACCTTGACAAAACAGGCCGCCGCCAATGCACCGGTTAAGGCGAGAGCAGCCGCAGCCACCGGGATCAGGGAACCGAGCACTCCGCTTTCGAGCACTGAACCCTGCAGGGCGGCCTGAAAGGTCAACCATTCCGAGACAAAGCCGTTGAAGGGGGGCAGGGCCGAAATACTGATGCAGCCGATCAGAAAGCAGCTGGCGGTGACCGGCATGCGGCGAATCAAGCCGCCCATCTGCTCCATATCATGCTGACGGCTCTGCTGCAGAATGGCACCGGCACCGAGGAACAGCAGGCTTTTGAAGAGGGCATGGTTCAGACAATGATAGAGTGCCGCGACCAGGCCCAGCGCGGCCAGGGCCGGATGACCGGTGCCAGCGAAGATCATCGAGAGCCCGAGCCCGATATAGATGATCCCGATGTTTTCAACGCTGTGATAAGCCAGCAGACGTTTGAGGTCGTGTTGCATCAGCGCATAAAGTACCCCTAACAGCGCTGATGCGGCACCGATTATCAGGGCCAGTACCCCCCAGGTCCAGTGAATCTCACCCAAAAGATCATAGGTGAAACGGATAAAACCGTAGATCGCCACCTTGAGCATCACCCCGGACATCAGCGCCGAGATATGTGAGGGCGCCACCGGATGCGCCTGAGGCAACCAGACATGTAAAGGGACGATCCCCGCTTTCATGCCGAAACCGACAAAGGCCAGCAAGAAGGCGATGGTCTGCCAACCACTTGAGAGCTGTGCCGCAGCCATGGCCGTGAAACTGAAATCGGTGCCGAATCCGGCCAGGACCCCGTAACCGAGCAGGATACACAGGCCACCGACCTGAGCCATCAACAGATAGAGAAAGGCGGCACTGCGATTTTCGACTTTGTGATGCTGGTAGGAGACCAGAAAATAACTGGAAACAGACATCAACTCCCAGCTGAACATGAAGGAGAAGGCGTCTGCCGTCAGCAATAACAAGAACATACTGGTGACAAACAGGCCACTAAAGATCGTCAGCGGCGCGAGAGGTTGTTCGGCGCTTTCGAATTCACGGGAATAGCCGGGTCCGTAGCAGGCAATAACGGCAGTGACCAGACCAACAATCACCAGGAAAAAACCGGCGAGTGGGTCGAGCTGGATTTGCGCATGCAGCCAGGGCAGCCCGACGGGAAGGGTTTCATGCAGGGGATGGGGGTGAAGGAGTGCCATCCCTCCTGCCACGAGTGCGCTTAATCCGGCCAGGCCAAGCAGAGTGAATGCCAGCAGCTTTGACAACCGCGGCCAGTGTGCCAAAAGAGGAGGGATAAATGCCGAGAGCAGCGCAAAGGTGACAGCAATCTTGGCGATAAACAGTGGCACGTCTGGACCCCCTAAATTTCAGCGATCACAACGAAAGAAGAGTGTTCCGTTGCGCCGGCAGGGTATTCTAGAACGCTATTTGAGGACTGTCAAATGTCCAGAGGCCGGGGAGTTTGCTCGCTGCCGAAGGTCTATGCTATCTTCCCGCTCAAAAAATGAAAGGGACAGACGCCGCATGGTAAAAATTTTTTCAGATGGTGCCTGCAGCGGCAACCCCGGCCCGGGGGGTTGGGGGACGTTGCTCTGCTACAATGGGCATTGCAAAGAACTCTCCGGTTTCGAGTCCGAAACGACTAATAACCGGATGGAGATGACCGGTGCGATCGAGGGGCTCAAGGCTCTCAAGCGCGCCTGCAAGGTGCGGGTGACGACCGATTCACAGTACCTGAAAAAGGGGATGACCGAATGGCTCGAGGGCTGGGTCAAGAACGGCTGGAAAAATTCTCAGCGCAAACCGGTGGCGAATCGTGATCTTTGGGAACAACTTCTTGAATTGCAAAAAATTCATGACATCGAATGGTGCTGGGTCAAGGGGCATGACGGGCATTCTGAAAACGAGCGCTGCGACGAATTGGCACGGGCAGCAATAGAGCATAATTTTAAAAGCGGGAACCCCACTGACCAGAAAACAGAAAAGCCCCACCTCTAAGAGGCAGATCCCTTCTGTCTATCCAACCATTTATATATCGCCTCGTGGGGTTTGTCTGGTCTCTCCAAGGCAACTGACTAGACAAATTTTATCGAGGTAGTGGATCCGGTCACGACAAAAATACGTATATTGTTGCTACTCGGGTCGCAGGGAGAAACAAAGAAGCCCGGGCGGTCTGGGCTGTATCCCTGAGTATAGCCGTACTGGACTTCACCGTCTTCGAATTGAACCCTCAGTTTCCTGCCGAAACCGGCCCGTTCGAGTTTGATATCTTCTTTATCGGCGTTACTGTTGCCCTCAAAAGTCTCAACAAAATAAACAGCTTTGAGAGTCTGCATGTTGATCTGTTTTGTTTCGTTCGAGCCCAGGGGTTGAAGATGGAAATGCGGTTTGTTGGGGAAAAAATCTCCTGTTTCGCCTTTGTCAATGTTTCCGTTTGAGTAGTGAACCACAACTTTATTCTTCATTTCAGTCAGGCCTCCTCTGCGATATCTCCCGCGAACGAGATTCTTATTTAGCCTAAGCCTTTGATCGATCAGAAGTACTGGATGAAAATATAACTTACCTGGTCGTTTTAATCAAAAAAAACAAAAGCAGACCGTGGTTTTGATTAATGAATACTCCATATTGATTAATTCTGGCTGCAGAGGCATCTCATTTCAAGGCACAGGATTTTTTTCCTCATACCGGCTACCCGGCGCAGTTTTTGGTGTGTTATGCTTGGCGTCGATTCGCTTAGTTGATTCTACTTGATTCGTTTATATGATCTCATCCCGGAGGGTTCATGGCGGCATCTGCTGTGGCAACGACCACCGAATCTCTGCATTCCGCGCTGCGGCCTTCGACTGAAGCGCTGGTCTCTTTGGGGCTTTATGCGCTGATTGCAGTGGCGTTGATCGGTATTCTTCTGCTGATTACGCGCTTTTTGGGTCATCGCACCGGCGGCGTCGTCAAAGGACAGCCTTATGAGTCCGCCGTGCTGCCGACGGGGGATTCTCGCCTGCGTGAGCCGGTTCCCTTCTATCTGGTCGCCATCTTCTTTATTGTCTTTGATGTTGAGGCGATCTTTGTCGTCTCCTGGGCGGTCACCTGGGATCGTCTCGGCTGGGCCGGTTTTGCTCAAATCACCTTTTTTATAGTTATTCTGTTTCTCGGCCTGCTCTATCTGTGGAAGAAGGGTGGTCTCGACTGGGGCTCCCGGTTTGTTCACGGCCGAGTCCGGGGAGGACACCAGTGAACGAAGAGTTGCCACCCAATGTTGCGCTGGCCAAACTGGATGATCTGATCAACTGGGGCCGCAAGAACAGCCTCTGGCCGATGTTCTTCGGGCTCTCCTGCTGTTTCGTCGAGATGATGACCAGCATGACTCCGCGCTTTGATCTGTCGCGCTTCGGCGCCGAAGTCCTGCGCGGCACACCGCGTGAAGCCGACCTGATGATTATCTCGGGCACCCCCTTTAAAAAGATGGGGGAAGCGATTTTGCGCCTCTATGAGCAGATGCCCAACCCCAAGTGGGTCATTGCCATGGGGAGCTGCGCCAATTCGGGCGGCATGTACGATGTTTATTCGGTGATCCAGGGGGTCAACCAGATTCTGCCGGTTGATGTTTATATCCCCGGTTGCCCCCCGCGCCCCGAGGCCTTTATTCAGGGGCTCATCACCCTGCAGGAGAAGATTGCCGCCGAAGAGCATCCGGCGCGCAAGGTTCTGGGCCTGTCTGGCGGCAGTGAAGGGACTAGCGCTCCGGTGTTGATCGACGGCGCCACCAAGAGCCGTGACCCGCGTGGTCCCGGGTATGGCCCGGCCGCGCTGCGCGGCAGTGCGCAGCAGCATCCCCATTTTGTAGGTAATCGCGATAATATGACCTGGCGGCCACCCCAACCCAAGGTCTTTTCCAACGACGATTTTGAAGAGCTTTACCATGAGATTCGTCAGCGCTTTAATGGCGAAGTGCACTACGAAGAAGAGGCGGCCGACATGCCGACCCTGCGCACCACGCCGGAACTGCTGCCGGCCTTGTTGCGCTATCTGAAAAACGAAGCCAAACCCGCCTACCGCCGCCTCGAGGATATTACCGCCATTGATGAACGTGCCCGACTCAAACGTCCGGGGCATGATTTCACCCTCATTTACCATCTGCTCAGTTTTGAGCGTCGCGGTTACCTGCGGGTGCGGGTGCCGCTGAAGAATACGCCACCCCAGGGAGTGTCGGTGGTCGATATCTGGCCGAACGCCAACTGGTACGAGCGTGAGGTCTATGACATGTTCGGCATCGACTTTCGCGGCCACCCTGATCTGCGCCGCATCCTGATGCCTGCCAGTTGGGAAGGGCACCCGTTGCGCAAGGATCACCCTTCGCGCGCGACCGAGATGGCGCCGTTTACCGTAGAAACGGCGCTCGGCATGCTGCCGGTCGACGGGGATCTGCTGGTGCCGCTCAAGGGGGCCGATGATGGTTCAATGGTACTGAATCTCGGTCCGCATCATCCTGGTACTCATGGCGTTCTGCGGCTGGTCCTGCGCCTGCACGGCGAAGAGATTTCGGATGTCGATGTCGATCTCGGTTATCATCACCGTGGGGCTGAAAAGATCGGCGAGCGTCAACACTGGGCCCAGTTTATCCCCTACACCGATCGTATCGACTATCTCTCCGGGGTGCAGAACAACCTCGCCTACCTGAACAGCCTCGAAACCCTGCTCGGGGTGCGGGTGCCGGAACGCGCCGAAGTCATTCGGGTGATGCTGTGCGAGCTGTTCCGGCTGGCGAATCATCTGGTCTGGCTGGGAACCTTCGCTCATGATGTCGGGGCGATGACCCCGGTCTTTTACTGTTTTGAATCGCGCGAAAAGATCTTCGATATTATCGAACTGGTGACCGGTGGGCGCATGCACCCCTCTTTTTTCCGTATCGGCGGCCTGCCCAAGGATCTACCTGACGGCTGGAAGCAGCGGGTCGACATTTTCACCAGCAGCTTTGAAGCGCGGATCAATGAGCTGGATAAGCTGCTCAGCGATGGTCCGATCTTCCGTGCCCGCACCGAAGGGATCGGCGCAATCAGTCTTGAGCAGGCGCTTGACTGGGGGATCAGCGGACCCAACCTGCGTGCCACCGGCTTTGAGTGGGACCTGCGGCGTGCCATGCCCTACAGCGGCTATGAGCGTTTCGATTTTGAGGTGGTGACCGAGACCGCTGGCGACAGTTACGCGCGCTACCGGGTGCGGATGGGAGAGATGCGCCAGTCGTTAAGTATTATTAAACAGGCGGCCAGCGGTATGCCGGTCGGGCGCTGGATGACCGACGATTATCGTTACGGTTATCCGCAGCGCGAGGACGGCCTCAAGGATATCGAGAGCCTCATCCATCATTTTGTTAATGTCAGCAGCGGGCCACGCGCGCCGCAGGGCGAGGTTTACCGAGCCACTGAGTCGAGCAAGGGAGAGTGCGGCTATTATCTGGTGAGTGACGGCGGGAGCAGCGCCTATCGTTGCCGCATCCGCACTCCGAGTTTCCCGCATATGCAACTTGTCCCCGAGATGAGCCGTGGCTGGCTGGTGGCGGATCTGATTACCATCCTGGGGAGTATCGATTTTGTGCTGGCCGATCTGGATCGATAGTTGGCAGAAAGACTCTTATCCTCCGCCCTGAACGATTTAGGTATATAAATTGAGACTATGAAAATACTTCTCCCCAAAAAACAGATCGAGGCCTTTCGGACCAAGGCCGAGAAGACCGAACATCGGCGTGAGCTGGTGGTCGATTTCATGCGTGAGATTCAGGATCATTACGGCTGGGTTCCGGATGAGGGGGTGGAGCTCGTGGCCGAGACCCTGGGGGTTACGACCATCGATGTCGAAGAGGTCGCAACCTTTTATGACAAGATCTACCGTCAGCCCGTCGGGCGTTATCCGATCCACATCTGTGATTCGATCTGTTGCTGGACGCGGGGTGGAGAGCAGATTGCCGCCCATCTGCAGGAGCTGCTCGGGATTGAGTTGGGAGGGACAACCGAAGATGGTCTCTTTACCCTGCTGCCGACCTGCTGCCTGGGCGGGTGCGGACGGGCGCCATCAATCATGATCGGGCGTAAGTTTCATGGCAATCTGACAGTTGAGGCGATTGATCAGCTGATTGATCAATTGCGCAAAGAGGTGGCCCGATGAGCGCAACTCCACAACTGCTGTTCAAAAACAGGGTCCCGGGAAAAACTGTTTCTTACAAGGATTATTGCAAGACCGGGGGCTATACGGCGCTTGAAAAGGCGCTGAAGGGGATGTCGCCTGCCGAGATCGTAACCCTGGTCAAGGCCTCGGGCTTGCGCGGGCGTGGCGGCGCGGGATTCTCGACTGGCCTGAAATGGTCGTTCTTTCCGGCCGATAAGCCGGCGCCCAAGTACCTGGTCTGCAACTGCGACGAGATGGAGCCGGGGACCTATAAGGATGGCGAACTCCTGGCCGCTGACCCGCATCAGCTGATCGAAGGGATGATCCTTTCAGCTTATGCGCTCAACGCAGATACCGGTTACATTTTCATCCGCTACGCCTATGATCAACAGCTGAAGAATCTTCAGCAGGCGGTTGCCGAAGCAACGGCGGCTGGCTATCTGGGTAAAAACATCTGTGGCAGCGGCTTCGATTTCGAACTGCACCTGCACGGCAGCGCCGGGCGCTATATCCTCGGTGAGGAGACCGCACTCCTGAACGGTCTTGAAGGGCAGCGTCCCAATCCACGCCTCAAGCCGCCGTTCCCGGCCCAGAGCGGACTGTTCGGCCGTCCGACCACAGTGAACAATGTCGAGACCCTGGCCAATATCCCGCACATTGTGAATGGCGGCGCCGAGTGGTTCAAGGGGCTGGCGCGTAATCATGAAGGGGCGGGGACCAAGCTCTTCGGCCTCTCCGGGCACCTGAATGTGACCGAATGCTTCGAGTTGCCGGTCGGCATCCCGTTGGGCGAATTGATCGAAGCCTATGGTGGCGGGGTCTGGCGCAACCGCAAGTTCAAGGCCTGTCTGCCGGGAGGAGCCTCGACCCCCTATCTGACAGGGGAACATCTGGATATTGCCCTCGATTTCGATCCACTGGCTGCTGTCGGGAGTCGCTTCGGGACCGCCGGGGTGACGGTGTTCGACGATCAGACCTGCATGCTGCGTGTGACCCTGAACCTGCTGCGCTTTTTCGCCCGGGAAAGTTGCGGCTGGTGTACCCCCTGTCGCGACGGCCTGCCGCTGGTCTGCTGGTTGCTGGAGAAGATCGAAAACGGCGAGGGGACCCTGGATGATTTGCAGATGTTGCGGGACCAGCAGCAACATATCAGCGGTCGGAGTTTCTGCGCTCTGGCCGATGGCGCGATGGGGCCGCTGGACGGTCTGCTGCGTCTGTTTGAGCAGGAAGTTATTGATCATATTGACAAGGGGCGCTGCCCTTTTTAGCTGAGGAGTGAGGTGTGAGGCGTGAGGCGCAGTCCTCAAGAGTCCGCCATTTAAGACAGCTTATGCCGACATTGACTATCGACAATCAGACCGTCACCGTTTCTCAGGGCGCCACTGTGCTTGATGCCGCCATCGCGCTCGGGATTATGGTGCCGCACTTTTGTTACCATCAGGTGCTTGGTGCGGTGGGGGCCTGCCGGCAGTGTGCCGTGACCATCGTTGCGGGGACTCAGAAGGGGCTGAAGATGTCCTGTCTGATACCAGCCGAGGACGGTATGGTGGTGCTGACTGGAGATGTCGAGTCGAGCGCCTATCGTGCCCAGGTCAGCGAATGGCTGATGACGAATCATCCCCATGACTGTCCGGTGTGTGATGAGGGCGGGGAGTGCCAGTTGCAGGAGATGACCATCGGCGCCGGACATGGGATCCGTCGTTATCGCGGCAACAAACGCACCTATCAAAACCAGCAGCTCGGACCGTTCATTGAGCAGGAGATGAATCGCTGCATCCAGTGTTACCGTTGCGCAAGGACCTACAAGGATTACTGCGGCGGGACAGATTTCGGCGTCATGGGTAGCCAGCAACGGATCTTTTTCGGGCGCTTCAAGGATGGCGAGCTCGAAAGTGATTTTTCTGGCAATCTGGTCGATTTCTGCCCGACCGGCGTCTTTACCGATAAGACCAATCGCTTCAAGACACGCTACTGGGATTTACAGCAGGCGGCATCGATCTGCCCCCACTGCAGTCTCGGCTGCTCAACCCTTGTGGGTGGTCGCTACCAGGAAGTGCAGAGGGTCCGTGCTGGCGACAACCGCTTGACCAACGACAGCTTTATCTGCGACCGGGCCCGGTTTGGCAGCGATTGGGTGAATCATCCCGAGCGTCCGCGCGAGGCGCGGATTGCTGGTGAGCGGGTTGACATGTCGCAGGCGCTTGCGCAGCTTGAAGAACGTTTGCTCGCCCTGAAGACTGAGCATGGTGGCCAAAGCCTGCGGCTGCTCGGATCTCCCCGCGCCTCTTTCGAAGCGAACCTGCTGCTCAAGAAACTGGCGGAACGTCTCGGTGCGCCGGCCCCCTATTATGATGCTCATCCACGTCGCGCTTTTGCCGCGCGGGTTGCGGCCAGGATACCGAGCGGTCAGCTCGCATCCTTGCAGCAGGTTCGCGCCGCCGATCTGGTGGTAGTGGTCGGTGTTGATCCCCTGGCCGAAGCGCCGGTGCTGGCGTTGGCCCTGCGCCAGGTAGTGCGTTCCGGCGGGCGGGTTGTGGTGTTCGATCCGCGGCCGGTTGAACTCCCCTGTGAATTTGAGCACTACGCGGTGACCCAGGAAAAGATTTTGCGGGCCTTGTCCGCTCCTGAGGAGCACGAAAAGCTCGAATCCCTGCGCCAGCAGATGGAAGCGGCCCAGCGACCGCTGCTGGTCGGTGGTGGTGATCTGCTGGGTGGCGAAGGATTTAAGCTGCTGCGGCGTTTCAGCGAAAGTTGTTGCGACACCCACGATTGCCTGATCTTCCCGGTGCTGCATGGTGCCAACAGCTTCGGCGGCGGTCTGCTCTCGAGTGGCGAACCGCAACGCGATCTGCTTGAAGACCTTGAAAACGGCAAGGTGCGGGGTTTGATCTGTCTTGAAAATGATCCGGCGATTGAACACTGTGAACCGGGCCGCATGCAGTTGGCCCTCGCGCGGCTTGAGCTGCTGGCGGTCTTCGACCACCTGCCGACCCACACTGTGGCTGCCGCCAGCCATTTTCTGCCGACCCGTACCCTTTATGAATGCGGCGGGACCTTCATCAACAATGAAGGTCGGATGCAGGCTTACGCCCCGCTGCTTGACCCGGGCCTGCCCCTTGAAGTGACCGGCGCCGGAAGCCATCCGCCGCGTCAATTTGAAAAGACCACTCCCGGCGGCGCCCCGGCTTCGGCGGTGCATCTGCTGCAGTTGCTGCTCAAGGACCGGCAGGATCTGTTCGGTCTGCGGCGTCAGATCGTTGCGGAGTGTTCCTGTTTGCGTGATCTGGAACGTTTGAGCCCGGGCGATAGCGGCCGCCGCATTGCCGATTGCGGTGAGCGGGTGGAGGAGAGTCGTCTCGAAATCTGGGAGCAACAGGGGGATCTGCGCCTGTTGCCGATTTCGGCGCGTTATGGCAGTGATCAACAGTCCCGCCTTAGCCAGCCGCTGGCCCCTCGCCTTCAGCAGCCCTGCTTGTGGATGCACCCGGAAGAGGCTGCCGTGCGCGGATTTGTCGAGGGGCAGCAGCTGCGCCTGCGTACCGCACTGGGACATTTCCATTTGCCGTTGCAACTCAAACCGACCATGGCGCGCAACCGCGTATTGATCCCCTGCCTGCCGGGGACGCCGCTTGAGGTCTTTACCCCGGGCGGACTATCGCTCCCCTGTCAGCTCTATGCGGAGGCCGAAGATGCCTGAGTGGCTGCTGATATCCCTGTTGATCCTGGCCAAGCTGGGGCTGATCTTCTTTGTCCTGTTGACCCTGGCGGCCTATCTGGTGCTGGCCGAGCGCAAGATCCTTGGTCGCATGCAGTTGCGCCCTGGTCCTAACCGGGTCGGCCCCTTCGGGACCATGCAGCCTCTGGCCGATGTCATCAAACTTTTGACCAAAGAAGATTTTATTCCGGATCAGGCCGATAAGTGGCTGTTTATGCTCGCACCAGGTCTGGCGGCGGTGACTGCGCTCTTAACTTTTGCCGTGGTCCCCTTCGGTCCGCCCTTGACCCTCTTCGGGCATGAGGTGCCGCTGGTGGTCTGCGATCTGAATATCGGCGTGCTCTTTTTTCTTGGACTCTCTTCGCTGGCGGTCTATGGCATGACCCTCGGCGGCTGGGCGTCGAACTCAAAATACGCCCTGCTCGGTGCGATTCGTGGATTGTCTCAGTTGATCAGCTACGAATTGTCGATGGGACTTGCCCTGGTGCCGGTGGTGATGCTGGCGCGCTCCTTCTCGCTGACCGATATCGTCATGGCCCAGGCCGATGTGCCCTTCGCTTTGGTGAATCCGCTGGCCTTTTTGATCTTCCTGATCAGTATCGTGGCCGAAAGCAAGCGGATCCCCTTCGATCTGCCCGAGGCCGAAAATGAGCTGGTGGCAGGTTTTCACACCGAGTATTCAGGGATGCGCTTCGGACTCTTTTTTGTCGGCGAGTATATCAATTTGATCATTCTCGGTTCGATGCTGACGATCTTCTTTTTAGGTGGCTGGATGGGGCCGTTTCTGCCGGGGGTGGTCTGGTTCAGCATTAAGGTGCTGCTGGTCTGTTTCTTCTTCATCTGGGTGCGCGGCACCCTGCCACGCCTGCGTTATGATCAGTTGATGCACTTCGGCTGGAAGATCCTGCTTCCCCTGTCGCTGCTCAACGTCATTCTGACCGGGGCCTTTTTACTCTGGAGGCAGGGATGATGGCGTCGCAAAAACTCACCAACTGCTGTGTTACTGTAATTGATCTCGCTGCTTCGCCGGACCCGAGTCCGCCTCATTGCTCGACAATCACGCGCCTTGCATTTGGTGCTTTTTACTTACCCATCGGTTCTGCCCTTTTTAGGAGGCTGGGATGAGTATCTGGCGCGACATCAAGGGGACAATCGAGCCCTTCTGGGTCACCCTGCGCAATATGTTCCGTCCGGTGGTGACCATAGAGTACCCGGAGGTGAGGGCCGAAATTTCTCCGCGCTATCGAGGGCGGCTGATTCTGACCCGTGACCCCGATGGTCAGGAACGTTGTGTCGCCTGCTATCTGTGCAGCGCCGCCTGCCCGGTTGATTGCATCTCAATGCAGGCCACCGAAGGTGAAAATGGCCGGCGTTACGCCGCCTGGTTCCGTATCAATTTCAGCCGCTGTATCTTCTGCGGACTCTGCACAGAAGCCTGTCCGACTCTGGCGATTCAGGTCACCGGTGATTTTGAACTGGCCAATCGCAACCCGCTGGAGACGGTGTGGGAAAAAGAAGAGTTGCTGGTTGACCATTGCGGTCAGGAACCGGGCTATAACTTCTATCATCATGCCGGGATCGGGGTAGCGGCTGCGCGCGGCTGTAACCCCGGCGAAGATAAACCGGTGAATGTTAAAGATCTATTGCCGTAAGTTGTGAGGCGAAAGGAGTGAGGGATGAAAAGCAGTGCCTCCTCACCCCTTACTTCTCACTCCTCTCGCTTTCAGAAGGTTAATAAATGGCTACCTGGCTTTTCTACATCCTTGGAGCGATCGCGGTTGCGGCGACGACGCTGGCGATCACCCGGCGCAATCCGGTCCATTCGGTCATTTATCTGGTCAACAGCTTCTTTGCGCTGGCGCTGCTCTTTTATCTGCTGGGTGCGCCCCTGGTTGCCGCCTGGGAAGTGATCATCTACGCCGGCGCGATTATGGTGCTCTTTTTGTTTATCATCATGATGCTGGAGCTCTCCCCAGGAGAACGAGCCGATCGCCAGGGTCCGGGACCGCTGCAATGGTTGCCGGTGCTGCTGCTCGGCGTTGCGCTGATCAGTTGCACCCTGCTGTTGTTTAAGCTTGACCCGGCCGCCGCGACGAACATCCCGACCTGGTACGCCTCGCCGCGGGATTTCGGTTATGCCCTGTTTCACGAATATGCTCTGGCGGTAGAAATTGTCTCTTTTCAATTGCTGTTCGCGGCCGTGGGTGCGTTTTATGTCGGGCGTGCCGGCGGACGTAAAGAGATCGGAGCTGCCCAATGATTGTACCCTTTCAACATCTTCTGGTGCTGGCCAGTATCCTCTTTTTCCTGGGGCTGATGTCTGTGCTGGTGCGGCGGAATCTGATCATGATCCTGATTGGCGTGGAGATCATGCTCAACGCGGCGGGGCTGGTGCTGGTCGGCGGCAGCGCGCTCTGGCATCAGCTGGATGGGCAGGTGCTGGTGATCTTCCTGATGGCATTGACTTCGGCCGAGGTTTCCATTTCGCTGGCGATGGTGGTTTATCTCAATCGCCGCAAACAGACCGTGGATGTGCGTGCTTTTGATGAATTGAGGGGCTGATGGATTCTCGACTGCTGTTTCTCCTGATTCTGTTGCCGCTGGCGGGTGGTGTCATCAACGCCTGTTTTGGGTGTCGTCTGCCGCGTCCGCTGGTGGCGCTGCTGGCGATTGGTGCAATTGTCGGCAGTTTTGGTGTCGCTCTGGTCTGTTTGCCGTTAGCGGCGGAGGGCACCAGGGTCACCCTCTTCACCTGGCTGGCGGGTGCCGGGCTCAAGGCCGATATCGGCCTGCTGTTTGATCCCCTCGCGGCGACCATGGTCCTTATGGTCACCGGGGTCGCGAGCCTGATTCATGTCTATGCTGCCGGCTATATGGAGCATGAGGACGACCAGGCGCGATTCTTCGCCCTGCTCAATCTGTTTGTCTGTGCCATGCTCTGCATTATCCTGGCGGATAATCTGTTGTTGCTCTTCCTCGGTTGGGAAGGGGTCGGTGTCTGCAGCTATGGTCTGATCGGCTTCTGGTACGCCAAGAGTGAGAATGCTCTGGCCGGGCGCAAGGCTTTCATCGTTACGCGGATCGGCGACCTTTTTTTTACCGTGGCGCTGCTCTGGCTGTTCTCCCTGCTCGGAACGGTTAATATCGCGGAAATCAACCTGCGTGCGACCGAACTTAATCCAGCGCTGCTCACTCCGTTGGTGCTGCTGCTCTTGGGCGGCGCCTGTGGCAAGAGCGCTCAGCTGCCGCTGATGACCTGGCTGCCTGACGCCATGGCTGGCCCGACCCCGGTTTCGGCTCTGATCCACGCAGCGACCATGGTCACGGCCGGGGTGTATCTGCTCTGCCGGCTCTTTCCGCTGGTCTCATTGTCACCGGTCGGGATGGCGGTAATCGCCAGCGTCGGGGCGCTGACCGCCCTTTACGCCGCCAGCTGTGCCGTCGCTCAGCGTGAAATCAAACGGGTCCTCGCCTATTCGACCATGAGTCAGATCGGCTATATGTTTCTTGCCGTCGGGGTCGGCAGTGTCGCCGCAGCCATCGATCACCTCCTGGTTCATGCCTTCTTCAAGGCGCTGCTCTTCATGGGCGCCGGGGCGCTGATTCATCTGGCCGGCGGGGAGAACGACATCTTCAAGATGGGCGGTCTGAAGCGGAAGAACCCGCTGCTCTTCTGGTTGTTTTTGGTCGGAATTTTATGTCTGGCCGGTGCGCCCTTAACCGGGGGATTTTTCTCCAAGGATGCCATCCTGCTCGCCGCCTTTTCCCATGGCAACGGTTTTTCCGCCTGCCTCTGGGGGATAGGGGTCTTCACCGCCGGTCTGACCTCCTTTTACAGCTTCCGGCTGCTCTATCTGGTGTTCTTCGGGGAGTATCGCGGTGAGAAGGCTGGACATAAACTCTCGCCACTCCTGGTCTGGACCCTGCCGCCCCTCGCACTGTTCGGCCTGTTCGGCGGGTTGTTGAATCTGCCGCATTTTTATGGCGGCCATGAGATGCTCAGTCACTGGTTGGGCAGCGCTGCCACGGCAGAGGTACCGCCTGCAACCGAGGTCGGGTTGCTGGTCCTGATGGGCCTGTTCTTTGTCGCCGGCTGGGTGCCCGCCCATTTGTTCTATCGCAACTTCAAGGGGGAGGCTGATACCCCCTGGCGGCGCTTTCTGCTGCAGGGATGGCGTTTTGATGCGCTCTACGAACTTATAATTCTACGCCCCTACCGTTTTACCGCACGCTTCTGTTTTATCGCCGGGGATAAGGGGTTGATTGATGGCGTGGTCGAGGGGCTCGGCCGCACCATGTTGCATTGGGGTGGTTATTTTCGTCAGCTGGCAACCGGGCAGGTTTCTTTTTATCTGCAAGGATTTGCCTGGGGCCTGCTGCTGATGCTTGGTTGGCTGCTGTTGCAAGCAGCAGTTTGAAAACAGTGAGGCGTGTGGCGGGAGGAGTGAGATGAAAAATATCTTCCTGCGCTTAACGCCTCTTGCCTCACTCCTCACGGGGTTGAATGGACGTACCGCATGGATTTAGCTGCGCTGACAGAATTACCCATATTAACCCTGATCCTCTGGCTGCCGTTGCTGGGCACCCTGCTATGCCTCCTGATGCGGCATTCGCCCGTAACCTGTCGCTGGTTAGCCCTGTTCATCACCTGCAGTGTGCTGCTCCTCACTGTCTGGCTGTTTATCGACCTGCCGATCAGCTCAGGCTGGCTGCTCCAGGAGGATCATGCCTGGATCCCGCAGTTCGGCATCCGTTACAGCCTGGCGCTGGATGGCATCTCCTTGTTGCTGATCTGCCTGACCGCCCTGTTGCAGGTCGCGGCGGTTTTGATCAGCTGGAAGCAGAAGGAACATCCGGCGCTCTTCTATGCCCTGGTGCTGGTGCTTGAGACCGGCATTATCGGGGTTTTTCTGGCGACTGATCTGATCCTGTTCTACGTCTTTTGGGAGTTGATGCTGATCCCGATGCTCTTCCTGATCGGCATCTGGGGCCATGAGAACCGGGTTTATGCGGCGCTCAAATTCTTCTTTTTCACCCTCGCTGGCAGCCTCTGCCTGCTGGTCGCGATCATCAGTCTCTATCTGATCCACGGCGGTCAGACCGGGGTCTACAGTTTCGCTGCCGATGCCCTGCGTCAAACCCAGCTCTCTTCGGGAACCGAGATGCTGCTCTACCTTGGATTTTTGCTGGCGTTTGTGGTCAAGGTGCCACTCTTCCCATTTCATACCTGGTTGCCTGATGCGCATACCGAAGCCCCGGCGGCCGGTTCGGTGGATCTCGCCGGTCTGCTGCTTAAGACCGGCATCTACGGCCTGATTCGTTTTGCTTTTCCATTTTTTCCCCATGCCGCCCGGCAAAGTCTCCCCCTTCTGGCGGGGCTGGCGCTGATCGGGATCTTTTACGCCGCCTGGATCGCCTACGCGCAGAGCGACATCAAGCGCGTGATCGCCTATTCATCGGTGGCGCATATGGGCTTTGTTATTCTGGGTCTGGCCGCCTGGAACCAGCTTGCCTGGGACGGCGCCCTGCTCCTGATGGTCAATCACGGGGTGACAACGGGGGGACTCTTTCTGTTGATTGCGATGATTCAGGATCGCACCGGTTCGCGTGATCTGCGCGTGTTGGGGGGGCTGTGGAAGACCCTGCCTTTTCTCGGCGCATTCTTTTTGCTCTTCTGTCTGGCGTCACTCGGTCTGCCTGGACTCTCGAACTTCGCCGGGGAAATACTGGTGCTGCTCGGGACCTTTGGGCGTTGGCCGCTTATGGCGGCACTGGCCGCAGCCGGGGTGATCTTCTCGGCCGCGTACATGTTGCGTGTGGTGCAGGGGACCTTGTGGGGACCGCTGGGGCAATTGTGTAAAGTCGGGGACAAGGACTGCTTGCATGCAGATCTCGATCGTCGCGAGTGGCTGCTGCTGATCCCCCTCGGGTTGCTGGTGATCTGGCTCGGGATCTATCCAACCCCGGTGCTGGAGCGGATGAGCGGTCCGATCAGTTTGCTCCTTAAGAGCGGAGGCTTGCCATGAATGGCCTCGAACTACAAGGACTGCTCCCGCAAATCCTGTTGGCACTCGGCGCAACCGCGGTGCTAATGTTCGGAGCCTGGTACCCTTCACACCGCTGGATTTTGGTCGGGGTGGGAATCTCAGTCGCGGCCGCGCTCTGTGCGGCGTTGATCACACCGGCTGTCCCCGAGGTTGCCCATCTGTACAGCACCGGCAGTTATGCCCGGTTCTTCGTTGTGGTCTGGGCGATCCTGGGGGCGCTGACCCTGCTGCTGTCGCTGCGCTACACCGAAATCCATGATCTCCCGGGGAGCGAGTATACTTCGCTGGTCCTCTTTGCGATCTGCGGTATGGGCCTGTTATCCTCGGCATCCTCCTTGCTCGGTCTATTTCTCGGGCTCGAAGCCTTTACCCTGGTGCTCTACATTCTAATCGCCTTCAAGCGCGAAGATCCACGCGGCGCCGAGGCCGGGCTGAAATATCTGGTGATGGGAGCCGTCGCGACCGCGTTTATGGCCTTTGGCATTGCGCTGATCTATGCTGCCAGCGGCAGTTTTCACCTGCCCGAAGTCTTTGCCGGCTTGCAACAACAGGCCGGTGGCATGCGCGCCCTCGGGCTTGTTGGCTGGGCGATGATGTTGGTCGCCATCGGCTTCAAGGTCTCGCTGGCCCCTTTTCACCTCTGGACGCCCGATGTCTACCAGGGGGCTCCAGCTCCTGTCACCGGCCTGCTCGCGACCGGCTCCAAGGGCGCGGTCTTCGCTGCGTTGATCCCGCTATTTGCCGCTTTGGGGCCGCTTAAGGCTGATTTGAATCTGATCCTCTGGGTGCTGGCGGCGCTGTCGATGCTGGCCGGGACCCTGGCCGCTTTACCGCAGCGCAATTTGAAGCGGATGCTCGCCTATTCTTCGGTCGTGCATATGGGGTATCTGATGATTGGACTGCTGGTCGGGGATGCCGCGGCCCAGCGCGCGCTGGTTTTTTATATCATCGCCTATACCATCGCGACCCTCGGTGCCTTCGGGGTGCTGACCTCCTTCTCGCGTGTCGATGATGAACCGCAGGATTATGCGGACTTCCGCGGGCTGGGGTATCTCCATCCCAGGCGCAGCAGCGTGCTCGCCGCCTGTCTGCTGTCCCTGGCCGGTATCCCGCCGCTGGTCGGTTTTTTTGCCAAGTTCGGTATCATCACCGCGGCCTTACGCGGCGGCTACCCCGGCCTCGCTGTCATCGCCATCATTGCTGCCCTCGTCTCGCTCTATTACTATCTGGCCCCGATTATCGTGCTCTTCATGCAGGAACGCGATGCCTCTGAGCTTCGTCGTGGTTGTCGCCAGGAGTATATCGTTCTGGCGCTCTGTTTTGCCGGTCTTTTGCTGCTCGGGGTTTACCCCGCACCCTTGCTTGAGCTGCTGGGCATGATTTTGCCATGACCAATGACATAATCCTTGAAGCGCTCAATGCACTGCTGATTGCCGGAATTATCCTCTATCAGCTTAAATGTTTACGTAAATCCGGCCTCAAAGGGACCCCGGGAACCCGGCTGATTCTGGCCGGGTTCGGGCTGATGCTTTTAGGTGCCTGTCTTGATATTACCGATGAATTCCCGCAGCTCAATCATTTTGTCGTGATCGGTGATACCCCTGTTGAGGCATTTTTCGAAAAGTTTTTCGGTTATATGCTCGGTTCCCTGCTGCTGCTGGTTGGATTTTCGCGGATGCTGCCGGTTTTTGAACAGTTGGGCGAAAAACAGCGGCTGATCGAAACTATAATTGAGACGATCCCCGCTCCTACTTTTTGCAAGGATGAGAAGGGTCGCTATCTCCATTGCAACAACGCTTTTGAGGAGTTCATCGGGGTTTCACGTGAACGGATCATCGGTCAGACGGTTTACGCGGTGGCGGCCCCTGATCTGGCTGAAATCTATCATCAGGCGGATCAGGGGCTGATTGCTGAGCTCGGGAAGCAAACCTATGAAACCCAGGTCGAGAGTTCGGATGGCGGCCGCAGGGAGGTGTTGTTTCATAAGGCGGTGTTTCACAAAGAGGATGGTTCCGCCGGCGGTCTTGTCGGGGTGATGCTCGATATCTCCGATCGTAAAAAGGTCGAAGAGGGTTTACGTCATATTGATCAGATGAAGAGCGAGTTTATCAGTACCGCGGCGCATGAACTGAGGACGCCACTCACCTCAATCAGGGGCTATACCGAACTGCTGCTGTCTGCGGATGGGACCAGGCAGTTCAGCCTTGCTCAGAAGACCGACTTTTTGCAGGAAATTTTTCAGGCGAGTGAATTACTGGGCAAACTGGTGGATGAACTGTTGGATGTGGGGCGGATTGAGCGAGGTCTGCCCCTGCCTTTAGAGATCAAGCCTCAGCGGCCCGAGGCCTTATTCCAAAAAATTGTAGATGGGTTCCGTTTGAAGCATGAGCAACAGCACCCGCTGCTGCTGGTTTCACAACTGCCAGCTGATTGTGAGGTAGCTTTTGATCAATACCGTATGCGGCAGCTTGTTGATAATCTGCTGAGTAACGCGGTGAAATATTCGCCCGAAGGGGGGACGATCAAGCTCGTTATCAGTCTGGTCGATCACTGCTTTCAGCTTGAAATTATCGATCAGGGCATCGGCATGAAGCCTGACCAGTTGGCACAAATTTTTGATAAATTTTACCGTGCCGGCGAGGAGCGCAGCAGGATAAGCGGTATGGGGATTGGAATGAGTATAGTCAAGAATATTGTCGAGAGTCATCGAGGGACGATCGAAGTTGAGAGCCGGTTGGGTGAGGGAACCTGCATTCGTGTCAAGATTCCGTTACAGATCGCCCGGGAGAAAAATGCTTCGGGGCTTTCTTCTGAGCAAGCGGTCTTAACCGCAACCCCGCCTATAGGCGCGGACTGAATTGGGAGGTCAGACCATGATAACGCTTTACGGTATGCCGCACACCCGGTCGTTCAGGGTCCTCTGGGCTCTGGAAGAGATCGGTGCTGAGTACGAATATCAACTGGTCAATCTGGGCAAAGGCGATGCGAAAACCCCTGAATTTCTGGCACTGAACCCCAGCGGAAAACTTCCGGTGTTGAAGGTCGATGACCTGGTCCTGACCGAATCCGCGGCAATCTGCTCCTACCTCGCTGATGCTCATCCCGACAAACAACTGATTCCCTCTGTAGGAACCGCCGACCGTGCGCTCTATAATCAGTGGTGCTTTTTTGTGCTGTCCGAGCTCGAGCAACCCTTATGGACGATGGGGAAACATAAGTTTGCCCTGCCGAAGGAGTATCGCGTGAGGGAGGTCCAGAAGACCGCCGGATTTGAATTTATGCGCGCGATTCGCGTTCTTGAAAAGGGGATTCTGGGACGTAACTTCATGGTCGGGGAGTATTTTACGATGGCCGACCTGCTGGTGGTTCATACCCTGAATTGGGCGCAGAGCCTTAAAATTGATCATGGCAGCAAATTGCTGGATCAGTACCTTGATCGCGTCAGGCAGAGACCGGCCTGGTCGCGAGCCCTGGCGATCGACAACGCAAGAAAGTCCGAAATGGCATGACGATGGACGAGCAGATTGAGCTGTTTTTAAGTAGTGAAGCGTTCGGCGTGGTCGGGGCGTCGAGTCGTCGGCATAAATACGGCAATAAGGTCTTGCGCTGCTACCAGCAGAACGGCCGGCGGGTCATTCCCGTCAATCCGGTTGAAAAAGAGATCGAAGGGGTCGCCGTTGTTGCCTCAGTCTCCGAGCTCCCCGCCGGGGTTCAGAGTCTGTCCTTGATTACTCCGCCCCAGGTGACTGAAAAGGTGGTTGCGCAGGCGGCTGCGAAAGGGATTAAAAATATCTGGATGCAGCCGGGCGCAGAAAGTCCTGCTTCCATCGCGTTTTGCCGGAAGCAGGGAATGAACCTGATTGCGGACGGGAGTTGCGTTTTGGTCGTGATGGGCTATCACGAGCATTGAAGTAACGACGTTAAAGCCTTAAAACGGCGTTTTTAGCAGGGCACAAGGTTTTGTTAACTCCAGCGGATAGTCGATGCCTGGGAGGGGGGGAGCGATGTGGAACCTGGGCTCTTCTCGTTTCCGCATGCCCTGGCTGGGGCTGCTTTGCTTGATCAACGACACTTTCCGGAGCAGCTGATTTTTGTTGCTCATCATCATCACAAATTTGAGGACTTGGCTGGAGGGGAGCCTGAGATGTATACTCCCTGCTCAATCATCAATCTGGCGGATGGTTTTTGTCACTATTTCAGTGCTGGCTATCCGCTTCCTGATAAAGAGATCGATCTGCCGCTTTCACGAGACGCATATATGCGCGAACGCAGTCTATTCCTCTCCTGAAGGGGCCGCCTGCCTGGAGCCCAAATGTCCAAAAAAATCTTCATCGCTGCGACCGGACAGGATTGTGGCAAAACCACCACCAGCCTCTCGTTGATTCATCTTGCCCGGAAAAAATATAAACGTGTCGGATTTATCAAGCCGTTCGGTCCTAAGCTGATCAGCTATAAAGGGCGTAAAATCGACATGGATGCCGCATTGATTTCGCATATCTACAGGTTGGATGACGATCTTGAATTCATGTCGCCGGTTGTGGTTGAAAGTCGGACAACGCGGCAGTTTCTAGACGGTGAAATAACTCATGATCAGCTGGTAATCCCCCTGGATATTGCCATTGCCGAGCTCGAGAGAAAGTGTGATTTTCTTATTATTGAAGGTGCCGGGCACGCCGGAGTCGGGGCGGTGGTGGGCCTGAGTAACGCTCTGGTTGCTGCGCGCTATCAGGCTCCGGTGCTTCTGGTAACTGGTGGCGGGGTAGGTCACGTTATTGATTCGGTTCACCTGAATCTGGCCCTGTTTCGGGAAGCCGGTGCCGAAGTCAGGGTGCTGGTTCCGAACAAATTGATCCCGGCCAAGCGCCCGGCGACCCTGAGTTATATCGAAAAGGCTTTTGCCAATTATCCTTTCAAGGTGGTTGGAGGGTTTAACTACTCACCGGTTCTGGCCAATCCGACCCTGCGTCACATCGCCAACCTGCTTGGCCTGCAGCTACACGCGACAGCTGAGCAGTCCTGGAGTATTGCTCACCACCTGCAGATGGGGGCTGCAGCCACCCAGCGAGTGGTCGATCTGTTGCAACCGTCAACTTTGCTGGTCGTCACCAGCAGTCGTGATGAATTGTTGGTCATGCTCGCCTCGCTCTACCATCTGCCGGAATTCAAGTCGAAAATCGCGGGTCTGGTTATTCCTGGACTATCACCGGTGGCCGACATCGTTCAACGTATTCTCAATGATGCCGGTATCCCCTATATGCGAACAACTGCTACGACTGCGGATGTCTTTTCCCGGATCCGCGAGGATGTCTCCAAGATTGGTCCGGACGACCACGAGAAGATCGCCCTGATTCAGCAACTTGCGGAGACAGAACTCTGCTTTGAGACGATCGACGCGCTGATTT
The DNA here is from genome assembly GCF_000384395.1 of Geopsychrobacter electrodiphilus DSM 16401. Lineage (NCBI taxonomy): Bacteria > Pseudomonadati > Thermodesulfobacteriota > Desulfuromonadia > Desulfuromonadales > Geopsychrobacteraceae > Geopsychrobacter > Geopsychrobacter electrodiphilus. Next base: position 513,962 of record NZ_ARWE01000001.1, read on the forward strand.
AGGATCATCCATTTCATTTCATCATCAGGCGACTCAAACTTTTATACGTCGTCCAGGAAAGAGGTTTTTCATGGGGTTGTTCGGAACAATCTTTGGCGCCAAACCCAGCCTTGAAAAAATTCAACGCGCCCTCGCTCAGAAAAATTATGCCGAAGCCTTGCACCAGGCGGAAGATCTGCTGGCGAAAACGGGAGAGACGCCCGAATTGCTTGCCGGGATGACCGCCGCCGCTGATGGTCTCGCGCGCCTGAATCTCGATGAAGGACTGCGGTCACAGGAGGCCGGAGAGCGAATTTTAGCCACTGAGCACTTGAAATTAGCCTTGTCGCAGGCGCGTTCCCTGTCTCTTGTCGCAGAGATTGAGCGAGCCCTTAGCGCCGAACCTCAGGTAAATGCTGCGCCGGTGCGGGCCCCAGTGCCCCCCCCAACAAGTTCCCCGTCTGGATGTGACGGATGTGCCCCCGAAGTACAGTCTGTTGAGGTCGCTACGGAAGACTTGCTTGATCTGCAGTCCCAGATTGAACTGCTCGTAGCATCTTATCCTCCGGAGATGCAGCAGCGCTATCTGGGGGCCTCAAGTACTTTTTTACAGGCCTTTTTATCCATTCATAACGGAGACGAACAGCAGGCCCTCGCCTTTCTCGGCGAAGTTCCCGTCGCCGAGCGGGATGACCTTTATCTGTTTGAGTCGGGTTGTCTCAGGGCCCGCCTCGGTGAGACGGCGCAAGGGGTTGAACTGCTTCGTCAGGCGCTTGTCCTTGCCCCGGGGAGCCTGCTGGTGATCGATGCCCTGTTCCAGTTGTTGACGGAGCAGGGGGATCTGCCAGCGGCTCAGACCCTCTTGCAGGAACAACTTGAACTCGGGGCTGATTCCGCCTTCTGTCAGGCAAAAATTTGTGAAATCCACGCGGCTAATGGCGATCAGGGCGCGGCCCTGATCGCGGCGCAATCGGCCTTGGCTGAGGGCTATGCAGAGCAGGGGTTCCTGGTGCTGGCGGCGAATCTCTACGAAGGGGCCGGAGAGGTCGAGCTCGCAGAGAAATTACTTTCGTGTCTGCCCGGGGGAGGGTGTAGCGGCGGGATGAACTTAGCTCTTGCCGAATTATTGCTGCGTCAGAAGCGGGAGTTGGGAAAAGTCCTCGACGCCTTTAACGATGCTTGTCGACAGGAGCCGCAGAATCCTCGTTGGCAGTTGCGCGTGGCCCAGACCTACCTGGCCCGAAAATGGCGCAAGCAGGGAGTCGAGTTACTTCATCGCGTGGTGGGTGATCCTCGGCTGGATGATCATCTGCGCCTTGAAGCTGAACAGCTTCTGGCTGAGCTTTAAGAAGTAAAACGATATTTGGATATGACGCCTCATCTGGTTTATACAGATGAGGCGTTTTTTTTTCTTTGAAAAGCGTGTCTCCTAATTTGATATTTTACTTGAAAGCCGGTATTTCTTTGAGCCAAATTGTCTCATTGTGTGCTGTGGTTTTTCAGCCATATTCAGGGGTAGTCCTTGGGGTTGTGGATAAGACACTATCTCGAAATCTTTACTTGTAGATTATAATTTCATTCAATATAATACCGTTCTACCAACGAATGGATGGCTTTTTGACATTGATAAATTTGGATAAAAAGTTTTATGCCGGGGGGGAGCGCGTGCATCAGGATGCGGAGTTACCCTCTTCGGAAGTGATGAGTCAGACTGGAGAAATGCACCCGTCCGATTGGGATTGGAAGTACGGGCAGATCCTGGAAAATATTGATGTCGGAGTCCTGGTCCTCGATCTCGAAGAGCGCCGTGTCGATTTTCATAACTCGGGTTTCAGTGCGGTTTTTCAGGATCCGCGAATCTGTGATGATTTTGAGCGTCTTAAAGGTCTCCTGCTGGTCGACTTGAAAATGCCGGCCTCAGGACCAGCTTCAATTCTGTTGCCGTACCGGGATCGAACGCTGGGGTGTTCTGTCTATGAACTCGGGCCTCGTTACCGATGTATCTTTGTCCGTGATATCAGCGAAAAGATGCGTCTTGAATCGATCGCTCAGGCGGTCAATACCATGGACAATATCGGGTTTATTTTTTCAGGGATTCGTCATGAAATTGGTAATCCGCTTAATTCACTCAAGATGGCGTTGAGTGTGTTGCGTAACAATCTCGATACCTTCGACCGCCAGATGGTGGTTGAATATATCGATCGCGGCCTGGCAGACATCGGGCGCGTTGAGTTTCTGTTGAAGTCGATGAAAAGCTTCGCCATGTTTGAGCGGGTCGAATTGAAGGATGTCGATCTGGGAGATTTTTTGAAGCGTTTCGTCGCGCTGATCGGTCGCGAGTTCAATGAGCGCGGGATCTCTCTGGTGTTTGACAATCCCGAGGGCCTGGTCAAGGTCCGTATCGATAGCCGCGCGCTTCATCAGGCGTTACTCAATCTGCTGGCGAATGCAGCAGATGCTCTTGACGGCGTTACTGAGCCAGAAATTCATGTGTTTGCTGAGGAGAGGGATCAGTTGGTCCGGCTGGTGGTCGCCGATAACGGGAGGGGGATTTCAGAGGCACAGCGCCGCCACCTTTTTAAACCCTTCAATACCAGCAAACCGCATGGCAACGGTTTGGGACTGGTTATTACGCGCAAGCTGCTCGCCCAGATGAACGCAGATATCACAGTTGAAAGCAGTCCGGGAAATGGCACCCTTGCTATTGTCAGTTTGCCGATAAGCCACAGTCAGGCATAAGGATATATTTCTATGACGGAAGAGGCCGGCACGGAGACCGTGCTGATAGTTGATGATGAGAAGTCCTTCCTCCTTTCGCTCAAGGACGGACTCAGGGTTCACGAGTCCAAGTTCCGGGTACTGACCGCTGAAAGTGGTAAAGAGGCCATCTCCTTGTTGCGCGCACTACCGGTTGATCTGCTGATCACCGATCTCAAAATGCCTGAAGTTGATGGGTTTGAACTGTTGGCCTGGACGACGCGCGAGAAGCCGGATTTGCCGGTGATTGTGATGACCGCCTTTGGCACTTCCGAGATCGAATCACAATTGGCAGAGATCGATTCTCTCCAATATCTGGAAAAACCCCTGGCGTTAGGTGACCTTGAGAGTGCAATTTTTACGGCCCTGAAGGCCAAGGCGCGCAGCTATATCCGGGGGATCAGCCTGGCGACATTCCTCCAGTTGATGCATTTGGAAAAGAAGAGCTGCACCCTGAAAATTTCGCATATGGGAAAAGTTGGATATCTCTATTTCAGGGCAGGGATCCTGCTTGATGCGGAAACCGGAGAGCTGAAAGGTACTGCCGCCGCTTATGAGATTATGGTGTGGAATGATGCCGAGATTGAAATGGATTCACACTGTCGACGTCAGGATCAGGTTATTACGATCAGCCTTGAACATTTGTTGATCGATGCCTTTCGGCGTAAGGATGAAATGGCCCTGCCGCCTGAAATTCTCCCTACAAAGTCAATGCCTGAAGAGACTTCAGAAACATTTTCAGGGCGGGGTGAAGATGCTGAATCCTCCCCTGAAGCAGTGGCCAGGCTGAAGCTGGTGGAGGTGTTGACCCACCATGCAGGGGTCAAGGAATTCGCGCTCTTTGATCCGACCGGGTTTCTCGAAAATCGGAACGAGGGGGAGTGTCAGTTGGAAGAATTCGATCCTGCCCTTTTCCTGATGGGGGTTGAACGTCTGGACGAAACCCTGCATTTCGGCTCCTTCAGCCATATGATCATGAACACTGGCAGTCGCTGTCATTGTCTGTTGTTCAAGATTCAGCAACATCGGGTCGTTGCGCGGCTAGTCAAGGGGCAACGACCTGCTGAAGTCATGAAGCAGGTCAAACAGGCTCTCAACGCCTGATCAGGGGGCAGGACGTTCTGCCCTATTTAATTATCTAGCCAGTGGAGGAGAAAAAATGAAGCAGGCCATTGATGAGTTAAAAGCCATCCCCGGAGTGGTTGGTGCCTGCCTGTTCGGCGCCCAGGAGGGTCTGCTGCAGAGCAATCTGCCTGGAATTTTTAAACCCGAAAAACTTTCTGCAGTTGGCAAGCAGTTAACCAAGTTGTTGGTGGCAGGACGCATGAGCTTCAGCGACCTGAATGATCTGTCCCTCCATTATGATGAATCGGCGGTGATTGCACGCGAGCTGCGCAAAGGGCTGACGATTTTTGTGATCTGTGATCCTTCGTTTAACCACAACCTGTTGACGATGTCTCTCAACCTGTTGCAGGAGGAGATGAATGAACAGGGCGGTGGCGGAACACTGTTGGAGGCCACGGTGCCGGCAGATGACGCTGGCGGCGCAGCCCAGGTCGGGCCAGATCTGGACCCCTTGTTGGATGAAATCAAAGGCTTGCTGTCCAAAGTTCTCGGACCTATGGCAAGTATTATTTTCGATGAAATCCTTCAGGAATGGTCCCTTAAAGGGGCGACCGTTGATCGGCTGGGGGCCTTGATGGAGATGCTGCATCAGGAAATTGGCGACCCGGAAAAGATTGTCGCATTTAAGGCGTTAACTGCGCCGCTGTTCAAAAGTTAGGGGGTGCACCGATGGCAACAGCTAAAGACTTTGTGATGCGGATCAGTTCGATTTCAGGGGTCTCGGGATGTGTGTTGGTTCGCGAAGATGGCGAGGTTCTTGGCAGTAGTCTCGAGGATCCAGATCTCTATGCCTCTCTGATGATACCTGGGCGGAATCTGGCGCGCGATATTATGGGTAACGTGGGATTCAGTCATTGTCGTTATCTTGGTTTTAATCGGGAAGGGAAAGAGCATTTTTACCTGTTTCTGATTGATAAGTTTTTACTGGGGCTGGTTCAGGCTCCGGATTGTCATGTTCCCGACATGTTGCAGGCCGTGACGCGTCTCGTTGGTCGGGTCACCACAGGTGGGTCATCTGTAAAAGCCTAATTTTTGGCAAGGAGAAAACCAATGCGTCTGTCCGTTCTGCTGTTCCTGATCTGTTTGATGCTCCCCGTATCGGTTCAGGCGGCCACGCTCGATGCTTTTGACCAGAAGGTGAAAGTGTGGGCTGATTCCTGTCGTGATGAGATAGTTAGTCAGTTTGATCTGTTGCTGACCTCCGGCAAGCTATCGTTGCCGCAACTCTTTGATACTTTTTATATCCCGATACCCGATACTTCACCGCAAAAATTTCACACCCAGTATGATCAGTTGACTGATGGTGTGCTGCGTCCGATCATTGATAAGTATCTTGCCATGGATGCGCGGATCGTCTTTGTTGTGCCGGTCGATGTGAACGGATATCTGCCGACCCATAACAGCCGTTATTCTCGACCCCTGACCGGCGTAGGCGATACCGACACCAAGTGGAATCGCACTAAGCGGATATTCAGTGATCGGACCGGGCTGGCGGCGGCGCATAACGTAGAACCCTTTTTACTGCAACGCTACAGTCGGGATACCGGCGAGGTGATGAGTGATCTTTCTGTGCCGGTGATAGTGCAAAATCGGCACTGGGGCGCAGTTCGAATCGGATATAGGCAGAAGTAGTTTTCCATTTTTTATTTACGACAAGTCAGGAGGAACATGTGTTTAAGAAAGTAGGAATAAAAGTTGCCGTGATGGTCAATCTTGTGCTGCTGGTCGTTATGGCGGCGGGCACCTGGTACATTGTCGACCAGCAGGGGAAGAGTCTTGAAAGCCAACTGCTCGAACGGGGGCGGATTGAAGCATTGGTTGGTGCCAAATTGATCGGCAAAGTCATGGACGAAGCGATTGATAATGGAGTTTTCTCGGTCAAGGCGGCGTTTGATCAGGATTATGTACCGATTCCAGGATTTGAGCCTGCGAAGTATCACACCCAATACGATGCTTATCTGGATAAAGCGATCCTGGCGATGGAAGATGAGTTTTTGCAGGATGATTCAGTGGTTTTTGCAGTGGCCGTTGATGTAAATGGCTATTTGCCGACCCACAATACGCGCTATCAGAAGGCGATCACCGGTGACAAGCAGAAGGACCTGGTTGGCAACCGAACCAAGCGAATGTTCAACGATCCGGTTGGAATCAAGGCGGCTCGGAATCTGGAGCCTGTGCTGCAGCAGGTCTATAATCGCGATACAGGCGAGACCATGTGGGACATCTCGGCCCCGATTCGGGTCAAGGGGAAACACTGGGGCGGGTTTCGTATCGGATTTTCACTGGAAAAAACCCAGCAGGCCAAATCTGATCTGACTTTGACCCTGGGAGCGATCATGCTGGGGATTCTCCTGCTTTCTACGGTTTTGGTCTTTATTATCGTGAATGGAGCCCTGGCTCCTCTGACCCGTTTAACCCGTATTGCCGGTGACCTGGCTGATGGCCGGGTCGGTGAAAAGATTGAAAAATTGAGCCAGGACGAGATTGGGCAGCTCGCTGATGTGCTGGAGAGACTGCGCGTCAGTCTGAAAGCGGCGATGGAGCGTTTAACCCGCGTCAAATAGAAATGTTAAATACAGTTCGTCTGAAATAAAAACGAGCGGTCCTGCCATCAGCGGGGCCGCTCGTTTTTGATTAGATGCCTGCTCCTGTTTTTGTACCAGCCTTAGCCTAGATCCTGTCCCGTTGTGGTCGCGACAAGTTTGCCATGCTTGACCCCTTTGGTACCGATCAATTCATCGGCGATTCGTTTGACCTGATTTGCCTGGCCTTTGATGGCAACCACTTCAAGGCAGTGGTGGGCATCGAGGTGGATGTGCAGGGTTGAGAGAATCTCCCGGTGATGAGAGTGCTGGTGTTCCGTCAGTTTGTCAGCCAGATCGCGCGTATGATGATCGTAAACCAGGGTCACTGTGGCCACGGTTTCACGGGTCATGTCACCCCATTCCTGTTCGACCAGAGTACCGCGAATCAGATCACGAATTGCTTCGGAACGATTGCTGTACCCCTTGCTGTCTATCAGTTGGTCGAACTGCTCAAGCAGACGGGCATCGATCGAAATACCAAAGCGGGTGAGGTCGGCCATGTCGGCTCCTGTAAAAAGGTTGATTCTTGTTTCCTGTCCAATCTGTTTAACACAGCGGTGGGCGCGCGACAAGAATCTTTGTCTTTCCTTAAACTTAGGACCTCTCTTCACAGTTTACTCACAGGGAATCAACAATATATAGTAGGTGTCTTCCGAAAAAATCTCTAGATATTGTGTTTTACTTCTTTTATTTGAAATCTAAATCATGGTAGGTTTTTACCTGTTTCACGCTGGGAGGGGCTTTTTGTCTGGACTCTTCCCTTCCCTTGCTGCGTGCCCATTCTATTCACTAACCTGATCTCGAGATACTGTCACCTCTGGAGGGAGGACCATGATCGATTTTATCCGCAAACGCGACGGTCGGCTGGTTTCGTTCGAAGAAGTAAAAATCTCCCACGCCATCGTGAAAGCCGTTGAAGCGGTTGGCGGTGCCGATTTTGGCAAGGCGGCCGATATCGGGCGTCAGGTGTGCGGCATTCTGGGCGTGCTCTATAAGGATGGCCGGGTTCCGACCGTTGAAAACGTGCAGGATCTGGTTGAAAAAATCCTGATCGAAAATGGTCATGCCCAGACCGCCAAGGCTTATATCATTTACCGGAAGCAGCGTGAAGGACTGCGCGAAACGCGTGAGTTCATGAAGGAGTCGATCGAGGCAATCGACTCCTATCTGGTGCAGGAAGACTGGCGGGTGAATGAGAACGCGAACATGGGCTATTCGCTTCAGGGCCTCAATAATCATATCGCCTCCAACATCACCAGCAATTACTGGCTGAACAAGATCTATCCGCCGGATGTTGCTAAAGCGCATCGTGAAGGGGACTACCACATCCATGATCTGGGGATGCTCTCGGTCTATTGCTGTGGCTGGGATCTGAAAGACCTGCTGCTCAAAGGGTTCACCGGCGCGTATGGCAAGGTCCAGAGTGGCCCGGCGCGTCATTTCCGCACTGCGCTGGGGCAGGCGGTCAACTTCTTTTATACCTTGCAGGGCGAAGCCGCCGGGGCGCAGGCCTTCGCCAATTTTGATACCCTTCTCGCGCCCTTTATTGCTTTCGACAAGCTCGGTTTTGCCGAAGTCAAACAGTGCCTGCAGGAATTTGTGTTTAATATGAACGTGCCGACACGTGTCGGTTTTCAGACCCCCTTCACCAATATCACCATGGATATGGTGGTGCCGAAGAATATGGCCGGTGAAGCGGTTGTCCTGGGGGGGGAACTGCAAGATCGTACCTACGGTGAATTTCAGGAGGAGATGGATCTTCTGAATCGCGCCTTCTGCGAGGTGATGATGGCGGGGGATGCCTCTGGCCGTATCTTCTCCTTCCCGATTCCGACCTACAACATCACCGTCGGATTTAACTGGGACGACCCGCGATTCGAACCGATCTGGGAGATGACCGCCCGCTATGGTATCCCTTATTTCAGCAATTTTATTAACTCTGATATGGATCCCGAGGACGCGCGTTCGATGTGTTGCCGACTGCGGCTCGATAATCGTGAACTGCGGCGGCGTGGCGGCGGTTTGTTCGGTTCGAATCCGCTGACTGGATCCATCGGCGTCGTCACGATTAATCTGCCGCGTGCCGCTTACCTGACCGATAGCATGAGCGATTTTTTCGCCCGGATCGGGCGCCTGATGAAGCTGGCGTATGAATCTTTGGAGCTGAAACGCAAACAGCTCGAGCGGTTTACCGAAGAAGGCCTCTATCCCTACAGCAAGTTTTATTTAGGGGGGATTCGCGAGCGGACCGGCCGCTACTGGGATAATCACTTTTCGACCATCGGCCTGATCGGCATGAACGAAGCCTGTCTCAACCTGATCGGCGTCGGTATCGATAGCGCAGAAGGTGAGGCCCTGGCTAAGTCCACTCTTGAATTCATGCGCAAGCAGCTTGAGGCGTTTCAGGAGGAGACCGGGCATCTTTATAACCTGGAGGCGACTCCTGCCGAAGGGACCAGCTATCGCCTGGCCAGTGTTGATCGCAAACGTTTCCCTGACATTATCACCGCGGGGACCGAAGAACCATATTATACCAATTCGACTCAGTTGCCGGTCGGCTCAACCGACGATATTTTTTCTGCGTTGCAGCATCAGGATAGTCTGCAGACGCTGTATACCGGCGGTACGGTTTTTCACGGTTTTCTTGGGGAGCGCATCGAAGATTGGCGCGGCGCGCGACTGCTGGTGCGGCGTATTGCCGAAAATTTCCATCTGCCATATTTCACCCTGAGTCCAACCTTTACGATCTGCCCGGTGCATGGCTATATCGCCGGGGAACATTTCGCTTGCCCCCATCATCAGGATGGTCAGGCGGCCTGAGAATCCCTGAGATGTAACAGCTCATAAAATCAAGAGATTTATTCTCTTTCGACTCACACCTCAACCCTCAGCAATAGGGAGATACCCAGAATGTCAACCAAGTGCAGTTCAAAGACAGAAGTCTATTCGCGGGTCTGCGGTTTTTTTCGTCCGGTTCAGCAATGGAACCGCGGTAAAAAAGAAGAATTTCGCGAGCGCTCCGAATATGTTATCGCCAAGGAGCAGAAGGACTGAACGACTTGCAGATTAAAGGGTTTCAGGGGACCAGTCTGCTCGATTTTCCCGGAAGGATCTCTGCTCTGGTCTACACCGGAGGGTGCAACCTGCGGTGTGCTTTCTGCCATAACCCCGGCCTGGTCCTTGACCCTGACCAGTATCCTGATTTTCCTCTACCAGAACTGTATTCCGAGTTACAGAAGCGAAAGGTCTTTATCGATGGCGTCGTCGTATCGGGGGGCGAGCCGACCCTTGAGCGGGGGTTAAAAACGCTTTTGACCCGGATTAAGGAGTTGGGGTTGCAGGTTAAACTGGATACCAACGGTTTGCAGCCGAAAGTTCTGGCGGACCTGCTTGAGTGCGGCTTGCTTGATTATCTGGCAATCGATCTCAAAACCGCGCCGCGACGTTATTCCGAACTTCATTCTGCACCTGTAGATGTTGGAGCGCTGCTGGAGAGTTGTCAGTTGGCAATGACTTCAGCTCCCGAGTACGAGTTTCGCACGACCTGTGTCCCGGGTTTGGTGACTGACAGGGAAATTGTCGAGATGGGGGAAGTGATTCGGGGTGGCAGAAGCTGGGTGCTGCAGCAGTATGTCCCTCGTGCCCAGTTGCTGGGGAGGGCACCCGCGGAGGCTTATCCGATGGAGGTGTTCGAACATTTTCAAAAACTGGCGGCATCCTGTGTTGTTCAGGTCGTCGGGCGGGGGTGGTGATGGTGCGCGGCAAGGGCCCGGTGTTTAAAACAACAACCAGAGCAGAACACTGAAGCAGAGTGTGCCGACGACAGTCCCCGCCATGAGATACAGCAGGCCGTTGAGCGCGTTGGGATTTTTGTGCCGGGATGATGGTTGCATATTCAATCGGCCCTTTTTGGTGGAGCGGAAGTGGTCCCGTTGAGAGCCTGCAAAAGGGATACCGTCATTATTTGATGACGCCATCAAGCTGCAGAAATGCCATAAATACAGGTTGTTAAGGTTTTTAACCTGAGAAGTGGTTCGGCCATCACTCGCGAGGAGTGATGGCCGAAATCGTCATTTGGCGGATCAGGAATCGAGTTTGTGGCAAAATGTGCAGCGGAACTTGGGAGGGTGCTCTGCTGGAAATGGCATCTGGGTTGGGTTGTGACAATCCTGGCAGAATTTTTCAGCGGCTTTTTTGCCGGCCGGCCCATCCTTTTTGATCATGTCATAAAATTTCTGATGGGTATCGTCTTTGGGGATATGTTTCGTTGTCTCCGGGGGGGCCATCCACAGGATTGCCACGATAATCAGTCCACCGAGCAATACCAGAATGTCGCGTTTTTTCATGAAATCTCCTTGGGTCGTTGGGGCTGGTTGAAGTGGCTATTCTGCCCCAGGCGTTCCGTGGTGGTCAATCCGTCGGATGAATCTAATTATGTTTTTTCGGGTCAGATTTTACCTGAGTTAAGAGAGAAACCCTTAGCTGTGGGCAGGCTACTGATTATTCGGAGCGTATAAAGAGCAGGTAGATGAACAGGACGACCGAAGCGCCACCTCCTCCAACAAGAACCCAGACACCATCCCCTGAAAGTCCAGCGGTGCCGGTCCCCTGGGCCACGGCATAAGAGAGCGCGTAGATAAACCCGCCAATACCGATGATCAGGCCAGAAATGGCTTTCCAGCCGAGAAAATAAGTAATCGCGATGGCCAGCGCAAAGCCCGCCAGAACATACTGGTTCTGACCCAGATCGCCGATATTCCAGGCCGCCAGTTGTTGCATGATCCGGTCAGTGCGAAAGTTGGTCATCAGGTCAAGAAATTCCTGCCAGTTCATTTTCCCTCCCGCGCCGCAGTGTTATTGTCGCCAATGTTCGCCACTATGAACGCAATTCCGCCAGATTAACAGGTTTTTTCTTCAAGTTAAAGATGGAAGGGGGAGGAGCTAAATCTTGACTTCAAACACCGGCTTATCTACGATATTTCACTTATGCCATTTTGGGAGTCGGGCGAAAGATGAAATTCATATGAAGCAACAAGCCATCGGAGTGTTCGATTCCGGAGTCGGTGGACTGACTGTTTGTCGCGAGTTGGTTCGGCGCCTGCCTCAAGAAAGCTTCCTCTATCTTGGGGATACCGCGCGAGTTCCCTATGGGACCAAGAGCCCCGCGATGGTGACACAGTATGCTTTTGAAGCTGCAGAGTTTTTGTGTCGTCAGGGGATCAAGTTGCTGGTGGTGGCTTGCAATACCGCTTCGGCGGTGGCTTTGCCGCGGTTGCGTGAAGTTTTAAAGGTTCCGGTTGTCGGGGTGATTGAGCCGGGAGCACGTGCTGCCGTCGCCGGTGGAGGTCGGCGCGTCGGAGTGCTCGGCACTGAAGGAACCATCAATAGCCGTTCCTATGAACAGGCCCTGCATAAACTCGCGCCACAAATAGCCGTTTTTTCAGTAGCCTGCCCACTCTTTGTCCCATTGGCTGAGGAGGGTTGGGGAGACCATCTGGTCACCCGTCAGGTTGCAGAGGAATACCTTGCGCCACTCCTGGCGAAAAATATCGACACCCTGGTGCTAGGGTGCACGCATTACCCCCTGCTTGAGGCGGCTATCCGCGCCGCGGTTGGTCCGGATGTTTTGCTTGTGGACTCCGCGGCCTCAACGGCTCTTGAGGTCGCCGAACTGCTTCATAACGGGAGTATAGCTGCCGATCCGGGTTGCGGCGATCAACGTTTTTATGTAACTGATGTGCCTACCAGGTTCAAGCGGATCGGGAGTGGTTTTCTTGGGGCAGAGCTTCAATCTGTCGAACAGGTTCATATCGGTTGACAGGAATATGGTGAAATTTTCCCTGAATAAACAGCTCATTTTGATCGGCGCTCTTATCCTTGTACTGGTCCTCCTTTTGTTTGGGGTCTGGTCTGCGCGGGACAAGCAACCGGACGCGAAAGTTGTGCTTCCTCAACTCGAACCGCGTGATATTGTGCTTTATTTTGCTGATCCGACGGGGGTTGCACTCGTCTCTAAAGAACGCCAGATCCCCGGGTGTAACGATGAACGGCAATGTATCGCCCGCACCATTGAAGCCTTAACCAGAGGCTCCAAAGAATTGCCGGCGATTCTGCCACAAGGCACGCATGTAATTGGAGTAGAGATTGAAGGAGATCTGGCGCGCGTTAATTTTAGTCGTGACCTGGTCAACAAGCACCCCGGTGGGACCCTCTCAGAACTGTTGACGGTTTATGGGTTGGCAAATACCCTGACGGTCAATTTCCCCTCTTTGGAACGGTTGCAAATCCTGGTTGAGGGGCAGATTCAGGCGACATTGAAGGGACATGTCGACATCTCACGACCGATCAAGGCCGAATTTCGCTACAGCTATATCCCTGATACGCAGGAGAGTTATCCTGCTTCTGAAGGGGATAATTCGGCAGAGGCAGCAACGAAAAACTGAGGATCGATTACGTTTGGAGCGCGATGATTTATTGCGCCATATGACGGAATATGGTACTTGAGTTTTTTAAGAATTTTATGGGGACTGATATGATTGTTGGGTTCAATCACAATATTCTGTACCGAGGGGTGGGCTTTCATGTCCAGACCGAAGACGGTGGCCTCAAGAGCCCGAATCTGGTGACCCTGCTTTATCACGGTGGCACTATTATTACCTCCCAAAAGACCTCATACGCTGATATTCTCAGCGTTGATAACTTGAATCATGTGATCGAGGAGTTGGCCAAAGAACAGCACAAGGGAATGTTGCGCCGCTTGACCAAGGGAGAGTTCGATTCGCGTATTTGCGAATTTGACATTCGACTTGAGGGTGTTCAGACAGTTGAAAAAACTGAAACCTTGATCAAGGAGATCCTGACTCCCGCCCCGCTCGCCCCGTCCGTTTTGTCCGCTCCTCCGGAAACGGACGCTTCTGGACCTGAACCTTCTGAACCCGACCATGTGCCACAGCCTCTGGCTATCGAGCCCGCATTTGAACCGCTGAGTGCAGAAGATCGAAATGTTTTACCGAACCTCTCCGAGGCGCTTGACGACCTGATATTCTCCTATTTGACGGGGGGCGATGAAGCAAGATAGTCAGCCTTTTTCCGTTCATTCACTTCGCTATATCCTGCGAGGTGAAAGGGGGGTTTCGCTGGTCCTGGTTCTGGTCCTGATGGCGATTCTGGGGTTGTCGGCCGGAATCGCGGGGTCAACCTGGAGCAGTCTGACTCGCCGTGCGCGTGAAGCCGACCTTCTCTGGAAGGGTGGGCAGATCAGGACGGCGCTTGGTTCTTACTATGCCTCAACGCATGCTGAGGGTACGCCCAACATCTTCCCTTCAAAACTGGAATACCTGTTGAAAGATCCACGTTTTCTCGAAACAAAAAGGCATCTGCGCCAACTGTATCCCGATCCGATGACCGGTAAAGATTGGGTGTTGATTAAAGATGAGGGGGGGAGAATCAAGGGTGTGCGCTCCTCTCTGGCTGAAGAACCTTTCAAACAGGGCAATTTTTCCGAAGAGAATAAGAGCTTTGAAGGGCGTGGGCTGTACAGCGAATGGGAGTTTGTTTACATCCCCGAGCTCAAAACACCCACAACGACTCAGCCACCAGTTAAAAGCGAAGGGCAGTCATCGCCTGAATCTAACAAGCAGCAGGGCAACCCCGACCCACCTCAGAGTTGATTTCCCCGTTCTTGAGCTATAATGGTCCATTTTTCTGATCCGCTGTTGGCCGGGAGGGCCACCTGAATGTTTAAAAGTCTGATCAGTCGCATTATTCTCTTCAACGTTCTGTTGCTCGCCCTCGGGGTCGGGATCTTTACCCTGTTTCATCTCTATCGTGAACAGGGGCACCTGATCGGCGCGACCCGTAATCATGCCAACATGTTGCTCGGCACGATTGAGAAGTCTATCTTTAACTCAATGCGCCTGGGAAACACCTCCGAAGTTCAGGCAATTCTCGAAACTGTTGGACATGGGCACGGAATAACCGGGGTGCGTATTTTTAATTCTGAGGGGATTGTCCTTAAATCTGCAGATCCTGAAGAGATTGGTGCCCGTGTCAACAGCCAGGATCTCGAGTTGTTTAATAAAAATCTTACGGAAGGGTTTTTTCAGTTGCAGGGTGGCGCGCGCGTACTGGCCATGGTGCGCCCGATTGTCTCGGATGAACGTTGTTTCCGTTGCCATGGCGACGGGCGGCGGGTCATTGGCGTGCTCAATATGGATTTCTCCTTGTCCGAGATGAATCTTCAGTTGCGAGAAACCAGCCAGTTGTTTGTTGTTTCGACCCTGATCATCCTCGCTTTTCTGGCCGCCGGAGTTTCGGTCGTGATGAACAGATTCCTGCGCCGCCCTCTGGAGAAAATCACCCAGTGCATGGCGCAGGTTGAAGATGGCGATCTCACGGTACGCATGCAGTCCGTACAGGACGATGAAATCGGACAGCTGATGGATGGTTTTAATGCGATGGTCGGTAACCTTTCCCGTGCGCAGAATGAACTCGAAACCTATCATTATCAGCAGATGGAACGTGTTGATCGGCTTGCTTCGGTCGGAGAGATGGCCGCAGGTCTGGCTCACGAAATTAAGAACCCGCTGGCCGGGATCAGTGGCGCGATCAGCGTTTTGTCCGAAGATTATCCGGAAGGGGATCAGCGTCGTGAAATTATGCTGCAGATCCAGTCCCAGATCGGACGACTCGACAAAACGGTTAATGATCTACTCTATTTCGGTAAGCCCGGGAGTCCCGAGTTTTTATTTACCAATATCAACGACCTGATAAAGCAGACGTTCCTGTTCGTCGCGCAGCATCCGGAATCAAAAAATATCAACCGGGTTGAGGAGTTGACGCGGGATCTGCCTGCAGTCTGGATTGATCGGAAGCAGATTCAGCAGGTCATCCTCAATATTGCCCTGAATGCCGTACAGGCCATGACCGAAGGCGGCGTGCTGACAGTGGTGACAGACCAGCTGAGCCAGGAACGAAAAAACTGGGTCAGGATCCGCATCGCTGACACCGGGCCTGGTATCACACCTGAGGTCCGGGCTAAGATTTTTACTCCGTTTTTCACCACAAAGACCCAGGGCACCGGACTTGGCCTGCCAATTTGCCGGCAATTGATGGAGCAGAATGGCGGGAGTCTGGGGGTTGAAAGTGAGCTCAGCAAGGGTGCGGAGTTTACTTTGCTTTTGCCGGTGCTGGATGCTCGGCCCAGGTCGATATAGCCTTAAACGTACACATGTTCGCTGGTTGCTATGAGGAGTGCGCCCTTTATGAAAAATAAAATTCTGGTTGTCGATGACGAGCATCTCATCCGTTGGTCCCTTGAACAGAGTCTTAAAAAGCAGGGCTATGAGGTCAGTACTGCGGGTTCAGGGGAAGAGGCTCTG
Organism: Geopsychrobacter electrodiphilus DSM 16401; assembly: GCF_000384395.1. Taxonomy (NCBI): domain Bacteria; kingdom Pseudomonadati; phylum Thermodesulfobacteriota; class Desulfuromonadia; order Desulfuromonadales; family Geopsychrobacteraceae; genus Geopsychrobacter; species Geopsychrobacter electrodiphilus. The sequence continues at coordinate 529,788 of NZ_ARWE01000001.1, forward strand.
CGGTTAGTGCAGGAAGAGACCCCTGATCTGGTCCTGCTCGATATCCAGCTGCCGGGAATGAACGGGATGGAGGTCCTCGAAAAGATCAAGGAGCTCGAAGAAGACGTGATTGTTATCATGGTCACAGCTCTCGGGGTGCTCGAAACAGCGGTTAAGGCGATGCGGCTTGGTGCCTATGATTATATCAATAAGCCGTTTAACCTTGATGAGTTAGCTATTGTAATCAAGAAGGCTCTGGAGACCCATGAGCTCCGTCTGGAGGTCGCACAGTTGCGTGCCGTGCAGCCGAAGCGCTTCAGTATCTCCAGTATTATCGGCGCCAGTTCCGATCTGCAGCATGTATTGTCGATGGTGCGGAAAATTGCCTTGAGTGATGCCGGCACTGTCCTGATTCAGGGCGAAAGTGGCACCGGCAAGGAGTTGATCGCCAAGGCAATTCACTACGAAGGAGCTCGCGCCGATAAGCCGTTCATGGCGATCAACTGTGCCGCGGTCCCGGAAACGTTGCTGGAAAGCGAGCTGATGGGGCACGAAAAAGGCGCTTTTACCGATGCCAAGAGTCAGAAAAAAGGTCTTTTTGAGATGGCTCATGGTGGCACGGTTTTTCTGGATGAGATTGGCGACATGCCGATGGCGATTCAGGCCAAATTGCTGCGTGTTCTCGAAGATCGTACATTTCGGCGGGTCGGCGGCGTGCGAGACATTCATGTCGACATCCGGATTGTCTCGGCAACCAACTGTAACCTGCTCGAAGCGATCGAAGCGAAGGATTTTCGGAGTGATCTTTACTATCGCCTGCAGGTCATTCCGATCTTTCTGCCGCCCTTGCGCGAGCGGCGCGATGATATCCTGCTTCTTGCGCGTCACTTTATCTCAGGGTTTAATCGTGAATTCGGCAAAGATGTGAAGCGGATCTCACCTGAAGCAGAGGCCGTGCTCATTAAGTACGACTGGCCGGGGAATATCCGCGAATTACGCAATGTTATCGAGCGTGCGGTTATCCTTGAAAATGATGAAACGATGGAACTCTCGCACCTCCCCCGTGAGGTGGTCTCAAGAAGTCTCCCTGCCGGTGATGGTGGACCGCTTATCTTTAATCTCCCAACTGAGGGCATAGACATCGAAGATGTTGAGCGTGAATTGATAAAACAGGCGCTGGAGTCCTCCGATGGTAATCAGTCGAAAGCTGCGAAAAAATTGAATCTCGGTATCGATGCTTTTCGTTACCGAATGAAAAAATTTAAGTTTTTGTAAGTCTTTATAGCGATTATTGACTACTGCATACAAAGGCGCAAAAAAGCCGATGTTTTTTTGAAAACACCGGCTTTTTTGCGCCTTTGAGCTGTCTCTCAGGGTCGTCAATTTTGGCTGGTACCATCTTTGCACATAGCAGACGCCATATTGAATACATATGAGTGCCAAAGGCCAGTAAAGGCCCGCGACTCTTTATTTTCAGGAGGCATCACTATGACCCGGTCCCGTATCAATATCTGCCTGCTTGCGGTGATATCACTGTTGTTTGGAGTGATTTGGCAAGGAGCTGCTTATGCGGCAGCACCGACTTTGACAAATCTTGGGCAGATTGATCATACATTTCGTGAGGCCGCCGCTTTGGCTCTCGACGGAGCAGGCAACCTCTACGTGAGCGACATGCGGGTGCGGGCTGTTTACAAGTTTGATAAGTACGGCAAGCTGGCTGCAACCTTTCCGGTGCCGAATATTAAAGGGGAAGGGCTGGCGGTTGACGCGGGCGGGCATATTCTGGTCTCCGCCTCGTCCACGGCAACGGCAGCGGCCTACGGTGATTTTGCTGATAAGGTTTTGATTCTTGATTCGGATGGCGTACAGATCGGTGTTTTGGGTCAGGGGACTGGCGAGTTCAAGATGGCCGGTGATATCGATTTCGATGCTAACGGAAATATTTACGTAGCCGATCGTGGCGCCGGAATTATCAAGGTTTATCCTCCGACCTTCGGTGCTGGAGTGCAATTTGGCGCTCTCCATTTTGATGGCAGTATTGATCTGGCCGTTGATGCGCTAAACAACGAGATATATATCGCAAATTATAATTACGATGTGACGACAGGAGCGGGTCCTGCTCTCTATGCTTATGACGCTGGCGCAGTACAACTGAGAAGTATTCCCGCCGATACCGGATTCGGTGGCGACAGCTTGAGCCGTTTTGGAGCCATTGAGTTTGATAGCGCCGGGCGTTTTTATGTTTCCGATTTTACCCTGCACAGCATCCGGGTTCTCGATCGTCCGGCGACTCAGGTTTTAAAATACACCGATAATATTCATCAGACAGGGGCCATGGCTTTTGATGCCATTACCAATCGCCTGTTTGCCCTTGATTACAGCAGCAGGATCAACATCATCGGGATCGATGGTGGTTCCACTCCGCTTAAAGTCAATGCCCCGCCCAGCGTTCCGGTTTCGATTACGGTCGGAGAAGTCTCAAGTGCCACTCCCACCTTACGGTTCAACAACGCAATTGATGCTGACGGTGACCTGCTGAATTATGAGGTCAGGGTCGTTGATGCGGCAGGCGTTGTCGCTGCTGATTTTAATGTTGCTGAGGGTGCCGGGCAAACCAGCGCTCCAGTTAGTGTGGCTCTGGTTGAGAATGCGAGCTACACCTGGCAGGTTCAAGCGAGCGATGGTCAGGCGACCTCCGGGTGGTCTGCACCCATGTCGATCTATGTCAATGCTGTTCAGGAAGCTCCCACCGCGCCCGTTTTGACGACCTTCATTTCCGGGAATGTCGCCGGTAGCGATGCCGTGCTGACCTGGGATGCGTCTGTTGATGCTGATCCGTTCGCGACTATCTCCTACCGGGTTGAGGTCTCTGACGGGCTGAATCTGGTAGCCAGTGCTGATACGACCGCTACCAGCATCGCGGTTGCCACTTTTTCTGCCACCTTGAACCCCGATGTGACATACACCTGGAAAGTCCTGGCGGTCGACAATACGGCGCTAACGACGGCTTCTGCCAGTACGGGAAGTTTTGTTTATCAACCATCAGCGCTGCGGATTACCTCAACTGTTGATGGCGCGAAGGTCTACCTTGGTGGCCATCATGGCTACGCCGGGCGGTCTTTGGGTACAGCTCCGGTTGACGTTCGCGGCTTGCCCCAGGGTAATTATGCGGTTGTCGTTGAGGCTGCCGGCTTTGAGCCTTTTGTGCAGTCGGTTTTCCTCGCCAAAGATGCATCCCTAAACGTTCTTGCAGATTTAAGAAGTGCCAATCTGCCTGATGGTTTCGCTCAACATGATCTGAATGTTGGTGGTGTGCCCTTTCACGGAGCAGGCGTTGCCCCCATTGTTGCAGATATTGATCATGATGGAGTTTTAGATCTTCTGGTGGCTGACGGCGGCCATCTTAAATTTTATGGTGGAACGCTGGTTCAGAATCCGCAGGCAAATGACACGATTGAAGATTTAAGCCTTCCAGCCGCCGATCCTTCTGCTCCAGCAGCCTATCGCGTTGTTTTTAATCGCCCGGTACAGCAGCTTGCGTTACCGCTGATTGATGGTGCCGCGCCCTGCCTGGTCGATTGGAATAATGACGATAATTACGATCTATTGGTTGGCGCCTCTGATGGCTCGGTTAATTTGTTCCTTGGCCAGGGTGGTTTGACCTTTGCTGCTGAAGGGCAATGGTTGGTGACCACAACCTCGAGGGCTATTCCCGCCGTCGCCGATTTTGACGGCGATGGTGACAAGGACCTGATTGTCGGTTCAGGGAATGACCTTTTGCTCTTCGAAAATGTGGGCACCGATGCCGCACCGAGCCTTAATACCCAAAAAGTTTTAGCCACATTGACCGCTCCAGTCGTTCCCCTGTTTGTTGATTGGAATGCAGATGGATTACGTGAGCTCATGCTGCTGAGCCAGGGCGAAATGTTCTCCGCCGAGCTACAGAACGGTCTGGTGACGGCGCTCAAGTCTACGGGACTGAGTGTTGCTGGTGCCGAGAGCGTTTTTGCGCTGAACTTTGCCGATCGCAATTATAACGATCTGGTCTTCGGTACCTCAGCAGGTGCACTTGTCGTCGCCAACGGACAACAGGGGGCAACCGCTCCTGCCTTTATGTCCGCTCTTTTGGTTAAGCTGGCTGAAATCGAGCAGCTTGTTCTTTCCCAGGCTCCTGCCCAGGGCGTTCGGGTTGAGGCCTTAAGGCGTCTCGTATCGGCGGCCGATTATGGCATGGCTCTGCCCAAATCAATTAAACTTGTCAGCTCTTTAAAGTATGGAACACCCGCATGGGTTTCTGCTGTTGAGTTTATCGGAATGCTTGATCCCGCAGCCGCGCAAGCCGTTTCTGCCACCGCCGCTTTAAAGGCAGTTGCTGATGACGCGCGTCTCCATCAGAACTCCGACGAGAAATCAGACGACAAGTCTGATAACAAGTCTGACCATGAAGACTGAAATAACTATGTATGATTTTTGCGCGATAAAGGAAGAGTCGATGGAAAAGGTTCAGAGAATGATGAAGCAAATTCTTTTCATAGCGGTAGGCCTGGTTCTTTCAGCGGGCCCTGCGTTTGCGGGGATCGCCAATACGCCGCACAATTTGTCGACTTCTCAGCCGGACCCTACGCTTAAATTCGCTTATTCTGCGACCAATGAAGATGAAATCTGTGTCTTCTGCCACACGCCGCATGGCGGGACGCTTGATGCCCCGTTATGGAACCGCAACATGCCAGCCGCCGGCGGGTATACGCAGTATACCAGCGCGGCCTTGACCAAAGCCGGCATCGCGACCGTTCGTAACGTCAACCCTGAATCTCTGGTCTGCCTTTCCTGCCACGACGGAAGTTTGACCGTAGGTGACATCATTAACCCCTCAGGTGCCGCTCCGGACAATACCAATGCGGTGTTAAATAAAATCGTTCCCGGGTTTGGTGGAAATCCTGGTCCGCGTATCGGGGGCTCACGCTCAAATACGACGGACACCATCGACCTCAGTGACGATCACCCAATTTCATTTAGCTATACCGCTGTTGATTCGGCCAATCCCGGGACATTGAATCCGGTTGCAGGGGTCGAGGCCTTGGGGTTAACGCTGTATGGTGCGGGCAAAAATGTCGAATGTTCGACTTGTCATGACCCTCATGTCGATTATTTGGCTAACCCTGCATTGAAACCATTTCTTGCCATGTCCAATGCAAGCAGCGCCATGTGTTTAGCCTGCCATATTAAATGATCGTTTAATTTTTAATATTTAAGATCTTGCCCGTTTGGTTTGATTTCTTGGGAGTGAGCTGATGAAACTGAAGAATATGGTAACGCTACTGGTCCTTGCAGTGTTGATGGTTGCCCCGAAAATTGCCGTCGCACGATATGTCCACGATATAAAGTGTGACTATTGCCATAAACCCAGCGCGGTACTTAATGATGTGGCAACCAACGTGTGTCTGGATTGTCACGCTACCGGGAAAGGGCTCGACCCCTACAACCTCGTACGGACCGCCCCGGGGACCATTTCAGTCGGAACGGCTGTCTTTGCGGTCGGTGATGCCAGTAATGCCATGGGGCATGGCGCCGGTCCTGTGGACCAGACCTCCCACAACTGGGGGGCGTCAGATACAAACGCGGCGGCCGGTGCATCAGCCCCAGCGAACCCCTTGTTTTATGGCCGTTCCAATTATGCCGGGGCAAACGTTTCCTGTGCCCGCTGCCATGATCCGCACGGTTCCAAGGATGACGTCGGAGTCGCAAATCCGTTATTGCTGAAACTGGGTGCCAACAGTCAGGACGCAATGTGTCTTGATTGTCACCGGACCTGGAATAAAGACAGCGCTACCAACCCCAACGCCTGGTTGACCCACCCATTGGAGGCAAATTATGCCTCCTATGTTGATAACGTTAAATTCAAGCCTTTTACCCCTGACGGTGGCATGACCCTCAACGCTACTGGGGGCATGTCCTGCACCACCTGTCACGGCACCCATTATACCGATTCTGACGCGTCAACACCTGACGGCCCGGGCCTTGCCCTCAATCCAAACGGGTTCAGTAACGGGCGCATGCTCAAGGGGAACGGGAGCCTCAGCACCAACAAAAGCAGCCTCTGTCAAAGTTGTCACCTGTACAAGAGTCACGGGCCCACCGCCAAGGTTGGATGCCTCGATTGCCACAGCGGTCACTCCTATGATCCCGCCAATCCCAGTCTGCCCAACTATTTCGTTCTGCGTTCCTCCATCAATAACGTCGATCTGCCGGCTGGCAGCCCCGCCGGGGTAGGCACCGGTAATGTGACCGGTTTAAATTATAAGACCGCGACTGCCGACTGGTTCAACGCCGGCGGGACCGGTTATTGTCAGAACTGTCACACTATCCCCGTCGACGGTTCCGGTAATCATAACGGCCTGGCGTCCGGCGGTGCAGCTCAATGCTCTACCTGCCATGGTCACGCTAACACCAATGGAAGTTTTGGCGGATCCTGTAACACCTGCCACGGTTACGCTCCCAGCACAAACACCCCCGGCGGACCTACCGGTTATGCAGTTAACGGCGCCAACAACTACTCCCTCGCCGGTGCTGCTGTCTTCAAGGATGAGAGCAAAACCCCGCACGCCGCCCACGCAAGTGCTGGTGGGTACGGTTTCAGTTGTGACAAGTGTCACCCGGCCGGGTCTGCAACCGCCAGCCATGCCGGTCACAATTCCGGCAGCTTTCAAGAAGTCGATTTTGGGACCACCGCCGGTCTCGCCCGGACCAAAGGCATGGTGCCTGTCTATAACCCGGCCGGAACTGTTGGTACCGACAAGGGGACCTGCTCGGCCGTTTATTGTCACAGTAACGGTGGTGCCCGTGCCCTGGCGCCGAAGGCAGCAAATCCAGGTGCCTGGCAGAATGGAAGTACGACCTACGCCATTGCTCCGACCGCGTGTAACGCTTGTCATGGTAACGATGCAACCACGATGGGTGCTGCCGATAAGGCCAACTCACCCACCCACCTCAAGCACCTAGCCAAGGGCTACTCCTGCTCCGTGTGTCACAAGGCGACCGCCGACAGCGCGACGGCTCTTGCTGCCGGCGCAATCGGTGGCACGCACGTCAACGGCACCGCTGACGTAGTTTTTGACGGTACCAGCTTTACCCAGCTTAATACTGTGCCTGGTGTCTACGGCACTGACGGCACCTGTCAGAATCTCTACTGCCACTCCGCCGGCCCAAGTGCCACGGTCGGTGTTATCCCTGATTGGGATCTTTCAGCCACCGGCGCTTGCGGGACCTGTCACCAGGTCAACGCGACCGGCGATACCGGCGCTGCCCTTTCGGGGGCCCATAATACCCACGTGTTCAGCGCAAACGGGCCGAAGCTGGCCTGTACCACTTGCCATACCAATAACGGCAGCGGAGCTGATCATGTTAACGGCTTTGTAAGCACCGTCGCTAACCTGCAGACGGTTGTCTGCGATACCTGTCACGGTGCCACTGCTGCAGGAACCGGCGTGGATGCTGAGCCGGTATGGATCACCCCGGCCAGTGTCACTTGCCGTACCTGTCACCAGGGGACCCTGGCCAATTTCGCTATAATTGGTGGGCCGGTTGCACCCTCCAAGGATTCGTTTGACACCACAGGTCATGGTAAGGCTGGTCTGACCGGCGCGCCTGACTGTACCGGTTGTCACGACACCACCTTGGGCAAGCACTTTGATGGCATCTCCGGCGATCCACAGTTGACAGGAGGCGCGGTTGCAAACACCGCTTTTTGCCAGACCTGTCACACGAGTTCTGTCCACTATGCCAATACCAGGACTGCGGGTGGGACATCCAATGATGGTGTGGATTGCGCTACCTGTCATAATCCGCATGGTGACGGGATGGGAACCAACAGCGATGCCATGATTCTCGGCACCATTGCTGGCCACACGGTGAATAATTTCACCGATAAAACCGCCCGCGCCAGCTATTGGCAGGCTGATAACACCGGCGTCTGCCAGGTTTGTCATGACCCGAGTGAGGTCATTCACTTCAACCGGACGACCAACGAAAATGGAACGCACTTCGCCACCAGTGGCGTCTGCACCACCTGTCACAAGCATACGGATACGCCGATCTTCAAGCCCAATGCCAACAGTTGTGGCGCCTGTCATGACGCCCTGATGGCGACTGCGCCGCACTCTAAGCACGTCAACAAGCTTGGCGGCATCATCGAGACCGATCGTTCCGATTGCGTGTCCTGTCACGGTGCAGCGGTGAACAGCTACACCAACAGCGGTGGAGATATCAACCACCAGAACGGCGTCGTCAACTTCGCTACCGGGATAGCCGATGCCGGCAGCGGCTTGAACGTTTCCTGCTCTGCTGCGTGTCACAGCACCGTTACTGGTAAGGCCGCTCTCTGGTCAGATGCTTCTCTGGCCTGTACCGCCTGTCACGGCAACCCGCCGGCCGACGGTGGTGGAGACAGCCTGGCCCACAGCCGTCATATTGCCGCCGGACTGACCTGTGCTACCTGCCACGTTACAACGCCGGTCGATACCAGCCATATCACCAATACTGCCGGCGCTACCGATCTCGCGGTCCTGCAGAACATGGCCCAGGCTCTTCCCGCTGAGGCTAACGTCGTTGTTTCTACCTGGGACAACGTCAACAACACCTGCGCCAATGCGGCCTGTCACAACCCATCCGCTGATACCCATCTGGCCGATTGGGATACCAGCATCTCCAGCTGTACCCTTTGCCATGGTGACAATGCGGTTTCGCCTGCCACAACCGGAATGGTAAGTGGCAGCCACCGTCAGCATCTGGATAATGCCACCACGTTCGGTAACAACCGGACTTGTACAGATTGTCATGCGGATCCCGCCGGGAATACTGCGCATCGCAACGGAACTCTTGAGGTTCTGCCTGGGCTGACTTACAACGGCGAAGTTGCAATTCCGAGTGTGGGTGTCGGCAACTGCTCGACTTCGCAATGCCATTCCAGCAATAATAAAGGGACCTCACCCTTCTTTACTTACGCGCCTTCACCGACCTGGGGAGATAACACCGCGGCAGACAAATGTATTCTTTGTCATGCCAAGCCTCCGGTCAATGGTGATCACCAGGCTCACTGGGATGCAACCCGGCAGGCTAACGGAATGACTTGCCAGAGCTGCCATAACGGCACTGCAACCCCTGGCTTTACCATCGTTACCGGTGGCGGTAGCCACCTCAATGCCATCCCTAATGTCTCCGGATTTAACGATGTTAGCCCCGGCGGCAGCTACAACGGAACCGCCGTGACCATGACCTACACCATGGGCACGACCGGCCCTTCAAACTGCACGGCAAGTTGTCACAGTGATAAGGTTTCGCCTCGTGACTGGGCAGTTGCAAGCTCTTGTGATGCCTGTCACTCGAACCTTACAGCTGACCCGACCCATGCCAAGCACATAGATATCGCCGCAGGTATTCAGGCCGATCGCAGTGAATGTGTGCTTTGCCATGGCGCCCAGGTTAATAGTTATGCCTTGACCGGCGGCGGTGATGTGAAGCACGGCAATGGCACCGTTGATTTTGCTGCCGGCATCGCCGACGGTGGAGTCTCACCCAACCAAACCTGTACCGCCGCCTGCCATGGCTCGTCCGCTGCGGACGGGTTCTGGGGTGATACGGCGCTGAACTGTACCGCTTGCCATAACAATGGAACCAATGACAATAACATCGCCAATGCCGCACCGTTGACCGGTTCCCATCTCAAGCACGTCACGACTCAGGGTATGCAGTGCGCCGATTGTCATGGGACGCTTCCGGTTGATACCTCGCATATCAGTGGTTTGAACGCGACTGGAGCCATTTCGGCGACCGATGGTGCCAAGCTGACGGACAAGGCGACACCGATCGCCGATAACGCTACCGTCAATGACAGCCCCTTCGATAACGTTGGCAACACCTTTGACGATGTCAACAACACCTGCTCCAATACCTACTGCCACGATCCTTCCAACGCGGGCAAACTGGTGACCTGGGGCGTCGATACCGCATCCTGTACCCTCTGCCACGGTGATGGTCAGGGCGCAACCCAGATGGCGACCGGCACCCACGCCAACCATCTGAACGCCACGGCGACCTTTGGTCTTACCATCACCTGTACCAAGTGCCATCCGGACAATACCGGGAATAATGGACACTTTATCAAGACCACTGGTCCAACTACGGTTAAACAGGCGGTTCAGTTCGGCGGAACCGTTATCACCGGTGCCCAGACGAGCCCGGTTGTTAACGGCCTTTATTCCGGCGAGGTCGCGCTTCCCAATACCGCTTACGGAAGTTGCGGAACTACGGCCTGCCATAATAACGGTCAGGGCGGGGCCCCGAACAACAGCACTTACACCTGGGGTACCACCAATATCCAGAACTGTCTGCTTTGCCACAACAATATGCCGACCACAGGCGGCCATGCGACCCACCTTGATGGCAACATCAAGTACGGTCCATTTGCGAAGACTGGTGGCAGCACGAACTGTGGTCTCTGCCACGCTGCTAATGCCAACAACACCAGCATGGCTGGTCAGCCAACCCATATCAACGGCACCATCTCCTTTACAGGTGCTAAAGAAGTGACCAGCGGAGCAATCAGTGGTAACACCACCGTCACTGCCTGTGACCTCTGTCACGGTGGTGCGGCTGCGGTTAATCTCGCGGTAACCGGCGCCAAGGCGGTCTGGTCAGCGGGTGGTCCGGTCGCCTGTGAAAGCTGTCATGGTGATTATGCCCAGGCCAATGTTTCCGGTGCGCTCGCGCCGGTACGCGCCGGGGCAGCTTATGACACTAATGGCCATGGCAAGCCCGGTGTGGCCAAGGCCTGCGTTGATTGCCACAACCATGCCGGTGATCACATCGGTTACACGACCAAACGCTTGAACCTGATCAGTGGCAAGGACTTTAACCTGGTCCCGAACGACTTCTGTAATGCCTGCCATACCACGCTGACAAACTCGGCGGTGCATAATGCCAATGGCGCCTCCGGGACCAGTAACGATGCGTTGCTCTGCGTCACCTGTCATGACCAGCATGGTCAGAATGGTGGACAGGATGCCATGATCGCCTCGACGATTCAGACCCACACGGTCAGCGGCTTCACCTCACGCAGCGCCAGGGCCAGTTATGCCAACGCCGGCAATACCGGAGTCTGTCAGGTTTGCCATGATCCCAATGACCCGACGGCAACGGATGGCCTGATCAAGCACTTTAACCGCACTTCGGGCGCTGCCGAACTGGCAACTCACAACGCCGGCACCAACTGCACCGTCTGCCACAGCCACACCAGCAGCCCGATTTTCAAACCGAGCGGTTGCAACGGCTGTCATGGTGGCGGTACCGTCGGCAGCTTCGCCAGCAACTACTGGCCGGATGGCAACGATGGCGCCGCCGGTCCGAATGATGCCGGTCGCCACCTTACTCATATGAATAACCTCGCCCAGCGGGTCTACGGCATGACCGCCGTTCAGCTGCTTAGCCAGCCGACCGCCGATGCCGCCCAGAAAGCACTGTGCGAGTACTGCCATGCCGCGCTCACCAATGATAGCGACCATGGTAACAACGCCAACCTGCCAGCCGAGGTCTTTGTCGATAAAGACGGGATCCGTCACGCCAAGAGTCTGTGGGGTGCGGCAGACCCTGATGCAACATATACCGCCGGTAGCTGCTCGAATGTCGATTGTCACAACAGCAAGGTCACCGGTACCGGGACTTTCGGCTGGAAAGACGCTGGCACAACTACCTGTACCATGTGCCATACCCCAGGTGCCGCCGGTGCGAACCCGACCACCGGGTTGCATACCGTTACTCAAGCTGGTGTTACGGTCCACGACGCAACCCTCGGAGCCGGCTGTACTGAATGCCATAATGCGCTGCCAGCAATTGGCAACACCGCTGCATCTACCCACATCAACGGCAGCTTCTCGGTTGACTCTGCCGTCAACACTGCTGCCGAGCGTGGCATTAGCGTCGCTGGCAATATCACCTCTTTCACCGAAGCAGCCGTCGGTACCAGCGACTCCTGCGCCTCCAACTGTCACAGTGACGCAGGCAACTGGCAGCGTCTCTGGAGCACCGCCGCTGATTCTACCGCTACGGCCCTGGGCTCGGCCCGTTGTGATGTCTGTCACGGGCAGTTGAATAACTGGCGCGGCGGCATGAGCGTCAACCACAATCTCCCTAAAATAAATGACGGGACCCACACCGATTGTACCCAGTGTCACGTCGCGCCGAATGCGCCGTACAGTTTCGCTACCATGCATGAAAACGGTACGGTTGAAATCAACAACAACTCCGCGATGAGCTACAACACCACCGCCGGCACCTGTTCCGTGGTCGCTTGTCACGGGTCAGTAACCCCGACCCGTGGTCCGGGCGCTTCGACCATCTTCACCGAGAACCTGCTGAATGGCCCGGGTGCCAGCTGTAACTCCTGCCACCTGGCAACCGGTGGTAGTAACAACACCAATACGGTTGGGGGATATACCTTTAAAAACCGCATCGGTGCTCACGCCAAGCACGTGCTGTCGGCTGCGACGGCTTACGGCAGCACGGCGACCTCTACCAGCGCCGGCAGCTATAACTATGGTTGCGGTGTTTGTCACCCAACCAACGAAGGTGCCAATCACCAGGACGGGATCGTCGAACTGCTGCTCGATCCGACCTCCGCTCCTGGGACTATCAAAGCGCTGAATGGCGCAGCTGCCGCCTACAATGGCAGCACATGTACCGCGGTCTATTGCCACGGTGATGGCGTCACGCCCGGCACCAGTCCGAACTTCCTGACCGGTGCCTTCACCAACCCCAACGGTGATTACTGTCAGAACTGTCACGGCAACCAGCCGACCACCAGCAGTCATGCCAAGCACGTTGTCGGTATCCACTACGATGATATCTATACCGGAACCTCAGGGCTGCTGGTTGATGGTGCCGCCAGCAACGCGGGTCACGGCGATGTAACGACCGCGATCTCTATCACTTGCGCACTTTGCCATAACGCCACAGTTAACAACTGGTACAATGGCAACAACACCGCCTGCGTCAGCTGCCACGGGACCTTAGGGGCTGCCTCCAATAAAACGGTGCTCGCTTCTACCGACCTTGACAAGACCCTGCACGTTAACGGGGTCAAGGACGTGGTCTTCGCTCCGGTCGATCCGATCCGCTCCAAGGCCCAGATCCGCGAACTGACTCCGGGTGAGCCCGAGTTGAACAATAACTGGCAGCGTCTCAACGGTTACAAGGTGGGTGCCACTTCGCACGATGAGACCAAGGTCGCTGCGCCGCTCACCGCGGCCAACTGGAATGGCACCACCAAAAACTGTACCGTCGCCTGTCACAACGGCAACGTTGCAACCTGGGGCACGACAAATGTCAGCTGTAACGCTTGTCACACCCAGCTTCCCAAGTAAGGAGCGAGTTTAATGCGCAACTCGAAACCACCTGGGAAGAACACCGATAACGCTCACTGCAGGGGCAATGCCCCTGCAGTGAGCGGCTACTTCCCGCTAAGGAGAGTCACCATGGGCATGATGAAACGACTACGGGAAGTATTTATGATCCAACCTAATCGACAAGAGATTGAACATACTGTGAATATATTGAACCAAAATGAAGTGAGGACGGCTATGAAGGTTGAAATCCGGAGGAATTCAGGGATGTTCAGATTTGCACACCTGGCCTTGGTGGCCGTTTTTACGCTGATGTTTGGGGTCGCTGGTTTTGCAGGCAATGCTGAGGCTGCGACGGCCACTTATTATACCTCCGGCGATAGCGGTACTAGCGTCGCAACCGGGGTGACGACCAATTACACGGGCGGTTGTTCGGGTGGGCAAAATGGGCCGGTCCGCACCCTGATGGCGAAGACAACCAACTACTGCGGGAATTACCAGTATTCCAGTGGTAACGTTGGGTCTACTCTGCTTGAGGCGTATAGTGATACGGCATATGCAGCTGCCACTCAGGTTACTGGCGGGACCTATACGATTTACCAATATGGTGGCGGCAGTGGTCCCTGGACCGGGGGTTATCAACTTTTCTACATCACCAGCAATGGGACAAAGACCAATTTTTCTGGAGCTCAGGTTACGCAAAGTTTAGATGGTCAGGTGAGCATTAATCTGTCTGGTCAGTCCGCGGTTGTTCCTGCCGGTGCTAAGCTTGGCATCCGGGTTGTTGCTACCGCAGATAATGGCAGCGCGAATGGACCACTACTTGTCTGGGATCAATTTAACGGCAATCAGGGAACATTGACGGTTAATGAAACAGCGGCCTGCTCGGCCACCGCTCCATCCGATCTCGCCGCCAATGCGGTCAGCGGTGGCCAGGTTGATCTGACCTGGACCTACGACGGCACCAACAACGATTACTACACCGTGTTCCGCGACGGCGTGCAGATCGCGACCAACATCATCAGCGGCAGCTACAGCGACACCACGGTCTCGACCAGCACGACCTATAACTACACCGTGCGTGGTTACAGTGTGGCTTCCGCCTGCGAAAGTGGAAATTCGAATACGGCTAACGTCACGACCCCGGCCTGTACCGAAGCAACGCCTTCCATCGTCTGGACTTCCCAGAACACCGCCTCTGGTGATTTCAGCGGCGCGCCTTTCGTTACTCTGAGCAATGTCCAAAGTGCAAGCCTGCAGTACAAAGTGACCGAAACCACCGGTGGCGGCCCCGGAACGGTTTCGATTCTCGATGCCTGGCCGAATGCACCGCAGGTTTCGACGACGACCTCGACGCCGGCGACAACAAACTTTACGCCGTCAGGTACGAGTGCCGACAACCGAGTGGTGGTCATCTCGGTGGCGGCCTACACCGGTGGCACCAACACCACGACCATCAGTGTCGACTACGGCAACGGCTCCACCTGGACGCCGGCGCGGCTGATCGGCTACTCGGCGAACAACCAGCGGCGGCAGAATTGGCTGTTCTACCTGAACGAGGCTGATATCGCCGCATCTTCGGGGAATAGGATTCGTGTTTCCAATAATGTAGCCGGCAACGGATATGCGGCCTGGATCGCCACCTACGCCGGAGTCCAACAAAATTCGTCGGGGACTGGTGCTGGCTTCACGATCAACGATTTCTACGGCGAGTACCCCAACCAGGTTTCCAGTACGACCTTTACCAATTCCCTGGCGGTCGAAGCGGGGGGCTACGCCCAGTACTTTGACATGAAGAGTGTCAACGCCGAGACCACTGACAACGAAAACTATTCGAGTAATACCGTCCAGAACATCGGTGGCGCCTATGCCGACACCCACTGGAAGGCTTTTGCCACGGCGGGGACCACCCAGCCGACCTTGTCGTGGGGTGGTTCTAATGCCTACATGGGCTACGCAGGATTCACCCTGAATCCGGCGTCCAGCGGCCCGGTGGAGACCACGGTGATCAACTGGACCGCCGACCCTATCCCCGGCATGGCGAATCTGACCGATGGTAACACCTACAACCTCTATGCCCAAGGTCTGAGCGGCACCTGCGGCGTTTCTGTCTACGGCGACAGCGTATCTCAGCTTGTTGCGGACGGTACCCCGACAACTTTTGGTTGGACCTCCTGCGTTGAAACCCTTACCCTGACAGCGCCCAGCATCACCGGCCCAATCACCGGACCGGTGGTCGTGACCGCGGGTGGCACTGCCACCGGCAAGCAGGTCAGCTGGAGTGAAAACGGAGGCAGCACCTGGAGTGCCTGGGCTGCCAGCGGGGCGACCTATACGCCTACAAGCTGTACCATTGGCAACGTTATCTTCAGGGCTCAGGCCAGTGGCACCTGCGCAGTCATGACCGCCCAGTCTGCCGCCGTCGCGTTTGATACCTCGGATGCTGATCTCGCGACCCTGACCACCACCAACCCGATCACCGCCAATTCGACGGTCGTCATTCAGACCGCTGTCGGTGTAGAAACTGTTCCGGCCGGGATGACCGGCATGGCTGTTACTATTGCCGGCGCTGGAACCTGCAACGTCACCGGTGCGGCGATGAGCTGGAATGCTGGCTCCTCCCGCTGGGAATATAACTGGAACACCAGCGCCTGCGGCACAGTCACTGCGGTCACCGGCGTCAGCATCGCCGTCTCCGGGACTGACCCCGATTGCGGTAACGCGGTATCGGCACCTCTGGTCAGCGGTGTCACTATTGATAACACCTGCGTTGATGCTACTCCGTCAACTATCACTGTCCCGGCCAGCCAGTCTGTTTCCGGGGCCAGTGTCAATCTGGCATCGCTGTTCTCCAGCACCGGCAACGTCGGCAGTTTCACTTTCACCATCAACGGCTCGCCGGTGACCAGCCCCTGGAACAGCAGCGCCTTCGGCACCACTGGTCCCCAGGCGGTAACTCTGGGCGTGACCGGTACCGATCCCGACTGCGGTGGCAGCGTCGTTGGTCCGAGCACCAACAGCATCACCGTTAATAACGCCACCCCGACCGTCATCAGTTCGGCGACCGCCTCGAGTGGTGACGCTAAAATCACCGTCGCCGTCGCCTACAGCGGTGATACGAACACCAACAATAACGTTCAGGTCGAATATGGCGCTTGCGCCGGGACCTGCGATGGGACCACCTTTGGGACCAACCTGGGATTGCTCGGCCACCAGATCAGCCCCTACCTGCAGAACATCAGCGGGCTGACAAATATGCAGAAATACCAGGTGCGCGTCACCATCAGCGATGCAGACGGAGTATCACCCCAGACCGTTTATACTTTCATCGACGTGATCCCGTCTAACCCGATGCTGCATAACGCGGCCTCTACCGGCTCTACCAAGTGGGGCGGCAACTGGGGTCTGCCAGGCGGCAAGTACGGCGAGTTCACCTGTCAGACCTGTCATACCGACACCACGACCAACATCAAACGGATTAAGACCAGCATCTCTTTCCCTGACAGCAGCCTGATGCCCAACGGCCTGCCCTCCAGCCCGGTCACCCTTACCGACACCCGGGATCTCACCAGCGATTACGCTGCCGCTGCCGGTAACCATGCCACCAGTAACGGCGTCTGTGAGGTCTGTCATAGCCTGGATGAAACCAAGGTAAACGGGGTCCAGCATCACGCCTATAATATGAGCACTGCGACCGCGACCAACCAGAACCACTTTTTGCAGAAAGATTGCATGACCTGTCATAATCACAAGTCCGGCTTTTTGCCGACCGCTTGTGACGCCTGCCACGGCAACCCGCCGATAGCCAACAATACCGATGGCAGCACCAATACCGGTTTGGTTCACACCTCTGTAACCGGCAGTACCACCCCCGGTGCGCACAACCTGCACGCTGTAACCAAGGGCTTCACCTGTGACACCTGTCACAATGGTTATGTCATGCCTAACGGCGGTGACATCAACATCAGCTTCAACGCTTTCGGCACCACTACTGGAACCTACACCGGCCAGGATGGTGTCAGTTATAACGGGACCGTCGTCGCGGCCGGCAATGGCACCAAGACCTGCTCCGCCGTTTACTGTCATGGCGGCACCATCGGCGGCGGTACTCCCCCGATCTGGGACGGCACTGTTGCTTGTGGCGATTGCCATGGCGCCAGCAGCACCACTCCGCCGATCGGCGGCAGCCATGCGACCCACGCCGGGACCCTGGCATTGGCATGTACTCAGTGTCATGGTGCCACCGCCGGTGCAGCCGGTCATATGAACGGCAATGTTTCCTGGGATGTCAGCGCTTTGCCGACCCAGGTTGCTGGAACCGTCACTTACAAGACCACCGCTACCGGCAGCACCGGGGCCATTGCTCCCAGCGCCACCTACGGCAGCTGCGCCAACGTCAAGTGCCATTTCGGCAACACCCCGACCTGGGGCGGCGCTCTGCCCAACGGCTGCGCCAGCTGTCATAACAATGGCCTCGGCGAACCTTGGCCGGCCACCGGGGCACACAACGCCCACTTCACTGCCCTCGGCGTCTCATTGGCCACCCAGGTGACCAACGGTCCCGTTGTACAGGCCAAGTGCGACTATTGCCACAGTGGCAATATCCACTCCAACGGCACAGTTGAAGTCAACGTCTCCGCCACCTATCAGGACAAGTCCGGCGGTGCCAGGACATATGCCGGCAGCCAGTGCAGCAATATCAGCTGTCACGGCGGCCAGATCACCCCGGCCTGGACCGGGACCATCGATGCAAATACCCAGTGTACCCAATGCCACAAGGCAGAGAACGTTGGGACCGAATACAACAGCGCAACCACCGGTATGCACGGCATTACCGGGGTTGTCAGCGGTGAGAACCACGGCAGCGCGCTCGCCTGCACCGCCTGTCATAACGGCCAACCGGCCAACCATTTCAGCGATGCCGGTTTAGCGACCAGTGCCATGAACCGTCCGGCGGGAACCGACTTTGTCGCCGGGGTGACTCTGGGGGCCAATTCGGATCTGGATACCTGCGCCATGGCCTGTCACAAGGAAGGGGCGACGGCTCCGCGTAGCGGCAGTGCTCCCTGGGCACGATTGAATAACAAAACCTTCGCCTCCGGCGGCGGCGCAGCGGGTGACGAGTGCAAGACCTGTCACGGCACCTGGGGTAACTGGCGCGGCAACATGCTGGTCGATCATACCAAAGACTGGGATACCGACGGCACCGCCGAAGTCCAAGCCAACCACGCCGAATGTGAGACCTGTCACGGCTTCGCGCCGACCAAGACCAACGCAGCCTACAATGCGACCTGGGGCACCGGAAATCATGGCGACGGCATAATCACCATGAACGGTCCGACGCCGAATACCGGCGCCGGCTACAACCAGGCTAACTGGGGCTGCGACAACGCTTGCCACGGTAACGCCAGCACCCTGCACAACCTGTCTGATTCGAAATGGAACGTCGGTTTCGGCGACTTCGGCGCGGGCAGTTGCGACAGCTGTCACTCCGCCGGCGGCAGCGGTCCGACCGTGGTCTATCCCACAGGGAATTCCGGCTGGGCCGGAGAAACCTACGGGGCCCACCTTAAGGCGACGACCGGTGATGTGCTCTCTAATACCACCGACTGGGCGACCCAGTGTCAGAAGTGCCACGGCTTCCACAGTGGCAAGCTGGTTTCCCCGAACATCATCGCCAACAATGCCACCGTTGGCATCAACTACACCGTGCATGGTGGTATCAATCTCGGCGGTACTGCGACCACCGCAACCACCGAAGCGGAAACCTGCTGGGGCTGTCATGACAGCCAGACCCCAAAGATTTCCGAATGGCAGACTAACACCGACACCAACGGAGCCGAGCCTAACTATGATTTCGGTGGGTTGTGGACCACTGCTGCTGCCACCACGGCACGATCCAACTGGGTCGGCGCTTACTGGAAATCAGCCACCGCGATCTTTGGTTACAAGACAGGCCTGATTCAGTCGACCCATGCGGCCTCCACCAATACAGGCGCCGCCTCCGGACTCGACACTGTGGCCTCCATCCGCTGCAGCTACTGCCATGACGTCCATAACACCTACGGACCCAACGGCAAACCGTACCTGCGTGGCACCTGGATGGGTTCACCCTATCCGGAAGATGGCGCCCCGCAAAGTACTTCCACTTATACCAGTAGTACCAGCTACCGGTTCGGCGCAGTGCCGAGGGGGAACAGTGGCACCCCGCCGCGGGCCACTGGCGGTTATTTCATCGATCAGAACCGGACGGCTACATCGACCGCCACAAGTCATCTGAACGCCACCACCTGGTCACTCACCAACAACGCCGGGCTCTGCACCATGTGCCACGGCACTGATGTGAATAATCTTAACCAGTACGGCACCGCAGCGACTGACTGGGTCGGAACCGGCGGCAACGGGCATAGCAACGCGGTAATCGGTGGGACGGGGACACACGCCTCCAATATCTTTGATTTGCGCGGCGGTGTTCGCGGTAACAATGCCAACCCGGCAATGGCTTGGCAGGGTGCTTCTGACCCGGGTGACAGCGGTAGCTACGGCTTTCGTAATGGTCAGTCGAATTCGGACAACTGGGCGCCGTTACTTAACGGAGCTCCTGGGCAAATCAGACGTTACAGTAACTACAGTTGGGGGGCGTCGGTGAGTGCGACGACGATTGACAACCAGTATCACCAGTTCCCTTGTTCCAAGTGTCACAACCCGCATGCCTCGCGGCTGCCGCGCTTGATGATCACCAACTGTCTGGACACCAAGCACAATACCTGGGATGACGCCGGTGGGGTCAGGACAACCGGTAACTATGGCAGTAATAACAGCAACCGGCACAAGTCTAATCTGACCTCTGCTCAGAACTGTCACCGGTTGGGTGACCCAGCAGAAAGCGGCACTGGCGCCGGCTGGAACAAGGTGACACCTTGGTAACCGGGTGTTGAGCCTACGCTGAAGCGTTAGCGCAAAGCGTGAATGTTCAGTGGCGATTGCGTACTGAACCGCTGAGGTCAAATAGAACAAAGTAGGTCAAAGGGGCCGGATCGAATGATCCGGCCCCTTTTCGTTATGCGCAGGTACTCTTCAGTCGTGGTGGTTGAAGGGTGACTTGGCGGTTATAATCCTCTGCCGACCCTGATGGCGGTTGCGATTATAGCGGCATGGGAGTCCATCGCCGGGTCGAATATGAAGTGAGCTGCTGGCTAAATTCTGGCAGGACGAACAGAACTCACAAAAGTGCCAGTCTCCTCGGGCGAGGATAAAGATATTCTGAGCCAAATAGCCATTCAAGAGGATAGGTCGTTGATCTGACCTGTGTATGGCAGGAACACCTTATGAACCCGACGAGATTTGTCGGTCCTCCTTATGTCGGAAAGGTTTAACGTTGCGTTGATGGTTGACTGAAGTCAGCACTTGGTAGCAGGGCTACCTGGCACAGCTAAGGGTCAAAGGCGAAGCGTTGAACAGGAGCCGAAGTTTCGATAACCACAGGTGTTGCTGTAGATCGGACTGGAATGTCCGGCGTTAGGGTAAAGGGTAGCGTAATTCCCTGCCCTGGAGCGGAAATAAGTCTAATGGCTGTACCTGAGGCTTATCAACGGCACCTCCAAGGGAACGGTTCTACATGGTGTATCCAATACCGATAATCACCCGCAGGACCTTCGAAATGCAGGCTATGTGGCGGTAACAGTGATGCCTGTTATAAGGTCTGCGGTGTCTATTTATCGGGTAAAAGGGTGTCGTCGACCATCTGCTTCGGCACTTTAACCTCAGGCGCTGGCACATGTTTGGCTGAGAGAATTTTTTGGTTTTTCTGTGCTTCATCGCTTAGAGACTGAAAAAATGCGGGCATGTCGGGATAATAGATGGGCGACCAGACGAGCTTTTTCAGACGAGCGAGGATTTGAATGGTCTCTTCCGGTTTGCCGTAGGTGGACAGAATTTCAGCTCTTTTTATGTCGATGAATGGATTTTCAGGAAAGAGAGCCGCCGCTTTGTCCAGCATCTGCAGGGCGGCATCCGGACGTTTAGCCTTTAGCGCGACCTGCACCAGATCAAGGTAAGCCTGGCCGTATGCAGGATCAAGCGCCGCAGCAGCGGCCAGAGATTTCAAAGATTGGTTGCCTTGTTTAAGTTCGCGCTCACTCTGGAAGAGGGCATACTTGATCGAAGGATCATCTGGCGCTTCGGTCTGCATTTTTAGGTATTTTGCCTGAATCTCTTCGTTTTTGAAAAAATTCGCCAGATAAAGGGCTTCGGCCCGCTGTTTCCAGTCAGTGGGGATGGGCTTGGCAAGTCGCTCTGGAACTGCGAACAGCTGTTGAAGGTCAGGTGCCAGAAATCTGGTATCGAGTGGCATGCCTCCGACCAGATTGGAACTTGAGATGGTCAGGGCCAGGGTTGGCCAGCCGGGCCCTTGAAGTTTTGAGAGAATCTGAAAAATAAGCGGATAAAGGGGCGTGCCAATTTCATGGCGATAGAGTGGCGCGAAAAAGCTGAGGTCGATGTGCAGCAGGATCGGGCCACTTAATTTCGGCAATTGGCCAAGAGTAATTGTTCGAAAGGGGTGCCCATACAGCGTTCCGACAATGGCATCAGCCGTCTGCTTCAAGGTTTCAGTTTCTTTGGCGGTCATGATTCTCTGGTCGACCAGCTGTTTTTTAAAGGTGGCGAAATCGATCTTTTCCTGTGTGCCTTGAATGGGGAGTACCCAGATGACTTCTGACACCAGATCTGCCTGCAAGGCTGCTGTGACGGCTATTTGGGGGAAGAATAAGGGGTTGGCGTGTGGTCGCGAGGCTTTTTCTCTAATTTCCAGGGCAGATCCATGTAGCACCAATGTATTGGTCTGATCCTTTAGCTCAGGCGGTAATTTGGTCAGGAACGGGTTGTTGCTTAAGACCACCAGGGTTGGTCTGGAGTCTCGATACTTGCGCCAGGTCGGGATTGCTTCCGACGGGGTTTCAACCAGCACAGCATTGAGCGGATCTTTCAACAGAATGACAGGTTTGTGCGGGACATCAGGCAGAGACTGTGCTTGAATTGGTGGGACCTGGGTAACCTCGGGTAGCTTGTCCTTCTGTTGTTCACAGCCAAACAGCAGCAGGGCACAAAGGGGTAACAGTAAATATCTGAGCATCAATGAACTCCTGGTTAAGATTTCAGCTGCGCATTATAGGCGGGTTCGTCCCGGGGGTAAAGGTGTAGCCGGATCTGATCGGAGTCTGGGGCTAAAATTATTGCGGCTGAGGAGAACCTGCCAGTGGGGCGTAGCCAGGATAACTCTGGTTTGTATTTTGCAAGAACATCACTGTTGTCAGGATTTTTTGGCAAGGAGTAGAAATCTGCCGCCAAAAGAAGTAAAGTTTCAGCCAGTATTCCGTTTTATAGCCGATTGATAACGGTAGCCCCAATAACCGCAAAACAGGAGGAAGTTATGAAAAAGTACATGAAGCCTAAAGTCGTGGGTAGCAGCAACGTTCACCCCTGCTAAGGCAAAAAAGAACAGCAGCAAACGAAAAAGAAGGTCGGGTTTTCCCGACCTTCTTTTTCGTTCAGCATGAAACGTCAGGCGTTACTCTTACTTAGCCGAACTGTTTGTCGCTGATTCTGTCAGGCTGGCCGCTTTTTGCCGCAGATGGTTGGCCATCTCAGGATAATACACTGCTGACCAGGTGCGTTTCGCCAGGTCCGTGTAGATCTTCATGGCTTCGGCCGGACGTTTTAATTTCAGCAACAACTCGGCTTTCTGTAAGGGGATCAGGGGGTCTTGCGGAATGGCGGCCATCGCTTTGTCGAGCAAGGTCAGGGTTTGTTTGTCCCACTTATTTTTAAGTCCGGTTTCCGCCAGCGCCAGATATTCTTCAGCGTACCCTGGGTCCAGCTTGACGACTTTGTCGAGCTGGGCAAAAGCGGCCTGGTTCTTCCCGGATTGAATCAACAACTGATAAAGATCATACTGAACCGTTGGATCCTCGGGGGCGCTGTCGGCATTCTTTTGAATCAGCTCTTTGGCATTCTTCTCCTGAAAAAAATTCTGACTGAACATTGCATTTTTGCGGTTTATCCAGCTTTCGGGCATTTTGCCATCAAGCAGTGCTGGCTGTTTCAGCAGTCGGGCCAGATCTGAGATGAGAAACCGGGTGGCGAGGGCATAGTTACCACCCTCGTTGGAGTAGGAGAGGGTCACCGCCAGACACTGCCATTCGGAATCGCGCAAGAGCTGAACGGTCTCTTGCAGCAGGTCGTAGACAGGCGTGCTGATCTCGTTTTTGAACAGGCCCCGGAAATAACCGAGATCTACATGCAGGATGACCGGATGTTTAATCGCCGGTAGTGCCGCGAGGGGATGCATAATCCGCAAGGGGGTATGCCTGACCTCCCCGACAAGAATTCCTTCATCGACCAGATGAAGTTTTTCAGCTTCAGCAGAGGTTAAAAATCCGGCCTTGGACATCAGTTTACGAAAATTCTCCGCCTTGAAATCTGCCAGCTTCCCCTGGGCGGGGAAATACCAGACGACCTCAGAGAACAGGTGCTGGTCCAGGGCCGCGGTCAGGGTTTGACTGGGGAGCAGAAGGGGTTCGGCTCGTTGCAGGCTGTCGTGCAGCCTGAACTCAGCGGCACTCCCCTGGTTGATGAGTTTGGCGACACTTTGATGGAGTTCTGGCGGAATGGGTTCTAAAAAAGGGTGTTCGGAAAAGAGCACCAGCGCCGGTTTCTCCTGTTGATATGAACGCCAGATCTGCGGTGCCTGAGAGGGGAGCTCAAGGCGCACAGGGTCTATGCTCTGCCGCATCACCTGAGATGTCGGATGCGATCCGAGGGGCGCAACATGTCCCGGGCTGTTAGTGGCCGCCTGGGATGGACTGCCAGCGAGCAGGGCTGCCAGCAACATAAGAACCACAATCGGCATGATTATCGCTTTCGTCAGGGGAAAGGCCTTGAAGCTGCCCGCGAGATGTAGCGCGGCTTCATTCTAAACCAGTAAGCATTTCAGGTGCTATGGGAATCATTGAAATATGAGCAGGCTCCATGGTTCTCACCGGAATGGCTGTGCTAGAATCGGCACTCTTTTATCTTAACTGAACAGGGATACCTCATGCTAAAAAAATTTGGATTTTGCTGTTTGGGGATTTTGTTGTCGGCAAGCCTGGCCCAGGCGGGGCTGATTCCAGTCGCGGGAAAGGTAGCGGTTTCTGGGGAAGGCATTGCCGGGGTAGTTGTCTCTGCCTGGCCATTGGCGACGGTCAGTTTTGGTGATACTCCACCCTTCCAGTCGGCGCCATCCGATAAGGCCGGCATGTTTCAGCTGGAACTGCCATCGGGGGAGTACTATTTTCTGGCGCAGAATGATCAGTATTTCGGGTTTTATGGACGGAATCCGGTCAATGTGGCCGGCAAAGGCGTTGACGATCTGCGGATTGCGCTCCCCCTGCGCAATCCCCCCAGGGCCGAAAAACCAGCGGATTCCCTGCCGGGGGTCGTGGTCAAAACCACCACCGAAGGAAAGCCTGTTGCGGGGGTGGTGCTGATGGTTTATCCCGATTTGAATAGCCAGTTGAAGGGGATGGGCTTCGGCATGAGTCTGCCGAGTGATGCTGACGGGGTGACTGAGCTTTCTCTGGGGAGCGGAACCTATTATATCGTAGCGCGTAAGCGGCAGAGTGGCGGGATGACCGGCCCATTGAGTGCCGGCGATTATTTTGGTTACTATGCCGGGAATCCGGTGACGATCAAGGATACGCAGGTTTTGAGTCTCGGTATCGACCTGGTTGAGGTGCCACAGAAGGTTAAGCAGCAGGCAGATCACCTGTTCGGCACAACGAGCATCCGCGGGCGCGTTCAAAATGCCGTGGGTACACCGGTCGCCGGGGTGAGGGTGCTGCTCTATCCCGACGCGACCATGTTGAATCGACCGCTCTATGTGTCGCAGCCCTCGACATCCAAGGGCGAATATGTGTTGAGCTTCCCCAAGGGCGGGACGTACTTTCTGGCCGCGCGCAACAAACTGGGCGGCGCACCGGCGCCGGGTGAGCTCTATGGCCGTTACACCGGAAGTCAGGACAGCTCCATCCGGATCAGGAATGGGCAGGCGCTGGAGGGGATCAATCTGCTGGTTGAGGAGATGTGGTAAGCGCCCATACTTTAAGCAGGGTCAGGTATCGCGAACATTATCCTGAACATGCGGCCCCTTTTTTGCTGGTGGACGGCGGCCTGGTCGCCAGGCATTTTGCTCACCCCTTTAGTGCGCGGCCTCTTTGATACTGATGTCATCAATCGTGACCGTATTCCGGTCGGGTTTGCCCTCACGGAAGAAAATCAAGTGGATCATGGCGGTCTTGGGGCCGGTGGTGAAGCTGAAGGTCTGGAGCTGTTTTTCGACCTTGCCCTTGAGGCGGACACCTACCTGGGCGCCGACCTGTGACTCTTTAATCAGTGATTCGGGATACTGTTCCCCAACCCACAGAAATTTGTTGAATTCAAGGATGCCGATCCCGGCAGTTGCCCCGGCGGTCAGGTCGCAGCTGAAGGTGGTGCGGATTTCATAGCGGGTGGTCGGTTGAACGGCGATCGGGGAGAAAAAACCGACGGAGTCAATTCCTTTGATCCCTCTAAACCCGAACGAAATATTGCCGTCGGTCGCTCCTTTAGCTTTGGTTGGCCCGGATGTCCTGAGCAGGTGCTCGATAAAGGTTCGCCAGTATTGCATCCCCTCGGTGTCATTGTCTTCAGGACGATAGGCACCGGTTCGGGGAAAGAGAGAGAGCTGTGGGGCGCCCTGGAAATTTTCAAAGAGGGGTGGTCGCGGCGGGTCCTGCTGCTTGCTGTCGGTGTTTTTAACCTCTGGCGTGAGCTTTGTGGTTTCCTGCGTCGTTGCCCGGGTGGGTGGTTCGTCCGTTTTGGCCGGCACTGCTTGCGCTGCGGGGGGAGAAATGGTTTTCGTCGCCGGGAGATCGTCATTGTTTTGTGATTGGCAGGCGACAAGACTCAGCAGAAAAAGCAGGGCGACGAGGGGTTTCATGGTCGTTCTCCATTGGGGAATGGTCTTTGCGAGGTGCGTTGTTCGGTTCGGCATTGTAGGGTTTTTCCGCCAGTCATACCAGTAAAAATACGGTTCGCGGGTCCTTAAGAGGGTGACCAGCGGCTATTCTTCTGCTAGATTTACGCGTTTAATTTCGGTTTGGATCCCAGGCTTAACCGTTCGACGGTGTTGGCGGATTCAGGAATACAGGGACTAAAGATTTCGTTTACCGGCGGTGAATACGTCGGAACAAGCGAAAAATAAATAAGGCGGTTTATTGTGATTTTTTGGCGTTTTTTCAGCTCTGTCAAATTGACGATTTCCCTGCTTTTGGGGATGGCGGTGGTGGCGATCCCGGCGACGGTGATAAAGCCCGAGATGGGGCGCTATGAAGTTTTTTATCAGACCGCCTGGTTTCGTTCCCTCCTGTTTTTACTGGCCCTGAATCTGCTGGTCTGTACCATCCGCACCATCAATCGTAATCTGCGTGACCGCCCACGTTTTTATGCGCAGCTGGCGCAATTACCCGAATCGGCGCTTCGGTTGCAGACATCATCAATCGATCCGCTTCTGGTCGCTTTGACCTCCCTCGGTTTTCGGGGTGAACAGATCGGCAACCGGATCTGGGGCCGGCGTGGTCGTGCCGGACGCTGGGGCTCAACCCTGGTTCATTGCAGCCTGCTGGCGATCATGTTCGGTGCCATTCTTGGGCAGAGGGGGTTTGTCGGAACGATTAACACCTATCTTCATGACGAGAACCGTAGCTACTTTGACTGGAATCTTCAGAAGGAGAAGCCCCTCGGTTTTACTTTGCGCGTCGATCGTTTCGCCCTCGAGTATTATCCCATAACTCTCCGTTTTGACCTGGTTGACGCGGACAAAGGGACGAAGCTCGGCACCTTTACCCTGCTTGAAGGTGAGTCGATTGATCTGGCCGATAGAAAGCTGCGGGTCCAGGCCAGGCATTTCAATCCCGATGAAAAAATTCTGACCCTGGGGATTTTTCGGAACGGCAATTTTGTCGGGGATTATCTGGTGTTTCCAGGTGATGAACGATTTGGTGATTTGAAAAACCCCGGGGTTGAAGCCAGAAATGTGCAGTTTCGCGATCCGATTCTGAAACAGATGGAGAGCGATATGACCATCCTTGAAAAGGGCAAGGTGGTCAAGCAGGGAACAATCCGTGTCAATGAGCCCCTGACCTGGCGAGGGGTTTCAATTTATCAGACCGCTTACTCACGTGATAAATCGGGGAACTGGGCCACCGGGTTTCAGCTGTCGAAAGATCCGGGTGAGATGATTGTCTGGATTGCATCGGTATTACTGCTTCTGGGTTTGGCTGCGGCGTTCATCATTCCGTATCGCGCTGTAGGTATTCGCCGTTATGAGGATGACTTTTATCTGCTGCCGCTGCATGGCTTTCGCGGCGAACTGGGGCAGGAACAGCTGGCCGAAATTGCGCGTCGGCTCGATGCGTAGAGCCCTATCAGAAGCAAAGCACAACCCCCGGGGCCGCCACCCTGGGGGAGTTTCAGGGAGGATTTTCTCACCTCTCACCCCTCACCTTTCACCAGCTCTTCCCCTTCGGTTCCAACCTCTTCAGCTCGTACTGGCGCGTCCCCAGGCCGATCTTTTCACCATGTTCCAGGGTGACTTCCCAGTCGATATGCGGGTGAACACCGCGGAATTTATCGCCGCCCGGTTCGTGCCCGGTTGCGAGGGCCGTTTGGCTTAAGCCCTGGGCCTGGTTGACGAGATCAGCACAGGCCTGGTCAAGTGCGACCGGGTCAGTTGAGGCGAGAATGCCGATGTCGGGGACGATGGCTGCATCCGAATGGCCATAGCAGTCGCAGGAGGGGCTGACCTGGGTGATAAAATTGACGAAGAGGGCTTTTCCCGCTTTACCCTGCAGGGCGCCCATGGCGTATTCGGCCATTTTGCGCATGACCTTGCTGGATTCCTCGTTCCACTGAATGTGAATCGCCTTGCTCGGGCAGAGGCTGATGCAGCGGCCACAACCGGTGCAGCGCTCCACGTCGATCAGCGCGGCGTCGCTTTTGATTTCAATCGCGCCATGGGCGCAACCCGGCAGGCAGGCACCACACTGGGTGCAACCCTTCACGTTGACCACCGGCGCGACCGTTGAATGCTGCTCCAGTTTCCCTTCACGGCTCGAACATCCCATGGCCAGGTTTTTGATCGTACCGCCGAAGCCGGTCAGCTCATGGCATTTGAAATGGCTGACGGCGATCAGGTTGTCGGCTTCCAGTATTTCAACCCCGATGTCGGCGCTGGTCAAGAGTTCACCGGCAATCGCGACCCGGCGTGAAGAATGACCGCGCAAGCCGTCACAGATAATCAGCGGTGCACCGACCACCGCATAGGCGAAGCCGTTTTCAATCCCGCAACTGAGGGCAGAGACTGCCTCTTTGCGCTCACCCGGATAGAGGGTGCAGCTGTCAGTCAAAAAGGGTTTGCCACCCAGCGTACGCACCGCTTCAACAATTTTCCGGATAAAAACCGGGCGGATGTAGGCATGTCCGCCTTTCTCACCGAAATGGATCTTGATGGCGCTGAGGTCGTCGTTGCCGATGATCCTGGGGAGACCGGCGTGCTGAAGAAGTCGTTCAAGTTTAGTGAACATGTTCTCTCGATTTCCAGCACGAAAATCGGCCATCCATACAGTTTCTGACATCAGGTTTCTCCCATTTGTTGAAGTTGACCCTGACAGAATAGGCAGGCTTGCACTCTATGTCGAGGGTCTTTTTTTTGCGGAGTGGGATGGCAGGAGATCGGGCTGGTAAGTGAAAAGCATTTTGCTTGCGGTGATGCACACAAAAGGCATTCGGGCCTGATCAAAGTTTATGGGGATAGCGGGAGAGTTAATTTCTGTCCAGCGATTCGGGGCGCAGCATGCTGCAGAAGTTGTCCTGCGGGTTCTCAAATTGAATTCCCAGGCGATAGGTACAGGCCTCCGAGTTGTGGCCGACGTAGCGGATCTGGCCGATTGTTTCAAGGTTTCGTGGCCAGAAGGGGTGGCGGAAAAAAAGTTCAACGCGGGTGCCGATGGCGGGTGAACAGTCACATTTGAGGGAGAGCCCGGTATGACTGATATCGGATGAAAGGGCCGGGGTGAAGCGGTCCTGTCCGGCAAGTTTAAATTCAACAATGTTGTTGAACTGGTGACGATTGGCAACACGTGCCTCCTCGAGGCGCGGCAAAATGGCGTTACGGGTTCCTTTGGCTTCATAAAGATAACGATCTGCAGCTTCGATCAATTCTCCAACGTTGGTGCCATGTTGCGGATAGTTGGCCACGCCACCACTGATGGTGAGGTTGCAGGTGTCGAGACGGTCCTGGCCGGAGAAGGATTCGCGCGCGATGCTTTCACGGATCGTCTCCGCCAGTTGCAGGGCGTTTTCCAGATTGCAATCAGGGAGCAGAATCGCAAATTCTTCCCCGCCGTAACGCGTCGGTAGATCGAGTTCGCCCGTATGCTGACGAAGAATCTTGCCGATCTGGCGTAAGACCTGGTCTCCCTGCAGATGGCCGCAGCGATCATTGAACTGTTTAAAATGATCAAGGTCAAAGAACAGGATACTGAAAGTTTGTCCCGCCTGCTGGTTGGCGAGGTCTATGGACTGTTGCAGCTGCTGCTTGAAATAGCTCTGGTTGTAAAGCTGGGTCAAACCATCAGTTACCGCCGCGAGCCGGATGGCTTCGAGATCACGCGATTCGATGATGAGCGGGTTGGTCAGTTCGGTGGTTTTTTGGCGCAGGTAGTTGAGCAGTGTGGCTCGGAATGATTGGTTTGGGCCGCTTGTTTGATTGATGGATGCGGTCGCTTCGCGCCAATAGTGCCCGGCTTGTTTGATGGTGAAGTTTTTGCCGAACAGATAAGAGAGGGCTGCGCTGTAGACACGATCGCCGTGTTTCTTGGCGAGAGACTCAATCGCTTTGTAGATTCTGTCATCGTCTTCATTGAAGTCATAGAAAAGGTGCTGAATACCAGTTTGCATGGCAAAATTGTTCATCTGCATTTGACCTCTAGAATTCTGTCAGCAGTGACTTGTAACGCTGCTGAGGCTTGAAATAGCCGACAAAGAACGCCGTATGACGTTATTTGGGTGTTGGAGCATTGAATTGCCTGCGGCTCTCATTAGAATTAGTGGCAGATGCAAATTTATTGCCATAAACTACGTAATAATAGGCACTTAGGGTTCTTTAAATAACGAAGTCTTATGAAGCTTTTCAAGAGGCTGGTGCCGCAGTCGATGCTTTTTGGGAACGCAGATAAAGCGTGCGGCTGGGGAAAGCAATTTCCAGCCCCATCGTTTCGAGAATATCCATGATCTGCAGACAAATATCCTGGCGCGCGGCAAGGTATTCGCCCCAGACCGTGGTGCGCGTGAAACAATAGACCAGGATATCGAGACTTGAGGAACCGAAATCGGTGAAGTTGACCAGCGAAAAATCCTGATCAACTGCGGCATGTTGGCGCAGAAGGCCGCGAATGTTTTCGACTGCAGCGCGCATTTGATCCGGGGTGGTGGCATAGCTGACACCGATTGACAGCTTGATGCGGCGTTTCGGCATGCGGCTGAAGTTATCGATGGCCAGATTGGTCAGAATGCTGTTGGGGATGGTGACCAGCGTTTTGGCAAAGGTGCGGATCCGGGTCGAACGGAAACCGATCTCTTCAACTGTCCCTTCGACATCTCCGGCCTTGACCCAGTCGCCGATCTGAAAGGGGCGATCGAGAATGATCATCAGTGAGCCGAAGATATTGGAGATGCTGTCCTTGGCGGCCAGGGCGACGGCCAGGCCGCCAATCCCCAGGGAGGCCAGTACCCCGGAAATGGGGTATCCGAGGGTCTGGGCCAACATCAGACACATCATGACGACAATAAAGCAGCGTAAGCCTTTGCGAATGAAGGGGAGCAGGTGGTCATCCAGGGTCGACTCGGTCTTTTTGGTTAAATGCCCGAGCCACATATCCAGCAGGCCGATCAGGTTGAAGAGAAACCAGCCGATATTGATAATAAACAGCAGGCGGAGCAACTCATAGGCCCCCGCCGCCAGGTTGACTGGTTCTGTAGGCAAGGCAAGCACTGAGGTCGTCAGCCAGAGCCCACCGATCAAAACCAGAAAGCTGGTCGGTTGTTTGAGCTGTTCCACCAGCATGTCGTCCATCTCACCTGCCGTCCGGCGTGTAATGGAAACCAGAAATCGCGCCAGCAGTTGAGAGAAGAGGTTGCGCAACAGCAGGGCAAAAAAGAGCACGCTGCCGGCCAGCAGCATGCGCCCGAAGCTGATGCCGGCGAAACTCTGGTCCAGTAAATGGCTGAATTTGGTCAATGACTCCACGTTTTAGTCCCTTAACGATTTAAGTTCATTTTGAATTTTAAAAAAGAAAGGTTGTGGTTTGGTCTGAACTCGATATTTTTCGCCTCACGCCTCACGCCTCACGCCTCACTTCGAATTTTGCCACAATCCCAGGTGCCGGTCACGGGCGGATTGTTCGGCGCGCAGAAAATCGGCTTTACGTACAAAGTCGAAACGGCGGTAGACTGCGGCCAACCCCTTGTTAAGTAAAACCTGATTGAGCAGGCGACCATCCGGCAGAAAAACGTAAGCCAGGGTGCGGCCATAGGTATCGGTTCTCTGGTGGTCAAACTCAAGTTTGACCCTGCGGTTTCGGACTTCATGCATGTTGAATTCAAAGGCTTTATGGCCGATCTGACGCAGCGTCTCTCGCTTCAGCCGTCCCTGACGCAAATAGTAATCATCCCGTGGGGAGTCAGTTTTTTCGGGGGTGTCAATGCCGATGAGTCGAATTTTACCGATCCCTTCGACCTTGATGGTGTCGCCGTCATAGATCCAACTGACGTTCCCCCGGTAGGTTTCGGCAAGAGCACTTGTACTGCAGAGGAGGCAGAACAGCAGCAGGCTGAGCCAGCGGGTCATCAACGACCCCAGAAAATACGGGTGAAGACCCCGGTAGAAAATCCCCAGACCAGATTGGTCACGATCACTACCGCTGGTGTCAGCATTCCGAGCTCAAGCCCGGCCTGGCCTTTGCCAAGGTGAGAGGGGAACACGATAAAGAGCATGTAGAGGGTTGGCAGCAGGCTGAAGTAAAGACCTTTTCTGACCCAGTGCCGCCGGGCCCGGGACAGGCTGACGCTGAAAAAATAGGGGATAGCCCAGAGCCCACCCCAGACAAGCCGCGGATAAAGCCAGCGCGCGGTCAACTCCGGCGCCATCTGGACATTGAGTAACGAGAGGATCCCCCAGTTTCCGATCATCCAGAGGAAGAGACTGCACATCAGGCCGCCGAGCAGGCCACTGACAAAGCAGACGGCGAGCAGGGTGCTGTTTTTCTGCATGGGACCTCCGGTCAGGGGGGAAGCAAGTGAGGCGTAAAGAGTAAGGAGTGAGGGGTAGGTTCAAGTTCCTGGTTGATCTATTTCCTCACCCTTGATCCCTACTCATGAATTCTTTGGCAGAGTGGCGTTCATGCTGCCGGTGCGATAGCCTTGAAGGTCAAGGGTGACGAAGGTGAAGCCTGCCTGTTTGAAGCAATCAACCAGCCGTTCGCGCAGTTCAACGTCGAGCATCCGGCCGAGTTCCTCGGGGGCGACTTCGACCCGCGCGATTTCATTATGATAGCGGACCCGGTAGTTTTTAAATTTATTTTCGCGCAGAAAAGTTTCGCACTGATCGATTTGACGCAGTCGCTCAACGGTAATTTTTGTCCCGTAGGGGAAGCGTGACGAGAGACAGGCAAACGCCTGCTTATCCCAGGTCTTAAGGCCAAGCTGGCGACTCAACTCACGAATATCCGCTTTGGTGAGTTTGGCCTCAAGCAAAGGTGAGCGCACCTGCAATTCCTCGACGGCATCGCGGCCGGGTCGATAGTCACCGAGATCATCGAGGTTGGAGCCATCCAGTACGGTTGTGAACCCGCGCGCTTTGGCCTGCTCGAGGCAAAGACTGAAGAGCTCGAATTTGCAGTGATAGCAACGCCGTGGTGGATTGTCGGCAAACCCGGGAATCTCGAGTTCGTTGCTCTCGATCACAATCTGCTCGACCCCGATTTCGCGTGCGAGTTCACAAGCCTGCTGATATTCGAATTCGGGATAGGTTGGTGAGGTTGCCGTAAGCGCCACCAGATTTTCGGGGCCCAGGGTGTCGCAGGCGACCTTGAGCAGAAAGGTCGAGTCGACCCCACCGGAGAAGGCAATTACAACCTGGTGCATTTCACGCAGAATAGCCTGCAGGTGGAGCATCTTTTTTTGAAGTGACATTAAACGTCCGTGTTCAGATGAAGTACATAAAGCGGTGATCGAGTTCTTTTTCGAGTCCCATCTCTTTAGCCTGATCGCACAGCGACTTCAGGGACAGGGTCTCAAAGTAGTCGCCAAGAATTTTACTGGCATTGCTCCAGATATCCTGAGTGACACAGCGATTGTCGAACTGACAGGCCCCCTCACACTCTTCTTCGTTCCCTGACGTTTTGCGTAACCCTTTGACGCAATTGACCAGTTGCAATTCCCCTTCGGCGGCCAGCACGATATCCTTGACCGTGATCTCCTCCGCCGGACGAGCCAGACTGTAGCCGCCCTGAGGACCGCGCCGGCTGTTCAGGAGTCCGGCTTTTTTCAGATCCTGAAAGATTTGTTCGAGGTAGCGCGGTGAGATGTTCTGGCGCCGTGAGATGTCTTTGATTTGTGCCGGCAGGGTGCCGGTATGATAGGCCATGTCGAACATGGCGCGGACGCCGTAGCGGCTTTTGGTCGAGAGCTTCATTATTTTACCTCCATGAATATCCTTGTCCCAAAACTATAGAGAAAGCCGATCAGTAGTGTCAAGAATATTCCCCGGGCAAATACGGGATAAAGCCAGCCCGTATGGCGATAGATTGTTACTGCGCAGCACCGGGGTATAGGGTTATCATTTTTCAGTCCGTCTGCGGGAGCGCTTCGGGATTGATGACCTGCTGCTTTTGCAGGCGTTTGTAATAAAAATTTTGCCCATAAAGAACTGCTGCCGGATTATGTCCGGTCACGCGGTCCTTGGCGACCAGGGTTGACACCGGAGCTTTTGAATACTTTGCAAAGAGCATGTCGTGCCCGACACAGAGCCCGACGATCAGGTTCATATCCGTTTGTTGCTCATTCAGAACCTGAGCCTGCGCAATCGGGTTGCAGGCCGGTTCGAAGGTGCCGGGGCGGACCTTTTCATTTTCATTGAGCCCCAGTTTCAGTTTGTCGAGGCTGCCGGCTTTGCAGCAGACCGAGATTGGCTCTAACCCCTGGGCTGTCAGAATGTCGGCCAGTCGTGAACTTTCATCCAGCAGCCCGATACAGGTCGCAATGCCGATTTTGTGGTAGCCCATCAGTTTGGCCAGGGCGATCGTATCTTCCACCCGCGTCCAGCGGGCATTAACCGCGTCACTCCCTGGAACCGGTTGATAACACAGTCCTTCGACCTGCGCCGCCACGCGCGCCAGCTTTGCATCTTCACTCTCAGCGGAATACAAGGGCAAGGTCGCGTCGACAATGTCTGAATACAGAGTTGTCGGACAGTGCGCCGGTTGGCCAGGACCTTCCCCTGGTTCGCTCCAGCAATTGGTCTCACCCTGTTTTTGCCACAAAGGGTTACATTTTGTGCAGGCAGTCGCCGGTATTTTGTTCGACATTACTGGGCTCTCCATTCTCTGTTTGCGGTCTGGTTACTCGGCCAGATTAGCAGTGAAAAAATGGCCTGTCCACCACCATTCTTTATAATTCATATATGGATATATGTCATCGGGAGCAGTTTGGTCAAGATGCCGGGAGGCTTGACGCTTGCGCGTATTTCTGGTGAAGTCTGCAATATTCGAGAATTCCTGACCGGAGATTCCACATGAATAAAGTGCCGCATCGTCAATTGTTCGAAGTTCGCGACTATGAATGCGATCTGCAGGGGGTGGTGAATAATGCCGTCTATCAACATTATCTTGAGCATAGCCGCCACGAGTTTCTGAAAACTCTCGGGCTCGATTTCGCTGAACTCGCCAGGCGGCGGATCAATCTGGTGGTGGTACGGGCCGAACTTGACTATCGCCGCCCTCTGGTAAGTGGTGACAGTTTCGTGGTCTTGACCCAAATGGAGCGGATCTCAAAACTGCGGTTCGCCTTTCGCCAGCAGATAGTTCGGGAAGGTGATGGCGTTGTCATGCTGGATGGTCTGATCATCGGGACCGCAATTAATGAGCGGAACCGGCCTTTTCTGCCGTCGGAGCTTGAATTGTCGCTCGGCTAGCGCTCTCCTGATGTGCGTTCAATGAAAAAGGCAACGTCCTCCGGTTGAGGAGGCGTTGCCTTTTTCATTGATCCTGGCTGACTGTGGCTTAAGCACTCAGCTTTTTAAGGATCTCCAGCGTGTCTTCGGGTTCGGGCCGTCTGGTGTGATCCGGGTGGAGTGCCGCATCGACTACGGTCCCGTCGCGATCAATGATAAATCGGCCTGGCAGCGGCAACTCCCAGTGACTGTTACCGTTAAAGCGCTCCAGATCAATGCCTAATCCCAGATAGACATCTTTCATCGCAGCGGGTAGCTTGAAAACCATGCGGAATTGCTTGGCCAGAAGGTTGTCGGGATCAAGGAGCAAGGGGAAGGTTAACCCGAGCTTGGTGGTGAGGTTTCCGGCATATTTCTGCTGCATGGGGGAGATAGCGGCCAGGGTCGTACCGGTTTTTTTGATTTCGGGCAGAATCTTTTGCAGAGCTTCCAGCTCCGCGTTGCAGTACGGTCACCAGATGCCGCGATACCAGCTGAGGAGGAGCGGCCCTTTTTTTAATGCCTCACGGCTTGAAAATTCATTTTTGCTGGCGTCGCGCAGGACGAAGTCGGTCAGCTTCTCCCCGGCCCCCAGGGCTTGTTGGTGCAGGCCCGAGTCTTCAAGTTGCTGGCGGGATTCCTTCATGATTTTGAGAATTGCCGGATCCATTTTGGCTGCAGATGACTGGCTCATGGATGACAGCAGGGCGTTCAAACTCATTTTGACCTCCTGTGATGGGGGATACAAAGTTTATCGCTCAAGTATAGCAATGTTAAAGGTAATTGCGTACCATCTGTACCAGATTTCCGGGTGTAAATGGTTTGGTGACTATGCCGTCGGCGCCCGCCTCAGCGGCGAGAAGTTGCAGCTCAGCGTGAGATTTTGAGGACATAAGCAGGATCGGGATATCCCGGCTGCGGCTTTTACTCTTGAGGGTTTTGATCTTGTGATCGCCGTTCATCAACGGCATCATGTAGTCGATGATAATCAGATCCGGCGGGTTGCTGCCATAGATGATATGATTCGAGAAAATCGGGCTGTCCACGGTCGAGACCTGGTAGCCTGCGGCGCTTAAAAAGTCATTGGCCATGGCGAGGATCAGATGATCATCATCAATGACGACGATATGCTTTGGTCTCAAGGGGCCCCTCCTTGTTAAAATGACTGACTCGCTTGAAAGTACTTGCAGCCGGGTTTCAATTCAAGCAGAATCATCGACTTTGTTGCGAAGAGACGGGATTGAACATCGATGAAACCGAAAAAATTGCCCCTGGGTAAAATTATCACTGTGACCGTTGAGCGCGTCGAAGATAAGGGCGCATGGTTGAAGAGTCCCGACGAGCGGTTTTTGCTCCCGAAGCGTGAAATCCATCAGGCCCTTGTGGTTGGCGAGGCGCTGTCGGTTTTTATCTATCGTGATGAAGAAGGGGATATTCAGACAACCCTGAAGCTGCCCCTGGCCGAAGTTGGTGATTTTGCCTCATTGCGGGTAAAAAAAATCCTGCCTGAAGGGGTGATGTTCGATCTGGGGCGCGGGTTTGAACTGCCGGTCGCGATCGATGAAATTCCGTTTCGGGCGCGTGAGAATGAACGGACTCTGGTGCGGGTCGAGCTGGATGATGATGGGATGCTGTGTGGCTCATGCCGCATCACCGATTTTCTGGAGACGCCTCAAGAGTTGAAGGTTGGACAACAGGTTGAACTCATGGTCTGGCGCACAACGGATCTCGGGGTTAAGATGATTATCGACGGCCGTTTTGAAGGCCTGCTCTACGTCGACGATAGACTCAAGTACCAGGCAGGTCAGCGCCTGGTCGGTTTTGTGGCGCGGCTGCGTGAGGATGGCAAGATTGACCTGAGCCTGAACCCGGGTGGACGCGTCGGGATTGATATCGGGCGTGACAAGATTCTGCAGGCGCTGGAAGTGAGCGGCTTTCTTCCCTTGAACGACGACAGCGCGCCCGAAGATATTCAGCGGCTGCTCGGCTTGAGTAAAAAACAGTTCAAACGCGCGCTCGGTGGGCTGTACAAGGAGAAGAAGGTGGAATTGCTGCAGACGGGCATTCGCTTGACTAAATAAGCTCAAAAAAAAGTCGCCGGACGGACTCCGGCGACTTTGTGCTGTTATCCGCGCAATTCACGAATCCGCGCAATTAATCCGGAGGTCGAACAGTCATGCTGACCGACTGCGCCATCCCCCGTCAGCTCCGGTAAAATCTTTTTGGCGAGCTGCTTCCCCAACTCCACTCCCCACTGATCAAACGGGTTGGTCCCCCAGATGTTCGCCTGTACAAAGATTTTGTGTTCATAGAGCGCAATCAGCATGCCGAGGGTTTTGGGATCGAGCCGGGGGTATAAAAAGGTGTTGCTCGGCCGATTACCGGGGAAAACCTTGTGCGGCAAAAGCGCTTCGATCTCGGTTGCGGACAGACCATCAGCCGTCATTTCGGCTCGCGCTTCTGCGGCGGTCTTGCCCATCATCAGGGCTTCACTCTGCGCCAGCACATTGGAGAGCAGGATCGCCTGATGCTCGCCCAGCGGGTTCTGACTGTTGGCTGCGACCAGAAAGTCGCAGGGGATCAGGCGTGTCCCCTGATGAATCAGCTGGTAAAAGGCGTGCTGACCGTTGGTGCCCGGTTCCCCCCAGATGATCGGGCCGGTCGCATAATCGACCGCTCTGCCTTCCAGGGTCACCCTCTTGCCGTTGCTCTCCATGTCGGCCTGCTGCAGGTAGGCCGGGAAGCGATGCAGGTACTGATCGTAAGGGAGAATCGCCTGAGTCTCGGCGCCGAGGAAGTTGTTGTTCCACAGCCCGATCAGGCCCATCATCACCGGGATATTCTCCCCCCAGGCGGCGCTGCGAAAGTGTTCATCGACCAGGTGTGCGCCCGCGAGCAGCTCCTCAAAGTTTTTCATGCCGATCGTCAGCACGATCGACAGGCCGATTGCACTCCACAAGGAGTACCGTCCGCCGACCCAATCCCAGAATTCAAACATATTGGCGGGGTCGATGCCGAACGCGATCACCTTGGCGCGGTTGGTCGAAAGCGCGACAAAGTGCCGCGCGATATGCTGCTCATCCTGGGCCCGGGCCAGAAACCAGTCGCGCGCCGAATGGGCGTTAGTCAGGGTCTCCTGGGTGGTGAAGGTTTTCGAGGCGATGAGAAAGAGGCTGGTCTCGGGATTGAGTGTTTTAAGGATTTCGCATAGCTGACTGGCGTCAACATTCGAGACGAAATGGCTGCGTAGCTCGTTACTGGCATAGGGCTTGAGCGCCTCGGTCACCATCAACGGCCCCAGGTCCGACCCGCCGATGCCGATATTGACGACATCGGTGATCGGGCGCCCCGTGTACCCGCGCCAGCTACCGTTTCGAACCCGATCCGAGAAATCCGCCATCTGGCGCAGAACCGTCCTGATTTGAGGCATGACATCCTGCCCATCAACATAAACCGGCTTATCGCCGCGATTACGCAGGGCAGTATGCAGTGCCGCGCGCCCTTCGGTGAGATTGATCCGCTCCCCCGAAAACAGGGCATCAATGTTTCGGCGCAGTCCTGTCTGGTCTGCCAATTGGGTCAGGCGTTCAATTGTCTCAGCGGTGACGAAATTTTTAGAAAAGTCGAAAAGCAGATCGTTCAGCTGCAATGAAAACTGTTCAAAACGGTGCGGGTCAGCAGCAAACAGTTCGCGCATTGAGGTCGAAGCGAGTTGCCGTTGTTGCTTGTCGAGGGCCTGCCAGGCCGGAAGATGCGTCAGGTTAGGCATGGATTCTCCTGTCAATAGAAAGCCGAAGGTTAACAGATTATCGCGCGAGGGATGGATTATTTACAATAAAGCGCAAAATTCTCGAACTTTCATAATCCCGGTCCCAACAAGTATATTCCTCTGGGAGGATTTGTTCGGTTATACTGCCCGAAGTTTTTGGATAATCGAAAGGGCCTAGTTAGTGAATATATCACTCATCCGTCGTCTATGGGCACTGCTCGCGGCCTATGTCTTTGGTTTTTATGCCTCCCTGCTGAATCGAT
Organism: Geopsychrobacter electrodiphilus DSM 16401; assembly: GCF_000384395.1. Classification (NCBI taxonomy): domain Bacteria; kingdom Pseudomonadati; phylum Thermodesulfobacteriota; class Desulfuromonadia; order Desulfuromonadales; family Geopsychrobacteraceae; genus Geopsychrobacter; species Geopsychrobacter electrodiphilus. The sequence goes on from NZ_ARWE01000001.1 coordinate 569,535, forward strand.
TTTCGGCCAGTGGCGTTGAAAACATTCCGTCACATGGCGGGGTGCTGATCGCTTCAAATCACATCTCCGGCTTTGAAACCATTTGCCTCCCCTGGATATTGTTGCGCGCCTTCCCCTTGCAGATGATCTGGGCCCCGGCCAAGGAAGAGTTGTTCCGCAATCCGTTCCTGAGTGCTCTGTTCCGCAGCTGGGGGGCGTTTCCCGTGCGCCGGGGACGTGATCTTAAAGCGGGAAAACAGCTGGGGCAGTTGCTCGAAACCGAAAAAGTGATGCTCTTTCCCGAGGGGACCCGGCATAAGGATGGCAACCTCGGCAAGGGGAATCGTGGCGTCGGTAAGCTGATTTACGATAATCGGCCGGTGGTGATTCCGACGGCGCTGACCGGCTTGAATCATTGGAAGTTTGTCGCGTTGGGGCAGAAAGCACATGTCAGCTTCGGCGCGCCGCTGGATTTTACCGATCTTTTTGCCCTTGACGACTGCAAGGAGACACATATCGCGATTGTCGAACGCCTGATGGCGGCAATAGCCGTCCAACTCGCGGCCAACATGGGCGCTGAGTCCCTATGAAGCTCGTGGCGAAAATCCCCTTTCATTACGGCTGGATGATTGTCCTGTCTGGAGCCCTGACCCTGTTTGCCTGTCTCGGCCTGGCGCGCTTCGCCTTTGGGCTGCTGCTACCCGCGATGCATCAGGCGCTGAGCCTTGGATATGATCAGATGGGTCTGATCAGCACTGGTAACTTTGTCGGCTACCTGATTTCGGTGGCATTGTCGCCGCTGCTGATCCGCCGTTTTGGGCCGCGGGCGGTGATCTGTGCCGGTCTGCTGCTGGTCTTTTTCAGTATGCTGTTGATCAGTCGCAGCCAAACCCTCGGTGCATTGACCCTCTTTTATGGACTGGTGGGGGCGGGGAGCGGGTTTGCCAACATTCCGACCATGGTGCTGGTTTCGCACTGGTTTCGGCGCAATAAGCGCGGCCTGGCGGCCGGGCTGATCATCGCCGGCAATGGCATGGCGATTATTGTCGCCGGGTTGGCAGTTCCGGCGATCAATGCCGCCTACGGCTGGCGCAGCAGCTGGCTGGGTTTGGCCCTGGTGAGTCTCCTCGCTGCGGCGGTGGCCCTGCTGGTGGTGCGCAACGATCCGGCTGAGCTCGGGCTCGAACCCTATGGCCAGTTTGAAGCGGTCAGGACCGGTGATTTTCAGGCCCATGCCGGGACCAAAATTTTGCTGCAACTCGGGATTATCTATCTGATTTTCGGCCTGACTTACATGGTCTATGGCACCTTTATCGTTACGACCATGGTTGATGAGTTCGGATTCAGCGAGGCGGCTGCCGGCCGACTCTGGTCATGGGTCGGGTTCTTCGGGCTGTTCTCGGGGGTGGTGTTCGGTACGGTGTCAGATCGCATCGGGCGTCGTAACGGCATGGTGTTGGTTTATGGCATGTTCACCTGCGCTTATCTGCTGGCCGGTTTTGGCGGCCACCTCGGCGCCTGGGCGCTCTGGCTGTCGGTGATCTGTTACGGCTCGGTGCTGTTTGCGGTGCCGACCATCATGGCTGCAGCAGTGACCGAATATCTCGGGCTGGAACGTGCTGCCAGCGGCTTCAGCGCCCTGACGCTGTTTTTTGCCGCGGGCCAGATTATCGGGCCGGGCAGCGCCGGGCTGCTCGCCGAAATCAGCAAGACCTTCGTGCCGAGTTATCTGGTCAGTGCCGGTTTGACGGCGCTGGCGATTCTGCTGACGCTGAAATTAAAAAATCCACAAGCTTAGAGCGCAGAACCTGGATCTGCCGAAAGGTATAGGCATGCTCGATTTCAAGATTGATCGCGAAAAGTGCATCAGTTGCGGTGGCTGCGCTGCTGACTGCCCGGCGCTGATTATTGATATGCAGAATGGCTATCCGCTGATTCATCCGAGTAAAGAGAGGCTCTGTTACCGCTGTCAGCATTGTCTGGCGATCTGCCCCACCGCAGCCCTTTCGATTCTGGGGCGTGACCCCCGACAGAGCACCCTGCTGGCCGGGAATCTGCCCCGGCCGGAACAGCTGGCAACCCTGATCCGCGGGCGGCGGGCGGTGCGTCGTTATCTCGATGAAAACCTCGATCCAGGCTTGATTCACGATCTGTTACAGACCGCTGGCCACGCGCCGACGGGGCACAATGCGCGCCGGGTCACCTTTTCTGTGGTCGAAGATCGTGAAGTCATGGCGCAGTTGCGTGAGGTGGCCTATCGAGGAATTAAAGAGGCCGTTGACAAAGAGCAGTTACCTGCCCGCCTCTCTTTCTTCCGTGGATTTGTCCAGACCTGGGAACAGAGCGGCATCGACGTGGTCTTTCGCGGCGCTCCGCATCTGCTGATAACCAGCGCACCCAAACGCCTGGGCTCACCCGAAGCGGACTGTCTGATCGCGCTGAGCAGTTTTGAGCTGCTGGCTCAGTGTCAGGGGATCGGCACTTTGTGGAATGCTCTGGCGACATGGACCATCGAAAAGGTCGTCCCCCAATTGCGGACCCGGCTCGGCATCCCGGACGATCATATGATCGGCTACTGCATGTCTTTTGGTCTGCCCGCGATCAACTACCATCGCACTGTGCAACATGATCCGCCATCGATTACCCGGATTACACGTCTGAAGGAAGAAAAATGATCGATTCATCACTCTGGACCTTTATTTTTTTTGCCGGGATTCTTACCCTGACCCCCGGCGCCGACACCCTGCTGGTGATTCGTAATGTTTTAGGTGGCGATGTGCGCACCGGGATCCTGACAACTGCCGGTATCTGTAGTGGGTTGTTCTTTCACGCCCTGCTCTCGGCGTTGGGGGTGTCACTCATTCTGATGGCTTCTGCGACCTTGTACAGCATGCTTAAAATTGCCGGCGCTCTTTATCTTGGCTGGCTCGGGGTTCAATCCTTGCGCAGTGCGGTGAAAGCGGAGCCCGAACTGCAGGTTTCGGCCGGACACGCCCGCCCGCGTTCGATGCGGCGCAGCTATGTCGAAGGGGTGATGAGTAATGTATTAAACCCCAAAACCGCGGTCTTCTACCTCGCCTTTCTACCGCAGTTTATTCATCCCACCGACCCGGTGCTGCTCAAGTCGCTGTTTCTGGCGGGCATCCATTTCACCATGGCGTTTTTATGGCTGAGTCTGGTTGCTCTGTTGCTCGACCGTTATCGGTCGGTGCTGCTCTCATCGGCGCTGCATCGCTGGCTCGAAGGGGTGTGCGGGGTGTTGCTGCTGGGATTAGGGGTGCGGTTGATGCTGGCGAAGAGATAGCCGCAGGCGTCAAACTTAACCCTACCTCGAAGTAATCTACGAAAAAGCTCCGGTCCGTTCAATCGGCCTGGAGCTTTTTCAGTTCAAGAGATGCCGGCCCTGAGGTAAGAAGTGCCTTGCCTACGCAGGTATCCAGTAACAACGCTTTGGCGACACAATTTTCTCCTCTTTTTTCAATTGCGTCATGGCCTTATCAACATCTTTGCGCTCAAGGCCGCCGAGTTCAACGATTTTTCCGGCGTTGAGCGGTTGGCCTTCGGCCCGCATAATTGCTAAAACTTTCTCCGCAATATCCATGGTGATTCTCCTTTTTGGCACAAGGTATTTATTTTTAGTGGTTGGTCTTCATACCGCCCGGACGAATGTCCTGGAAGCATGTCATGGCGCTAAACGCTCTATCGCCCAGTCGCCAGCACTGTCACGCCGATATCGCAGTCTGTCATGCAGCCGGTTCTCCCCTTCCTGCCAAAATTCCAGCAGTTCGGGAACAACCCGATAGCCGCCCCAATGCGGGGGACGCGGCACCTCCTGCTCCTCGAACATTTTGCTCACCTCGGCAAACTGTTTGACCAGGGCTGCTCGGTTTTGAATGGTCTGGCTTTGCGCAGAGGCGTGGGCTTCGATCTGATGGCCCCTGGGCCGATTGGAAAAGTACAGGTCCGATTCGTCTGCTTCCACCTGTTCGACCCACCCTTCAACTCTTACCTGGCGAGATAATGGCTGCCACCAGAACATCAGAGCCGCCTTCGGATTCTCACCCAGGTCTTCAGCTTTCCGGCTCTCATAATTCGTAAAAAAGACAAAACCACGTTCATCGAGCCCTCTGAGCAGGACGATGCGAGCCGCTGGCTTTCCCTGCTCGCTCGATGTCGCGAGGGTCATCGCATTCGCCTGCGGGATCTCAGCCTGCTCGGCTTCCTGATACCATTCGATGAACTGTTTGAGCGGATCGAGATCCATGCTGCCACGCCGCAGCGGGATTTTTTGAGCAATATTCATAAGACAGGCAGCCTTTCTTGAAATACTGACGACATTTGACCGTTTTGCACATAGACATTCAGGGAAATGTTAGCACAAGAGCAGAATATTCACTGGCCCGTAAAGTTATCAGATTTTCTGTTCTGCCTGGCGGGCCGCTCCGATTAAAAGTCTTCCTGGACCAGAACGTCCTTTGCCACCTCGCGCAGACACTCGCCCAGTTCATTCAGGAGTTCTGATGACAGATTCCAGCAGTGCCAGTAGAGGCGGACGTTCTCCTGCTGGGGGATCACCTCGACCAACTCTCCCTTGTCCAGCCAGGCTTTGCTCTGCAGATCGGGGATGGCGCCATAAGCGAGACCTCGGTAGATGGCATCGGCGAAGGCTTCGGGGGAGGGGACATAGTGAGCATGCAATGGAGGTAGTTTGGGGCCCAGCACCTTGCTGAGCAGGCGGAACTGCAGGGCATCATGGCGGCCGAAGATAGCAGCCGGGGCCTGACTAACCGCCGCTGCGGTCAATCCTTGCGGGAACCAGCGCGCGATATACGCCGGTCGCGCCAGCAGGCGGTAGACCATAGTGCCGAGATAGATGCAGCGGCAGCCCTGCAATGGGGTCGAAGTTGCGCTGATACAGCCGACGACCTCGCCTTTTTTGAGCATCTGCAGGGTCACATCCTGATCGTCGACGCGCAGGTTGAACAGGACTCCGCGACGGGCGAGGAATGCTTCACCCGCCTGCCAGAACCAGGTCGCCAGGCTGTCGGCATTGAGCCCCAGGCTCAGGCTGAGCGGACTGGCGTCTGTTTCATTAAGTAAAGCGGCCGGTAGTGCGTTTTCGAGCAACCGCACCTGATGATAATGCCTGAGCAGTTGACGACCGGCTTCGGTCGGTTCGGGCGGTTGCGAACGAATCAGCAGAATCTGGCCGAGGCGATCTTCCAACTGACGCACCCGCTGGGAAACGGCCGACTGGGTCAGGTGCAGCACCTGGCCCGCGCGCTCGAAGCCCCCCTCATCAATCACAGTGGCCAGGGATGTCAGCAGACGATAATCGATCATGCTGAGATATTAGCATTGCTAATGTCATTGTAAAACAATTAATTTTACAAATGGATGCCGGCTGGTTAGTCTCTGTCTCAGGGAACAACTGTTGTGCGGAGAAGACGTAAATGCTGAGTATCTACTTACAAGGATTTTTACTGACGGCGGGACTGATTATCGCTATCGGCGCCCAGAATGCCTTTGTGCTGTCGAATGCGGTGCGCGGCAATCGGCCGCTCTTGATCGCGGGACTCTGTATCGGCGGGGATCTGCTGCTGATCGGGCTCGGACTGGCCGGGGTCGGCACCCTGGTCGCGTCCCATCCGGAACTGATGCGCTTTGCCGCTTTTGGCGGGGCGATGTTCCTGGGCGTTTACGGGATGCTGGCCCTGCGCTCGGCTCTGCGCGGAACGGTCGGTTTGCAGATTGACGATGCGCTGCCGCCGACGCGCAATGCCCTGATCCTCGCGACTCTGGCCGTGACCTTTCTCAACCCCCACGCCTATCTCGACACGGTGGTGCTGATCGGTGGCATCGGTGGTCAGTTTCCTGTCGACCAGCGTTTGATCTTCGGTGCCGGTGCGGTCACCGCGTCCTTTATCTGGTTCCTTACGCTGGGTTTTGGTGGGCCATATCTGGCACCGCTTTTTAGGCGTCGCAGCGCCTGGCGCCTGCTCGACGGGCTGGTCTGCCTGATGATGTGGGGGATTGCGCTGACCCTGGTGAAACCTTATCTGCCGGGTTGATGACTGCTGAGTCAAGTGGCAAAAAAAGTTCGCAGACAAGCCGTTTTTACATTCGCGCGCTGAGTGTCAAGATGGTTGTCGTCTCAATAACCCGACGAACCATCAGCCCCGGGAGCGGGGACACCTCCTTCGCCTTCGGTTGCGCCAGGTTCTGTCGGGGGCCAGCTTCCCCCTGAGGAATCACTCGGCCAGCTGCCATCGTAAGTTGGCTCAGTGCCCGTCGTACCGCTACCCGAGTAAGACTCACCCCCGCCCCAACTATCCGCGGGTGGCTCAGTTCCGGCTCCGGTCCCTATGAACGGGGTGGAGTACCCACCATCATAGCCATCATTTTTTTTATACACGGTGACAGTCACGGTTGAGCCGATCATTGCAATGCCACCACTTAAAGGGGCCTGGCTGATGACCATGCCTTCTTTCCCCGCGTACTTCGGTAGATCCTCTGTTATGCGCTTAATTTTTACGGCAAGACCGGATTGCTGCAATAGATTCAAGGCGTTCTGTTCATAGGTTCCGACAACGCCCGGAACGCGCAGCATATCTTTTGCGGATCCGTTATATCGTTCCTGCATCGCACCCCGGTCCAATGTTCCGCTAAAAGCATTGCCGGCCACGAGCAGCATCAGCACACTGACAGCAAAGACCCTGACGCACAAAGTTGGATATGTCTTCATATATAATCCCTTAAAGTGAACGTTTGCATGCGCTTGATTGACAATCGCACGGACGGGCCCGGAAATCCAACCCTATTCCTGTACTATTTGAACCTGTCTTATCTGGACGTTTCGTTCAGGGAACCCGCCACCGGACAAGCGGATACCTTTCAAACGGCAGCTTTGCGGCAGCCAATCTGACAGGCCGGTTTCATAGCGATACCATGCCTTCAGTGGGACCTGAACCACCATTGATCTCAAAGACGCAGGAGTTGTCGGACGAATAACCGAAAAAGCGCGCGAAAATTGACGCGGTGTTTCGTTCGGATTCTTTCCTGTCGGTTGGCAAATCAAGTCAAGCCGCAAGGGAAAGTCCCCTAGACCTTGAAATTTATCCTGTTGGGTTTGGCGGTTGACCCGTAGTTCGAGGGTCAGATGAGCCTGAGCAGACACTCCCTGCGCCGCAATATTTTGTTCTATCCCCGCTCGCTGATCAAGATCCTTAGCCCAGAGACGCAGCCCTTGTTCGCCGACAGAAACACCAAGCTCCTTTTGGTCCTGTGCAGCGGATATAATATTCCAGGAACGTAAGCCATCATGAAAGTGACCGTTATGGATCATGCCAATGTCAAAGGGAGGGACCCGGTTATCGTCTCGGCTCCAGCCAGGTTCGGGTTGCGCCATCTGGACGACACGAACGCTATTATCCCGCTCTTGTAACATCAAATTAAGGGGACCACGAGCATAGGTGACACCACGCCCTGTCGAGCGCATCGGGTCAATGGGCGGGTGAGCCCAAAAAGCCCTGACCGGAAACCGGCGATATTCGGCTTTGAGCGGTTTTTTGAGTTCGACCACCAGATAGAGCAGGTTCCCCTGACTCTTGGCTGAAACACCAATATGCCACTGATACTCGATATAGTCCTGATTGCTCATCAGAATTGGCCCGCTTGATAAATGTTGCATCTTGGCGTTGGTATCGTTTGGCCAGCGATCAAACAGCATCACGTCCATTTCGGGCAGGCCAAGATTTGGCATGCGTAGCCCGAAGGTATAGGATTCACCGGGTTCGGCATCGACCAGATAAATAATGTGGCGTCCGCCCTTTATGGAAAAGCCTCCACGAGCTAACGGACTGCTGTTGCCAAAGTCGATCTGACCAAAGTACAGCTGTCCGTCGGCAGGAAGTGCCACCACCGGCGAAGCTGATGTCCCACCGATCTGAGCCGAGAACGCCGGGACCAGGGTGCTCGCAAGACAAAGCGCGACCAGCCCCAGAAAACGCGCCCCATGGATTGAGAGCCTGCGCAAAAGATCAGCTTCCATACCGGGACGCCAATTGGTAGACCGCCTCTTCAATGCAGGCGCGAAGGGCTTTATCAACCCCTTCTTTTTTGTCATGCGAGACACTCGCATTGGCACTGCCCAGTTTGCCGTTGGTCATCGAATTTAAAAAACCGCCTAACCCCGAGACAGAGTACCCGCCCTCGTTGATTTTCTTTCGCACATTGACCGCATCAATGACAGCTCCTGTCGCAGCATCGAGCACCCGCACGTCCAGCCCGATTTCGCCCTTTTCGCCGCTGGATTCAACTCCCAGGCCTTTAACCGTGCCCGCGATTCCGGTGCGGCTTTCAGTCGGGTTCGCTTCGGTGACGACTCCGACAAAGATGTAGTCAGCCCCCGTCAACTTTTTGTTGCCAGAATTTCCGGTCGTCATCCCTTGCTGATTCAGTTGCTTTTCGCGATAGACGCTCTCTTCGAGGCGTTGACGCTCCATGACCAGAAACGTGTGCGATTTGACCAGCGCTGTTGTAAACATGTCGGTTGAAGACTGGGCCGAAATTTCAGGCACCTCGCTTTTAAATTCATAAATCGTGACCGTTTTTTTTGGTCCTTGATGCTGAGGCAGATTCGCCAGCTTTCGTGATGTCGCTGAATTGTCAGCGACAGGGGCGCTCTCCATCATGCAAGCCGAAAAACTCAGAGAAACAAGCATCAACACCCCGGCACATATTATCCTGCGCAATACAGTTTTAAACATAGATTACTCCTTCTCTTTTTAGAAATATCAAAAGGTTAATTCACAATAATGCCCAATAAAGGAGACCCCACTCTCCCTAAAATCCTTCATTTCGTCCCGGACACACAGCAGCTATTTGGAACGGCATGCGGCGCGCTTGTTTTCAGCCAACAATTGGGTTGTGGCCCTTGTAGCGTATTCGGTTTGACATACGTCCATGCCTTGCAGAGTGCATCATCCTGGCACGCCTTTTGGCACAGGGCAGCATCATCTGATGCAGGGATAATATGCTTGAAATCACCCCCACCGGGACGATCCGTATTCTGCTCCAGGCCGTTGGCATCGGCAGCGATTGGCTTAACCTCAAAAGACAATACTTCATCGACAACGCTGTCCGACTTCAACTCAATATTTTTGATCACTTTTTGAACCATTCCCTCAATGCCGACAGGGATAACATAGAGATCATAATGACCCGCGTCGAGTTTTACGTTCATTGGCGTGGCATCACCAACATAAGGCATCGTTGCAAAAATATCCTTCGGACTCCCTGCTTTTCTTATATTGACTTCTGCTGTTGCTGCTTTGCCGCCAACCAGCACTGTCACCCGCATCGTACCGGATTCAAAGACAACCGTTTTCTCCACAGTCATCCCTCCGGATAAGACATCATTCTCCTCGCTATAGGGCGTGATTGATGAATTGGGGATCTGCACAATCAATCTGTATTTCCCCGGTAGCAGCTTCACATCATAAGGTGTCTTGACGCCATTCATGGTGAATGTCGAATAGGTGGAGGTGTCGAAAACTGTTTTGTTCGTGGCGACATTTTTAACCCTGATTTGAACCACGGCTTGTTTGCCGTTTTCAGTCGCCGTTATATGTAGGGTGGACTGATCGAAATCCAGTGTCTTCTCCACCGTCTTACCCGATTCGATTTTTATATTATCCAGCTTGATCGGATCAACACCTTGCAACCCGGCAGGTAGGGTCTCGAGATGGTAAACTCCGGGCTTGAGGTGCCAAATATGTGCCGGTTTTACGCCTGTATCATTTGTGAGTTCGGTCAAGCCGATCTCGCCATTCCCAACAAGCTTCACCCAGGCATTTACCGGCTTACCGTTGGCGCGCAGGGTCAGCTTCAGCATGCCCGGTCCCTTGGACTTCACCGCCTTGCGCGTGGATTTCAATAACTCCTTAGCATTGCTCGCCTGAAAATACTCGCCGTCCCCCGCCTTGGCCATACATTGTAACTGCGCGCTTTCTTCCTTACTCAAGCCGAAGCCGACAGTGTGGAGAATGAACTTAAGACCGTCTTTCTTCGCCGCAGCAACCGCCTTGCATGGATCGGCGTTACAGCTTTCAATACCATCACTCACTAGAATAATTGTTGAAGCCTGTTTTTCGGATTGCAACATCTTGAATGCCTGAGTCACCGATTTCGTAAGCGGTGTTTTTCCCAACGCATTCAAACCTTTTACCGCATCCAACACGGCTTGTTGGTGATTAGCACCGAGCTTCACCAATGTTTCCACATCATTACAATCGCCCTTGCGTCGATGCCCATAGGCAATCAGACCGATGCGGCTATTGCTTGGCAATTCTGGCACCAGCTTGGCCATCACTTCTTTGGCGATAGTGATTTTGGGCGTGCCTTTTATCTGCCCCCACATACTGCCGGAAGCATCAAGGATAAAAAGAGTATTGTTTGATTCGGAAGTTTTTTTGACTGGTGTTTTCTTTATAACGCCCATCTCCATTGGAGTCCAACTGCCATCCGGTCCTCGGTCGAGGATCTTGCATTGCCCGCTATTCAACGCATGCTGCCATGGATTCTCTATGGTTTTGCCATCGACTGTGGTCAGGGTTTTCGTCACCATTTTGCCTTCGACCAATTCTGAACTGCTTTTGGTTTTAATACTGTCGGCGGTAGCCACCAACCGATCGAAATCAGCAATATCCTGACGTGTTTCTTCATCAAGGGCGCAGTCCTGACGGCTTTTCGCTGTCATTGAGGTCGTTGTCTGGCATAAGCCTTGAGCATCAGGGCCTTTAATTTCAAAAGTAACGACCATCTTGGCTTTCTTCTCAGCGCGCTGCGCAGGAGTCATCTCTTGCAACTTTTTTTCAACTTCTGCCTGATAAGCCTCAGCCTTCTGCTTTTGTGCATCAGTCATTTTGCTCATTTCCGCTTCCGTTGGAGCGTTGATTGCGAAAAAGGGATGCGGCCTTTGGCAACGGAAAGGCGTACAAACTGCCAGGTGGTCGCCATAAGCCGTACCGCAGGTATCCGGCACCTGCATCTCGGCCAACAGCGGACGTTGTTCAGCAGGGGCGGCCCACAGAGGCAGCGGTGTCAACAGCAACACCAAAAACAGAGCCAGTACACATTGTTTCAAACCTGCGGATGTCATGCTTTTCCCCTTTGTCACAGCGTTAAACTGACCGTTACTGACGCTTATTCTGTGCTCTCAAAACGCACCGTTTTCGAAGTGCTGCTGTCAGGTGGAATCTCCACATTGTGCAGAATGATCGGCTCGACCCCCTTCGCTGGAACCGGGACAAAAGTTTGCCCCGAGCGCCCATGAAAAACGTCGATCCCCGGCTGGAAACTGACCTCTAAAGGTTGCACCCACAGGTCATAGGTTCCGGGCATAATTTTTATACCATTGTTTAATAGATTGTAGGTCGCACCGACCAGGTTGAAAGAATCATCCGTTCCGGCACGGCGGCCCTTGATGCGCGCTTTGACGGGAAAACCATTGCGCAGCACCGTCAAGGTCAGCTTTGAGGGGGTCGGCGATTTGAACTCCAGCGTTTTTGTCAGAGTTTCACCATCTTTGATGCTCAGCAACAGGTTGCTTCGCTCAAAGGTCGGATACGGGAAAATATCGCTATTGGTAGCACGTCCCCAAATGTGTAAGAGATAGTCCCCTTTAAGCAGTGTGATCTTCACCGGTAGCTGGTGTTCGCCATAAGAGGTTAAGCCGCGTGGATAAATTTTATAGTTGGGCTGATCCGGAAGAGTAATCTGAACATGCGCTCTGACTGGGGGGTCCATAAACAGTGCGTTAAGATCCAATGTCCCCCAGTGTTCCGGGGTGAAGGTTGCCTGCACATCCAGTGTGCGATTCGCGGCAATATCAATAGGCTCAAGCAGCTGTTGACGCTCGGGGCCATAGACCGGCCCATCATTTAGGACGATCAGGTTGGCTCGGTACTGGCCGGGGGCCAGGCTGACAACCAACGGTGGCGACGACGCGGCGGTGGTGAAGATTGTTGACTGACTGTTCCCCGAGCGGAAGATTTGCATCATCACTTTCTGCTCAGTTGCAAGACCATTGACGCCGACCTTCAATTGACCGGCCTGTGTTAAAATGACCTGTTGCGTCGTAACTTTCCCGGGTTGAATCTCTACGATCTCCTGTTGTTCTCCCCCTGCATATTTCTTTGGGTTCAGCCTGAGCTGATAGCGTCCGGCAGGGAGAGGAACATCAACCGTCGAGGTGCTGAATTTGTGGAGCCCATTTTTGGGAAACCCGGTTGAGTTCGACCGACCTCTGGAGTTATCGGCGGCCATCAATGAGTAAAACACCGGATTCTCAGGGGTGGGGCCGACCAGATGCAGAGTCCCTTCACCCTGCACCACTGGCGGCGGCGGTGTCGATGATAGCGGCGGCTCAAAGGTCAAGGTTTGACGAAGAGATTGCCCCTTTTTGAGCGTGACTGTCGCAGTCGGTTCACGAAAGCCCCGATAATCCCCTCTGGGGGACGCGAAAACAAAGTAGCGCCCGGCGGGGAGCGGCAGCAGTAAGGGAGATGATTCGTAATGGGCCTGACGTGCCGGATTCGCCAGCGTATCAGCGACATGGTCCTTGTCATCAAGCGGTTTCACACCGACGATCGCCTCGAGCTTCTTGCCCTTATCTGGTCCTTCCAGGGTCAGATAGAGTTTGCTGTCGGTGGGCAGGAGTTTGCGTCCTGGAAACTTGATTTCATCCATCCCGGGAATACAGGAACTCTGTTCATACGACCGCCCCTTACGAAGCGGATCTGCATCCAGCGCACTCACTCCGGCTTTGCGCCGCGCGGCATATTCATCGACACATATCTGCGGGCACTGACGAGCCTCCCGCCAACAGATGTCCAGGTTAGCGGCATAGGTCGCTGCTGTCGTCTTGTGCGCCTTGAAACAGAGCTGCAGCTCCTTGAAACATCTGTCGTACTCTGCCTGCGGGCCTTGTGGAGAGGATACTGCCAGTAATGGACTGGCAAGGCCCAAAACCAACATCATCACACCTACAATTATTTTTATTTGTCTTTGCAACAAGTGTGGACTCTCTGTCCCTAGCGGGACCCGGGCAGAACGGTCAAAGTCATGGGACCATGGGCTACCAGTTTGCCATTGGAGATAATATTAACCTCATGACGACCGGCATCATTTAAGAATCCCTTCCAAATTAATTTTTCTTTGCACTGCGCACAAGTTCTACCAAGTATTCCATCGCCGAAATTTTCGGGTTATTGGGGAGGTAAACGATATCGACTTCTGAACCTATAGGGGTTTCCTGATAACAATCGTAGGATACATAAATGGTATGCGAAATAGCCTCACCTGATTCTGTTTTGAACACATAACTAATTCTATATCTAGTTACGCCTCTAGAATTAGAACGCAAAATTTGTTGTCGATCACTGACAGTTGCCTTGGATTTTTTACCATTTTTGGACAGTTGAAGTAATTCTTTCCCCCGTTTCCTTGAATAAAGAAACAGCAACACCGGGATGATAAAAATAATAAGAAACCAAAACATACTCATAACCCTCTTTTGGTGTGATACAAAATCTTTGCTTGCATCATAAAAGGCCTGTCATTGAACGATGCGAAGCTGTACGCGCGACAGCTGAAAAACGGTATTTATTTGCCCAAACTTTTCAAAAGAGCTCCCATGCCACCAAGTTGCTGAGGTTTTGAAGGCAGCTCGAATACGGAATTTTGGATATGATCTTTATTCATCGACTGCAGGCGCATAACGTCATCCATTCTCAGCAGGGCCATACTTTTTATGGATGCATCTTGTTGAAACCGATTCGTCGGATCTTCTGCCATCATTCCAAACGAAGATTTACTGATCTCCACAACACCTAAAACCGCCGCCTGTAAATCTTTATCCTGGCCCAGCACGACTTCATGCTGCTTTCCGTGGTCAACAAAGCGATAGACCTTGCCCTTGATGCCCGCAATGGTTTCAGTTTTCCCGGTGTCCTCATATTTGATCGGAGCCTGCTCGCCGGGGTTGCTTTTGCCTCCCTTGCCCATGGCAGCCATCATTCCGGCCAACTGACCCATATCCTGAACAGTTTTGCCGGTAATGGAATAGACCTTGTCATCCAATTTCAGCATACTCATCTCGTGCTTGGCGTTAGCGCTTGCCATATCGACACGAACATGCTGCTTGTCCTTGTAGTGGATGGTCTGCGTGCTGTTGCCTTTAGGCGAGGTCATTTTATAGATTGCCGTCACATCCGCTGACGCAACCTGTGCTCCGCTCATCATGATCGCTGTAGCGACCAGACATAAATAAACACCTTGTTTCATGATCATGCCCTTTCTCATCGTCCGTTGTATCAAGGAAAATTTTTCCGCTGAGTTCGCCAGATCCTCACAATCTGGCCTGATAGCTTATCCTGAGCTCATTGAAACCCACAGCTGACTGTGGCGGGACCAAACGGAGTTGTTTCAAATTTCCCTTCTTTCGTCAGGCTGTTATTGTGCATGAATGCCACATCCTCATCCGCAGTTCGAATCGTTGCGCTTATTTTTGCAGTGCTCGCCATGACCTCCCCGCCACGGCCGCAGGCATATGGCCCGCCAGCCATTTTTACACCATGGCCAGCACGCTCAATGCTGTGCGGGATTGGGGCAAAATGAACCGGAAAAGAGCGTGTCTGCCCTGCGGGAACTGCCGGTATTGTCAACTCCTGTGACATGGAACACAGCGGCCAGGATGCGCATGTCCCGACGCGATTATACTGTGCACCACGACTGCTCCTGGCACTGGTTATGGCCTCTTTGGCACTCATTAAGTTAACGGCCATGGTCATGGGTCGACTATTTTGTGAGCCGTTATTTTTTACTTTTATGGTCGCAGCCAGAGATACGGGGTGGATTGTCCCTTCGTCCAGAGAGCCACCACCATGCCAGGTTTCCGTCAAACGCACAGCATCAATACTGGCAACCTCAAGGTCTATCTTGGGGTCAATCGGGATACGGAAACCATTCGACGGGCCAACCGCGTTGTCGGTCATATTGGCGTCAGTGAACGGGGCGCCATTGACTTTACGTATGGCAAATGCGGGTGCCCACCACATGGAGTTGCTGCGCTGGTCGAAGTGAATATTGTGGTCGCTGCTCCGACTTGAGCTCGGCAAGGTCAGGGTAATAACGGCGGGTAGTTTCTGCCCTGGATTCAGGGTGAGAACGCCAGTGCTGGCGGTTGTCGGGTTGCGACCGACCATGTAGTGGACCCGGACGCTTTCAGTGGTCTGTCCCTGGTTTTCGACCTCAAGCAATGCCATGACCCGTTCGCCGAGACTGCGGTCGATTTGTCCGGAAGGTTTGACGTTGAACTGCTTAAAAGTCAGCTTCAATTGTGCGCGTGTTTGACTGAGTGGACGGACTGTAGGCTTTGAAAGCTTAAACTGTGCCTTATGCGGCACCAAAGACGGGAAGCCACCGGCAAATGCGGCACTCCCACCGCAAAACAAAAATACCAGCAACCAACTCAAAATTAATCTCATTTTTTTCATAATTTTAACCCTCTCGATAGAATATATGAGTCATGCAATCAATTGCGACAGGTGATAGATTCACCCCTCTACATTTAAGCACAGGCCCAAAAAGATCATTTAGGATCAGGATCAAACCCCGGATTAAAGGGCTCAAAACCGATTACTGCGCCATAAGTAATATTTACCGATCCAGCACTCCCTCCATTGAACCGGTTCCCAACACCACGACATTGACCATCTGTGCCCGGAGACTCTGAGCGACCACAATTCCGGCCATTACTGCCGCCACGAGTCGCTCCCGGAGTCGGTGTCGTCGCTCCTGGCTCACTCTGTTGACCACAGTAACTGGAGAGTGTAATCGACGAACCATAGGTTCCACCCAATGTCGTTGAACTCGATGTTCCGGCAGGATTCGGCTGGCTGGCCGGATTTTCACACAGCTGGTGGACATATGAAGTGTCTTTGGTGTTGGCGTCCCACATGGCCTGTGAGCGGGCACGAGCCTGGCACATATTGTAGAGAGCCGTATCGGGGTCGGTTTGCTGGTCGGGGCCGGGGTCTGATGCCCCGCCACCAGCGTTGCCAGCCGCGTTAGACTGTTCACTGTCATGTTCTCTATGCCAGGCACCACAAAAACGCGAGCTGGAACCAGCAGAACAAGCACGATCAACCACGGCGGGGTCTGGATGTGTATTGTCTCCCGGATCCTGTGCATCCTCGAAATGTTTCAAATCTCTGTCTGCCTCATTCACAAAACGAGGGGCACCTGCATTAATAGAGTCACCAACTGCATTGGTGACTGTTGCCGCCGTGCCGAACCCAGGTATTTTACCGGCAACTGTTACAGCAGCGGCGCCAGGGTTGTCATCTGCATGTACAACCGTGTTGGCATCGTCAACAAGGGATGCTCCGGGGATAATCGCAATCAAAAGAGACGAAAGTAATTTATGCCCGGCACGCGACCAGCTGAATTCTCGATCAGAGGGATCCCCCATAGCCATGCCAGGATTCCCTGGGACACTCCGATGCTGGCTTAACGCTCCCTTGCACATCGCATCCATCGTCCGGCCACCAGGGTTGCCACTGAGTCCACCGCCACGAGAAGACCCCCCTGCAGAGCCTCCACCACCCTGGCTGCCTGATGATCGCCCACATACCATCTGAAGCGCCGTTTTATCGGTGCCCGAAATCATGCCTCCGGCAAAACCACCGCCTGCAGAACTGGCGCCGGGGGCACATAGCGGATTTGCCCCCCCGTTCATAAAGCGTTCCCAGGCAACTTGGCCGGCCGGAGAAAAGAGTATCGAATGCTCCCCATCAGATACCTGTAGTTCATAAAGATCCGCGACTTCGTCACCATTCAGGTCAAGGCCAATACGCACGGAACCATCTTTGGTGAAGGTTATATTTCCTGCGAGTTGACCTGCACTGTTCAAGATTTGCTTCGATAGGCTTTTGTCTGGATTTTCGATAACCCACATAACTTGTTTGCGGGCGCGGGATCCCGAACCTGTCTTACTTTGGGTGTGAATTACTTTTTTCCTGCCGCTGTTGCTGAGATCCGGGAGTAAAATTTGACCACGCCAGGATCTGCGTTCCATGCGCCCGGAATTTCCCGAAAAAGCATTTGTCAGTACCTGATATTCAAGCTGCTTGCCGGTCGCAAGTTGTGTTTTCGTCACCTTATCGACCGGGAGCCGATTGAAAAAGGCCCGGGATTTATTGCGGACGTCTTTAACCTTCACAACAGGCGTTGTCTGGACTTCTCTGCGAAGCCCAGCACTCTTTTGAGGGTTAGCACTCAGCGTCCTTAGTTGATTGCATTGCTTGATGTCTTTTGCGTTGAGATAATGCCCAGAGCGCCCGAAGGACTTGATGGGGCCAACCAATGTTGCCAGATTCTGACATGCGCGGACACTGGGTTGCGGCCAGGGGCCGCTGGTTGTGCAGCCTGTCCCACGACAGTCCCAGAAGATTTTTGCCGCATTAACTTTGCCCTGTTTACTCGCATTCTGCACGGTGTTCGCAGTGTAGCGATATATCGGGGGCGTTGTCTTTTTCACCGATAAAGTCCCGACGTTCTTTTGCTGCATCAAAACCGGGTTAGCGATGTTTGCCGCCTCGACGGTTCCCATAAGAAATGTCAGAACAGTTGCAACGAGAAAAAATCCGAGCGGAAACAATGTCCAGGTAGTAATTCCCTTTTTGTCCCCTATCAAAGGCACCATTTGCATTCCTCTGTCAGTCCTAGCGTACAATTTCACCAAAAGTTATAAATCTCCCCAGAACTTCCACCCTGCGTGCTTTACTTCGTCGGTATACACCATCAGGGATATCACTTGGATCTTCCGTCTCTAGCGGCTTCTTACCAAAATCCATTCCAAAGCCGCGACCGTCACTGGTGATCCAATCACCGCCCGATGAATGTCCCGGCCTCAAGTGTCCAACTCCCGTCCACACCATCATTATACGGTTGGCCCACTTTGGCAAACCTGTGAAGGCCAGAGTTGGAATCGTGTCCATTTACCCTCAAATGACATTGCCACGTGGCCATTGGAAAAGTACGGCCCTCAGCCGATCTTAGTGGATGAATTTGTACCTCTACGGTACGGTCGACCTCACCGCTTAACGGTGTGAAACCATCCGTGTACCCATCCCCACGAATAACTATTGAACCGTGGGGTCGGTCATAAGCCGCGCATGTCACCCGATAGCGAGTGTTAAGGAGATGATGCAATTTCACGGGAACGCGAATGATCGCCAATAAACCGGAGGTGTGGGTACGATCATATTCCGCCTTCTCTGCCTTTGCCGCTTCGGCTGCCGCAAGGCCCTCCAGCCCAATCCCAACAGGGCCAAGAACGGCGTGCGCCGGCATGGAGAAACAGAGCATCGTCAGAGATAATAGTGCAAATCTCCTCGTGTAGTGCATCGTCGACTTCGGCTCAACCCGAGCAATGGTTTTATAGACTATCTTCACGACACTTTCCTTCCTGTGATTTCATATTTCATTCTGCAGCACCTCAGCATCTTCAGTATTTTCTTGCCACGCATTTTATCTTCCGGTCATTTCAAGAACCTGAGTGGAGATCACTGTGCGCGATCTAACTGCGTTCGAGCCTGTTTCTAGTCCGGTCATCTCCAACACCTGCATGGATAACACTGTCCTGGAACCGCTTGATGGTGTCACCGCCCTCGCTCCGCCCGTGGCCATTTCCACGTCCGGCCCGGTCATCTCAAGCGGCTGCATGGTTGTCACCATTCTCAATCTGCTCGCGGTCCTGTCCTCGTCCAACCCGGTCATCTCAAGCGGCTGCGGGGAGATCACCATCCGTGACACGCGACCGACTGCTCGTTCAGTTGCCAAGCCACGACCGACCTGATTTTTGTGATTACTTTCGGTTGGTCTGGCCGGAACCCCAAAGGAAAGAGGAGCCTTCGGTGCCCAAGCGCTTTTATTGCTGTAAAGGTTTGTGTTTTGTTGTTTTGGACCAGAAACTTTTCCATCTTTCAGTTTGGGAAAGGCGGCATACGTCCCGGCATTTGATATTATTTTTCTATTGGTTAAATCATTCTCAACTCGCGGAACTATTTGCTGGGAGGATGATCTGTCTTTTCCTGTTCGTGATTTTGGGACGACTCCGATTTTTTTACTAAGGGCTGAGGTCTGAGGGGTAGCCACACGATCTGATAGCTTTTCTTTCACCCGGATGGGTTTTTTACGCATAGATATGTTCGCATTGCAGCGGTTAATATCTTTTTTGTTCAGGCTGACACCGCGTCCGCCATAAGAGTGAATCGCGCCTACTGAACGAGCCAGCGCGTTGCACGCTTCCACCGTGGGTCTAGCCCATGAGGCGCTTGTCGTGCAGCGCGCATCACTGCAGATCCATAGAGTCCCAAATACGTTGACTTTGCCCTGCTGGTGGGAGCGATGTGACGTAACCGCAACATAATCATGCACGAGTGGGCGGACCTGATTCCCTGATAAATTTCCAATATTTTGATTCTGATACAACGCCGGGTTAAGCGTCTTTGCCGCAGCAGCCATGCCCCCAGGCAGTATTGGTGAAAGAACAAACAGGAGCAGTCCCGGAGGTAACAACTTCCAGACTGTTTTTTTTATTGTTCTTTGTATTAAGATCACCATTCGCTATTAATCCATCTATTTGCCCTTGAGGGCGATCTCAAAAGCGCCAACAAAACTCGACCTTTAACGGCGGGGATCCCAACGAATCTTCGCATATCCTTTTCCCTCGTCGTAAACCTTAAGCCGGATACCCACATCGTCACCGTCCCCATCGTTGGTGTTATTCAGCCAGTTCAGGCTAAGAGCACCATCCCGCTGTTGCAACAGGACATTTCCGCCCCATCCGAAAGGTAATCCACCGCGTCCAGGAGGTGAAATATGAACATTGGACATAACGTCACCACAACTGAGACCGACCACGGGGATACGGCGATTGGTGACACGTGATTTTCCATCGACAATATTTTGGGTTCGGTTATTTGCGCAGCGATGATTTATGCTTTCGGGGATCCTGTCGGGAATGCTGATGAGGTTGCCTGCCGCATCAGTTTTCACATGCCAGACGGAGACGCCGTCATGGGGGATACTCGCGTCATAGCCGTAGGCCAAATCGGGGTGACCTCCAGAGGCTCGGATGAATTGCTTCGAGCGATATTCAACAATAAAATATTCCTGAGTATCACGGTGGGGGAAGAGAGGGGAGCGTCTATGCGGGTCGTAAAGAATAATCGGTCCCCCATTATAGGATTCACCATATTGGTCAGAGGGTGCTCTCAACATGGCGGACCCGGGCTCAGAAAGATTAAAAATTCGTGGTTTAATCCAGCCAAGCCTGCTCCTGTGCCAGGGATCCAGGTTGAAGGTTTTATCAAGCACTGCATCGGCAGTCCCCCCCATGAGAGATAAACTCAAACTTACCCCCCCGGTACTCCCATAGATATCGATTGTCCCTAACTGATGGCTTAGCTCATGGGCAACAGTAATCATGTTGGCGCGATGGTCGGCCATAGACACCCCGGAACAAACGGAAATCCTTGGACGTGAGGCCCTCGGCGATGGGACGTCTACACACCCTGGATCCCCCGAGGTTATGCCGCTAAATGCACCGTAATTATCGACCACAAGAATACCCAGCTCGGACTCAGTCACGACCCCGTCAGAATTCTGATCATATTGGCTGAAATCAAAACCCTGTGCTGCAGCAATCTTCTTAACTGAGGACCAGCGTTTATCCAAGGTGCTTTGAGGCGTTGAATCGAGGACAGGGCCAATAATTGTGGCTTTACGCCAGGTAAAACCATGGCCTCCCCGCGACGTATAGGGAGAATAGGCCGAATTGACCGCAAAATATTGAGCAACATTTGGAAAATTCGGACCAAAGATCATTCGGTCGTAATAAGCTATGTTATGGTCAATTCTTGCGGTCGTTCCCTTGCCAGGGGGGGCCTGCAATAACATAACAAGGAGCGGCCTCTCCCCGCGGGCATGAGAATGATCCCCGGAATTGACCATGGTGCCAAACTTAAAGTCTGCAGGAGTAGCAGCTGATTTATGTTGGCGGCTGGGGCAGGTTCGGACTCCAAAGTGCGCCATGACGGCTGACGAAGGTTGATTCGTCGCGTGTAGGGTTAGCGGGAGCGGCAGGTCAGGGTCGAGCCCTGTCGGTGCTTTGATAATTAACTGCCGGTCGGTCCAAGATTGGATCTCGCCTGGCCGGGTTCCGAAGAGTGCCGTATAGCGGGGGGAGCGACTGCCGAAATTGTGGCCGTCAATAACAACACCGCGTCCTGGTCTGACACAAGCTCTAACACGGGTAATCTGCATCGTTGATCGTCCATATGCGGCGATAGCCGCACTGATTTCAGCCCCGGTGATAATTTTCTGATTGTTTTGAGGGTTGCAATCGGGGCCGGACATATTAATGGTAACGGTATATTCAGGGATAAAATCAGCACTGCTGCTGAGATGGGGGATTCGAAAATAAAATGAGCGACTTTGGCCCGGAGCCAGTTCGCCACTAAAGGATCTGTCCCGGGTCCCAGGAATCGAGTGCCCGGATTCCCTGAGTTTTGCCCAGATCGGTCTGGAGTTCAGGAGATATACACCCTGACCGGCGTTAACGACTTCTCCTTCAACTGAGACCTCATAAAACCCGGGGCGTTCTCCCGCCGTAGAAACATGCCCTACACGGATATTCGTTAAGGCCGGATCCGGAGTGGAGCACTGCCTGAGGATTTTTCCGGGGGACTTCAGGTTGATGCCCGGGGTTTTTTCGTTCGGTAGTTGCAGAATTAGTTTATTCGTTTTCAGCGTCGGGAATTTAGGTGTTTTGTATGTTTCAATCGCAAGGGTTGACCGTGCAGAGAGACCGACAACGAAGAGAACCAGCAAACAAATTTTAACTCTTCTACCATGTTTAAAGCTTTTGAATTTCATCGGGCTCGCTTCTCGTGAATTACTTTGGTTCAGCGCAAATTGCGGATAACTTCGTCATTCGACTTGTTGGTCTCCCTTATTGTATCTGCCCCCATTTTTACCGCCTCACTCCTTGCAGCCACATCTTGTTGGAGATGTTCCATTTTATGATCTTTCCCTGAGTTTGTGCGTTCCGCCTTGTCTTTTATCTTCCTGGAAAATCCTTGCACAGAATCAACCGACAGCGAGACATCGCCCTTGAGCTGAGTCAGGAGCGCACGACGCACGATATTAGCGGAAATAGAAACCGTGGTTCCTGCTCGCTCGCCGCATTGGCTATGGTCGTTTTGCATGTTCAAGACATTGAGTGAAAAGGAGGGGAGAGGGTTTGCGCTCGCAAGGATTGGCTCAGACTGCACCTGAACATGAAGGTCGCCTAGAAGGTCGAGGCGCTGATTTGGTTGTACCCGTTGCCTGAACAGTTTCAGGGCGACACGTTTCACGGCGCCGCGCTGCGTCTTTTGAGTCACATTCACCCCGACAACGGCAACGCCAGCTAATCCACGGTTTTGAATAGAGCCATTCAGGAGATAACGGAAAGCCTGTTCCCCAGTACTGGCTCTTTGCGGAACAACACGCACAATGTGTAGTTCTCGGGCCACAAGTTTGGGGCAGCCCTGGACTGCGGGGCCCTTTACCAGAGAAGACACGCCCGTTGGCCTGGCCTGGTGAGACAGCCCTTTCACCGTCGCCGCCGGCAGGTTAATCGCTACAACCCTTCCTGCGTCCGTCAATAAAAGAGACAGGCTCAGCAGGACCAGCATCCCACCGAAACTTAATGCCTTCATTGTGCCCTCCGGTTGAAATAAATTTACCTGGCTTTGAAGCGATTCACTTTACGTTGAAATCTGAAGCAGGGATCTCACCCTCGGTGACGCTGACCAGCACAAAAGACTGGTCGAAACGCAGCAAAGCCGGGTCTTTAATGGTATCCTCAGTGTCCAGATGTTGCAGGAATTCTCCCGATTTCGAATCTCCGGCCATGCCATTGATAACCGCGCCCATTCCCTTACCAACGTCCGCCAGCTGTTTGTTCTGCCCAATGACAGCCTCATGGCTCTTGCCGTTTTCGGTGACTTGAAAAACCTCACCGGTAATACCGGCGATCGTCTCTTTGCGCCCGGTTGCCTTGATCATGATCTGGGGGTTCGAGGATGCAACCCCTGCTTTGCCCATCATCCCTTTAAGCGCGGCATAGGCTGCCGTCATATCAATAACCTGTTTTCCATTGACCAAATACATCTTTTCGCCATTCTTAACCGTAGCCGGTCCCATTTTGCCATAAGACCAATACTCCGAACGGACATGATCTGCGTCATGGAATTTCACAATTTGGAAGTCTGCGGCCTTTGCAATCTTGTATTTTGCTGTGACATCGGCAAAAACCGTTTGGGCAGCGATAATCATCAGTAACGAAAGCATTGAAACAATGAAAACTGAGCGCATTTTTTCCTCCAAATGTAATTTTCGCGAGCATAAACTATTGTTAAGTACATTAATACTATCGAAATAGTCATAATTAAGTGTTAAATTGAAACACTTTAGTTTAACCGCAAATTAGTTATTTACGAAAGCATTTTTCATGTGGAAGTGTCCCCCTTTGAATTCATCAGTCTTAGAATCACTTAGTATTGCGCTAATTTGGGAGAAACACCATTATCCTTAGGTATGAGGCGATTGATACTTTTGTATCGGTTCCGGATTTTTCCTGAAGGCTGTATTTGTAATTCAGTAGAATAAACTTCATCTCACTTATTTTTTACTTCGGCGGATTCAATTCTGAGGTGCAACTTTTGTAGATGAGTTTAAGTGGCGAGCTGCGGTAACGTCGAAGGTACTTAAAACGACCAAGAGAAAGGAGCACAGATGAAGACCTACACACAGCTCGCCAGCGATCAAAGATACCTGATTCTCGGGTTGATGAAAGCGGGTTGGAAACAAGGACTGAGCGCAGAGGAGATCGGTGTGGACAAGCCCACGATCTCGCGTGAGTTGAAGCATATATCTTTCTTCAATGATATTTGGGCTTAAATAGTTTTTTAGCGATTACATTTCCGGATAAATTCTGTGATGAAAAAAAAGAGAACCAACGAACAACGTGCAAAGAGTAATGAGGTCGAATCAGAATTGATTCTGGCCACCTATGGCACCCCATTACTGTCGCCTATGTTAAACATTATGGTGGCGATTGTTACTATCACCCTGTTTATTGGCAAGGTTGCCATGTTCAACCTGGTGTTATGGGTTTCTCTGGTATCTGTTACCTCCCTTATAAGGATAGGCACTCTGCTAACGTTTCGCCGCCAGCAGCCGTCGTTACCGCTTGATAGAAAATGGGGACACCGTATAGTTGTTGTTATGGGGTTGAATGCTGCGGCTTGGGGAGGGGCATCCTATCTCCTCTTTGTGCCTAATTCATTCGAGATGCAAATGAATCTTGCCGCATTTGTTGCGGTAACAGCTGTATTTGTCACGATGACGGTATCTTATATGCCTGCTGTCAAGGCGTACGTTGCGCTATCAATGCCGCCAATTGTCATTATGTTACTGTTTCAGGGCACCAGAGAGCACTATGCGACCGCAGCCGTTGTGATAACGCTGATTATTTTAACGCCGCTGGTCGCCTCCAAGCGCGCCCGATCAATGAAGGAACTTATCGGTCTGCGTATGGCACTGGCTCGGGAAAAAGAGTCGGCAGAGCAAGCCAATCTGGCCAAATCGAAATTTTTGGCCGCCGCCAGCCATGATTTGCGTCAACCGTTGCACGCGCTAGCCATGTTCACCGGGACATTGGCCATGCGCGCCCGGAAGAAAGAAGACAAGGAAATAGCACAGCATATTGGTGACGCTGTCTCTGCGTTGGGAATGCTGTTGAATGCCTTGTTGGATATCTCAAAGTTGGATGCTGGTGCAGTGGTGCCCAAGCTGAAAGATTTTCGCCTGGCTGGACTGCTTGGCCGGTTACAAGATGAATATGTACAGCAGGCCAATTTAAAAGGTCTTTCATTGTCAATTGCGAATTGCGATACCGCTGTGCACAGTGACCCGGCTTTGCTTGAAACGATTATCCGCAACCTGCTAAGCAATGCTTTACGCTATACCAATTACGGCTCGATAACTCTACGTTGCCAACATAAAGGGCGTGATATCGTGATTGATGTTGCAGATACCGGTATCGGTATTGCGGTGGAGCATCGAAGAGAAATCTTTCGAGAATTTCATCAATTACACAACCCGGAACGCGACCGCTCCCAAGGTCTTGGGCTTGGGTTGGCTATCGTTGATCGTCTTGCGCGACTCTTGGACTACAGGCTGGATTTACAATCTGAACCCGGGAAAGGCTCAGTGTTTACGATAACCTTACCGCAAGCAGTAGGCGCGATATCCGCTAGTGCTTTCAAGGAAGATATTGATACCGAGCAGAATAGTGACGAAGCGCTGTCCATGTGTATTGTTGTGGTGGATGATGAGCAGACAATTCTTCTGGCGACCAAAAAGCTGCTGGAACACTGGGGGCATGAGGTGATTGCTGCCGACTCTGCCGATAAGGCTGTGAAACTGATTGATCATGCCAGTCGAGCCCCTGATGCAGTGATTGCTGATTTACAGTTGCGAGATAACAAAACCGGTTTGCAGGCGATTGAAGCCATACAAAGTCGGGTGGGTAAACACATCCCGGCGATTATCATGACCGGCGACATAACACCGGAACGCATGAAAGAGATGAGTGATAATGGCCATTATGTATGGCACAAGCCAGTCTCTCCAGCCAGAATTCGCGCCTTCATCCGCCAAGTTCAGCGTCAGCTGTCAAATCACTTATCCTGATAGCCGAGTTTTTTTGCCGCCAATACCGCCTGAGTGCGGCTAACCACATCAAGAGTCTTCAGTATCGCACCAACATGAGTTTTGACCGTGACCTCAGACAGATTCAAAGCCTTGGCGATATCCTTGTTGGAGGCTCCCTGCATCATTAATCGCAACACCTCGCATTGGCGTGATGTCAGCTTTGAAAAAGAAAGGTTTGCCTGACCTCTCCCGCCAGCTTGTTTGCATGTAATGCTCGGCGTTACATAGATGCCACCTGCGAGCACCAGTTGAATTGCCCTGAGTATTACCTCGTTGGATTCACTTTTAAGGATGTAACCCACCGCGCCAGCATCCAGTGTCCTTTGCATGTCAAAAATATCATCGGAAGCAGTAACAACAATAATAGGCGCAGCACAGGGGTTATTGGCTAATATCTCCAGAACCTTGAAGCCATCAAGGCCTGGCATATTCAGATCAAACAGAACAAGGTCAATATCGGGATGGGCACCCATCATGTCGAGGGTTTGCCGGCAGTCATTGGACTCAACAACGGTGATATCACTCCACAGCTGTTGCAGCAATTGCTTGAGACCGTTGCGTAACAGCGAGTGATCATCTGCAATCAAAACTTTCCGGATATTATACGTAGTGCTCAAAACATAGCCCCTGTTGAACATCTGCACATTATTCGTGTCTACTTGTAGCGATTTTATTGGTCATCATCTTGGCTCAACTGCCAAATATCAGCCACTCATACCTGCCCCTGAATACATTGAGTTGAATGCTGCCGCCAAGGTTGATAGTCCCTGGTTCGGTATATTTTTATTCGGAGCAATTTTGGGATTAGCAACTTCTTGGTCAGTATAGATGTGACCAAACGCCAAGCGGTTCATATCTGCGCCCGTCAATCATCCGGCCAAGACCAACCAATACGGAGAATAGGGTAGTCCCCTTTGTCCTTCTCATAGTTTGTGTTAGAAACTACCATCCACATCCGCCTTGAACGGCGCTCCTGATTTAGCTATCGTAGCAAGGTGCGACCCGTAACATTTCCCTGCCAACCACAAGATGAGCGCATTTTCCCCTCCAAATGAAATTTTCGCGGGCATAAACCTTGGTAAGTACATTAATACTATCGAGATAGTCATAATTAGCTACGGAGTCAGTATAATAACTCATTAGTAATTCATGAAACTATTATTTTTTAGGGCCAACTTTGGCAGGTCGAGGCCGCTGTCCATGCCGTCAAGTTCGATTAATTGAACGGCAAAGAAGAGGTTATCGGCCTTCATTGAACGTATGGTTCGCATGCCGATATCTCGATACAAAAAAATCTCTTTCTATGTGCGGGCACTCTACACCTATGGGCTTAAAGCACACCCACCGACAGAAAATTCGTTTCTATTAATTGTTGAAAAGCTTGTCTTTCGCCTGTTAGTGAATAAACAGGTTCAGGTACATTTATAAAAATAAAAACTTTGGTGATTTCATCTGGTGCTGAGCTGCAGCCTTGTTGGTTATGCCCGTGCGGGGATCATCAGTGTGCCAAAAGCTGCCAAAGCCCCCAGCTGACCAGTAGCGCTCCTGCACTGCCACTCACCCAGCGCTGAAAAAGGACCAGTTTTTCGACCAGCACAAAGATGCCGATCAATGCCACCCAGAGCAGGTTCATTACCCCGGTGACGAACAACAACCCCATTAGCGCCCAGCAGCAACCCAGGCAGAACAGGCCATGACGAAGCCCCATGCTCAGGGCCCCCAAACGGCCATCGCGCCATTCGTTCAGCAAAAAGTTCAGGGGCGAGCGACAGTGCTGCAGGCAGCGCTGTTTCAGATCAGTCCACTGGAAGAGACCGGCGGCAATAAGGATGACGCCGCCAAGCATCGGGCTGGTACTTTTGAGCAGGGTTGGTGAGAGCAGGGCGGTTGTATGCAGCCCCCACTGGGCAGC
The DNA here is from genome assembly GCF_000384395.1 of Geopsychrobacter electrodiphilus DSM 16401. Lineage (NCBI taxonomy): Bacteria > Pseudomonadati > Thermodesulfobacteriota > Desulfuromonadia > Desulfuromonadales > Geopsychrobacteraceae > Geopsychrobacter > Geopsychrobacter electrodiphilus. The sequence continues at coordinate 597,319 of NZ_ARWE01000001.1, forward strand.
AGTGGCAACCAGACTGAAGGCCGTCCAGACCGCCAGGTAGCCGAGGACGAACAGGCTGGTTGGGACGTAAGGCTGTCCTTGGCCGAACTGTTTGCGGTAGGTCTGGGAGAAGATCATGATCATTGGCGCGGCCGAGGGGATCATCATGCCGACCATCATCACCGCCCACATGATGAAGCAGAACAGCAAATCGGTCCCGCTCCAGCTCATCATCTGTGGCTCGGTCATGGCCATGCCGGCCGGCATCTGGCCCATCATTCTGGCCAGGTAGAACAGATAAAGCCAGGCCAGCAGGCAGAGCCCGGCCAGCCCTCCGAGAACAATCGCCTGATCGCGGCTATATGTCGAACCGACAGAGTTCATCCGTTATAAGCGAAGGGAGAGTAGTAGCCGTTCTTCTGGGTAATCTCCCAATGAAAGCTGTGGTCGGTGTAGTTCATGCGTTTGGATTTTGCGACCACCAGCGGGTATCCAGGGGCAATGGCGAGGGGATGGCCGGAGATGGTCGCTTCTCCTTCCGCCTGGCCGCCGATCGCTTCGATTTCGGCCGCGGCAATCCCCGGAATGCTCAGGCTGCGGTTTTTACCGCTAGCCTGATAAACTATCTCGACACTTTTGACCCCGAAGAATTCGCCGATATGTGTGGCCAGTCGCGACGGGTGCCCGCCGGCCTGGCCGGAAAATATTTTGCTCAGCGCTTCCTGCTGTCCGGAATCCCCTTTACTGTCAATGTAGAGAGCGGCCTGCCAGGGGACTTCGGCCATGTGGCCGGGAGAGTGGACGGCCAGGACGGCGTTGAGGTCGCGAAGGTTGATCTCATCGAAATGCCCGTTGGTAATGTGCCAGCCGACCAGCGCGGTGCAATCACCGCTGGGTGGAGCACTCAGGAATACGCAGGGACAGCCCGTGTCACAGTTGCAAGTTTCGAAGTAGGTACCATCAATTTTCCAATTCATGCCCATTTGTGGATCTCCTTTCATTCGCTTACAAAAAAAACCGAGCTCTCCGTTGGATTTATCATCCTTCGGTAGCTCGGCCATCTTGTGAGGTGTGAGAGGGAAGATCCGCCGCTTTCCGTCCCTGCTTTTCAACAGGTTTGGCTTTTTCGTGGATCACAGACCTGACTATAACACCAATTGTTTACCAGTCAAGTAATCTATCGCTTCCGGCGCAATGCTCTGGAGGTATTTTCCGGTAACGGCTCATACCTCTCTGCAATATGAGTAACTCACCGTCTGGTTAGCTTTGAGTTTTTATTTGTCGCCACAATTGAAATATAACCCCCTGTTCAGGGCTTCAGTGACAGGTTTTTATTCAGCTCAACTCACTAGCGGGAGAGTTAACTGAGCTTGACTTGCAAATTGAGAATTTCGCGCTTAAATGAAGTTCGAACTCAATTGCAGGAATTATCCAAGGGCGGGAGATGCTCCGTTTTGTCTCGTGTGCGTTCGCCGTTGTTAAAAAAGCTTTTATCAGGATCAAAACCTATTTTTAACTCCTGATGGCGAATTTCTCGCGCCATTTAAGTTATGCATTTGCGTTTCATTTAACCTAAGGCACGAATCATGACTCCAAGAATAATTGTATTCGAAGATGATGAAGCGAGCCGTCGGCTCATGACCATTTTGCTGGAACAAAGAGGCTATGAGGTCATAAGCGCGGCCGATCCAACGATTTGCCCTCTCTACTCAGATCGTGAAAAACCTTGCCCTCATGTAGATGCCTGCGGCGATATCTTATTGACTGACAATCGGATGCCCAATATGACAGGCTTAGAATTTGTTGAAACTCAGAGCCAAAGAGGGTGCAAGGGAATTATTCAAAATAAAGCCGTAATTTCTGGTACCTGGAGTTCGAAGGAATGTGAACAGGCTGAGAAGCTGGGGTGCAAAATGTTTTACAAGCCCGTCTGTATCTCAGAGATATTTGAATGGATAGAAGAGCAGATAACAAAAATCCCCCTCAACCGAAAACTGGCGCCACTGTATAGGTAACCGGTTTCGAGGGTTAAACCAAGAGTTACCCATCCTTTTCAGACCTCAGTGTTGCGGATTGAAGGGTAGGCCAAAAGAAATTCCCTCCAGAAAGTATCTATGGGGGCGGTAGTGCCTGAACCTTGTTAATATTCTCATCAAGGCCGCAGGCGATGATCGCCTGCGGCCCTTTGGTCATACTGGTGCGGCGGAGTTCAGCCGATCTTCAGCACAATCTTGCCGAAGTGTTTGTCCTCTTCCATCATGCGGTGTGCATCCTGAATCTGCTCGATGTCGAAGACCTGTTCGATGATCGGTACGATCGAACGGTCGGCGAACTTGGGCAGGGCGCGACGGGTGAACTCGGCGACGATCTCGCCCTTTTCGGGAACCGGGCGGCTGCGCAGCACGCTGCCGATGATCTGCTGGCGTTTGACCATCATCAACGCCAGGTTGAGTTCGGCCTTGATGCCGCTGATGATGCCGATGATGACCAGCTTGCCGGTATAGCCCAGGCTCGCCATGTTGGGCGCGAGGTACTTGGCGCCGACATGGTCGAGGATGACATCCACCCCTTTTTTATGGGTGAATTCCTTAACCGCTTCGCTGAAGTCGGGGGTGGTGGTGAAGTCGAGGACCAGATCGGCGCCCAGCTCTTTAACCCGCTCCATCTTGCTCGGATGCGCTGTCACGATCAGTTTAGCGTTGG